>NZ_JBFALF010000005.1:0-61248 GCF_040656115.1 Nonomuraea sp. NPDC050202 | reverse complement strand
GCGGGGTCGGTGCCGCTCACAGCGGGCGCACTCGCTCGGGCGGCTGCGGCAGGCGCGCGCCCGCCGGCCGGCGCGGCGTCTTGGTGGCCACCCACAGATACGTCGGCACGACGGGCAGCAGCAGCCTGAGCACCTCGCGCGGCATCCGCGACAGCACCGTCCTGACCACCTTCCCCAGCACCCCGGGGAACAGCTCGCCCCCCGCGAACCTGGTCGGCGTGGCCAGCACGGGCAAGGTGTAGTCCCACACGTGGAAGGCACGCAACATCCTGCGCAGCCCGCGCCGCGTCCTGAACCGCTCGTAGTAGTGGTCGGCCCGCCCGAACGCCCGCACGTAGCGGTCGGCCAGCGCCGGCGGGAGGTACGACAGGAACGGCAGCTTGTAGTGCGGCTCCATGACCCCGAGCCGGTTGCCGAGCCCGAGGTAGAGCACCCCGTCGTCGGACAGCACCCGGCGCATCTCCGCCACCACCGCGTCGGGGTCGACCACGTGCTCGTAGATGTGGTTGAACACCAGCACGTCGATCGAGCCGTCGGGGAACGGCAGCGCCGTGCCGTCACCGCAGACGAACGCCACCCGCTCGCCGAACCGGTCGGCCGCCTTGCGCAGCCCCGGCACGTCGATGTCGATGCCCAGCGTGTGCTTCGCCCCGGCCTGCGCCAGCTCGTCGGCGATGAACCCGGCCGAGCAGCCCACGTCGCCGACGGTCAGCCCGCCGAGCGGCCCGTTGAAGTGCTCCAGCACCGCGATGATCTTCGCTGCCTTCCGCCTGCGCTTCGCCTCGTCGAGCATGGCGGACTGGAACTCCGAGTATTCGAGCTGCGCGACCCGTTGCTTCACCACGGTTCCCCACCGTACCGACCTCGTGCGGACGCGCACGCCAATCAGGCGTCAAAGCGGCTTCAGTACGGCGGCCGACCTGGCGAGACCCGAACGGGCGGGAACGAAGTGGCATGCGCGGATCCCAGGTCGCGCTCGCGGCGCCGGCCGTCATCGGGGCGGCGGGCCGCTGGATTTACCTGGAGAACCGCGCGTAACCTGAGCCAATGCTCCGCCGCCTGCTGCGCGCCTTCCTCGCCCTGGTCGCGATCGGTTTCCTGGGCTACGGGCTGGCCGCCAACTGGGACGACACCACCACCGCGCTGGCCGCGATGTCGCCGTGGGCGGTGCTCGGGTCGTTCGTGGCCGTGCTGGTCGGCCAGTTCTGCATGTTGCTGGCCTGGCGGGAGATCCTGGCGGGCCTGGGCACGCGGGTGCCGGTGCGGATCGCCGGGCGGATCATGTTCGTGGGGCAGCTCGGGAAGTACATCCCGGGCGCGGTGTGGGCGTACGCGGCGATGATGGACCTCGGGCGCGATCACGGGAGCCCGCCGCGGCGCACGTTCGCGACGATCTCCCTGGGGCTGGTGATCAATCTCGGGGTGGCGATCTCGATCGCCGCCGCCACGCTGGGCACGCTGGAGGCGGTGCGGCAGGCCTGGTACATCGCGCTGCTCGTGCCGGTGATCATCGTCTGCCTGCATCCCAAGGTGCTCACCTGGGGCCTCAACCTGGCGCTGCGCATCGCACGCAGGGAGCCGCTGGAGAGCGTGCTGCCCGGCCGCACGGTGGTGGTCGCGGTGGCCTGGACGGCGCTCGGCTGGCTCGTGTACGGCCTGCACATCTGGCTGGTCGCCGGCCGTCCCGACCTGTACGTGGTGGCGACAGGGGCCTACGCCTTCGCCTGGGCGACCGGGATCCTGACCGTGGTCGTGCCCGCCGGGGTCGGCGTCAGGGAGGGCGCGCTCGTGCTCGTGCTCGGGCCGATCGTCGGCACGCCCGCCGCGCTCGCGGTGGCGATCGTGTCGCGGCTGGCGTTCACGCTGGCCGACGCGGCCGCCGCGGGCATCGCGTTCCTGCTCGGCCGCCGGCCCGCGCCCGGCACTCAGGCGCCGAGCAGCGCCGCCGCGTACGCCGACCAGAACGGCTCGGGATCGACCGCCTTGACCCCCGACCGCAACCTCTCCGGCTCGCCGGAGGCGTAGAACCGCTCGATCGCCGCGCGCAGCGCCCCGGCGTCGCCCGGCTCGACCAGCAGCCCGTCCACGCCGTCGGTGACGTGGTCGGCCAGCGCGCCGACGCGGGTGGCGATCACGGGCACGCCGTGCTCGTGCGCTAGCCAGACGTTCTGGCTGGCCGTGGCGTTGCGGTAGGGCAGCACCAGCGCGTCGGCCGCGGCGAACAGCTTCGGCACGTCCTCGGCCGCGACGTACCCCGGCCGCAGCTCCACCCGGTCGCCGAGGCCCAGCTCCCCGATCAGCGCCTTCGTCTCGTCGAGCCCGCCCCAGAACTCGCCCGCGACGGTCAGCGCGATCCCCTCGGGCAGCGCGCGCAGCAGCAGGTCGAGCCCCTTGTACGGCCGCACGATGCCGAAGAACAGCAGCCTGCGGTGCACCACCCCGGCCGGCTTGTCACCCGAGGTCGAGGGCAGGTGCGGCGGTAGCCCCGCCACGCTGACCGGCCCGGCCGTGAGCCCCCTGGCCAGCGCGGCCTGCGGCTCGGAGTGGGCCAGCACCCCGTCCACCCGCTTGAGCAGGGCTTTCATCAGCGGCTCGTCGTACGGCTTGCGCTCGTGCGGCAGCACGTTGTGGCACAGGGCGACGGTACGGGTCCGCCGCCCGATCCCGTAGAGGATGCCCAGGTACGCGGGGACCTGCACCGGGCTCAGCACCGCCAGCACCACCAGGTCCGCCGATCGCAGCCGCCGACCGGCCGCCACCCATCCGTCCGGCCGCCGCCAGTCGAGCCGCCGCACGGTCCCCGGGAAGGGCGTGCCCTCGGGTGCGTCGATCGTCTGCTGCCCCGGGTAGAGGAAGGACGGATACTGCGCGCGCCACGACTCGATCACCACGTCGTGGCCGAGCGCCGCCAGGCGGTGCGCCAGCTCGGTGGTGTGCTGCGCCCCGCCCCCCTTGTACGGATATGTCGGGCCGACGATCGCGATCCGCAACGTCACTCTCCCCGCGAGCGCACGATCAGGTCGGCGAGCAGCGCCACGGACCCGATCAGCAGCCCGGACAGGAAGATCATGACGGTGTTGGCAGGGAAGTAGAACGGATGCTGGATCATGTCCCAGACACCCTTCACGAACCCGATGGCCACCAGCCACAACGCGGGCGGCATGAGCACCTTAAGCGGGTTGAAGTACATGATCATCCGCAGCACCTGCAGGATGTAGCGGTAGGCGTCGGAGACGAAGCTGAACTTCGACTTGCCGGCCCGCTTGGCGTACTCCGTCGGCAGGTAGTAGACGTCGTGCTGGTTCGACAGGAACGACAGCGTGATCGTCGTGACGCAGGAGAAGCCGGGGGGCAGCAGCCGCAGGTAGGGCTTGGCCACCGCCTTGCGGAAGGCCCGCAGCCCCGAGTTGAGGTCGGGGATCTTCTGCCCGGCCAGCATCTCGGCCACCTTGCGGATCACGAACTTGGCCGGCACGCGCAGGAACTTGTGCGAGCCCTCCTCGCTGGTGCGCGCCCCGACCACCATGTCGATGGTCGCGTCCTTCTCCAGGATCTGCACCAGCTCGGGGATGCGCTCGTTGGCGTAGGACATGTCGGCGTCGGTCCAGACGACGATCTCGCCCCTGGCCTCCTGCGAGCCGATGCGCCGCACGGTGCCGGCGCCGCCGTTGCGGTGGAAGGCGCGGATGCGCAGGTGGGGATAGCTGGGCGCGGCCTCCTGGAGCTTGGCCAGGGTGGCGTCGGTCGAGCAGTCGTCGACGGCGACCAGCTCGTAGGTGTAGCCGCTCGAGTCCATCGCCTTGGTGATGCGCTCCACCTCGTCGAGGACGTGATCCTGCTCGTTGTAGCAGGGCAGGACGATCGTGACGTACGGCGCTTCTTCCACGGCGGTTCCACTCTTGGGGGTCTCAAGCGTGCTCACGGGGGTCGAGGGTACTCTGCCCAGCCGGGAGGCGAGTCCACATCGGGCCAGCGGGAACTCCCGATTCCCCGATCTTTCCCTCCAGTCTGGCTCATCGCAGGCCGGTCAGGCGACCGCCATCCACACGTTCATCCGCAGGGACCAGGTGCCGTTCGGCGCCTCGGTGAGCGACCGCTCGTCCTGGCGCGTGACCAGCTCCATGATCTGCGACGCCGCTCCGTACGGCGAGACCTGCCCCTGCTCGGCCCCCAGCACGACCGGCACCCGGCCCGCCGCGCGCACCCGCTCGATCAGCCGCCGCACCTCGGACTCGGGCGCGAGGTCGGCGGAGCCCACCCGGGCCACCTGCGCGGCCGGCTTACCGCACATGCCGCGGACGACCTGGACGAACCGGTCACCCGTGACCCGCTCCACGGTCAGCACCGAGGCGTCGGCCGGGATCTGCGCGCACATCGCCTCGACCGCCGCCGCCTCCCCCCGCTCGACCGGCGTGAACGCCGTCCCGATCGAGGTCACGACCGGGGGCACCAGGACGAGCACCACGGCCGCCGCCATGCCCCACTTCAGCACCTGCGGCCCGTGCCGGTCCGTGAGGCGGCGCAGCCGGGCCAGGCCGTAGGAGGCGAGCAGGATCATCCCGGGGATCACGACGGGGACCAGGCGGCGGGCGGCCCACGGATGGTCGGGGGTGATCTCGGGCCGCAGCAGCGTGGTGACGGTCGTCCAGCCCACGACGGCGAGCGGCAGCAGCCACTCGAACGACGATCCGCCGCGCAGCAACCTGCGCACGAGCAGGGCGGCGGCGATCGTGGCCAGCAGGACGGCGGGGGCGCCGACGTACCAGACCACCCAGTGCAGGGAGCTCTCGAAGTACAGCCTGGTGCCGTCGACGGGCAGGCCGTTGGCCCGCTGGATCTGCTCGATCATCTCGGCCGTGCGGCGGTCGTCGTCACTGGCGGGGATCCGGGTGACGGTCTGCACCCACGGGCGCGCGTACAGGGCCGCCATCAGCAGCACGACCAGCACCGCCCCCGTCCGCGGCGCCCACCTCGGCAGGCGGATCCGGGCGAGGGCCGGAGCGGCGGCCGTGCCCGCGGCGGTGAGCACGAGGACGCCGGCGCAGATGAACAGCAGCGGCTTCACCGAACCGGACAGATAGGAGAGGTAGGGACGGGCCAGCAGGTACGCCGCCAGCATCCCCAGCCCGGCCCCGGCCACCAGCCCCACCAGCAGCGGCGGCCCCACCACCCCCTCCGGCCTGCGGAAGCGCCGCATCGCGATCAGCAGCCCCGCGAACGCCAGCACCGGCAGCACGTCCCGCAGCCCGTCCACCCTGACCAGCACGGCCAGCCCGAACACCAGCCCGGCCAGCAGCGCCCTGCCCCGCTCCCGCCGGGCGAGCGCGTCGTACGCCAGGGCCAGGCCGCCGAACAGCAGGATCAGCGACGGGATCTCGCTGAACGTGGTGCGCGAGGTGTACAGGACCGGCAGGCTCACGGCGAAGGCCGCCGCCGCCACCACCGCCCACCTGGCCCCGGCCAGCCGCGCCACCACCCCGGCCACCGTCAGCACGGCCAGCGCCCCCAGCACGGCCGGCACCACGTACGGGGCGCCCAGCCAGTGGCCGATCGCGAACACCATCGGCGGGCCCGGCATGAACTGCGGCACCACCGCCCCGGCCACGTCGTAGAACCCGACACTCTTGAACACCAGCGCGGGATCCGGCCCGCCGAACGCCTCGGCCTGGGCGGGGACGGGCAGCCCGCCGTGGGCGGCGATCCAGGCCGCGTACTGGGTGTAGGTGGCCGGGTCGCGCCTGACGGCGATCTGCTCGCTGTGCATGATCGCGTTGAACACGCCCGACGCGACGGCGACCCCTACGACGCCCGCCACCTGCCACGTGGCGGCCCTGACCCGCCCCAGAACGCCCTCGGCCGCCCGCGACACCACCGCCTGCGCGACACCGCCGCTCCCCTCGGCCCTGCGCGTCACCGCCGCCTGGGCGCCGCCACCGCTCGCCGTGCCGTCGAGGGCCGTGCCCTCGCGGGTCGTGCTCCCGCCGAGCCGCCGCGTGCCCGCCGAGCACAGCAACACCGCCAGCGGGACCCCGAGCAGCGTGGCGGGCAGCGGCGCGAACCGGCCGAGCAGCAGCAGCGGCAGACCCGCCAGCAACCAGCCCGCCACGGCCAGCGCGGGCAGCACGGACAGCGTGGCGAGCACCCGGCCGGGTCGATCGAGTTCCATCGGAGAGCGAGCGTATCCAACCTTGGCGCCCCCGCCGTCCCCGCGTGCGGGCCGCAGGGTGCGGGTGAGTGGGTGAGCAGGCGGCGCGGCGTGCCGGCGATCGCCGGTAGCGTACGGACGTGCCGGAGAAGCGGGAGGACATGCGGTGAGGTCGGAGGCTCGCGACGGGGAGCCCACGAGGACCGGCCGCGGCCGGCGGCGCCTGCCACGCGATCCGCGTCGCCGGCCGGCACAGCTCCTGGGTCCGCTGGCCCGCCTCGCCGCCCTGGCACGCGTCCTGAACCCCGCGACGCGCCGCCCATCCGACAGCGCCGCACGGGACAGCCGCGCACCGGACAACGCCACACGGGACAGCGCCACACGGGACAGCGCCACACGGGACAGCGCCACACGGGACAGCGCCACACGGGACAGCGCCACACGGGACAGCGCCACACGGGACAGCAGCGCACCGGACAACGCCACACGGGACAGTGCCACACGGGACAGCAGCGCACCGGACAGCGCCACACGTGACAGCGCCGCGCGGGACAGCGCCACACCGGGGGGTGGCGCGCCTCGGCAGTGGGTGCGCCGGCACCGCTGGTTCCTGGCCGTGCTGGCCCTGGGCACCGTCCTGCGGGCCCTGGCCATGCTCGGCTACCGCCCCGCCCTGTGGTTCCCCGACTCCTACACCTACATCGTCACCGTCTTCAAACCCCGCCCCGACCTCGTGCGCCCGGCCGGCTACTCGATGTTCCTCAAGCTGCTGGAGCCGCTGCACGCGTTCGGCGCGGTCACGGCGGCCCAGCACCTGCTCGGCCTGGCCACCGGCATCCTGATCTACCGGGCCGCCCGCCGGGCTCCCAGGTGGGCGGCGACGCTGGCCACGGTGCCGGTGCTGCTGGACGCGTACCAGATCGAGCTGGAGCACCTGCTCGTCTCCGACACGCTGTTCATGTTCCTGGTGGTCGCCGCCGTGGCGCTGTGCGTCACGCGCCGGACGGCGACCATCGCCGCGATCGGCCTGCTGCTGGCCGCCGCCACGCTCACCAGGACGGTCGGCCAGCCCCTGATCGTGGTGCTGGCGGCCTGGTTCGCGCTGCACCACCGGCTCGGGCCGGCAGACGAACCGATCAGGCCGGCAGACGGATCGATCGGGCCGGCCACCGTACGAAAAAGGCCGACCGTGCGAAAAAGTCCGGACGCGCGGAAGAGGCTGGCCGTGCGGATCAGGTCGGCCGTGCGGATCAAGCCGGCGGCCGTGCTGCTGGCCGCCGCGCTGGTGCCGATCCTCGCGTACGGCGCCTGGTTCCACGTCACCTACCAGCGCGTCGGCCTGGTCGGCGCGAACGGCGTCTTCCTGTACGCCCGCACGATGTCCTTCGCCGACTGCGCCAGGATGGACCCGCCGCCCGACCTGAAGGTCCTGTGCGATCCGCGCCCGCCGGAGCAGCGCCCGCCCTCGCAGGAGTACATCTGGGCCAAGGACGCCCCGCTGGTGCTGCGGCCGGGGATCACGTTCTCGAAGGAGAACGACGACCTGGCGGCCAGGTTCGCGATGCTGGCGATCGTCACGCAGCCCCTCGACTACGCCGCCTCCGTGCTGGAGGAACTGGGCCGCTCGTTCACCTGGGGCCGGCCGATCTACCCCGACGCCGAGATCTACGGCTACTACCAGTTCCCGGCGACCGCTCCGGGACCTCCTGGGCGCTATCCCGCGCAGGTCGGCGCCGAGTATGCCAAGCTCTACGAGCAGGGTGCGATCGGCACGGAGATCGTGGAGCCCTTCGCCGGATGGTTGCGGGCCTATCAGAGCATGGTGCGCCTGCCCGGCCCGGTGCTCTTGGGGATCTTGCTCGTGCCACCGGTGGCGGCGATCGCCCGCAGGCGTGAGGGAAGGCGCCTCGCGGCGGGTCCGGCCTGGCTGGTGCCCTGGTCGGTGGCCGTTGTGCTGCTGATCACACCGGCCGCGGCCGCCGAGTTCGACTACCGGTACGTGTTGCCGGCCGTACCCCTGGCCTGTCTGGCGGCGGCCCAGAGCCTCGGGCCTGGCCTGCTCAGACGGTCCGGTGGCGATCCGAGGGCGAAAGAGTTTGGCGATGATATTCCACCCAATGTCCAGCTCTGAGTATGCTTTGCCGCGGAAACATCACGTCCGGGTCACGGCCGTTCCCCGCGATCATGGCTCGGGGCACGCCGTACGTGACCTAGTCTCGTGGCGCGGAGCGACCAATCCGGCGGCGCAAGGAGTGAGGCTAGGGGGCGTATGAGTGACTACAGGAGCGTGCCGGTAGTCGATTCCGTGCAGGACCGCCGTACCGCCGTCACACAACCCGGCAGCCGGATGGCGCGCCGGCAGGCGGCCGCCGCGCCGCCCCCGCCGCCCGACGACCGGCCCCCGCGCGGCCACCGCTCCGGCGGCGGCTCAGGCGGCCAGGCCAAGATGCGCGTGCTGGCCTGGGTCAGCATCGGCCTGACCACGGTCATGGTCGCGGGCGCGCTGACCGCGTACACCACCTACCGCGACGCCTTCGGCAACATCAACCAGAAGAGCGTCAAGGAAGACATCATCAATCCGCGTCCCCCGGAGACCGGCGCGCTCAACGTGCTGCTCGTCGGCTCCGACACGCGCGCGGGCCAGGGAAACGCGAGGTACGGCCAGGAGCTCGCCCGGCAGGCCGACGCGGGCGGCAAGCGCACCGACACGATCATCCTCATGCACATCTCGCCCAACCGCGACAAGGCCCGCCTGATCAGCTTCCCGCGGGACTCGATGGTGCAGATCCCCCGGTGCAAGAACGAGACCACCAAGCAGGAGATGGCCCCGCGCCGGGACATGATCAACTCGGCGTACAACGCGGGCGGCATCGCCTGCACGATCTCCACGATCGAGACCCTCACCGGCATCCGCGTGAACCACTACGTCGAGGTGGACTTCAGCGGGTTCAAGAACATCGTCGACGCCCTGGGCGGCATCGAGATCTGCCTGCGCACCGCCGTCGACGACAAGGCCTCCAAGCTGGTGCTGCCGGCCGGCAAGAGCCTGCTCAACGGCGAGAAGGCGCTGGGTTACGTGCGCCTGCGCAAGTACGGCGACGGCAGCGACATCCAGCGCATCAAGCGCCAGCAGATCTTCCTGAGCAAGGTCGTGGCCAAGGCCACCAGCAGCGAGCTGCTCACCGACGTCGGCCGGCTGCGCGACTTCGTCGCCGCCGCGGCGGGCTCGGTCACCATGGACCCCGAGCTGGCCAACGACACCGAGCAGCTCATCCAGATCGCGATGAGCGCCAGGGCGATGACCGCGAACGGCGTCAAGTTCACCACGGTGCCCTGGGGCCCCGACCCGCAGGACCCGAACCGGGTGGTCTGGAAGGAGCCGGACGCCACCGAGCTGTTCACCTCGATCAAGACCGACACCGAGGTCACCACGCCGGAGCCGAGCTCGAGCGCGAGCACCAAGCCCAAGGAGAAGATCAAGCCCGAGCAGGTGCGCGTGCAGGTGCTGAACGGCACCAAGACCGTGGGCAAGGCCCGCGAGGTGGCCGACGAGCTGGCCAAGCAGGGCTTCAAGGTCGTCGGGGTGGGCAACTACGAGGCGCCCGGCGGGGTGAGCCTGGCCAAGAGCGAGATCCACTACACCAAGACGGTCGAGACGGCGGCCGACCACGCCATCACGCTGGGCGGTTCCGTCCTGCCCAAGCCGCAGGCCGCGTCGGGCAAGGTGGCGGGGACCAACGTGCAGCCGTACACGTCGACGGTCACCAACGCCACGGCGGGGGGCGCCACGAAGGGCACTCCGATCATCCAGCTCCTGGTGGGCGAGGACTTCGAGTCGGTCAAGGTCACCAAGCTCCCCGACAGCGTCAACAACAGCACCATCACCGCCTCCGAGCAGAAGAACGTGTGCACCTGAGGCTCCAAGTTCCCTGTGGAAGCGGGCATTCTGCTCCTCTGCGAGAGACAGGACCCGCGAGGGCGGGATAGTCTGTTGCGGGTTGGCGACGCAGCGCGACACCAAGCCTCGTGGGTTTCCCGCTCTTGTCGTCGCGGTTCCCCGGCCCCGAGCGAAGCTGAGCGACTTCTTCCGTGTCTGACACCAGATTCTCCCCATCGGCCACGCCCCAGCGCAGCCCAGAGGAGCAAGGGCCCGCCAACACGGGAGCCCGCTGGCCGTTGCCGGAGGAGGCGTTCTGGAGCGAGTCCACCGATCCCCACGGGGTCGCCCCCGGCGAGCGCGCCGCGCCGCAGACGGCGATCGCCGAGGGGCCGGCGTCGGGCGAGGGGCGTGAGGAGCAGCCGCAGCCGGCGACGGAGCCGGCCAAGCGCAGGCGCGACCCGTTCCTCGACAACGTCAAGTTCATCCTGATCGCGCTGGTGCCGATCGGCCACTCGCTGGTGCCCACGCTGGCCGCCGACTCGGCGCGCGCGGCCTACATCTTCATCTACGTCTTCCACATGCCGCTGTTCGTGGTGATCAGCGGCTACCTGTCCAGGAACTTCTGGAACTCCAACGCCAAGACCAACAAGCTGGTCGACACGTTCCTGGTCCCGTACGTGATCGTCGAGGTGGGTTACGCCGCGCTCCGCACCGCCCTCGGGTCGAAGTGGAGCCTGACGATCATCGATCCGGCGTGGCTCAACTGGTACCTGCTGGCGCTGCTGTTCTGGCGGTTGTCCACACCGGTGTGGAAGCGGATGAAGTACCCGGTGCCGGTGGCGATCGCGATCTACCTGTTCGCCGGGTTCTCGCAGATCTCCGGTGACTTCAGCATGGACCGGTTCTTCGGCCTGCTGCCGTTCTTCGTGATCGGCCTGGTGCTGCAGCCCGAGCACTTCGAGCTGCTCAACCGGCGCTGGATCAAGGCCGTCTCGGGGTTCATCCTCCTCGGCGCGGCGGCGGTGGCGATCTTCATCGCGCCCATGGCGAAGCTGGGCCCGTTCTACTACAAGAACAGCTTCCAGGATCTCGACCTGTCCTGGTACATGGGCCTCGGCCTGCGCATCGGGCTGCTGGTCTGCGCGCTGGCCATGTGCCTGGCCGTGCTGGCGCTGGTGCCCAGGAAGGAGACCTGGTACACCGACCTCGGCACCCGCACGCTCTACTGCTACCTGCTCCACGGCATCCCGGTGCTGATCGCCAAGGAGATGGGCTGGCTGTCGATGCCGTGGCTGTACGGGCCGCTGGGCGTGCTGGCGATCAGCGCGAGCTGCTTCGCGCTGGCCATCATCCTGTGCCTGCCGGAGACCCGCACGGTCTTCAAGTGGGTCCTGGAGCCCCGCCTGACCTGGCTCTATCGGCGCCCCTCTCGAAGTTAAGCAGCCGTTTCACCCGCATTAACGCCTTTGACCTGGTAAGCGCTCAGCATCGACACATGCGCGCATGTGTCGCCACGACCGTCCACCATCCCGAGGACGCCCGGATCATGCACCGGCAGATCCGGGCGCTGCTCGACGCGGGCCACGAGGTGACCTACGTCGCGCCCTTCACCTATTTCAACGTGACCCCCGCCATGGGGCTGACCGCGATCGACGTGCCCCGCCAGGCCTCCTACGGCCGGGCGCGCACCGCGCTCAGACGCGGCGTGCGGGACGCGGACCTGCTGATCGTGCACGACCACCGGCTGCTGCGGGCGCTGCCGTACCGGCGCCCTCCGGTCGTCTGGGACGTGCGCGAGCAGGTCACCGCCAAGCAACTCGCCCGCGCCGGAAGGCGCCACCGGGTGATCACGCCCGCCGTGGTCCCCGAGGCGACCCTGGTGTCGTCCAGTCCTCCCCCTCCTGGCGACACCAGGGTCGTGCACATCGGCCGCCTGTCGGCCGAGCGCGGCGTGACGGAGCTGATCGGGCTGGCCGAGCGCCTGGTCCCGCACGGCATCCGGCTGGACCTCATCGGCGCCGCGGCCCGCGAGGTGCGCCCGCTGCTGCGGGACGCGCAGCGCGTGGGCCTGCTCGACTGGTTCGGGTACGTCCCGAACCGGCACGCCCTGCGCATGGCCGAGGGCGCGCTGGCCGGCCTGTCGCTGGCCGACGACACGGTCGGCGCGCCCCCCACCAAGATCATGGACTACATGGGCAGGGGGCTGCCGGTGATCACCACCCCGCAGGGCGCCTCGCTGGTCGAGGGGGCCGGATGCGGGCTGGTGGTGCCGCTGGACGTGGACGCGGTGCTGAACGCCGTACTGGATCTGAAGGAGAACCCGGCGCGGCGGCTTCGACTCGGCGCGCAGGGGCACGCGGCGGCGCGGCTGCGCCACCACTGGCCGGACCACTGCGAGGCGTTCGTGCGCCGCGCCGAGTCGTGGGCCGGCCTGACCAGGCACGCGCTGGCCGTCTAGGGGCTAGGGGCGGTCCAGGTCGAAGGTGGCGTCGGCCAGGCGGATCGTGCGCACGCGCGGGTCCTCGATGAGCCTGCGCAGCTCTTCGACCGAGGCGAGCTGGTCCACGTAGGCGTAGGCCAGGCCGTCGCCGGCCGCCTTGCGCAGCCGGTTCAGGGACAGGTCGAAGCGGCGCAGGTTCGCCTCGTCGTGCTCGCGCAGCAGCCGGACCCAGGAACGGAAGTTGGACAGGCCCACGCCGCACCCCTCCTTGCCCTCGACGAACTCACCGCGGTCCCAGGTGGTCTCTCCCCAGGTGATGGGCAGCGAGCTCGGCCTGCGTTCATAGACGACCTTGTCGGCGCAGGTCTTCTTCTCCTCCAGGAAGCCCTTCAGCTCGGCCTGCTTCAGCGGCGCGGCGAACTCCACCACCGCCAGCGTGTTGAGCCCGGCGGGCAGCCTGGCCAGCACCTTGCGGACCTGCTCCTTGCGCGCGAGCGTGCCGCCCAGGTCGTAGAGAGCGATGGAGAGCCTGGTGTTGGCGGTGCTGCCCAGAGGCAGGTGGCCGACGCGGCCGAAGAAGTCCTGAGTGATCGTGTACGTCTCGCCGCCCACCGGCCAGAAGCCGCCGACGGCACGCAGCGGGGCCGCGGCGACCTGGAACGACATCGACACCGGCGTGGTCTCGCAGCAGTCGCCGACCGTCACCGTGTAGGCCGGGTTGTACACCTTGAAGGCCGTGCCGAGCACGTCCATCATGCGTTGTTCCCGATCGCCGCGCTCCTGGACGAGCGTCGAGCCGAGCGTGGCCGCCAGGGCGAGTGCCAGCAGGACCGCCAGCACGTTGGTGGTCGTCCTGACCAGCCCGCGGCGGACGGCCTTCCGGGTGAGCTTCGGGTCAAAGTCCGGCATTTCCGGAAAGTCATCAGTCATGGGGGGCTCCATAAAGATCGGCGAAAGCGTTCCTGGCGCGCCAGAGGGCGGTCTTGATCGTGGCGTGCCTCCTGCCGGTCATCGCGGCCACCTCCACGAGCGAGAAGCCCTCGAAGTAGACCAGCGTGAGCAGCCTGCGGTGCTGCTCGGGCAGCCGGCCCAGGGCGTCGCGCACCTCCAGGGAGTCCACGTGGAACCCGGGCGCGCCCAGCTCGTCGGGCTCGGGCAGGGGCAGCTCGCGGCGCGCGCGGCGGACGTGGTCGATGAGCACGTTGCGCGCGATCGTGAGCAGCCAGGCGGCCGGGTTCTCCCCGCGCCAGCCCAGCAGGGCCCTGGTCGCCTTGACGAACGTCTCCTGTGCCAGGTCTTCGGCGAGGTGGGGGTCACGCGTCCTGCGCAGGAGGAACCCGCACACGAGCGGCCAGTGCTCGCGGTACAAGTCCTCGATGATGATGCCCCCCGTGGTCCTTCGATCGTCACATCACACCTAGACGCCACCGGGGCGGGAATGGTCACACGGCTTCCGGGTTGATGTACTGGGAGCCATGGCATCGCATCTGATCCAGAACCGGACGGTGAGCATGCCCGTGCGGGTGAGGGACGCAGAGGTGTGCAGTGCCCTCTACCCGGTGCGTGCCGACGCCGCCAGGGCGGTGATCGCGTACTCAGGGCTGGACGTCGCCGAGGTGCTCCCCGGCAAGGCCGTCTGCATGCTGGTGTTCGTCGACTACCGCGACGGGGACCTCGACACCTACCACGAGTTCGGCATGGCCTTCCTCGTGCGCCCGCCCGGCTCGTCCGGGGCCATGGGGCTCACGGAGCTGCGGCAGGCCGGCGTGTTCGTGCACTGGCTGCCGGTGGACCAGGAGTTCACGCTGGAGGCCGGGCGCACCTTGTGGGGCTTCCCGAAGGAGCTGGCCGACATCGAGCTGCGGCTGGCGTCGCCGTACAAGAGGTGCATCCTGCGCAAGGACGGGCGGCTCGTGCTCGACATGCTGATCAAGCCCGGCCTGCCCGTACCGGGCGCGGGGGCGATGGCGCCGCTCGACGCCTACACGCACCGCGACGGGGTGACACGGCGCGTCCCCTGGTCCGTACGTGCCGGCGGCGCCAGGATCCGGCCCAGCGGCGCGCTGATCCGCCTGGGCAACCATCCCATCGCCAAGGAGCTGAGCGAGCTGGGGCTGCCCAAGCGGGCGATGTTCGCCACCACCATCTCCCACGCGGAGATGAGCTTCGGCGAGGCGCAGCAGGTCTAGACGATCGGGGGCCGGCCCAGCTTGACCATGCGCCACGCCGTGCGCCAGGCCATGGGACGGCGCTCGCCCGCCGGGCTGCGCAACCCCTCGAAGAAGCCGGAGAACCACGCCTTGAGCGCCCCCGAGGCGCCTCGCTCGCGGATCACGGTGAGCACCACCCAGTTGGTGAGGTAGAGCACCGCCAGCGGCCACGGCAGGTTGCGCCGCGCCAGCCAGACCCGGTTGCGGGCGTTGAGCCGGTGGAACTGGGCGTGCCTGGTCGGCGGCACCTGCGGGTGGTACATCACCGTCTCGGCGTCGTACTCGATCCGGTAACCCTCGCCGAGCAGCCGCCAGGCCAGGTCGGTCTCCTCGTGCGCGTAGAAGAAGCGCTCGGGCAGGCCGCCCACCTGGAGGAAGGCCGAGCGCCTGATCGCCGAGGCGCCGCCCAGGAACGTGGTGACCGGGCTGGAGCGCTGCGGGTCGCCCGCGCGCAGGCGCGGGACGTGGCGGCGCTGGCTGCCGCTCCCGTCGGGGTCCATGATCCGGAAGGAGATCACGGCCAGGTCGGGCTCGGTGGCGAAGCGGTCCCGTACGTGCGAGACGACCTTCGGGTTGGCGTACCAGCCGTCGTCGTCGAGGAACAGCACGACGTCTCCCGAGCACTCCTCCACGCCCCGGTTACGGCCGGCGGGGATGCCCGTGTTCTGTTCGAGCCGGATCGCTTTCACGACCGCGGCCGAACCCTCGGGTGGCGTCGCCGACACCTCGGGCACGTCGGCACCGTTGCCTACGATCACCACCTCGACGTCGCCGTCGACCTGGTTCAGCGCGGACTCGACCGCCCGGTTCAGCTCCGCGACCCGGTTGCCCATGGTGAGGATGACGCACGAGATCTTCAACGAATCACTGTCCTGACGCGTTGAGAGCACGGGCGGAGCATTCTTTCATGATCACCGAGTCTGCTGGTCTGCATGGTCTGGGAATGGTGAAGCTAAGCGTATCGGAACCGACGATGAACCCCCACCGAACGGCGGACGTCCGATCAATACGACGGACGGGAAGCCCCCTCGGTTCCAGCCTCGGCATCAAGCGAGTCGCCTCGACGCCATGATGCTGATCAAATGCAGCACGGTCTGCAGCGCCGCGGCGGCCAGGCAGGCCACGACCAGCACCCGCGTCGCCGTCAGATCGCCGACGACCAGGTCGATCACCGCGGTCACCACCGCGAGCATGGACAGCTCGATCGGCTGCACGATCCGGTGGAACCTGGTCGCCGCCAGCACCCGCCGCCCCAGCCCCAGCAGCCCGGAGCGGAACTGCACGGCCGCCGCCTCGCTCGCGGCCCCCAGCCCGCCCTTGGCCCTGGCCACCTCCACCAGGTCGCTCTCGGCCTTGATGAGGATGGCGCCGAGCGCGGCGGCGAAGCCGCACACGGTGTACCAGTCGGGCAGCACGGCCGAGGCCCGCCAGCCCAGCCCGGCCAGCACCGCGGCCTCGGCGAAGTACGCGCCGACCCGGTCGAGGTAGACGCCGGCCAGCGACGTCTTGCCCGTCCAGCGGGCCAGCTCGCCGTCGGAGCAGTCGAGCAGCAGGTAGACCTGGATCAGCAGGGCGGCCAGCACCGCCGCCCAGAGCCCCGGCAGGGCCAGCACGAAGCCGGCGGCGACCCCCGCCACGGTCATCACCCAGGTGAGCTGGTTGGGCGTGACGGAGGTCTTGGCGAACATCCAGGTGACGTAGATGGACAGGCGGCGCATGTAGAGCACGCCCGCCCAGTGCTCGCCGTTCCTGCGCTCCAGGTGGCCGGGCGGCTGGGCCACCTGGCGCAGCTCAGCTACCGAAGGCCCGGACATAGTCCCCCACCCGATCGCGGATCTCCGAGTCCTGCATGCGCAGGTGCTCCAGGATCGTGTAACGGCCGGGGCGGGTGGCCGGGGCCAGCGCGACGACCTCGGCGAACTGCTCGGCGCTCAGCCCGATGTCGCCGGGCACGACGGGCAGCTCGTGCCGGCGCAGGCAGTCGACGACCTGTTTGACGCGGGCTTCGTCCTGCCTGAGGAAGAAGCAGAAGGCGGCGCCGATGCCGGCGAGCTCGCCGTGGTTGGAGGTGCCGGGGAAGAGCTGATCCACGGCATGAAGGATCTCATGATCTCCACCGCTCGCGGGCCGGGACGAGCCCGCGACGACCATCGACATGCCGGACAGGATCAGCGACTCGGCCAGCACGGTCAGGAACGCGTCGGACTCGATGGAGTCGGTGCGCCCGACGAGCGCCTCGGCGGCGGTACGGGACATCGAGCAGGCCAGCCCGTCGATCGGCTCGCCGCGCTCGACGTTGCCGAGCTGCCAGTCCTCGATGGCCGACAGGTTGCTCACCACGTCGCCGACGCCCGCCCTGACCAGCGACTCGGGCGCGTTGTGCACGAAGTCGAGGTCGACCAGGATGGCCAGCGGCATCGGCACGCCGAACGAGCCCTTGCCCCCCTCGTAGACGAGGGAGGCGGTGGGCGAGCAGATGCCGTCGTGGGAGAGGTTGGTGGCCACCGCGACCATGGGGATGCCGGCCAGCGAGGCGGCGTACTTGGTCACGTCGATCGTCTTGCCGCCGCCCACGCCGACGACCACCTCGTAGGCCGCCTTGCGCAGGTCGGCGCCGAGCGAGACGGCCGCGTCGACCGACCCGTCGGCCACCCTGAACACCTCCGCCTCGCCCAGCGTGGGCGCGATGAGGCTCTCGATGTGGTCGCCCTGGCCCATGCCGACGGCCACCGCGACCCTGCCCGAGGTCGCCACGCGGCTGTCGGCCAGCAGGGCGCCGAGCTGGGCGACCGCGCCGCGCCTGACGTCCATGGTCAGCGGCGCCGGCAACATCCTCGCTAGAAGCGGCATCCGCGCCCCCTCAGTAGTGAACGGCTATGGCGCGGGCCTTGGCCAGGTCGTCGTGGTTGTCCACCTCGACCCAGTCGACCTCTCCGATGGGCGCGGCGTGGATGACCTCGCCGCGGTCGACCATCTCCTGGTAACCGTCCTCGTAGTAGAGCTGCGGGTCGCGCTCGAACGTGGCCTTGAGCGCGTCGGCCAGCCGGCCGGCCGCGCCCGGCCTGATGAGGGTGGCGCCGATGTACTCGCCGTAGGCCTGCGCCGGGTCCATCAGCTTGGTGATGCGGCGCAGCGAGCCCTCGGGCGTGAGCGTGACCTTCATCTCCTCGTCGGCCAGCTTCTTGACGTCGTCGACCGCGAGCAGGATGTCGCTGGTCTCGGGGGCGGCCAGCAGCGTCTTCTCGATCGAGACCGGGTGCACGGTGTCGCCGTTGACCAGGAGCGCGCCCTGGGCGAAGTACTCGCGCGCGCACCACAGGGAGTAGGCGTTGTTCCACTCCTCGGCCTTGTCGTTGTGCACGAGGGTGAGCTTGACGCCGTGGCGCTCCTCAAGGGCGTCCTTGCGCTCGTGTACGGCCTGCGCCGCGTAACCGACGACGACCACGACGTCCCTCAGGCCCACCTCGGCGAGATTCCGCAGCGAGATGTCCATGATCGTGGTCTCGCCGTCGACCGGCACGAGCGCCTTGGGCAGCGTGTCGGTGTACGGCCGCAGGCGTCGTCCGGCCCCAGCGGCCAGAACCATTCCCAGCAACGTGCACTCCTCAGTCGAGCATGACTCCGATGGCCCAAAGAGTATTCGTCTTTGGCCCCCGTGCGGGTAATCCGGCGTTAGTCTTGCGTTCCCATATCGGTCGCTTCCACCCCGGATCGGGGCGCGGCGAGCCAGCACGTCAGGCTCTCCCAGCCGAACAGCCCCCACAGGTAGACCGCGAGCAGCGCGTAACCCCCGGTCAGCCAGCCCGACAGCGCGACCAGCGAGACCACCATCATCCGCCCGTCCCAGCCGAGCCCCAGCGTGGCCAGCCACGACGGCGGGTAGACGCGCTGGCGCAACCGGTAGACCAGATCGTAATGGTGAAACCCTAGCGCTCCGAGCAGCATGAAGATCACCAGGGGGTGCACCTCGTGGGCGAACCCGACGGCCGCGATGAAGGTGTACTCGATGAGCCGCAGGATCGGCGGCACGAGCCAGTCGAACCTGCCGTCGTGCGGATGCGTGCTCCCCGGTCCGGCCAGCAGCAGCGTCACGGCCGGGGCGAACACCGCGAGCCCGTCGGTCCCCGCCACGCCGAGCAGCAGCAGCACGCCGGTGACGAACGTGCCGGCGATCACCGGCGGCAGCGGCGGGAGCTGCCCGGCCACGAGCAGCCCCATGGCGCGCGAGAGCGGCCCGTCGTCGCGGTAGGCCACGACCGTGCTGTTCGGAACGGGTGTCATGTGGACCGAAATCACCTTGCCGACCTCGCGATCCGTCCGGCGAGCTGGTAGAACGCCGCCACGCCGCCCCAGCCGAGCAGCGCCAGGAACGTGACCCGGGTGTCCCAGAGGGCGGCGGTGACGGCGATCAGGGCCATGCGCTCCCCGATGGGCAGCACGATCATCTTCTTCAGGTAGCGGGCGATCGTGTCGCGTTCGAGCCGCTGGGCGAGCTTGAGCACGCCGCCGGGGGCGCGGCGCACGTCCTGCGACTCCAGCAGGGACCGCGCGGGCCTGCCCCACATGGAGCCGATGCGGGCGGCGTCGGCGACGGCGCCCGCGTACGTGTAGTCGATGGCGTGCCTGACGACCTGCAGCACCATCGCGGCCACCGCCAGGTACCAGATGTCGCCGGCGGCGGAGCCGAAGGCCAGGCCGACGTAGACGGCGTACTCCTTGAGCCGGTCGGACATGCCGTCGGCCCAGGCCCCCAGCGGGGAGAACGTGCGCGTGTAGCGGGCGAGCTGCCCGTCGAGGCAGTCGAGCGCGAACGACAGGTACAGCAGCCCCGCCCCGGCCAGCCGCCCGCCCTCGGTGCCCGCCGAGAACCAGACGGCCGCCAGCAGGGCCAGCCCGGCCGAGATGCCGGTGACCGTGTTGGGAGTGAGCTTGAGGCGCACGCAGGGCTTGATCAGGTAGCGGGTCCAGGAGGAGACGAAGAACGTGGCGAAGAAGCCGTCGTCCTCCTTCACGGAGGCGTCGAGCCTGACCTTGGCCTCGTCCACCTCGGACAGCCTGGCCAGGGCGGCGTCGGCGGCGTTCTGGCCGGTCACGCGGTCGGCGTGCAGCAGCCCGATGCCGGAGGCGCGCACGGTCACGCCCGACCTGACCAGCCCGACCAGCAGCAGGTCCACCGCCTCGACGGGGGTGACGGGGCCGAGCTTGCCGGCGTCGGCCAGCTCGGCCAGCTCCTCGGCGATGTCCGCGAGCGAGGCCAGGTCGGACTCGCCCGCCTGCAGCACGCCCCTGAAGGTGGCGTTCGCCTCGGGGACGAGGTGGAAGGAGCTGCCCGCCGCGACGATCCGGCCGCCTTCCACGCGTACGGGCGGGCGCAGCGGCCCGGCGGTGGCGTCGTGCGAGATCAGCGCGGCGGTGCTGCGCGCCGGGTGCTCCAGCAGCACGGCCAGCGCCTCGGTGTGGATCACCAGGTCGGCGGGCAGCACGGCGACGGCGCCCGTGGCGGTGCGCGCGATCTTGGCGAAGCCGCGCAGGTCGGCGGCGAGGCCGCCGCCGGCGGCGGACATCACCTGGACCTCGCGCACGGGCAGCGTGGCGAGCTGATCGCCGAGGCGGTCGAGGAGCGTGCCGTCACCGCTGAGGAGCCTGCACGCGGGCGTCGTGGCGAGCAGCACGACCGACGTGGTCGTGCTCTCGCGGGTCAATGAGTCGGGCAAAGCTCAGGTCTCCTCCCGGTCGGGGTGGAGCACACGGTCTCGGGGGGTGCGTAGACACAGCGTAGCGACAGGTCAACGCGATATCACGGAACAGCACCGTTACGCTGCCGGTATGGATTCACGGCTGCGGTCGGTAGGAGTGCTCCTCGCGGGCGGGGTGGGGCAGCGGGTCGGGCTCGGCACGCCCAAGCAGCTCATCGAGGTCGCGGGCAGGACGATCATCGAGCATTCGCTCGCGGTGTTCGAGGCCGCCCCCGAGATCGACGGGATCGTGGTGCTGATGACGCCCGGGTACGCCGACCGGGTGCGCGAGATCGTGACCCGTGGCGGGTATCGCAAGGTCAGCAAGGTGGTGGACGGCGGTTCCAGCCGTACGGAGAGCACGTGGCGGGCGCTGGCGGCGCTCGGCGCGGAGGAGTGCAACGTGCTGTTGCACGACGCTGTACGGCCCCTCCTGGAGCCCCGGATCATCACGGAATGTGTCCGGGCGCTGGAGACCCACGAGGCCGTCAACGTGGCGATCCCGAGCTCCGACACGGTCCTCGTGGCGACGCCCGAGGGGTCGATCGGCGAGGTGCTCGACCGGTCGCGGCTTCGGCGCAGCCAGACCCCGCAGTGTTTCCGGCTCTCGGTGATCCGGGAGGCGTACGAGCGGGCGATGGCCGACCCGGGCTTCGCCGGGCTGCCCGCCACCGACGACTGCGGGGTGGTGCTGCGCTACCTGCCCGAGGTTCCGATCCACCTGGTCCAGGGCAGCGAGCGCAACATCAAGGTGACCCACCCGGCCGACCTGCACATCGCGGACCTGCTCTTCCGGCTGCCCCGGCCGGTGCCGGCGGGCGACAGGGCCGCGCTGGCCGGGCAGGTGATCGTCCTGCTGGGCGACTGCGAGCTCGCGCGGGAGGCCGCCGGGCACGGCGCCACGGTGCACGTCCTGACCCGTGCCGGCGGCGTGCGCGTGGAGGACTTCGGCTCGGTGGCCAAGGCGCTCGACGACGTGGGCGGGGCCGATCACGTGGTGCTGGTGGCGGGCGCGGGCCACGCCGGCGACCTGGCGCGGGCGAGCGGCGAGACCGTCGCCGACGCGGTGGGCGCCGGCCACCTGGGCGCGCTCAACGTCGCCCGCGCCGCCCGCCCGCACCTGCGCGGCAGCCTGCTGTTGCAGGTCCCGCCCGGCTCCGGCGCCCTGCACGAGTCGGGCGCGGCGGCCGTGGCCGGGCTGACCCGGGCGCTGGCCCGCGAATGGGCCGCCGACGGCATCCGGGTCAACTGCCTCAATACCGGAGCCTCTCCGCTCGTGGTCACGCAGACCTCCCTGGACATCCTCATCTCCGACCTATCAGGGCAAGTCATAGACGCCCGCGTGGACGGCACTTGACCTGGGGGTTGTTACCGTGCGATCACATGAGGAGACTCATCGTGATCGCTGCGCTGCTCGGCTGCTACCCTGCGCTGCTGGTGGCGGCGCTGTGGCCGGCGCCGGCGCTGTTCGGGGCGGTGGCGGCGGCCTCGTACCTCGTCGAGTACGCGGCCCCGCGCGCAGCCCGCCCGCTGCCCGAGCTGCTCGGCAAGGTGCACCTCGGGATCACGCTGCGCTTCGCGGCCCGGGAGACCATGGCGCTGCTCCTGGTCGCGCGCACGGCGGGGGCCGAGCTGCCGTGGTTCGCGGCGCTGGCGGCCGGGATGCTGGCGATCCACGCGGTGCGGGCCCTGCACACGGGGCTGGCGCTGCGGCTGCGCCAGATGCTCAGCAGGATGCCGGTGACCACCCGCAACCTCGACGTCTCCGCGCTGCGCATCCCCAGGATGCCGCCGGGGCCGCTGCGTGACGCCGGCAGCGTGCCGTTCCTCTGCCTGGACGCGCTGCCGGTGCTCGGGTCCGTCCTGGGCGCCGTACCGGCCACGGCCGGCGCGGCGGTGGCGCTCGCGGCGGGCCTGGCGGGGGCGCTCGCGCTCATCCCGTACGTGCGCCGCGCCAGGCCGCTCACCGACCGGGCCAGGGTGCTGGAGGTCGTGGGCGAGCAGGTCGAGAAGTACCGCCCCGAGGTGATCCTGTACTTCTCCGGCGCCACGGCCGCCGCCTACCAGGCCAGGATGTGGCTGCCCACCCTCGAACGCATGCCCCGGCGCGCCATCGTCGTGCTGCGCGAGCGCGGCATGGCCAGGCACCTGGAGTCCACCAGCCTGCCGATGGTGTGCATCCCGTCGTCGGCCGACCTGATGAGCTTCCGCGCCCTGGCCGGGGCCAAGCTCTGCCTGTACGTCGCCAACGTCGGCAGGAACGTGCACATGCTGCGCATCCCGACCCTGCGCAGCGCGTTCCTCAACCACGGCGACAGCGACAAGGAGGCCTCGTTCAACCCGTTCTCGCGGGTCTACGACGAGGTGTGGGTGGCGGGGCCCGCCGGCCGCGACCGCTACCGCCGGGCCAAGGTGGGCGTCAGGGACGAGAACATCCACGAGGTCGGCCGGCCCCAGCTCCAGGGCATCTCGACGGAGGGGCCGGGGCGGCCGTACCGGACCGTCCTGTACGCGCCCACCTGGGAGGGCTGGAACGACGACCTGTTCCACACCTCGCTGATCACCATGGGCCCGCGCATCGTCCGCGCCCTCCTCGACCACCGGCCCCCGCTGCGCGTGATCTACAAGCCGCACCCGCTCACCGGGCACCGCGACAAGAGCGCCACCCGGGCCCACAGGAAGATCGTCGCCATGATCGAGGCGGCGGAGCTGGCCAAGTCGAAGGCCCGCCACCCCTCCAGGCCCGCCGGCGCGGCGCCGCACATCAGGCACCTGGTCGTCACCGGCCCCGAGCCGCACCTGTACGACTGCTTCAACGAGTGCGACCTGCTGATCAGCGACATCTCCAGCGTGGTGGCCGACTTCCTGGCCAGCGAGAAGCCGTACGCGGTGACGAACGTGGCGGGGCTGCCCGAGCGCGCCTTCCACGAGCGTTATCCGAGCACGGAGGCGGGGGTGCTGCTGGGCGAGGACCTGTCGGGGCTGGCGGAGTTCCTGGACGGGGAGGACACGCTGGCCAGGGCCCGGGTGAAGCTCAGGAGCTACCTGTTCGGGCCGGAGTACCCGGACGCGATGACGCGTTTCAACGCGGCCGTGGAGCGGGTCTTCTCCGGAGGATGAGCTGTAGCACCCCGCCGGGGTACGGCGGGGTGCGGGGACGGGAGGACGGGGTCAGCGCGGCGGCCGGGCCAGCTTCTTCGGGCTGGTGAGGAAGCCCCAGCCCCACGAGCAGTGCATGGTGGCGTACACCAGCGGCAGCCGCAGCTTGGCGCTCGCCGGCAGCCCGCCGCCGGTCAGCGCCGAGCCGGCGACGATGGCCACGGCGTACCCGCCGGGCACGATCAGCGCGAGCGGGAAGAACGGCGAGACGACCAGCCCGAGCAGCATGGCGAGCACGGCGGCCGGGGGCGCGAGGTAACGCAGGTTGATCGTGCCCTCGTGGGTGCGCGCGACCACCCGCCGCCAGCGGCCGTAGTGGAAGTACTGCTTGGCCAGCGCCTTCACGTTGGGCCTCGGCCGGTAGGAGACCCGCATGCGCGGCTGGAACCACACGAGCCCGCCCGTCTGGCGGATGCGGTGGTTCATCTCCCAGTCCTGGGCCCGCTGGAAGTGCTCGTCGTAGCCGCCCACGCGGTCGAGCGCCGACCGGCGGAAGACACCGAGGTAGACGGTGTCGGCCGGCCCGGCCGTGCCGCCCACGTGGAACGCGGCGGCGCCGACGCCGATCTTGGAGGTCATGGCGCACGCGACGGCCTGCTCGAAGGGGGTGATCCCTTCGGCCGCCATGATGCCTCCCACGTTGTCGGCGCCGGTCTCGGCCAGCGTCTCGACGGCCACGCGCAGGTAGTCGGAGGGCAGCATGGCGTGCCCGTCGACCCTGGCGACGATGTCGTTGCGGGAGGCGGCGATGGCCGCGTTGAGCGCGTTGGGGGTGCGGCCCGTCGGGTTGGGCACCACCGTCACCCGCCGGTCGGCCGCCGCGATGGCGTCGGCGACCTCCTGGGTGCGGTCCTGGGACGGACCCACGGCGAGGACGACCTCGATCTCACCGGGGTAGCTCTGGGCGAGGACCATCTCGACGGCCTCGCGGAGGTGCCGCTCCTCGTTGAGGACCGGCATGACGACGGAGATGGGGGGCCAGCCGCGCGTCTGTGCGGGCGCGTGCGGCGAGTCGGGGAACTGCTTCATGGCGGGGCTCACGCTACTGTACGACCGTGGGAGGAGGGCAATCGAAAGGCCGATCCTCCGGGGTGACAAGAGGGGGACGGGATGCGCGACCCGGACGAGGAGGACGGCGGTGTGCTCGTGGGCGGAGACGCCTACGGTGACGTCAAGCTGACGACACCCGTCCGCACTCGGCGGCCGCCGCGCAGGAGTGCCAAGGCCCGCCGCCGCAACGTGCTGGTCGCCGGTCTCCTGTCCACCGGCGTGCTGATCACCACGGGCGTGGTGTGGGCGACCCCGCGCCAGATCGGCACGGTCGACGCCGGGGTGACCGCGCCCGCGTCCCGGGGCGCCGAGAACATCCTGCTGGTCGGCGTGGACAAGCGCGACGACCTCACCCGCCAGCAGCAGAACCGGCTCAAGCTGGGCCGCGAGAGCGGCCAGCGCACCGACACGATGATGGTCATCCACCTGTCGGAGGACCACAGCAAGGTCACGGTGGTGAGCCTGCCGCGCGACACCTGGACGACGATCCCGGGCAGGGGCGACCACAAGATCAACTCCGCGTACCAGTTCGGCGGGCCGAAGCTGGCCAAGCAGACCGTGGAGGCGGCCACCGGGCTCCAGATCAACCGCTACATCGAGGTCAACATCCTGGGCTTCATCGACGTCGTCGACTCCCTCGGCGGGGTCACCGTCTGCACGCCCGTGCCCATCAACGACACCAAGATCGCGCTCAACCTGCCGGCCGGCACCCACCAGCTCGACGGCGTGCAGGCGCTGGGCTACGCCCGTACCCGCGCCACCGCCCGCTCCGACCTCGACCGCATCGACCGGCAGCAGCAGGTCATCTCGGCGCTGCTCAACCGGGCGCTGAGCGCCGACACGCTGGCCAACCCGGCCAAGCTGGCCTCGTTCGTCAACTCGACGCTGAGCACGGTGAAGGTCGACCCTGACGACGGGCTGCTCGGGCTGGCCACGCAGATGCGGGACGTCTCGCTGACGGACGTGAAGTTCGCCGAGGTGCCGTTGGCCGACGTCGACTTCAAGACCCCCACGGGCGAGTCGGCGGTGCTGTGGGACAAGCAGGCGGCGCGCGACCTGTTCACCAAGATCGACGCGGACCAGGACCCTGCCGCGCCCACGCCGTCCGCCTTGGCCTCGGCCTCCCCCAAGCCGTCGGCGATCGCGCCCGGCCAGATCACGCTGGAGGTCAAGAACGGCACGCTGATCACGGGCCTGGGGGCGCGCACGAAGGAGGCGCTGGTCGCCTACGGTTTCAAGGTGCCGGGCAAGCCGGGAAACACCTCGAAGAAGGACTACAAGCAGACCTTCATCCGTTACGGCGAGGCTTTCGAGGCGCAGGCGAAAGTCGTCGCCGCCGCCATTCCCGGTGCGGAGCTGCGGAAGGCGGAGCTCGACGGCATCGAGCTGATCCTGGGCAGCGACCAGCCGAAAGTGCAGCAGCAGAAGTCCACCGGCACCCCAACTGCGAAACCGAGTGTTACACCAACCACCAAAACGGCAATGCAGAACATATGTAAGAAATAGGCATAATTATCTGGGTGTCGGGCAGGTGAGGCCCATGGTGGTCAGGCACTGGCGGGAGGGGCCCTGTACGGTTCTGCACGTCGTAGGCGATCTCGACGTTGCAGGCGCGCCCCGGTTGCGGGCGGAGCTGGAACAGGCATTGGCGGCGGCCGATCCCCTCAACGTGGTCGTGGACCTCACCGAGGTGCCGTTCTGCGACTCCGTCGGGCTCGGCGTGCTGGTGGCCACGCTCAACCACATCCAGGACCTGCACGGGCGCATGATTCTGGTCCTCGCGCCCGGAATGATCCGCCATTTGCTGACGATCACGAACCTCGACCGGCATTTCGAGACGAGCCATTCCCTCACCGAGGCGCGGGCCGCGCTGGAGAGCGCCGCCTGAGCGGTAGCGGGTGAACCGGTAAGAGGTGTGCGAGAACATGGTCATGTCATGTTGGGCACGCCTCTCCACGACCCTTCTCCGAGTCGCGGGAGAGCCCCCTGAGGTGCGGAGGCTTTCACGTTGTTCGACCAGTTCCCCGAGCCTGGGCGCTCCCAGCTGCGCACCGCCTTCGACGAGGGCAGGACGCGGCCTGAGTGGTGCTTCGCGGAAGGGCAGGCCCGCCTGGCCTACTGGGCGCCCTTCCCCGGCTCGGAGCCGGCGATCGTCTGGCAGTTCGCCCCCGGCCCCGACCCCGTCGCCGCCGGCGGCCTGCTGCGCCGCAGCCTCGGCGCGATGGGCCTGACCAAGGTGATCCACGACATCTCGCTCCAGCCGGGGCTCGATCCCGCCGTCGATCGCGCGGTCGAGCACGAGGCGCTCGTCGAGGCCGGGTTCGTCATGGAGGTGGAGCGGCTGCTGCTGGAGTGGGTGGCCGTGAGCGACGTCCCCGAGGATCCGGGCAGGCTGACGTACCGTCCCGCGCGCCGCATGGACCCCGCCGAGGTGATCGACCTCCTCGTCCGCGTCTCCGAGGGCTCGCTCGATCACGACACGCAGGTGGAGGTGGCCACGTCGGGCGCGGAGAAGGAGGCCCGATGGATGTACGACGACCTGATGAGCCGTAAGGCCAAGCCGAACTGGTTCGTCATCGGCTACCTCGGCGACTCCCCCGTCGGGCTGGTGGCGCCCGACGACCACTCGATCGCCTACATCGGCGTGGTGCCCGAGCACCGCGGCCACGGCTACGTCGACGACCTGCTGGCCCGGGGCACCCGCACGCTCGCCGAGGCCGGCCTGCAGCGCGTCGTGGCCGCCACCGACGTCGCGAACGTCCCCACCGCCAACGCCTTCCTGCGTGCTGGATACTCGGAGACCGGCCGGTTGTTCCGCTACTACTGGAGGGCATCGTGAGACTCGGCGTCATGTTCGACCGGGGGCTGCCACCCGAGCAGCTCGTCCCGTTCGCGAGAGCGCTCGACGAGACGTCCGTCGACGACCTGTGGGTGGTGGAGGACCTGGGCTGGACGGGCGGCCTCACCTCGGCCGCCACGGCGCTCGCCGTCACCTCCCGGCTGCGTGTCGGCCTCGGCATCGCCCCCGCGCCGCTGCGCAACCCGATGCTGCTGGCGATGGAGCTGGGCAACCTGGCGCGGGTGCACCCGGGGCGGCTGGCCGCCGGGATCGGGCACGGCGTGCAGGACTGGATGCGGCAGGTGGGCGCCGCCCCGTCCTCGCCGCTCGCCCTGCTGGAGGAGACGATCACCGCGGTGAGCGCGCTGCTGCGCGGCGAGACCGTCACCCTGCACGGCAAGGAGGTCCACCTGGACGGCGTGTCGCTGGTGCACCCGCCGGCCGAGCCGCCGCCCGTGCTGGCCGGGGTGAAGCGGCCGCGCTCGCTGGCGCTGTCGGGGCGCGTGGCCCAGGGGACGATCGTGCCCGAGGGCGTGGGCCCCGACCAGGTGCCCGGGATCATCGAGACGATCGGGGCCGGGCAGGACCACGAGCTGGTCGTGTTCACGTTCCTGCGCCTCGGGGCCGGCAGCGAGGAAGAGGCGCGGGCGATGGTGGCCGGGCAGGCGGGGTTCCTGGGGGTGCCGCCCGAGGACGTGGCGATGGCGTCCGGCACCGCTGAGGAGGCCGCGGCGCACGTCAGGAGCCTGTGGGCGGCCGGGGCCACGTCGGTGGCGGTGCGCCCGATCGGGGCCGACCCGCTGGGGCAGGTGAACGCGCTGCTGTCGGCGCTGTAGCCGTCGCCGTCCCCCGAGTCCGGCCGAATGGCCGATGCCGATTCGGCCGGACGGTCGATGGCCGGGACGGCGCGCTCGGCCACGATCATGGCCATGAGGCAGATTGCGGCATTCGCAGCATGCGCGGCGCTCCTGGCGGCAGCGAGCACCGGTTGCGGCGTGGACCTGGCAGCCGAAGAGGTCCACGCCGCCCAGTCGTTCCCCTTCACCGGGACCGATCTGAAGATCGACGCCTCCCTGGGCGGCGTCCGCGTCCTCCAGGGCACCGGCGGCGCCGTACAGGTGGACCGGTGGGTGCGCGGCAAGGCGGCCGACGCCCCCGCCTGGTCCCTCCGGGACGGCACCCTGCGCCTGAGCGCCGGCTGCAACATGGTCTTCGGCGACTGCGGGGCCCGCTACCACGTCAAGGTCCCGCCCGGCGTCCGCCTCTCGATCGACGTGATGGACGGTCTCGTCCTCGACGGCCTCACCCAGGACGTGGCGGCGAAGAGCCGGGAGCGCATCCAGGTCACGGGCGCCTCGGGGCGGCTGCGGCTGCACAGCGACGGCTCGATCGAGGCCGAGGGGCTGAAGTCGGAGTACGTGCGCTGCCGCACCGCGGACGGGACGATCGACGTGGCGTTCGCCGCTCCGCCGGCCACCCTCGACCTGCGCTCACGCGATGGCAGGGTGACGGCGAGGGTCCCCTCGGGCACGTACGCGGTGACGGCCAGGAGCACGGACGGGAGCACGCGCTCGGAGGTCGAGAACGACCGGGAGGGCAAGCGGCGGATCACGGCCAGCAGCACGACCGGCGACGTCCGGATCCTGAAGAGATGACGGCGCGGGCGGCATGCGGCGCCGCTGCCCGGTGGCCTGGCGGCGCCGTCCGCCCGTGACGTCCACACGTCTACTGCCAGATGGCGGCGTACTTGCCGTTCTCCGCGTTGACCTGCACCGGCGCCAGCCCCTTGGCCTTGAGGTCGTCGAAGCGCTTCTGGTACCCCGAAGCGCTCATGTCCACGTAGTGGGCCCAGGACTTGACCCGGTCCTTGCGCCACACCGCCGCGTACGTCCCGTCGGGCGCCACGGAGATCTTGACCGGCCGGAAGCCCTTCTCCTTCTTGGCGTAGACCTCGGCCTCGTGCTGCTTGAGCGACTTGCCGTAGGTGTACTGCCAGGCACCGCCGCCGCCTGCGCTCCACACGCCGACGTAACGGATGTCGTCCGGCGTGCCGTACGCGTCCACCGAGGTCAGCGCGAGCCTCTTGTCGGCCGCCTCCTTGTTGGCGGCGGCGAAGCCGGCCGGGGTGAGGCCGGCCTTGGCCAGGAACGCCCCGGACTTCTTCTCGAAGACGGCGGTGAACACGGGCGAGTCGGCCGGCCCGGTGGCCGAGACGGAGGTCGGCTGCGCCCCCTCCTTCAGCCCGGCGTCGAACCGCTGCTGGAACCCGTCGGCCGACATGCCCTGCCAGATGCCCCACTGGCCGGACGAGCCGCCCTTGACCCAGACGGCGGCGTACCGCTCCCCGTCCGAGACGTTGACCGTGATCGGCCGGTAGCCCTGGTCCTTGAGCTGCTTCACCCGGGCGACGCTCTGGCTCGCGCTCAGGTCGTGGTAGGCGGCCCAGGCCGGCGCCGCCTGCGCCGTGGCCGCCGTCGGAACGGCGGCCCCGGCCAGCACGGACGTGACGATCGCGATCTTCCCCGTGGTCCGCATGACCCTCCCATGCAGGAATCTTCACTCGTTCAAGGGGCACGACCTTAACAGCCCTTGCTGACCGGCCGCAGGCGGCCTGTCATGGTCGCGGCGGCGTCAGCCGATGCGCTCGAAGGGCGTCGGGGACTGGCCGGTCCAGCGGTAGAGCTGGGCCTGGCCGGTGTGCTTGGAGACGCCGTCCTCCGTGACCTTGCCGGCCTTGGCCACGTAGTAGCGGCCGCCGCCGAGCGAGACCAGCCCGTACTCGCCGGTGAACTGCCAGCCCCTGACCCCCGTCGCCGCGTCCTCGAGCCCGCCGGGCGCCAGCGTGAGGAGCTTGCCGCGCTCGGCCTGCGGCTGGCCGGCGAGCTCGCCCGTCCTGGGGCGCGCGCCGCCGTCCACCATGAAGAAGGTGTAGTTGGGGAACTGCGGCTTGGTGCCCTTGTAGACGGCCATCATCCAGTTGCCGGTGTGCTCGTCGTACTGGAGGTTCTGCACGCCGTAGGTGGTGTTGCCGGTGTAGGCGAAGTACTTGCCGTCCACCCGCTCGGGGCCGCTCCGGTGCGGGGCGCTCTCGGTGAGCGGGCGCTCGTACTTCTTCCACTGCTGGATGTCGTACTGGAGCAGGACCTGGTGGTCGTTGTCCTGCCGGGTGGTGTTGGCGTAGATGCCGTAGGCGACGGTCAGTTTCTGCTTGCCGTGCTTCTTGCCGAACTCGGGGCCGAACGAGACACCGTCGATGCCGCTGCAGCCGTAGCGGTGGTCGGGGGTGTTGCCGACGTTGCCGTCGAACGTGCCGTCCCCGTTCATGTCGGCCACGTAGTCGGCGACGACCTCCTTCAGGTACACGGTCTTGACCACGTCGGTGGTCTGGGCGTCCATGTCGGGCGCGGTGATGCGGTCCACATCGAAGATCGCGATGTAGAACGACTCCTGCTCCTTGTACTCCAGCGAGCCGTACACGCGGCCGTCCTGGGAGTTGAAGTCGAGGTCGCCCAGGTGGCCGGTGAAGCCGGTCACGGAGCCGATGAGCTTGCCCTGGAGGTCGGTCTTGACGAGGAGGTTGGTGAAGGAGAAGTACATGTACCCCTTGCGCTGGTCGATGGCCATGCCCTGGACGTGACCGGCCGTCCAGGCGCCGCCGTCGATCTCCGGCGGGAGGTCGCGGGGACGGTCGGCGGCGCCTGCCGGGGTGGCGGCGAGGAGGGAGAGGGCGGAGGTGGCGGCGAGGGTGAGCGTCAGGACCTTGCGCATGGTGCGGTAACCCGTCTTCGGCGTTCAGTGATCAAAAGCCGACGTTATACCGACATCATGCTGATATCTGACAATTTCCTGAACTGCCAGTGAAGTGGTGCCGAACCCTCCGCCATTCACTCCATGGCCGTCCTGACCCGGTGCGCCTGGTACGCCGCCTCGCGGTAGCCGCTCGCCCGTACCCGTCGCAGCAGCTCGCGCCACGGCTCGCCCCAGCCCGCCCTGATGGCGGACGACTCGGCCAGCGCGACGGCCACCAGCGCGCCCGCCTCGCCCTGCTCCGCCAGCCACCGCGCGTGCGGCAGCAACCGCTCCGCCGGCACGTCCTGGGCCGACTCCGCGAGCAGCTTGCCCACCTCGACGGCGGCCAGCACCCCGGGGATCGTCCCGAGCAGCCGGGCCAGGTCGTCCCGCTCGGAGCCGTGCTCCCAGTCCACGGTGGCGGCCAGCAGCTCGGCCGCCAGGCCGGCAGGCAGGTCGGCCACGACCGCCCGCGCGGCCTTCCGCGCCGACTCCAGGTCCACGACGTGGCACGGGCCGGGGTCCGGATCGACGCGCCGGTTCATGCGCGGGCCCGGGCCTGGCTGGAGGTCGAGGCGCAGGCCCAGCACGATGGCCGCGAGCCGCTGGGCGGCCGGGCGGTCGCGCTCGGCCCCGGCGTCCGGGCCGTCGGGCGCGGCGGCGAGCGCGCGCACGGTGCGCCGCAGCTCCGCCACCCCGTTCCCCGAGCACGCCACCTCCACCAGCCCGCGGGCCGCGGCCCGCCACTCGGCGGTCTCGCCGAGGTCGCGGACGATCTCGGCCAGCCGCTCCGCGGCCCCCGGCACGTAGGGACCCCAGCCAGGCAGCGCCCGGATGGCCTCGACCCGGGTCCTCAGGCCGCTCGACCGGGTCGCGGCGGCGATCAGCTCCCCGTACGCCGGCCGCCACCGCTCCGGCAGGCTCAGCGGATGCGGCCCCAGCACCGGGGCGGCCACGTCCTCCACCGCCGCGACCGCCTCCCTGAGCAACTCCCAGGCCGCCGGCTCGGCGAGCAGCTCCGTGGCGGCCGACACGACCGCCGCCCGGACGTCCTTGTGCTGGCCCGGCGCGTCCCACAACCGCCGCAGCACGCCCATCGCGCCGGGCGCGCGGTGCCGGGCCAGCAGCCGGACGGACTCCTTGCGCGCGGTGACCTTGCCGCCGGCCAGCACCGGCTCCAGCGCCACCGTCAGCTCCGCCGGCCGCGCGAACCTGGCCGCCCGCGCCGCCCCGTACACCGCGACGTGCGCGTCGTCCCCACCCGCGTGCGCGAGCAGCTCGCCCAGCACGTCCTGCGGCGACGCCGTCCACGGCAGCGCGGTCAGCGCGGCCCGCCGCACCACGGCCTCCCCCGGCATCACGTACGGCCGCAACCGCCCGGCCCCGACCCCGGGCACCCCGCCCATCCTCCGCACGGCCTGCGCGCGCTCCCACACGGGCAGCGTGGTGTCCCGCGCGACCCGCTCCAGCAGCCCCAGGTACGCCTCACGCTGCCTGACCGTCCAGCGCAGCACCGCCCGGCGGGGCGCGCGGTGCACGCGGCGCGTGCCGCTCCTGGCGAACCGCCCCTCCGGATCCCGCGGGCCGAGCGCGACCTCCAGCAGGTCGGTACGCTGCCACGCCAGCACCTCGAACACCACGTCCAGGTTCACCACGGACGGATCGGCCGCCAGCAGCCTCGCCACCCGCTCACCCCTGGTCCGCGGCGGCTCCAGCCAGTACTCGACGGCCTCGATCGCCTCCGCCCCCTCGACGGCGTCCAGCGCGCGTTCCAGCGCCCGCCGCAGCTCGGGCAGCTCGTGCCCGCGCCGGCCGAGTCCCGTGGCGAGCAGGAAGGCGAGTTGGTGCCGGTCATGGCCGGCCGCCGCCTCCAGGTACGGGGCCAGCCTGCGGACCAGCTCGACCTCCTGGCCGCGCCGCAACACCTCCCAGAGGTGGCTGAGCGTGGCCGTGCCCACGTGCTCGGTCACCCGCTCGAACGTCCGCATGCCGAACTCCAGCAGGGCCGTGTCCTGCCTCGTCGCCCCCTGCTCGAAGACCGAGGCGGCCAGGCGGCCGATGGCGCGCTGGGTGCGGTACGAGCAGTCGCGGGCCGCCAGCGCGTCCTCGACGAGCTCGTCGAGGAAGGGCAGGTGCGCGGGCCGGAAGAGCCGGCCGGGGATCCCGGCCAAGGCCGTGACGGCCGCGCCGCGCACCGGCTCCTGCTCGTTGCGCAGGCGGGTGAGGGCGTCCGTCAGCCGGGTGAGGACCTCGGGGTCGCGGCTGCGGCCCGCGCAGGCGATCAGGTTGACGTAACCGCCGGCGCGCTCCTGGGAGTCGGAGCGGCGGGTGACGGCACGCAGCACCGGCTCGGCCTCGTCGTACGGGAGGAAGGACGTGATCTCCAGCGTGCGCGGCTCGTCCTCGGCGACGGCGCGGAGCCCGAGCATGCGGCGGGCCTCGGCGACGCGGCGGCGCAGCGGGAGCACGTCCAGCAGCTCCTCCGAGTGGACCTGCCGGGAGAGGTCGACGCCCTGCATCGTCGCGGTGAACACCGCGTCCCTGCGGGCGGGCGGCAGCGATCGCAGCAGGTCGGGCAGCGCGCCGGGCTGCTCGCGTACCGCCCTGCCGAGCTCGCCCAGCCGCTCGTCGGTGAGCGCGGACAGCCGCCGCCGCACGCTCGCCCGCCCGAGCAGCGCGGCGAGCTGCGGCTGCCGGCCGGGGGCCAGGTAGATGGCCAGCGTGCGGGCCGGGTCGGCGTCCAGGAGCCGCCCCGCGCAGCGCCAGGGCCTGGGTGTCCAGTGGCGCTCCAGCAGCGCGATCACCCGCACGGGGGCGTGCCGGGCGGCGGCCTCCACGCCGGGGATCAGGGCCGGCCACCAGGTGTTGCGCAGATCCTGGGTCAGGCCGTCCAGCACCTGCTCGGCGTGGTCGAGCACGAGAAGCGGGTGCTTCCTGGCCAGCGCCGCCCAGTTGGGCACCGCGTGGGCGAGGCCGGCCAGCCTGGCGGCGACCGCCTCGGTCCGGCAGGCCGCGAGCAGGCCCGCCGCCTCGCGGTCGCCCCACCGCTCGCGTACCTCGTCGATCAGGAGCTCGGCCAGGTCGGCGCGGCGGTTGCGCCTGATGGCGCGGTAGGCGGTCATGCGGTGGTGCATGGGGGCGGTGCGGGCGAGGGCGAGGATGGTGTCGTCGGGGGCGCCGAGCTTGACGGCCTGGGCGATCGCGAACCCGGAGATGTCGGGATCGGGGTCGGCCAGGGCGCGGGTGAGGTGCGGGAGGTCCTTCGCCATCACGGCCAGGCGTACGGCGAGCAAACGCTCGTACGGGCCGCCCTCGGCCAGCTCCTCCAGCAGGGCGGTCAGCTCGGACCGTGCGGGCAGCTTTGAGCGCGCGGACAGCTCGCGGGCGTGGTCGGCCAGGCGACGGCAGCGCTGCCCGTGGGACAGCGGCTCCACCTCGTCGAGCAGTTCCTGAGATCGCATCTTTCACCCCTGGTCCAGAAAGCCGTGCATGTCGTCGCGGAGCTCCCCGTCCGGCTCCACGGCGTGCGCCGCCCGCACCCACGCGACGGCCTCCTCCGGCGGCTCCGGCCACGCCCGCAGGGCCCGCATCGCGCACCGGCGGACCCGTACGCCCCGGTTGCGCAGCGCCGCCCGGATGAGCGGCAGGCCCAGACCCGGATGCGGCTCCAGCTCCGTGACCACCCTCTCCAGCGCCTGCTCGTGGCCATCACCGATGAGCCGGTCGCCCGGCCCGTTGGCCAGGTCGTCCAGCGGCAGCAGTTCCTCGGCGAGCGCGGCCAGCGCCTCCGGCTCGGCCAGGCGGGCCAGGCCGTGCCAGGCGAAGCCGTCGCCCGGGTCCGTCCTGAGCCGGGCCACGACCTGCGGCAGGATCGGCAGGCCCAGCTCGGACGCGCAGCGCTGGGCCCGCGAGAAGTCCGCACCCTCGGGGTCCGCCACGCCCGCCAGCGCAGCCTCGGCCCAGCGCGGTTGCCGGAGCACGTCCGCGAAGCGGCGCCGCAGCGCCGCCACGTCGCCGGGGAGCCAGTGCTCGGGAGGTTCCCGCAGGTGGCGGCGGATGGTCAGGAGGTGGTCGAGGCGCTGGAGCGTGGCCTGCCTGGCCGCGACCAGGTCGGCGTAGCGGGCCAGGGCCGGCACCGCCTCGCCGTACGCGCTGATGCCCGTGGTGGGGCCGCCCTCGCCGCGGATCAGCGCGGTCAGGATGCCGCCCGCGCCGTCCACCAGCGCCTCGTCCGGTTCAGGGTCGAGGAGCGCGGAGTACAGGTCGCCGGTCGTGGCGGCGAGCGGCGCCAGGTACTCGTCCATGACGCCGTTGCGGAAGCCCTCGCGCAGCAGCCACGCCTTGACCTCGGGGTCGTCGCTGCCTTCGAGGCGTTCCACGGCGTGGATGCGGCCCCAGGCGGTCACGCGCCGGGCCAGCTCGAACACCGCCCGATCCCCTTCCTGGGCCGGCTGGGTGCGCCGCAGGGCGACGACCGCGTACAGGGTGAGCTCCTCCAGCGCGCCGAGCAGGAGCAGCAGCTCGCGGTCCCGCTCGTCGCCGGACGCGCCGACGAGCACGATGCCGATCTTGACGGCCTCGCGGCGCGTGCCGTGCTCGGCCAGCCACCGGCCGGCCTCGTGGACCTGCCGCCTGCTCAGCTCCCTGCGCGCCAGCTCGCGTACCAGGTCGTCGCAGAACTCCAGCGCGCGGGCCTCCGCGAGGCGGTCGTGCAGCCTCTCGTACGGAGCCCGCTCCTGCAGGAGATCGGCGACCTCCTGGACGATGCCGAGGTCGGGGGCGAAGCCGAAGTGGTGGGTGCGGACGCCGTCCATGACGACGGAGGGCATGTACGGCTTGCCGTCGTCCTGGCGAGGGGGCTCGTCGGGCAGGTCCATGGCATGCGGCGGCCAGGGCCCGGGGCCGTGCAGCGAGGACATGGAGATCGCGTGTGCCAGGAAGGTGAGCTCGTCTCCGGTGCTCAGCTTCCTCGCGCCGGGGTTCACCGGCTGGGGCGGTGGCCGCCCTTCCCGTAGGAGATCATGGACGTCATGATGCCGCAGCGGGCCCGTTCGCGCCAGTCACTTTTCCCGGCCGGGAAGCGGCGCCCGCCGGAGAGCAGCGTCAGACAGCGGGCGGTGTCAGATAGGGGGCGGTGTCACAGGAGCGGGAAGCCGAACGCGGAACCTGGCCGATCGTCCTCCGGAGCCAGCACCAGCCTGGCCTTCCCGTCGAACACGTGTACCTGGTCAGCGCCGAAGACGCCGGCCACCACGTCCACCCGCCCGTCCCGGCTGAGGTCGGAGATGCCGTCGCCGTTGAGGCCCGCCGCTGCCAGCGGGCCCTCGGAGCTCCTCATCGGCTCCGCTCGGAGCAGCCCGTCGGCGGCGACGTACAGCACCTGGGTCGCTCAGCCGGATCCGGCCTCGTGGTAGTCGCGGCGGGCGAACCTGTAGAGGCCCGCGGATCCGGTCGCGAAGATGCCGGAGCCGTCCGGCAGCCAGACGCAGTCGCTGAGCCTGTCGTCCACCCGGACGGAAGCCACGGGCGCCAGGGTCCGCACCTCCGACACGAGCAGGACCCCCTCTCCGCCGGTGCTCGCCAGGAGATGCCCGGAGGGGGACAAGGCGATGCTCGTGGTTCTCGAGTCGTGGTCCTCGATGTCGCCGATGATCTTTCCGTCGCACCAGACCCTGATGGCGTTGACGTCGCCGGGCGCCCATACGAGTCCCCACAACGTCCGTTTGGCCATGGCCCCGTCGCCGTAGGCGGCGACGATCCGCAGATCCGGTGAGATGACCACACCGTGCAGATGGTTGGACAGGGTACGCAGCGTGGCCAGCCGCCTGCCGTCCGGGTGCCAGAGATGGACGCGGCCGTTCTCGGTCGTCGCCAGCCGGTCACCTCGCGGAGCGATGGCGAGGCAGTCGCAGCCCTCCATGTCGGTGCAGGGCGGGCGCCGCTTGCTCCTGAAACGGTGGCGCACCCTGCCGTCGGCTTCCCGGATCCGCACGACACCTCGGGAGTCCAGCGTGGCGAACCACGCATCGTCCGGGGCGACGGCGACCGCGGTCGCCTCGGGATCGAACATCAGGTACTTGAGCGGCGACTTGGCCGCCAGAAGCGAGAGCCCTGCTCGCATGGGGCCGAGGTTCGCGCGGAGGGTCCAGCCGGCGTCGGGAGGGAGTGCCGGCAGTTCGGCGGTGAGCGCGTCGCCGAACAGCGCGCGCAGATCCTCGTGCAGATCTTCTTCCCGCAGCTCGATGTGCTCCCGACGCGTTCCGTCCGGGTCCACGAGCTGCACCACCGTCCGCGTCATCACCGCGAGGCGGGAACCATCACGCGAGATGACCATCGCGCACGCGTCCCGCATCTGATGGTCTTCTCCCGCGACCGGCCGGGACAGGGCACGGTCGATGCTCCAGATGCGGACGGTCCGGTCGTTGCTGCTGGTGGCCAGCAGGCTTCCGTCGGGGGAGAGTGCCAGTCCGGTCACGTAGCCGCTGTGGCCGCGCAATGTGGCACGGCGGGTTCCGTCGCGGTCCCGCAGCTCGATGTCCTTCCCGGCCCGGGCACACAGCCACCGCCCGTCCGGCGGGACGAGCACGCCGTCCGGGCCCCGCTCGGTCTCACCGGCGAGCGGCCGGCCGCCCGCCACCGGCCAGGTACGGGTCTGCCCGTCACCGATCACCGTGATCCGAGCGCTGTCGGCGGAGATCACCATTCTCCGCACGTGCCGGGCACGAAGACCGAGGCGCCGGCCGAAGGCTTGAAGGGTGCGGAGATCGCCGCCCTCGCTGTTCCACAGCTTGACGGTGCCGCCCTGGGTGCCCGTCGCGAACCACGAGCCGTCGGGGGCCATGGCGATGACGTTGATCCAGGCCGCGCCCCAGGGCCCGAACCCCCTGTGGGCCGCGATCTCGCGGCGGAGCGTCCCGTCGGCGTTCCAGAGCCGCACCCTTCCGTCCTGGTGAGAGGTCACCATCCACGTGCCGTCGGGCGCGATCGCCAGACCCGTGGCACCGGCGGCGGAGCTCACCTCCTTGACGAGGCCTCCACCGGCGTCCCAGAGCCGCAGCCCGTCGAATCCGGCGCTCACCAGCCACTGGCCGTCAGGGGAGAACGCCACCCCCTTCACCAGGTTGGCGTGGCCATGAAGGGTCCGGAGCAGCGCCGGGTCCGGCAGGTCGGGGGGAGGCAGCAGGCTCTCCAGCCGGGGCTCACCCTCTTCCCGCAGGAGATCGAGCACACCCTTCGAGATCTCGGGGAACGCGTGCAGCCGATGAGCCAGGCTCGCGAGCACCCCCGTCCGTTCCTCCAGGTCGGCGAAGACATGCGCGCTCTGCGCGATGGCCTGGGCCAGTTGCCCGGCCAGGGGCGCCGCAGACCACGCGAGATCGGCCTCCACGGCCGACGGGCCGAACCTCACGAGCTTGACCGCGACCCAGCGGGCATCGCGGACCAGCTCGTCGAGCTCGGCGGTGAGACCGGCTTCGGCGAGGTGAAAGGCCAGGTGACGCCAGAGGTAGGTGCTCTCCTCCGGCAGCTCCCACCAGCCGGACGAGTCCGTACGGACGGCCTCGACGAACCTCTCGTTCGCGGCGGCGATCGCCGCGTGGCCCAGGGCCTGCCGGATGTAGCCGCGTACGACGTCGTGGACGCTGACGGCTCCGCCGCTGAAACTCGACAGCAGGGACAGCTCATCCAGCCTCTCGCACAGCGACTCCGTCTCGTCGTCGTGCATCCGCCAGAGAGCCGCGACCAAGGCGATCGGCACCTCGGCGTCCTCCTCGAACACGCCCAGTTCGAGGAATCGCATGCGGTCCGTCTCGTCCAGGGTTTCGAGCCCGTGCTCGATGCTGATCCGCACCGCCGTGTCGCGCGCCGCGGCGTCTCGCACATCGAGTGACGTCGGCCCGTCGACGGACAGGCGTTCGATGATGTCCGCCGCGACATCGGTGGCCTGCGCGCCTCGCCGTACCCGGCGCAGGAGGGCGGAGTTGACGATCGCCAGCAGCAGCGGCCATTGGCCTGTCAGGTCGAGCAGCTGGGCGATCTGGGGCTGGGTGAGCCGCAGATCTCCGCGCAGCAGCAGCTCGCGGGCCCGTTCCTCGTCCATCTGATCGACCCTGACCGGTACCGTGCCGTCGGGGAGCGCCTTGGGATTGCGGGTCGTGATCAGCCGGGTGCAGCGAGGTGCTCCCTGGAGGAAGGGCCGCAGCTGATCCGCGGTCCAGACGTCGTCGACGACCAGCAGGACGCGTCCCGCGTCGTCCAGGATCTGCCCCAGGTGCTGGCCTGCCTGTTCCGGGTCGGAGAAGGACGAGCGGGGGGCGTCGAACGCGGCGGCCACGTCGACGATCAGCTCGGTGAGCTTCGGGCCTCTGCGGTCACGCCCGACGGTCACCCACTTGACGGCGTCGAAGCGCTTGCGGACCTCGGGGTCGTAGCAGACGGCGTTGGCCAGGACGCTCTTCCCGAACCCTCCGGCCCCATGGACCCCCGCCGTCAGGGCCACCGGGGAATCCTTGTCGGACAAGCGCAGCGCCCGCAGGACCTCCCCGATCTCCGCGGGCCGTTCGACCCAGTCGGCCCGGAGCGGCACCTGGAAGATCCTCTTCCCACGCCCCGCGGCCTCCGGCCGGTTCCTGAAGAACTCCACACCGGTGTATCCCAGCCCGAGGACCAGCAGGGCGACGATCAGGGACACGGTCGGATCGCTGGTGGCGAGGTTGGTGAGCGTCCCGACCCCGATGCTCAGGACAGGACTGAGCACGTGCAGGACATTCGTACGGCGGGCACTCGCCATGGGCACCTCAGCGGGGATGACGGTTCGGACGTCCCAGATGATCAAGACATCATGTCATCGATCCCGGGCGCCCACCGTCCCGGAGCCGGGCGGGGGCAGGGCGGGGGCAGGGCGGGGGCAGGGCGGGGGCAGGGCGGGGGCAGGGCGGGGGCAGGACAGGGCAGGGCGGAGGCAGGGCCCGCGAAGCCCGCCGTTCAGGGGCGGAACGGGCTGATCAGCGTGGCCGCGCGGACCACCGCTGCGAGGGCGTCGGGATCGCCGGTGCGGCGGTGCACGTCCAGCGCCGTGTCGGCGAGCTTGATCACGTGCTCGTCCCCGTGCCGGACCGCGAGCTCGAACACCTCCTCCGCGGATCCGGGCCCGGACCGCAGCTCCGGCCCGGCCGTCACCGGCTCGGCCGGGGCGTAGGCGGCGGTCACCGCGGCGCCCGCCGCCCAGGCGGCGTTCAGGCCGGCAGCCCAGAGGCTCTCCGGCAACGCGGGCAAGGTCCGCAGCACCGCCGTCGGCGCAGTCGCGGTGTGGACGAGCATGACGGGATTGCCGTGCGCGTGGGTGGTGTAGCGCAGGGTCGCCGCGTCCGCCAGCTCGGCGAGGCGGGCACGGGCCTGTTCGGCGTCGGCGGCCGGTCTGAGCGCCGCCACGGACGGGCCCCACCCGGCGACCTCGGCGAGCTGGGCGAGCCGATGGTTGATGCCCTGGCTCTGGTCCGGTACGCGCGGGACTCCGGCGAGGGCGATCTCGGGGTCGGCCGTACCGGACGGCGCGTCGAAGGCCGCGACGGGCTGCCAGCGCGCCGCCCAGTAACCGAGCGCCTGGCCCAGCTCGGCGAGCCGCGTCTCGTCCTGAAGCTGGAGCAGCGCGTGGACCGCGTGCCCCGCGCGGATCACCCCGTGCGTGGCTCCGGCCGCGATGCCGGGCAACAGGCGCGGCCACCAGGTTTCCAGTACGTCCCGCCACGGCCGCTCCCGCAGCTCCCTGTCGAAGAACGCCAGCCAGTCACCGAGCCGGCCCGGATCGCCCAGCGCCTCCCGCCACTCCCCGGTGCCGACCGGCGAGGTGCCGCGCGGCAGCTCGTCCAGCCGGGCGACGTAACCGTCGAGCCAGCGATGCACGTCACGGTCGTAGCCGTGCCTGACCATCGCCTCGACGGCCATCGGGCCGTGGTTGGACAGCCATCCGTCGAACTCGGGGCCCGTCCTGTGCAGCCGCTCGTACGCTTCTTCCAATGTCCCGGTGTCGTTCATGGCAGGGACGCTAACCCTCGGCGGCGGGCGCGCACGTCGGTCCCGGGATCGAACGGCCCTCCTCCTTTGGGCCTAGGTCGTCTTCTTCGGGCCCAGGTCGTGCAACAGTTCCCGGCGATGCCTCCTCTTGGGGTTGATGGAGACAACGAAGGGTCGAGGCAGTTGGACGGTGATCCCCGCTACGCGGACTTCGTCGCCGAACGGGGTGACGCGCTCCTGCGGTACGGATACGTACTGGCCGGCAACCAGCACGACGCGGCCGACCTGGTGCAGGAGGCGCTGCTGAGGCTGCGCGCCGCCTGGCCGAGATTACGGGCGAAGGAGAGCCCCGAGAGTTACGTACGCACGACGATGGCCAGGCTGCACCTGTCGGTGTGGCGGCTGCGCCGGCGCGAGCTGCTCGCCTGGGACCTGCCGGAGAGCGTCCACCAGGACACTCTGCCGCGCGGCGACGAGCGCACCCTGTGGCTGGCGCTGGCGGACCTGCCGCGCAAGCAGCGCGCGGTGCTCGTGCTGCGCTACTACGAACAGCTCACGGACGCGGAGATCGCCGTCGTGCTCGGCATCTCCCGGGGGACCGTGCGGAGCCAGGCCTCCCGCGCGCTCGACAAGCTCCGCGCAGCCTTACCGGCCGATGGCGAGGGATCGCGCTCGCGTCTCGGCGGACCGCATCTGGGAGGGAACGTGCGATGACCGACGTTGAGGAGACCCTGCGCAGAACGCTCGGCAACGCGTCACAGAACGCGCCCCGGATGCCCGCCGACCTGCCCGCCCGGTTGGAGGCAGGCCACCGCCGACGCCGCCGGCGCAACCTCGCCCAGGCGGTGCTGGCGGCGGCGACCGTGGTGGTCGTGGCCGGCGGGACGGCGGCCGTGCTGCGTCACGGCGACATGACGGCTGCGCTGCCGAGCACGTCCACATCCACGTCCGAGTCCGCGTCCCCGGCCGCCGGCACGCCCCGCGCCCCGCGGGAATGGCCGCTTCCCGAACCCGTGGAGCAGGTGTGGCCCGAGGCGGTACGCAAGGTGCCCGCGCGCGGGCCCGGCGGGACGAAGCTGCTGCCCCAGGCGTTCATCGACGACCGGACCCTGCTCGTCACCACGTGGGGCGGGTTCGAGAAGACCGACGCCCTCTACGCCTACGACCTCCGCACCCGCGACCTACGGAAGATCACCGACGTGCCGACACCCGCGGGGACCGTCGCGTTCGCCTCGGACTTCACGGTCGGCGGCGGCCAGGTGGTCTGGTGGACCGCCACCAAGGACCGGCAGGTCCACGTGTGGACGGCCCCGGTGAGCGGCGGCGAGGCCACGAGCATCGCCGACGTGGAGGTGGAGGACGGCGGCGGCGCCGGGCTCGGCGGCCTCGCCGTCGAAGCCGACCGGATCGTCTTCTCCCTGCTCAGCGGCGGGGTGTTCACCGTTCCCGCTGCGGGGGGCGAGGTGCGGGCAGTGCCCGGCGGCGCGGGGATGCACCTGCTGGAATGGCCGTGGGTCGGCTCGCCCGGCCCGTTCGCCGAGGGGAACGGGGCACGCTTCACCAGCATCACCAACGTGGAGACCGGGGAGACGAACGCCGCCGTCACCCGTCCCGGCGAGGGCGGCCTGATCTGCGGGGCACGGCTCTGCGCCGGGGTGCGGGACGGCGGGAAGAGCTTCTACCGGCTGCGGGACGGCTCGCAGGAGAAGGAGCTGCCGATGAACGACCTCATGCCGGACGGGCTCGCGCGCGAGCGCTTCCTGGTCGCGCCGGTCACGGCCGAGGGCGCGGGGCACATCGCGATCCTGTACGACGTCTCGACGGGCACGGCGGCCGATCTCGGCGGGCGGGACGAGAAGGGGAACATCCAGGTGCCGGCCGTCGCTCGCGGCGATGATCGGCTGCTCGCGTACCAGGTCGATGACGACCTCTACGTCATCGACCTGGCGAAGATCGAATGAGCCGGGAGCGGCGAGCGGCCTCGGGTGTCAGGAGGCCGGGCCTGGCTCCACGCCTTGCGTCCGCGCGCCCGGGCGTAGCCGGTCGGCGACGGAGGCGATCAGCTCGTACGACCGGCGGCGGTCCGCGTGGTCGTACACCGGTGTGGTGATCATGAGTTCATCGGTACCGGTGCCGTCGAGCACCGCCTGCAGGTGCTCGGCCACCGTCGCCGGGCTCCCGACGAGGACCGCGCCCGCACGAGCGGCGATCTCGTCGCGATCGTCCCCGGTGTACGGATACGCGGCCGCCTCCTCTGGGCTCGGCAGCAGGATGCGGCTCCCCCTGGCCCGGCTGAGCACCTTCAGCCGGATGGGGCCGGCCAGCCACTGGGCCCGCTCGTCGTCCTCGGCGGCGATGACGGACACGCTGACCAGCGTCGCCGGCGCCGTGGCGCGAGGTGAGGGACGGAACAGCTCCCGGTAGGCACGCATGGCGTCCGCCGCCATCGGCGCGTTGAGGTGGTGGGCAAAGGCGTAGGGCAGGCCGAGCTCGCCGGCCAGCTCAGCGCTGCCGGGCGAGGAGCCGAGCAGCCACAGAGGCGGTGCGTTCCCGCCGAGGACGGGGATCGCCCGGACCCGCGCGTCCTCGGGCGGGTCGAGATAGGCCTGGAGCTCGTCGAGCTGCTGACGGAACGTCTTCGCGGTCCGCTCCGCTTCGGACCGGACCGCGTCGACGGCCGGCGAAGGCCCGCCCGGCGCCCGGCCGAGGCCGAGGTCGATCCGCCCCGGGTGGAGCGCGGCCAGCGTGCCGAACTGCTCGGCGACCACGATCGGAGCGTGATTGGGCAGCAGCACGCCGCCCGCGCCGACGCGGAGGCGCCGCGTGACGTTCGCGAGGTGGCCGACGAGAACGGCGGGGGCGGAGCTGGCGACGCCACGCATGCCGTGATGCTCGGGCACCCAGTAGCGGTGATAACCCAGCGCATCGGCCAGCATCGCGAGATCCACCGTGTTGCGCAGCGCCTGCCTCGGGGTGGAGCCGTGCACGATCGGCGAGGTGTCCAGCGCCGAAAGGCGTACGCCTGCCTGCCGGCACTCGCGCATGTCCGCCCCTCTCCGATCACGCCCTGCCGTAATTCTGGCAGCATGCTCGGCGCGGCCCGCTCCTGCTGCCCAACGGCGGCCGGCGTCACGCCGCTCCCCTCTTCCCGCCGGATAGACGAGGATGAGATCCTCTCCCTCGACCACCTCGTCCCAGCCCTTGCGTCTGAGGGATGGCGGGGCCGAGCGCAGCGCCTTCGCCGTTCTCGACGGCAACGCGATGCAACCGCATCCGGTCAGCCGTCCACGTCGCACCGCTGGGTCGAGACGTGCTTCGTGGCCTTGGCCGCACTGTCGGTAACGGGCAGGAGCTCCTCTCCCGCCAGCGCAAACCCCTCCTCCGGATGCTCTTTCGCCGAAGCGAAGACCATCCCGGCGACCGCGCCTCCTTCAAGGATCAGCGGGGCGCCGCTCAGACCCGCGTCCGCATCGGCGGAGAACCCGAGGATCACTCTGGTGACGTCGCGTTCCTTGTAGAGGTTCGGGCCTTTGGCCTCGATCCGCTGCTCGATCTCGACCGGCTGTGTCACGAGATGCTCGGCGCCCTCCGGATACCCCAGCATGCGGGCGTCGGCGAGCGACAGCCCGGGGATGCGCAGCAGCGGCTTGGGCGCCGCCGTGATGCGCAGCGGAGGCGCGGGCAGCTTCGGTACGTACAGGACCGCGACATCGGCATCGGGATCGAAGGCCACGACCCGGCCCTCGTACACCTCGCCGTCGGCAGTGGTGATGACCAGAGACACCGGGACGGCACCGGCCACCACATGCGCGGCGGTCACCACCCGCTGAGGGGCGTACACGAAACCTGTCCCCTCGATCTCCTTGTTGCACGACGGCGCGATCGCCGAGAGACGCACCACGCTCTGCTCTGCGCCGGCGTGCTCCGACGAGACGGCCACCTCACTCTCGGCCGCCGGTGTACCGCCGCGCATCGGCACCGGAGGGGCCGAGGTCGAGCAGCCGGCAAGGGCAAGGACGACGGGTAACCAGAACCAACGCCTCACGCCCCTTCACCTCCTTGCGTCTTCGCCGAACCGCGCTTCCCGTCCATGGCCACATGGCTCACGACGCACGGTCGATCAAACGATCGTCGCCAGATGACCACCGTGTCACGCTTCGTTTGATCTTGTACAGCGCCGCCGGCATGGCCGCGTGCCGGCACCGCTCCTTGGTGGCGATCACGTCATGCGGCGAAGACCTAACGGGGTGCGACGATGGAGCCCTTGCCTGGTTCGGCGGCGATCAGCCCTCGGCACGCTACGCCGAGTACCGCGCCGCGAAGTCGGTTGATAAGAAGAGGGAGGATAAGCGATAAGCCCAGGACACAACTGGCATGAGGTCAAGGCGGAAGCGCACCGGTTGTACCCCGAACTGGCCGACCCGCAGCGGCAGGCTGTCGCCGATGCGCAACTAGATGCCTACGTCGCCGGCCACCATCTGAAGGAGCTGCGCAAGCCTGTCGGCAAGACGTAATCCGAGGTGGCGGCTGCGCTTGGGATCTCACAGGCACGCGTCTCTCAGATCGAGAACGGTGATCTGGAGTCGATGGAACTCGAGACCATCCGCGCTTACGCAGCTGCTCTCGGTGGCCACGTCGATGTGACGATCAGCGTCGGACCTCACTCGGTACGGGTCGCCTGACCATGAAGCCGACCGTCGACCGGCGTGCGGCATCCCTCGGCCTCTGGCGTTGTAGGTGATCCGTCCTGGGATGCGAATGGCCAGAGCCCGGTACTCTGCTCCATCCTGACCGCACACGTACCCAGGGCGGCCAAACTCCACTGGACTCGGCACGGACGAACACCGGGGGAAGCTGCCCCAGAGCCCGCCAAGAGCGCTGTGTCAGCAAGCAGGCGGACACCGAAGATCAGCCGGCGTTTCAGCGGACCCGGCCTACCACCCCAGGTGAGCCGGGTTTCCGCACGTCAACGTCTACTTCAACAGCTGCCGCGCCATGACCATGCGCTGGATCTGGTTGATGCCCTCGTAGATCTGTGTTCTCCGACCCGCGATGCGATCACCTGCGGATATAGCCCGATCATGCCGATGAGCAGCGGTTACGCTTGCTGGCGTCTCGCATCACTTTTCGCTGATTCCGGCGCTCCTACGGAGCAGCGACGGAACACGAGCAGATCTTGGACGCTACTGCGGTGACACCAAGGTGGGCAGCAGCATGGCCCGCACAGCGAGATCCACCGGAGATGGCATCAGCGTGTCCCACCTCCTCATGCCAAGGACATCGATGCCCCGCCTGCTCGAACGCATCCCCGACAGGATTACGATCCGGGCTTTCAGCTTCATGATCATGGATCTCGATGGAGCCAACGGGCAACCGGAAGGCGCCGAAGACCTCTGGGATCTCGCGAACCGGGCGAGCATGACCGACTGGTTCCTCGCCACCGGGAACGTCGCGATCATCACCAGTCAGGCGGACTCCTGGCACACCGTCGATGTGACACTGGAACTCTGGGACGGCCAGCCACCCGGCGGCGACGCTCAATGGGCCCGAACCGAGACGACACAGTCCTACTCCAGCTCGGGCAAGCTCCGAGTCGTGGGAACCGCAGGCCACTCTTCAGGCAACCTCATGAACTTGCGCGGTCAAGCACGCCGCTGGTCCGTAAGCGCCAGCGTCCGCCCCGGCCCCGGTGCCCGATACCACGAAGAACGTCCACCTGAAGGGCTGGAGACGTACCGAGTGCAGTTCTGGCCTGCAAACCTTTGACCCTCTGTTTGCACAGGGTGGACGCCTGGTCAGCGGGATCTCGCCCTGCTCAGGTGATGGTCGCGGATCGGTGGATGGTGGTCCCATGAGGCGACGTTTGCTGTATCGACTGCTGTACGCCACCTCTGTGGACACAGCCTTCCGCTGATGTGGGCCATAACGATTACCTCCCGTAAGACCCTCGATTCTCTTCCCCACCCCTGAACGCACTGAGCCGTGGCCCGGCGCTTTCGGAGTACCTCCTTGGTGTCTGCCGAGCTGGTTGATTGCCTGCCATAAATCGGTGATCGGAAAGAGACCACGAGACGAAATGATCAGAGGTGCCATCCCGATGCGGGGAGGATCGAGAGAGGACAGCTCGGATGAGGCGAAGGGCCACAACGATGGCCGTCGGATTGATCGCCTCCGTGGCGCTCACCGGGCTCGGCAGCGCCGCGCATGCTCAGACGAGCCTGACCGGTCCGGCCGATGCGCTCCGGAGTCAGCTGGTGGAGAACCGTGGTGTGACCATGTCAGAGGTCACTACGCGGTCGGAAGCCGGGGACAGAGTGAGTTACCGGAAGAAGATCCGCGCCGAATTCGGCAAGGGCATGGTTACGGCCACCGACATCAGAGACGTCCCTTCCCCTGACTTCCCAGAACCCGCCCCACGGTTCCTCACGTTCAAGGGGCGGACGTACTGCCAGGGCTGGATCTGCCCCGCCCCCGAGGGAAAGACCTGGGTCCTGCTCTCCGAGAAAGAGAAGACTCGTCCCTTCCTGGAGTCCGGCGGAATCGACCTCGCCAATCCAGACACCCTGAAGGCAGTATTGTCCACGACCGAGGCCAAGCGTCCCGGAGGCATCTACGACGGCACCCGTACCACCATCTACTCGGGGACGCTCACCTTCGATGAGCTCTACAAGGTCTCTCCCGCGTTCCGCGACCAACACGGCGGGAAACAGCCAACCGGGAAATATGCCAAGACCGAACTCTCGTGGCGGCTCTGGCTCGGAAGAGACCAACTGGTGCGCAGGGTCCGGACATCTTGGCCCGAACAGCTCGGCAAGCGCTCGATTTCCAACCTCGTCGACGCCCGCCTGACTGGCTGGGGTGCCAAGACCGACATCGCAGTGCCCTCCGACGATGAGACGGCAGGACCGGACGATTGGAGAGATTCCCCGGCCTGAACTTTGCCGCCGATCGATGAGTGTCCACGTCGGTGACTGGCAACTCCTGACATCCTGCCTACAAACGTGGGCCAGTCACAAAGTCGGGCGACCTTCCACCTGGTCAAGCGTTAGGTGGTAACTGATGGAGGATGCTGCTGTACGTCGGCGTTGCTGTTCAGCGATGCCACCACCGCATATGACCCAGCCGGCTTATCCGGTGGCAAGGGACCCGTGCCGCAGAGCCGCCAGGCCCCCAGGCCCGAGAAAGGGAAGCCCCGCGGCGGCCTGACCTTCCGCTTTTCAGGCGGACCAATCACCCTGCTCGGGTGACCGAGAGCATGGCCAGGCGTGTGTGCGCGGATGTGTCAGCGTGTGGGGACGTTGCTGTCAGCACTGCTGTCACCTCAGCCATGGTCGCCCGGTGCCGGGGCCCGACGAAGGAGGGCTTCGGCGTCGATCGCCCCGGCCGGGGTCGGCGAGAACCAAAGTCAGCGATCGTCACGGCCCTGACCACCTCGATGCGGACAAGAGCACTGGCAGCTTTCGAGGCCAGCGCTCATCAATCCTCACAGAAATCAGCATCTAGATCGATGACGAAGACCCTCAGTATCCTGGCATGCCCCACTGACCGCGCGATACGTTCCAGATGCCGGAGTACCCTGTGAGCAACTTCAACTATAAGCGCACGGCCACATTGACCAAATTTGCGCTGGTCGCCCTATCTGCATTAGTGTCGCTTGCCGGCTGTGGCCGTCTCTTGTTTCACGAGACGTTCAAGGTAGACCCTGCCGCCGTCGAAGAAGTTCGCAGTGTGGGCAGAGTGGTACTCCAGGTTCAGTCGGACTGGACCTGGGAAGGCTCCACTCAAATTGACGAAATCCTACTGATGGACGTCGGGTCTTCTACTTATGAAGAGTCTTGTGATATCGCATACGAGCGCTTACGTCAGCTCGGCTGGTCTGAACGCGGGAATGATGGCCTAGAGTCGCACAAATGGGGCCACATAGCAATTTCTTTCGATTCGCTCGACAACCTAGACGCGTACGGACCCCTGGAGCAGCCATTATGGGATGCGGCTCTGGCGGATTCAGCAACATCTTCTTCGCTCATACTTGTTGATCTTGCACCCCTGAGTTGAGCCCTACCTGTTGCACAGTTCACTCGAAGGGACAAGCAAGGGGAATTAACACGTAGGATTCGCCATACGGTCGAGACGGTACTTGTCCAGCTTTCTCGCCGTAACTGGTTAGGCGGGCGCGTGGGCGGCGCGGGCCGCGACCGGCCGAAGAGCCGCAGCGCGGCCAGCGACCGCCCGATGCGCGCGGGACGCCGCAGGCGGCACGCGCCTTGAAAACATCGACTTCGAGGAGCGTGTTCTCCGCGTGCGGCGGCAGATCAAGAAGCTTGGGGCCGACCACGTCTTCGCACTGCCGAAGAACGACCGTGAGAGAGTCGTACCGCTGCCTGAGTGGGCGGCCGAGGCCATCAGGCGGCACGTCTCGGCCTTTCCCCCGCTGCCCTGCTCTCTGCCTTGGGAGAGGGTGGATGGCAAGCTCCGTACGCACAACCTGCTGTTCCGCTGGACAGACGACCGCTTCATCAAGGCCAGGAGCTACAGCGAGACCGTCTGGAAGCCCGCTCTCGTGGCCGCGGGCGTGATCCCGGCACCGGACAAGGATGCCCGTCAGCGGAGTCGGTACGCCACCTCCCGCAAAGAGGGGCTGCACCAGCTCCGCCATTACTACGCGAGCGTCATGCTGGCCGGCGGCGTTTCGGTCAAGGAACTCGCCGAGTATCTGGGTCACGCCGATCCGGGCTTCACGCTCCGCGTCTACGCACACATGATGCCGGGCTCCCACGATCGTGCTCGCAGAGCGATTGACGAGCGCTTCTTCCGCCCGTACGCGGCCGCCACGTCAGCGTAGAGGGGTCATCGCCGATCCCGATAGCGGGCTATCCGCGGAAGCCTGCGAGCCAGTTCCTGCTCATCGTCGAAGTCCCACTGCTCTCCATGGGGAACGCTGCCGAGCGCCGGGATCAGGGGGAACCCACCTGAAGCGCCCCGAGCATTCGCGGCTTCGCCGAGCTCGGCCGGATCCCTTCCGGTCACCTGCTCATAGGCGCGGTATGCCACATAGGCCAGCAACTCGAACTCAGGCCGCTCTTCCCGCGTCTGTTCCGGATTCCGCGGCCGGCGCCAGCGCTTGGTGGAGTTGGCGGGTAAATCCTCCAGCTCCACCAAATGGAGCACCTGCGGCTGCTCGATCAGCCGATCAGGGCAGTCGGAGACTGCCTCGAACGTCTCGCGGCCCAGACTGATGAGCCAGCTCACGAAGTACTCGAAACCGTCCAGGGATCCCCTGCGGAACACGAACCAGTACGCCGCATAGAGATCGATGGTGCAGCCGCGGTTCCGAGTCGTCGTCCACCAGATCTCAAAGTCGATGATCTCTTCGACCGGGCGGCGAGAGAGCTCGTCCACCAGCCACGCGACACGCGCTTCCCTCGTGTCGGTCTCACGTCCGGAACGCTCGATCAGGTCCCAGAACTCATCGACATCCATGCCGCGTGATGCTCGCACCCCTGGGCCGCCGTGTAAAGATCACGGAACAGGGACGGAACACGCCGAGACCGCTGATCAACCATGCCTTCGGCGGGCCCGGCCCACCCCACAGGAAGCGCCGGGTTCCCGCACGTCAACGCCTACTTCAGAAGCTGCCGGGCCATCACCATGCGCTGGATCTGGTTGGTGCCCTCGTAGATCTGGGTGATCTTGGCGTCGCGCATCATGCGTTCCACCGGGAAGTCCTTCGTGTAGCCATACCCGCCCAGCAACTGCACCGCGTCCGTCGTGATCTCCATGGCCGCGTCCGAAGCCGCGCACTTCGCCGCGCTCGACAGGAACGTCAGATCCTTCTGGGGCTCCCCGTGCATCGCGCGTTCGGACTTGGCCGCCGCGTGGTACGTGAGCTGCCGCGCCGCCTCCAGCTTCATCGACATGTCGGCGATCATGAACTGGAGGCCCTGGAAGTCGGCCACCGGCCGGCCGAACTGCTTGCGTTCCTTGACGTAGCCGATGGCGAAGTCGAGGGCGCCCTGGGCGATGCCGAGGGCCTGGGCGGCGATGGTGATGCGGGTGTGGTCGAGGGTGGCGAGGGCGGTCTTGAAGCCGGTGCCGGGGGCGCCGATCATGCGGTCCGCGGGGATGCGGACGTTGTCCAGGATGACCTGACGGGTGGGCGAGCCCTTGATGCCGAGCTTCTTCTCCTTGGGGCCGAACGAGACGCCTTCGTCCGACTTCTCCACGACGAAGGCGGAGATGCCGCGGGCGCCGGCCGTGGGGTCCGTGACCGCCATCAGGGTGTAGTACTCGGAGACGCCGGCGTTGGTGATCCACATCTTGACGCCGTTGAGCACATACGAGTCCCCGTCCGCCACCGCGCGGGTCTTCATGGCCGCCGCGTCCGAGCCCGCCTCCGGCTCCGACAGCGCGTACGAGAACATCGCCTCCCCCCTGGCCACCGGCGCCAGGTAGCGGGACTTGAGCTCCTCCGAGGCCGAGAGCAGGAGCGGGACCGTGCCGAGCTTGTTGACGGCGGGGATGAGGGAGGAGGACGCGCAGGCGCGGGCGACCTCCTCGATGACGATGACCGTGGCCAGCGCGTCGGCCCCGGCGCCCCCGTACTGCTCGGGCACGTGTACGGCGTGCAGGTCAGCCGCCACGAGCGCCTTGTAGACGTCCCAGGAGAACTCCTCGGTCTCGTCGATCTCGGCGGCGTGCGGGGCGATCTTCTCGTCGGCCAGGGCGCGGACCGTCTCCCTGAGCATGTCGTGCTCTTCGGCGGGCGCGTACAGAGGGAAGCTCATGCATCAAATACTAGGACGTCCGACCATCTTGTTACCAGCCGGTACGGTTTGCGAAGAGATGCAGGTGGCACGTAGGAGGTAGCGGGGGCCGGTAGCATGCCTGCGCGATCGAAAGGAGCTCCCTCGTGCCATATCGCCTCACGGTGATCGGGACCGGATATCTGGGCATCACCCATGCGGCCTGCATGGCTGATCTCGGGTTCGAGGTCCTGGGCCTCGACATCGACGCCGACAAGATCAACCGACTCAACGCGGGCGAGCTCCCCATCCACGAACCCGGCCTCGAGCCTGTGCTCCGCCGCGGTCTCGACTCCGGCCGGCTCCGCTTCACCACCTCCTACGAGGAGGTCGCCGCCTTCGGCGACGTGCACTTCGTCTGCGTCGGCACCCCGCAGAAGCGCGGCGAGTACGCCGCCGACGTGACGTACATGGACGCGGCCATCGAGTCCCTCGCCCCGCTCCTCGATCGCGAATGCCTGGTCGTCGGCAAGTCCACCGTGCCCGTCGGCACGGCCGAGCGGCTGGTCGACAAGCTGGCCAGGCTCGCCCCCGCCGGCGCCGAGGCCGAGCTGGCCTGGAACCCCGAGTTCCTGCGCGAGGGCTTCGCCGTCGAGGACACGCTGAGCCCCAACCGCATCGTCCTCGGCGTGCGCAGCGAGCGGGCCGAGAAGATGCTGCGCGAGGTGTACGAGCCGCTGGGCGAGGTGCCGATCGTGGTGACCGACTTCGCCACGGCCGAACTGGTCAAGACGGCCGCCAACGCGTTCCTGGCCACCAAGATCTCCTTCATCAACGCCATGGCCGAGGTCTGCGAGGCCGCTCACGCCGACGTCCAGCTCCTGTCGGAGGCCCTGTCGTACGACGACCGCATCGGCGGCCGCTACCTCAACGCCGGGCTCGGGTTCGGCGGCGGCTGCCTGCCCAAGGACATCAGGGCCTTCATGGCGCGGGCCGGCGAGCTGGGGGCGGACCAGGCGCTGACGTTCCTGCGCGAGGTGGACGCGATCAACATGCGCCGCCGCGCCCGCATGGTGGACCTGGCCAGGGAGCTGGCCGGCGGCTCCTTCCACGGGTGCACCGTGGGCGTGCTGGGAGCGGCCTTCAAGCCGAACTCCGACGACATCCGCGACTCTCCCGCCCTCGACGTCGCCGTCACCATCGGGCATCAGGGCGGGCAGGTCACCATTTACGACCCGATCGCGCTCGACAACGCCCGTAAGGCCCATCCCGAGCTGAACTACGGCTCGTCGGCCGTCGAGGCGGTTCGCGGGGCGCACGTGGTGTTGCTGCTCACGGAGTGGCAGGAGTTCCTGCAGCTCGACCCGGTGGAGCTGGGGGCCGTGGTTGCGGCCCGGCGCATCGTGGACGGCCGGAACGCGCTCAACTCCGAGATGTGGCGCTCCGCCGGATGGCACTACCGCGCCCTCGGCCGCCCGTAAGCCCAGCCGCCTCCCGGGTCCTCGTCTCCCGGGTCGTCATCTCCCGGAACGCCGCCCTGCCTGCTCGTCGTGACCGGCGCCGTCCTGGCCGCGCGCCGAGCTCCTGACGCCGCCCCTGGGGCCGCGCGTCGCGCCCCCGATGCCGTTCCTACTGCAGGTGGCGCACCCACTGGGTCATGAGCGGCCGGTAGCCTCGCCGCGCCCAGAACGGCGTCGAGAGCGGGTTCGGCAGGGCGTGGTGCAGCAGCATGACCGACACGCCGCGCGCCGCCGCCTCCCCGTGCGCCACGTCGGTGAGCGCCGCGCCCACGCCGTGCCCCCGCGCCCACGCCTCGACGTACATGACCCCCAGGTACGCCGCCGGCGCATCGTTGACGGCGTGGGAGATCCACCCGGACCGCCCCGGCGGCTCCACGATCACGCACCCGGCGGCGCGGCCGTCCACCTCGGCCAGCCAGCACCAGTTCAGCGGCAGCACCTCGGCCTCCACCGACTCCCTGAGCCGCTCCCTGGTGGACGCGCGCACCGTCACCCATCCCCACTGCGCATCGTAGGACACCAGCCGCTCGTACATCCCCGTCATCACCTCGACGTCGTCCGGCCCGGCCGGGCGGACGGCGAGGGCGCTCACGCCCGTGCCGAGGCGGACGCCGCGGACGGCCAGCGAGGTGATGGGGGCGAAGCCGCGGACGGCCAGCGCCCGGACGGGGGTGGTGTCGCGGCTGGGCCACAACACGCTGAGCGCCTGCCCGGGCTCGGTGCCGCGGGGCATGGCCAGCCACCGGTCGAGCAGCGCGCCGAGCGCGGCCTCCGGGTCGGGACCGGCGGCGCGGGCGCGCAGGCGGTGGACGACCAGCGGGGACCAGCAGGCCGGCAAGGTGTCGGGGTGGAGCCGGTCCACCGCGGCCAGGCCGATGGCGTCGGGCACCTCCAGCCGCTCCTCGCCGCGCTTGGCGATCAGCTCGTCCTGGCCGGCGAGGAGCGGGTCGGCGGCGTACACGCGGGCCGCGTGTCCCTTGGTCGGGTCGTCCATGGCCGCACCCTAGCCGCCGCGATCCCCGGGATACAGCGCTTTACAGCGCCGCTTATGGCTCTTCTCTCTGCTGAGCCCCTACAGCTCGGCGGCCTCCGCGCGCAGCTTCTCGCCCTTGGCGTACGCCTGCTCCTTCAACCGCTCCTGGAACTCCACCATCTTCTCCCGCAGCCCCGCATCGGAGGCGGCCAGGATCCGTACGGCCAGCAGCCCCGCGTTGCGCGCCCCGCCAACCGCCACGGTGGCGACCGGCACCCCGGCCGGCATCTGCACGATCGACAGCAGGGAGTCCATCCCGTCGAGGTACTTCAGCGGCACCGGCACCCCGATCACCGGCAGCGGGGTGACCGAGGCCAGCATGCCGGGCAGGTGGGCGGCCCCGCCGGCGCCGGCGATGATCACCTGGATGCCGCGGGAGGCGGCCTGGCGGCCGTACTCGATCATCTCGGTGGGCATGCGGTGCGCCGACACCACGTCGGCCTCGAACGGCACCCCGAACTCGGCGACGGCCTCCGCGGCGGCCTTCATGACCGGCCAGTCGGAGTCGCTTCCCATGACGATACCGATCATGTGTACTCCCCGGTCATGAGGTAGACGGCGGCGTGGCGGGCGCGGGCGCGGACCTCGTCGAGGTTGGAGCCGAGGGCCGTCACGTGGCCGATCTTGCGGCCCGGGCGCACGTCCTTGCCGTAGAAGTGCAGCTTGATGCCAGGGTCGTGGGCCATCACGTGCTCGTACCGCTTGAACAGGTCGGGGTCGTCGCCGCCGAGCAGGTTGGCCATGACGACGTGCTGGGCGGTCATCCTGGGCGTGCCGAGCGGCAGGTCGAGCACGGCCCGCAGGTGCTGCTCGAACTGGGAGGTCGTGGAGCCCTCGATGGTCCAGTGGCCGCTGTTGTGCGGGCGCATGGCCAGCTCGTTGACGACCAGCCCGCTCTCCGACTGGAACAGCTCCACCGCCAGCAGCCCGGTCACGCCGAGCTCGTTGGCGATCGTCAGGGCGATGCGCTGGGCCTGGGCGGCCTGCTCCTGGTCGAGCCCGGGCGCCGGCGCGATGACCTCGACGCAGATGCCGTTCTCCTGCACGGTCTCCACGACCGGGTAGCTCACGCCCTGCCCGTGCGGCGAGCGGGCGACCAGCACGGCCAGCTCCCGATCGAACGGCACGAACGCCTCCGCCATGAGCTCGACCCCGGTCGCGAACGCCTCGGCGACCTCCTCGGGCCTGCGGCACACCCACACGCCGCGCCCGTCGTAGCCGCCGCGCACCGCCTTCAGCACCACGGGCCAGCCGTGCTCGGCGGCGAAGCGCGCGACGTCGTCGGCGGACGACACCCGCGCCCAGGCCGGGCAGGGCGCGCCGATCCTGGTCAGGCGCTCGCGCATGACGGCCTTGTCCTGGGCGTGCACGAGGGCGTCGGCACCGGGGTGCACGACGTAGCCGTTGGCGGTCAGGGCCCTGATGTGCTCGGTGGGCACGTGCTCGTGGTCGAACGTGATCACGTCGCAGCCCTTGGCGAACTCGCGGAGGTCACCAAGATCGCGGTAGTCTCCGATGCGCGTGTCGACGATGACCCGGGCGGCGCTCTCCTCGGGGTTGTTGGCCAGCACCCGCAGCTCGACGCCGAGCGCGATGGCGGGCGGCTGCGACATCCTGGCCAGCTGGCCCGCGCCGACGATGCCGACGACCGGTCCGATGGGGCTGTAGGAACTCACGCCAGGTGAGCTTACCGGGACGCAACGACTTCCCCGACTGCACCCCTGAGCAGCCAGTCGTGTCACGAGAGCTGGACGGCCGTTCCGGGTCGCCCGGCGGACGGCACCGCCCGGCGGGCACGACCGCCCAGCGTTCGCGTGCCCTCGAACAGTTCAGCAGGGTAAACCCTGCGAAACGGGTATGCCGGATATCGGACGAAGTTTCTAAAGACTCATTTTCTGACCTTTGTCCATCCCGCCGACTCCCGCCCTCCATCGTGGCCGGTACGCTGGGGGCGCAAGCTCGACTACGGAAGGGACCGAGCAGAGACGTGGACTTCACCAGACGCCTCTACCAGCGGTTCTCGTCCCTCGTCAACGAGCTGGCCAAGTTCGGCAGCATCGGCGCCGTCGCCTTCCTCATCGACACGGGGCTGCTCAATCTCCTCAACGTGGTGATCGGTCTCGGGCCGCTCACGTCCAAGGTCCTCGCAACGACGATCTCCACCACGTTCGCGTACGCGGGCAACCGGTTCTGGACCTTCCGGCACCGCGAGCAGAGCGGGCTGCGCCGCGAGTACTTCCTGTTCTTCCTGCTCAACGGCATCGCACTGCTGTTCGGCATGCTGACGATCGGCTTCACCACCTACACACTCAACCTGCACGACCCGGTCAGCTTCAACATCGCCAACATCGTCGGCGTGGGGCTCGGAACGCTGTTCCGGTACTGGTCGTACAAGAAGTGGGTGTTCATGGAGGCCACCGACCCCATCCCGGTCGAGCTGCCCGAGGGCGGGGTCAGGCAGGACCGCTGACCACCCGGTTCCGCCCGTCGTCCTCCGCCGGGCGCAGGAAGATGGCGAACGTCGCGGGGCGCCGCCGTACGAGCTCCAGCCGGCCGCCGTCGGCCGCGGCCAGCGCGCGGGCCAGCGTCAGCCCGAGCCCGGTGCCTCCGCCGCCGCTGACGTTCCTGTCGAAGATCTTGGGGGCGATCTCGTCGGCGATGCCGGGGCCCTCGTCCGCGACCTCGATCACGACGTAGTTGTCGCCGAACGAGGTGGTGACGGTGACGGCGCCGCCGCCGTGCCGCAGCGAGTTCTCCAGCAACGAGGCGATGACCTGGCCGAAGCCCCCGGTGGTGGCCATCGCCTTCAGCCCGCGGGAGCCTTCGAGCTGCAGCGTGCGGCCCGCGTCGCGGAAGACCGGCTCCCACTCGGTGATCTGCTGGGCCAGCACCTCGTCGATCGCGACCGGCTCGGCCTGGGCGTGCCGCTGGCGGCGGGCGGCGGCCAGCAGCTCGTCGATCACGGCGGTGAGCCGCTCGGCCTGGACGATCGCCGCCTCGCCCTCCTCGCGCACGACCTCGGGCTCGCCGGCGGAGGCCACGATCTCCTCCAGGCGCATGGTCAGGCCGGTCAAGGGGGTGCGAAGCTGGTGGGAGGCGTCGGTGGCGAACTCGCGTTCGCGGGTGAGCAGGTCGGAGATGCGGGTGGCGCTGCGGTCGAGCACCTGGGCCACGCGGTCGAGCTCGGGGATGCCGTAGCGGTGCTTGCTCGGGCGCGCGTCGCCCGAGCCCAGCCGTTCGGCGATCTTCGCCAGGTCCTGCAGGGGCAGCGTCAGGCGGCGTGACTGCACGACGGCGAGGCTCACGGCCACCGCCAGAGCGGCGCCGGCCAGGGCCACGATGAGCAGCAGGCGGGCACGTACGTCCTGCTCGACCTGATCGCGGTCGCGGCTGATCCGCACGTAGACACCGGTGTTGGTCTGGGCGTCCTCGGTCATCAGGTGACCGGACGGCGGGGGGTCGCCGACGACGGTCACCCTCAGGGGGGTTCCGCGCTCCCAGATCTGGATGAACCTGCCCGGGTACTTTTGCTCCAGTTGCTGGGGGTCGAGCGGCGTCTCCTGGACGCGGGCGTACTCCACCTCTCCCACGAGACGCTTGGCTTCCGCCCCGAGCTCTTGAGCCGCCTCATCGACGATCAGACGGCTGACGACGACGCCCAGGGGGACCCCCAGCAGCAGGACCGCGATTACCGCGACGACCAGGGTGGAGGAGAGCAGTCGGCGGCGCATCTCCTACTCGCGCTCGAACCGGAAGCCGACTCCCCGGACGGTGGTGATGTAGCGCGGCTTGGCCGCGTCGTCGCCGAGCTTGCGGCGCAGCCAGGAGATGTGCATGTCGAGCGTCTTGGTGGAGCCCCACCAGTTGGTGTCCCACACCTCTCGCATGATCTGCTCGCGGGTGACGACCTTGCCCGCGTCGCGGACCAGGACGCGCAGCAGGTCGAACTCCTTGGTGGTCAGATGCAGCTCCTTCTCCCCCATCCAGGCGCGCCGCGAGTCGGCGTCGATGCGCACGCCCTGGACGACCGGGGTCTCGGAGGTGCCGCGGCGCAGCAGCGCCCGCACCCTGGCCAGCAGCTCCGCCAGCCGGAACGGTTTGGTCACGTAGTCGTCCGCGCCGGCGTCGAGGCCGACGACGGTGTCCACCTCGTCGACGCGGGCGGTCAGGATGAGCACCGGGGTGCCGTGGCCCTCGGCCCGGATCCGGCGGGCGACCTCCAGGCCGTCCATCTCCGGCAGCCCAAGGTCAAGAACGATCAGGTCGATGCCGCCCGACAAGGCCCTCTCCAGGGCCTGCGGGCCGTCGGGGCTCACCTCGACCTGATAGCCCTCGCGGCGCAGCGCACGCGCGAGTGGCTCTGAGATCGAGGTGTCATCCTCGGCGAGAAGTACGCAGGTCATGAAGCGATCGTAGGACCTTAAGCGATCGTTTCCCGGGCACAGCGCGCGGTTTGACTTGTCGTTGACCTATCCATTGACCTGGGCAAACACAGCTAAAATACGGTAGGTCGTGATTAAAGCACCGCCGTTTTCGGCCCGGGATTCATCGGACGATCATGCCCGGCCGCGCGATCCCCAACCCTCGGCTGAAATCGTCGGGAGCATGCCGCCGAGCGCTCTCGACCGTGCCCGCGAGATGTGGGCCGCACTGGCCCGGGTCCCCGTCACGTTCCCCGGCCGCGGGGAGGTGCGCGTCGTGGTCGCCCCCGAGTCGGGCATCTGCCCGCCGGGATGGGCGGGCGTCGTCGTCCTGGGCGGGGCCGTCCTGTGCACCGTGCCGAGCCCCGAGCTGGTGGACACCATGCTGGGCCACCTGCGGGCGAGCACCGGCCTCACCCGGCTGCCCGCGCGGGAGGTGCTCGGCCCGGCGGCGCCGGCCTACCTCGACGCGGCCGGTTTCCTGCCGCCCACGGGGCGGAGGTGCGCGGCCTGCCGCCGGGCCACCCGGACGTCATGGCGCTGCTCGCCTCGGTGCCGGAGCACGAGGCGCGGGAGTGCGGGCTCGACGAGGTGGAGTCGGCGATGTACGTGGTCCGCGACGGGCCGGAGGTGGTCGCGGCGGCCGGATACCGGACGTGGATGAGGCGGCCCGGCCGTTGGCTGGAGATCGGAGACTGGAGAAAGGTGAGCCTCCGGCTCACCTGACCCCCTGGCGTTCTTGCCGGCTCAGTCGTCGGCGGACGGCGGCTCGGCGTACCGCGCGAGGTAGAGCTGGATCCCGAGGCTGTTGATCAGCCCGAGCTCGGTCTCCAGGTAGTCGATGTGCTCTTCCTCGTCCTTCAAGATGTCCTCGAAGATGTTCGCCGAGGTGATGTCGCCCTTCTCGCGCATCAGCTGGATGCCCGGCCGCAACCGCTGCACCACCGACAGCTCCACCTCGAGGTCCGCCCTCAGCTGCTCCTCGACGGTCTGGCCGATGTGCAGGGTCCCCAGCCGCTGATAATTGGGCAGGCCCTCCAGGAAGAGGATGCGATCGGTGAGGCGCTCGGCGTGGCGCATCTCGTCGATCGACTCGTAGCGGGTGTGCTCGGCGAGCTTCGTGTACCCCCAGTTCTCCTGCATCTTGGCGTGCAGGAAGTACTGGTTGATCGCAGTGAGCTCCGCGGTCAGCTGTTCGTTGAGCAATTCGATGATCTGCTTGTCGCCCTGCATGACGGGCCCCTCATCGCTATCCGGCTATGCGGTCGTCAGTTCTTCAGACCTTTTCAGGATCGCACAGATCTTCCGAACACAACGGGCACAGTCCCCACCAGCACCGGTGGTGTCGCGGATCTGCTTCGCGCTCTTTGCCCCGGCAGCGATGCAGTCGTGGACCTCATTCTCGGTCACAGCACGACAAATGCACACGTACATCCAGGGACAAACCTCTCGCGAAGGGATGGGCGCCGTAAGGTTAGGCACACCTAAGGTAGCGCACTTTGGTTAGGCTTGCCTACGTTGGGTGGGTCACAAACGCCTATCCCCCGCTGTCAGTGACCTCGCGAGATCCACTCCTCCAGGTGCGGCGACTCCGCCCCGATCGCGGTCGAGTCGCCGTGCCCGGTGTGCACGACCGTCTCCGGCGGGAGCGTCAGCAGCCGCTCCCTGATCGACTCGATGATCGTCTCGAACGAGCTGTACGAGCGGCCCGTCGCCCCCGGCCCGCCCTTGAACAGGGTGTCACCGCTGAAGACGGCCCCCAGGTCGGGCGCGTAGGCGCACACCGCGCCCGGCGAGTGCCCCGGCGTGTGCAGGATCTGCAGCGCGACGCCGCCTGCCGGCAGCTTCTCGCCGTCGGCCAGCGGCTCGTACGTCACCTCCGGCCCGTACACCTGCTCCCACAGCACCTGGTCCGCGGGGTGCAGCCGGATCGGCGCCCCCGTCAGCGCGGCCAGGTCGCGGGCGGCGTTGATGTGGTCGTTGTGCGCGTGCGTGCAGACGATGGCCCTGACCGTACGCCCGCCCACCCGCTCGGCGATCGCCGCCGCGTCGTGGGCGGCGTCGATGACCACGACCTCGCGCGCGTCGCCGACCAGCCAGACGTTGTTGTCGACGTCCCAGGTGCCGCCGTCCAGCGAGAACGTGCCGGAGGTGATGATGCGGTCGATCATCAGAGGACCACCACCGAACGCAGCACCTCACCACGATGCATCTTGCCGAACGCCTCCTCGACCTGGTCCAGCGCGATCGTCTCGGAGACGAACTTGTCGAGCG
>NZ_JBFALF010000004.1:0-585544 GCF_040656115.1 Nonomuraea sp. NPDC050202 | reverse complement strand
GCGCCTTTGAAGGATCACGCGATGGCCGTCGCCATTTCACGACGCCACGCCTCTTGACCAGGTCAAACTCGTACACCACTCCCGTGGACGCAACCAGACTCGTGTGCAGATCAGCAGGCGATGCGGCTGTGTGGATGCGGCAACGGGACGTCAGCGAGGCGGGACGTGTCCGCGTCTGCCGGTGGGCGACGATCACGGCAGCTGGTATTTCGCCGTGCAGGTGCGCAGCCTGGACGGGCAGCGGCAGCGCGTCCGCCAGGGCGGTTACGCCGACCCCGAGGAAGCGCAGGCGGCAGGCCATGCCCTGGCCGCTGCCGACCGCGACAGCGCAGGAGCCGGATGCACGCTCGGACAGTGGCTGGCACGCAGGCTGGCCACCAAGGACGCCCTGCGTCCGTCAACCCGGCAAGGCTACGCCGCGCACATCCGCCTCTACCTCATCCCGCAGCTGGGACGGATTCTGCTCCACCAGCTCACCTCTCGCGACGTCAACGGCCTCCTCGCGATGCTGGCGTCTCGTCCCTCGCCGACCGGCCGCCGGCTGTCGCCCGCGATTGTGGTGCGGATCCACGCCACCTTGCGGGACCGCGTTGAACGCCGCGGTGCGCGCCCGGCTGATCCCCCTCAACCCCGCCAACGGCGCCGAACTGCCCCATCCACGGCGGCCGCATCCGGTCGTCTGGACCGCCGGGCGGACGGCTCGCTGGCACCAGTCCGGAGAGCGTCCGACGGTGGCGGTGTGGACTGAACAACAGCTCGCGGCCTTCCTGGCCGGCGTCGCGCAGGACCGTCTGTACGCCGCGTGGTGGCTGGCCGCGCTGCGCGGTCTGCGCCGCGGTGAGCTGGCCGGGCTGCGCTGGACGGATGTCGACCTGCAGGCCGCGGAGCTGACGATAACACAGCAGCGGGTGCACGCCGACGGCCAGGTCGTGGTCGGACTGCCGAAGAGCACCGCCAGCTGCCGGGTGGTGGCCCTGGACGCGGAGACCGTGCGGGTACTGACCCGGCACCGCGAGCGGCAGGAGGAGCTGAGCGCGGCGGCGGGCATCCGCTGGCAGGACTCGGGCTACGTGTTCACCACCGCAGACGGCGCGCCGTTGCGACCGGACTATCTCACCGGGCGTTTCCGCCGGCTGGTGGCCGCCTCCGGACAGCCGCCGGTCCGGCTGCACGACCTGCGGCACGGCGCGGCCACTCTGGCGCTGGCCGCGCGCATCGATCTGAAGGTGGTGCAGGCTATGCTTGGGCATGCCAGCATCGTGCTCACGGCCGACGCCTACGTCTCGGTGCTGCCCGAGGTGGCCCGCCAAGCCGCCGGGGAAACGGCCCGAATGGTGCTGAACGCCGCGTCCGCGCTGGGGCGGCCGCTGGGCGGCTGACTCAGCTTTGCCCCACATTTGCCTCATGCCACCCCAGCACACGGGCGTGGCCTGAGTTCGCCCAGGTGGTGAAGCGCGCCCTGCAGGATTCGAACCTGCGACCGTCGGATTAGAAGTCCGGTGCTCTATCCAGCTGAGCTAAGGGCGCTCCCGCCTTATTGTGCATGATCCGGCGACATGTCACGCACACGTTTTCCCCGTGTCAGTCTGTCAACCCGATCACACCCCACATGAACAGCGTTCCCAGCACGGTCGCCGTCAACGTCCATCCAGTGGCCCGTCTGGGCGTATGGGCCTCAGGGAGGATATCGGACGTGGCGAGGTGGAGGAGGAATCCGGCGAAATGGCCGAGGTACGCGCCGAGGGTGACGTCCGGGATGGTGAGGAGGGTGGTGATGGTGGCGCCGGCTACGGGGGCGAGGGCGTCCAGGGTGAGGAGGGTGAGGGCGCGGTGGCGGACGTTGCCGTAGAGGGAGGTGACGGGTGTACGTGTTGAAGCCGTCCGTGAAGTCGTGAGCGATGACGCCTATCGCTACGGCCACCGCCAGGGAGGTGTCCGTCCGGTAGACGGCGCCGTCCAGGAAGCTGTGGATGACGAGGGCCGAGCCGGCTGTGAGGCCGACGCCCGCCCGGGCGTGTCGGTGGGTGGCGTAGTCGGTCTCGTGGGCGTCGTGCATGCCCATCGAGCGTTCCACGATGTGGATGCCGAGGAAGGCCAGGGCGAGCGTGAGCATGGGCAGGGGTACGCCGTGCACGCGCAGCGGTTCGAGGGCCAGGGCCTCCGGGAGGAGGTCGAAGGCGACCACGCCGAGCATGACGCCGGCCGCGAAGCCGAGGACGAGGTGGCGGCGTCCGCCGATGCGGTCGGCGACGAGGCCGCCGAGCAGCGTCATCACGAAGGCGGCCAGCGACAGCAGGATCGGCATGGAGTCGCAGGCTAGCGGGCCGCGGCGGCGACCTCCTGAGTTGGAAAAGGCCAGGCGGGGGTGGGGCAAATAGGTCTAAGCTGTCTGGGCATGGTCGCGACGCTCCTGCATGAGATTCCCCTGCAGGGCGGGGACGTGACAGACGGGGTGGTGCGCGTCGGTGACACCGTGCGCAGACCGGCCAGTACGTCCACGCCCGCCGTGCATGCCCTGCTCAGACACCTTGAAGCTGCCGGGTTCGACGGGGCGCCGAGGGTGGTGGGGATGGATGAGTTCGGCCGGGAGATCCTCACCTTTCTTCCTGGTACGACCGGGCTGCGGCTGGAGAGCGTGACCGACGAGGCGTTGGCCCAGCTTGCCGGGTTGTTGCGGCGGTTTCACGATGCGACCGCCGGGTTTCCGCTGACGGGGGCGGGGTGGGAAGGGGGGTCGAACGACGATCGGTCGCCGGAGGTGATCGGGCATTGCGATTTAACGCCCGAGAACGTGATATTTCGGCATCGTTCGGGTGGCCGCTCCGATGGGGTCGCGGGTGGTGAGACCGGCCCGTACGCGTTGATTGATTTCGATCTGGCCCGGCCGACCACCAGGCTCTTCGACATCGTGACCACCCTGCGCCACTGGGCCCCCATTTCCGACCCCGTCGATCGCGCCCCTCTCCTGCGCTCCGTGGACGTGGGTGCCCGGCTCCGCCTGTTCTGTGACGCGTACGGCGTGCCGCCCCGCGACCGCCGCCGCCTCCTGGAGCTGGCCAGGCTCCGCTTCCACCGCTCCTACGCCGTCATGCGCACCCGCGCCACCGCCGGCGGCAACTGGGCCAAGATGTGGGCGGGCGGCGCCGGTGAGCGCATCCGTCGGGCCGCCGCGTGGCTGGATGTGCACGAAGATGAGCTTCATGCCCATTTGGTATGACCCTCTGGGGCTCGCCCTCGGCGTCGCCCTCGACCGGCTCCTCGCCGACCCGCAGAGCCCCGCACACCCGGTGGCGGTGTTCGGGCGCGGCGCGGCGCGGCTGGAGCAGGCCCTGTACGCCGACGACAGGCGACGCGGCGTGCTGCACGTCGCCGTGTGCGTCGGCGGCACGGCCACGCTCGGCGTGCTGGCGGTGCGAGCGACCTCCCGCAGCAGAGTCCTCCGTACGACCCTGACGGCCCTGACCACCTGGGCCGTGCTCGGCGGCACCACGCTGGCCAGGGAGGGCGCGTACATGTCCGACGCCCTGGAGCACGGCGATCTGGAACGCGCCAGGGCCCGCCTCCCCCACCTGTGCGGCCGGGACCCCAGCGGGCTGGAGGCCCCCGAACTGGCGCGGGCGACGGTCGAGTCGCTGGCCGAGAACACCTCCGACGCCGTCGTGGCCCCCCTGTTCTGGGGCGCGGTGGCGGGGGTGCCGGGGATGCTGGCGTACCGGGCGATCAACACGCTGGACGCCATGATCGGGCACCGTTCCCCCCGCTACGAGAGGTTCGGCTGGGCCGCCGCCCGGCTCGACGACGTGGCGAACTACGTGCCGGCGCGGCTGACCGGCGTGCTCACGGTGCTGACCGCGCCCGATCCGGGCGGCGCGCGGGCCATGCTGCGCAGGGACGGGCACCGCCATCCCAGCCCGAACGCCGGACGGTGCGAGGCCGCGTTCGCCGGCGCCCTCGGCGTCACGCTCGGCGGGAAGAACGTGTACGGGGGCAGGGTCGAGGAGCGTCCGACGATGGGGGACGGGCCCTCGCCCCAGGTGCACGACATCCCCCGTGCCGTGCGGCTGACGCGGGCCGTGAGCGTGGCCGCCGCCTGCGTGGCGGGAGCGGCCATGATCGGGGCGTCCATCGCGGGCGCCTGGATACGCCGCCGCTGAGGGCGGGGGTGACGGCCGGGTGACGGCGGGGATGGGGTGAGGGCTGCTCGGAACGGGCGGAGTGTGGTGCGCTGTGCGGCCCCGCCCAAGGGCCCGCACAGCGTGCCATGACCACCACACCGCAACCACACACACGCGCCCCGCGACGCGCGCCCCGCCTACATGATGCGGTTGAGGTTGAGTACGAGCCAGATCACGAAGATCACGACCAGCGTGATCCCGATCATCGACTTGGCGGCGTTGTGCGCGGTGGTCCTCCTCGCCATGACTTGCCTGGCGCTCTGCTTGTACACCTGACGCATGATGATCATGGCTTGGAATCGACGCCCGAGAGCGAACACGGCGAGCCCGATCAGGATGAATAAGATGACGCGGCCATCTGCAGGTTCCACGGGAATCCCCCCTGTGGTCCTCTGGAGTCGCTTACCGCCCCCGAAACTGTGAGAACACAGGATACTCGGCCGACAGCGGTTTGTGATGATATTTATGCATCCACGTCAACCACGATCGGCGCGTGATCCGACGGCCCCTTCCCCTTGCGCGCCTCCCGGTCGACGTACGCCGACCGCACCCGCCCGGCCACGTCCCCGCTCGCGTACACGAGGTCGATCCGCATCCCCTTGTTCTGGTGGAACATCCCGGCCCGATAGTCCCAGTACGTGAACGGATGCGGCCCCTTCATCGGCGTCGGCACCACGTCGTGCAACCCGAGGGCCCGCAGCTCGGCCAGCGCCTGGCGCTCGGCGGGCGTGACGTGGGTGGCCCCGGCGAACAGGGCGGGGTCCCACACGTCGGCATCCGTCGGCGCCACGTTGTAGTCGCCGCAGGCCACCACGGGCCCGGCGGCCACCTCGGCGGCCAGCGCGTCACGCAGCGCGGCGAACCAGTCGAGCTTGTAGGCGTAGTGGGGCGAGTCGGGCGTGCGGCCGTTGGGCGCGTACAGGGACCAGACACGCATCCCGCCGCAGGTCGCGCCGATGGCGCGGGCCTCGGGGCGGGCGGCGCCGACCCCTTCGAGCTCGCCGAAGCCGGGCTCGCCGGGGAAGCTGAGCGTCACGTCCGCCAGCCCCACCTTGGACAGCAGGGCGACGCCGTTCCAGCGGCCGTCCCCGTGGGCCGCGGCGGCGTATCCGAGGGCCTCCACCTCCGCCATCGGGAACGCCTCCGCTGGGCATTTGGTCTCCTGCAGGCACACGATGTCAGGCGCGGTCTCCGCCAGCCAGTCGAGCAGGCGGGGCAGCCGTGCCTTGACGGAGTTCACGTTCCAGGTAGCCAGGCGCATCTCTCCAGCGTGCCACCACAACCCGCAGGAGAGCCGCATGTACGGGCCGGAACGGCTGCCCAGCCTGTACATGCGCCCGTGGTCAGCGGCTGGTCCAGAGGGGCTTGTTGTCCTTGGAGCAGACGATGACCCGGCCGTCGTTTGCTGACCGCGAGCCAGGCGCCGGGGTTGCCGGCGGTCCTGGCGCTCCGCAGGGCCTTGTTGTCGCGGTCGGCCACCACCCGGTTGCCCTCGGCCTGCATGATCGGGCGAGCGCGTGGGTGGAGGCCGGCGCGTCCGGCCACGTGCTGCGGGCGGACTCCGAGCGGACTGCGAGCGGGTGGACGCGCTCGTCGGGCGCTCAGGTCCCGGTCGAGGGGGCGCAGCAGCAGTGCGTGCTCGGGATGCCGGCGTGGACGTCTCGCTCGGCCTGCTCACCTCGACCGGGCCGAGCACGCGGATGTCCGTCCCGGCCGAGCGTAACGGGTCAGACCGCCTTCATCAGCGCGCCGGACACCTCCTCCAGCAGCCCTCCGGCGCCCCGGTCCATGGCCTGCTTGGCGTGCCGCGCGGCGTCCAGGGCGTTGCCCGCGGCGCTGGGCGAGTCCTCGACGACCAGGCGCAGCTCCAGCTCCAGCGGGGATCCGCCGAACCCCTCGCCGTCCAGCCTGATGTAGGCGACCTTGCGGTCGTCCATGAACGGGACGTACTGGGCGCCGACGTGGATGGACGCGCCCGCGCCCGTCGCCTTCGTCGCCTGCTTGCTCCGCATCCGCCCGGCGTCCTCCAGGTTGACGAAGTCCATGTTGCCGCCGCCCAGGAGCTGGTGACCTCCGGTGAGGCTGACCCCGCTGCCGGTCAGGGCGTCGACCAGCGCGCGGTGCACGAGCGTGGCGCCGAACGAGCTCTTCAGGTCGTCGCCGACCAGCGGCAGCCCGGCCGCGGCGAAGCGGGCGCGCCACTCGGGCGAGCGGGCCAGCACGGCCGGCATGCAGTTCACGAACGCGCATCCGGCCTCGATGGCGGCCTGCGCGTAGAGCTCGGCGGCGCGCTGCGCGCCGGTCGGCAGGAAGTTGAGCACCACGTGGCTGCCCGTCTCCCGCAGGTGGGCGGCGACCTCGGCGGGCGTGGCCGCGCCGCGCGGGTCGACGAGGCCGGCCGAGCCCGGGCCGACGCCGTCGGCCAGGATGCCCTCCACCACGGGGACGCCCAGGTGCGGCACGTCCGCGAACCTGCGGGCGTTGTTCGGCGCGGTCCAGATGGCCTGCGACAGGTCCTGGCCGAGCTTGGCGCGGCCGACGTCGAAGGCGGCGGTGAAACGGACCTGCGAGATCGCGTAGCCGGCGCAGACGGGGTTCGGCAGGCCGGGGGCGTCGCCGTCACGGTAGTGCTCGACGCCCTGCACCAGGGCGGACACGCAGTTTCCGACGCCGATCACGGCGACGTTCACAGAACTCATCCCCGGATTAGATCAGGCCCGTGCGCCGCGCACGCGCGGCGGCCTCCACGCGGGAGGCCGCGCTGCCGCCGGCCAGGGTCAGGGTCGCCGGGTTCGCTCCACTCCCACGGTGATCTCGTTGCCCAGGCGGCGGCCTAGGAGCAGCTCCAGGTCGTCACCGCTCCAGAACCTGCCGGGGTCGTACCAGTTGGGACGGCGCCCGGCGGACAGCAGCCCCATCGCCTCGTAGGTGACGGCCACCACCTCGGCGCAGTAGGCGCTCTCCAGGGTCTGCTCCCTGCGGCTCCTGCGCGGCACCCTGCCGCGCATCCAGCGCGCGGCCAGCCGGGCGGTGGAGGGGAACGGGGTGCCGTCGAGCCTGGCCACCGTGCGCAGGGCCGCGTCCTCCATCTCGGGGGTGGCCTCGGGGTCGAGCTGGCGCAGCCAGGCCCGCTGGTCGTAGCGGTCGGCCCACACGGTCACGGCCTCGCGCAGGTCGTGGAGCTGCACGCCGCGCTGGTGGGTGCCCGACCACAGGTCGAGCAGGGACTTGCCGAGCTCGGCGTGCCACATCATCGGCGGCATGTCCTCGATCACGATGGCCATGCCCACGTGGTTGACCGGGCTGTTGGTCATGGTCTGGATGGCGCGGTCGGGCACGGAGCGGCCGCGGAAGATCCACAGGTCGCCGGTCCTCGTCACCTTGACGGCCTCGTCGAGAGTCAGCACAGGGCTAGCCTAGGCAACATGCGCTGGTGGAAGATGCTCGGATTGGCCGGAATCATGGGTGTGGCGGCCACGGGAGTGGTGATCGCGCGGGCGGAGCGGCGGCGCCGCGCCTACACCCCCGAGGAGATCAGGGCGCGGCTGCGCGAACGGGTGGAGAGCGATCAGCCCGACGGCGGCACGTCGCAAGCGGGCAGCGATCAGCCCGACGGGCGCAGGTCGTAGACGAAGACCACGTCCGGGTAGGCGGGGTTGTCGTCGTAGCCCTGGATGCCGCCCAGGTAGGCCCGCCGCGACTTGACCACCCAGGGCAGCGCGGCGGCCGCCCGCTGGTCCAGCACGCGCGTGGTGGCCTGCTCGTACGCCCGCTGTGCCGCCGGCTTGTCGGTCACCGTCAGCTCCGGCAGCGTGCCGAGCAGCGCGTCGAGGGTCCGGTCGTTGAGGTAGGACAGGTTCATCACGGGCGGGTTCGCGCTCTGGAAGACCTGGCCGAAGTAGGAGTAGCCGTCGGCGTAGTCGGGCCACCAGTACATGACGAAGATGTCCTGGCCGCGCTTCTTGCCCAGCTCCCACTGGGCGTTCCAGTGCATGCCCCTGACTTCGAGGGTGACGTTCAGCGTGCGCAGCGTGGCCCGTAGCCGCCGGGCGAGCACCTGCTCGTCGGCCTCACCCTCGCCGTAGGTCAGCCGCAGCCGCAGCGGGCGGCCGCCGGGGCCGTAGCCGGCCTGCTGGAGCAGCCGGGTGGCGCCGGCGAGGTCCTGCTGGGGCACGCGGTCCGGCACGTGGCCGAGCAGCCCTTCCGGCACGACGCCGCTGGCCGGCATCACGGAGCCCTTGAGCGCCTTGATCAGGCCCTGGTAGTCGATGGCCTTCTGGACGGCCTTGCGCACCCTGATGTCCTTCATCGGCCCGGCGGCCGTGTTGAACAGCATCATGGCGGTCGTGAACGACGGCCGGTCGGAGGTGCGCAGCCCGGGCGCGGCGGAGGCGCGGGCGAACAGCCGCGGGTCGAGCCGGTCGACGAAGCTGGCCTCGCCGCTCTGCAACATCCGGTACGCCCGCTCGGTGTCGGGCACGACCTTGTACTTGATGGTGTTGTAGTGCGGCCGCCGCCAGCCGCCCCAGTACCCGTCGTACGCCGAGAGCGTGAGCTCGTCCTCCTTGCCCTTGTTCCACCTCGTCACCGTGTACGGGCCGGAGCCCGCGTCCCTGCCCTGCCGGAAGAACGCGGGCAGGTCGGGGGCGGCCTTGGTGTCGTAGATGTAGGCCGCGTACCCGGCGGAGGCCACCAGGTCCAGCGGCACGGGGTACTTCAGCGCGAACGTGACCGTGAGCGGCCCCTCGACCCGGATGGAGGAGACGGGGTCCCAGATGTAGGAGGCGCCGGTCTTGGCCTGCATCGTGCGCTCGATGGACGCCTTGACCGCCTCGGCGTCCAGCGGCCTGCCGGTGTGGAAGGTGACGCCTGAGCGCAGGGAGAAGGTCCAGGTCCGGCCGTCGGCGGAGGAGCGCCAGGACGTGGCCAGGCGCGGGGCGGACTTCTTGGTGACGGGGTTCCAGAGCGTGAGGGTCTCGTAGACGTTCTGGAAGGCGATGATCTCGTTGGAGTAGGAGCGGCTGGGGTCCCACTCGGTGACGATGTCGGTGTTCTTGACGTAGACGAAGGGCGACTCCCCCGCCGGCGCCCGCTGCGGCTCCTGGGGGGTCGAGCAGGCCGCCACGAGGACCAGCGCGGCGGCCGCAACGAGTCGACGGCGCAACGCAGGCTCCCTCTGTGGCCGATGTGATTCCCGGGAAACCTACTCCAAGATCCAGCAGAGGCGTGACACGTGTCCAAAAGTCCCGAAAAATTGGGCATTCTGGTGATCGAATTGCTATTCTCGGGGCTTGTCCCGTCCGGGGTTGCCAGCTTGGGACCGACCGGAGTGAGGTGCCATGGGTCGTAGCCGAACGATCCGCATGAAGATCATCGGACTACTACTGGTGCCGCTGACCTCCATGGTGGTGTTGTGGGGGGTCATCACCGCCGTCACTGCCAGCGAGAGCTTGGAGCTGCGTCAATACAAGACAGTCTGGACGAACCTCCGCCTGCCCGCGTACAAACTGATCAGCGAGATCCAGCGCGAGCGTCTCATCTCGGCCCAGCTCCTGCGTGACATGGCGGACGAGTCCGCCGTCGCCGCCCAGCGCACCAAGACCGACGCCGCCCGGGACTCGTTCATCCAGCTCTCCAGCACCTCCAAGGACAGATCGGAAGAGATCCGCACACAGGTGGACGCGGTGCACACGCAACTCGACAGGCTCGACTCGGTCCGTGGGGAGATCGACGCGGGTCTGTCCGACCGTCTGCACAGCGTGGAGGCGTACAACTCGGTCATCGACACCCTGTACGGCCTGCACCGCAAGGTCGCGCTGATCGACGACATCCCGATCTACGAGCAGTCGCGCGTGGTCGTCGACATGAGCTACGCCAGGGAGCTGCTGAGCAGGGAGCAGGCCATCGGCCTCGGCACGGTCGACGCGGCCGAGCGCAGGCTGTTCACCCAGATCGCGGGCAACCGGCGCTTCCTCATCGACCAGGGCCTCGGCGAGCTCGACCCGGCGCTGCGCGACCCCCAGGTCGCCCTCATCAGCTCCCCCGCCTACCAGCGGATGCGGATGATGGAGGACCAGATCATCGCCGGTGGCACGCCGCAGGGCTGGCTGAGCACCACCGAAGGGCTGGCCAAGTCGTTCAACGAGGCCCAGCTCAGGGCCAGCACGCTGCTGAACGAGCGCGCCGACCCGGTGGCCGACCAGGTGCTGTCGCGGGCGTTCCTGCTGGCGGGCACGGCGCTGGCGCTGGTGATCGTGTCGATCGCGTTCTCGCTGCGCATGGGCAACCGCCTGTCGAAGGAGCTCGGCGCGCTGCGGCTGGCGGCGCTGGAGGTCTCCCAGGAGCGGCTGCCGCACGTGGTCGCCAAGCTGCGCAAGGGCGAGAAGGTCGAGATGCCCGAGCTGTCCGTGGCCAGCACCACGGTCGAGATCGACGACGTGGGCCAGGCGTTCTCCGCCGTGCAGCAGACGGCGGTGGAGGCCGCGGTCGGCCAGGCGCAGCTCAGCGAGGGCGTCGGGCACGTCTTCCGCAACCTGGCCAGGCGCAGCCAGACGTTGCTGCACCGCCAGCGCATCCAGCTGGCGGACATGCAGCACCGGGCCACCGACCCCGAGCAGCTCGACGACCTGTTCAAGCTGGACCATCTGACGACGCGCATGCGCCGCCACGCGGAAGGCCTGATCATCCTGTCGGGCGCCACGCCCGGACGCGGCTGGAGCCGCCCGGTGCCGCTGCTCGACGTGGCCCGCGGCGCCGCCGCCGAGGTGGAGGACTACCAGCGCGTCGTCATCGAGCCGATGTCCGGCCAGCGCCTGGCCGGCACCGTGGTCGGTGACGTGATCCACCTCATCGCCGAGCTGATCGAGAACGCCACCGTCTACTCCCCCGCGCACACCTCGGTCATCGTGCGCGGCGAGGGGACGGCCCGGGGCTTCGCCTTCGAGGTCGAGGACCGGGGGTTCGGGATGGAACCAGAAGAGCTGGCCGAGTACAACGAGCGGCTGGCCAGCCCGCCGGAGTTCGACCTGGCCGACAGTGACCGGCTCGGCCTCTTCGTCGTCTCCCGCCTGGCCGCCAGGCATGACATCCGCGTGACGTTGCGCGGTTCACCATATGGAGGGACCACCGCGATCGTGTTGATCCCGGAAGAGCACGTGGCAGAGCCGGAGCCCGAGGCCCCGGCGATCGCCGTGCAGAAGGAGCCCGCCGCTCGCCCCATGCGGGTGGTGCGAAGTGACTGAAGAGCGCTGGCTGGACGAGGACGCCGGTCCGATCGTCCCCGCCTACCTGCTGACCAGGGGCCGCACGGTGCCCGCGAGCGAGGCCATCGACCTCATCGCGGTCATCATCACCGCCGGCGGCCTCACGCCGCCCCGCGGCCTCGACCCCGAACACCTCATCATCCTGCAGAAGTGCACCCAGCCCACGCGGCTGGTGGACGTGGCGGCCGAGCTGAACCTGCCCATCGGCGTGGTCCGGGTGCTGGTCGGCGACCTGCACGCCCAGCAACTCGTGCAGGTCGAGCTGCCGCCGCCCGCCCCGGACGCCAAGGTGCTGCTGGAAGTGATCAGTGGCCTGAAGGCGCTGTGACCGGCCTGCGGTTGAGATGGCCGTACCCGGCCGCGAACAGCGCGGCCACGACGCCCGCTCCGGCGGCTGCCCCGAAGACCCACGGGTAGCCGCCGCCCGCGGCGAGGACGGCGGCGATCGCGGCGCCCGCCACGCTGCCGCCCACGATGCGGACCAGGGCGTTCACCCCCGCCGCCACGGCGGTCCTGTCCGGAGCCACGTGCTCCACGGCCATGGTGCCCAGCGCCGCGTAGCCGACGCCGAGGCCCACACCCATCAGCGAGGACGCCACGTACAGGTGCGCCGGAGCCGTGTGCTGGACCACCAGCCAGAGCCCGGCCAGCGCGGTGACCCCCGAGCCGATCGCCACCATGGCGGACGCCGGGAGCCTGCGCATGATCCGGCCCGCGAACAGCGAGATCACCAGCATGAAGAGCGTGCTCGGCAGCAGGTAGATCCCCACCTGCAGGGTGGTCGCCGCGAGCCCGCCCGCCGCCTCCGGCGCCTGGGCGAAGCCGGACATGCCGGTCAGCAGGGTGAAGAACGAGAACCCGAGCAGGAAGGAGGACACCGTCGCGCCGACCGTCCCCCTGTGCACCAGCATCGCCATCTCCACCAGCGGCTCGGCCACCCTGCGCTCGACCAGCACCCAGACGACCGCCAGCACGGCCGCCGCGCCGAAGAGCCCGAGCACGCCCGGCGAGGTCCAGCCCCAGGAGCCGCCCTCGCTGACGGCCAGCAGCAGCGCGACCAGCCACGCGGTCAGCAGCGCCGCACCCAGCAGGTCGGGACGGCCCTTGACCGGCGGGGCCGAGTCGCGCACGAGGAAGGCCACGACGATGCCCGCCACCAGCGAGATGCCGCCGGTGATCCAGAAGACCAGGTGGTAGTCGCCGGAGGCGAGCCCGGCCAGGATCATGCCGCCGCCGCTGCCGAACCCCATGGTCGCGCTCAGCACCCCGATGCCGGTCGCGAGCTGCTGCCTGGGCAGGGAGTCCCTGACCACCCCGATCGACAGCGGCACCAGCGCGGACACGAAGCCCTGCAGCACGCGCGCCACGATCAGCCAGGTCAGCGAGGTCGCCAGCGCGGCCATGACCGAGCCGATCACCAGGAGCGTCAGGGCGGCGAGGATCATGCGGCGCCTGCCGTACATGTCGCCGAAGCGCGACAGCAACGGCGTGGACACCGCGCCCACCAGCAGGCTCAGCGTGAGTGTCCAGCTCACGGCGCTCAACGAGGTGTTCAGCTCTCGTTGCAGCACGGGAAGCAGCGGAACCACCGCGGTGTTCTGGAGAGCGGCGATGGAGGCGGCGAAGGCCAGTGAGATCACCGCGGGCCAAGGGTTCCGGCTGGTCGTTGCCCGCGACGCGGGCACGACGACTGTCGCCATGTCGGCTCCTTTAGATAACTTAGGTAAGTAACCGAGAACCGATAATACATACGTAAGTTAGGTAATCAAGCGGATGGACGAGAATCTGCGCCGAACGGTGGACGCCTATCGCCGGCTCGCGACCTCAATGAACCGCGCCAAGACGCACGAGCGGCTGACCGAGGCCGCGGGCGTCCGCCTGGACCGGCCGGACGTCCAGATCCTCGTCGATCTGCTGGACGCGGGGGAGCCGCGCCGGATCGGCAAGATCGCCGAGAGCCTGCAGGTGGAGAGCCCGCACGTGACGCGGCACGTCGCCGCGCTGGAGCGGCGCGGGCTGGTCGAGCGGGTACGCGACCCCGACGACGGCCGGGCCTGGCGTATCGCGCTCACCGAAGAGGGCGGCCAGGCGGCGCTGGCGTGCCGCCGGGCCGCCTCACAGTGGTTCGAGGCCGCGCTGGCCGGCTGGTCCGAGCCGGAGCGGGCGGAGCTGGCCCGGCTGATGGACAAGCTCGCCGACGACATGTGCGCGCATCTGAAGGGTCAGATGGAGAGCACGTCCTCCGCCCGGTGACAGGCCACCTGACGGCCTGCCACGTCCCGCGCCACGGGCGCCTGCTCGCACGCGGGCACGGCCAGCGGGCAGCGCAGCCTGAACGGGCACCCAGTCGCCGCGGGGACCGCCTCCGTCCTGCCCCCGGGGGCCGAGGCGGCCTCGGGCGGGGCGCCGCCCAGCTTGGGCACGGCGTCGCGCAGCGCCCTGGTGTACGGGTGGGCCGGGTTCGCCAGGAGCTCGGAGGTGGGGCCCGACTCGACCACGCGGCCCGCGAAGAGCACGTGGGAGGTGCGGCAGAGCCGCTCCACGACGGCCAGGTTGTGGGTGATGAGCAGGCGCTCGGTCTCCAGCGAGGCCAGCAGGTCGAGGATCCTGGCCTGGACGGTGACGTCGAGCGCGCTGGTGGGCTCGTCGAGGATGAGCAGGCGGGGGCCGACGGCCAGGGCCCTGGCGATCACCACGCGCTGGCGCTGGCCGCCCGAGAGCTGGTGGGGGCGGCGATCGGCCAGCGCGGGATCGAGGCCGACCTGTTCGAGCAGCTCCCCGACGCGGGCGCGGGCGGTGCGCGGGAGGGCCTCGGCGATCGAGCGGCCGACGCGCATCCGGGGGTCGAGGGCCTCGGCCTGGAAGACGGGCTGCACGTCCTTCCTGAACGCCCTCAGGTCCGCCTTCTTGAGATTCTGGCCGCGGTACCAGATATTTCCGGATATGGGGCTCAGGAGGCCCAGGAACGCGCGCGCCAGCGTCGTCTTGCCGGAGCCGCTCTCCCCGATCAGGCCCACGCCGCCCCCGGTGATGTCCAGGCTGACGTCGTGCACGACGGGGCGGCGGCCGTACCCGAGCGTCACGCGCTCGGCCCTGAGCATGGTCACGGCAGCGCCTCCAGCAGCTCGCGGGTGTAGGGATGGGACGGCTCGGCCAGCACCTCGGCGGCGGGCCCCGACTCCACGACCGCGCCGTCCTTCATGACGAGCACCCGGTCGGCGATCGTCGAGACCAGGGCCAGGTCGTGGGAGACCAGCAGCAGCGCGAGGTCCCGCTCGGCCCGCAGCCGCCGCAGCACGCCGACCACCTCGGCCTGTACGGTCACGTCCAGCGCGCTGGTGGGCTCGTCGGCCAGGACGACCTCGGCGCCCAGGGCGATGGCCAGCGCGATGGCGAAGCGCTGGGCCTGGCCGCCGGAGATCTCGTGGGGGTAGCGGCGCAGGATCTCGCGGTCGAGCACGACCGTTTCCAGGGCCCGCGCCATGACCTCGTCCGTGGCTGGCCGGCCGTGCAGCTTGAGGGCGCGGCGCATGAGCACGCCGAGGCGGGTGGCGGGGCTGAGCGCGGCCTGCGGTGACTGCATGACCAGGGCCGCGCGGGCGCCGCGGATCTGGCGGAGCGCCTTCGGGGAGGCGGTGAGCACGTCCACGCCGCACACCCGCACTTGTCCCGAAATTTCGGCATTCTCGGTGAGGCCGAGGAGCGAAAGCAGCGTCGTGGACTTGCCCGACCCGCTCTCCCCCACGATCGCCACGCACTCCCCCGCGCCCACGTCCAGCTCGGGCACGTCGGCGACCAGCCGCCCGCCGTACCGCACCTGGAGGTCGCGTACTTCGATCACTTGACCGCCCTGCGTGCTCATGGTCGCGGCCGCTCCGGCATCCGTTGGCTCCTTCGTCGCTCTCTCCTGCCGAGCACCTGCGCTCGGGGGTCTAGCGCGTTGCGCAGCCCCTCACCCAGCACGTTGAACGCGAACGCCGTCACCAGGATCGCCAGCCCGGGAAAGGTCACCACCCACCAGTTCGTGGTGAACAGCGTCTGCCCCTGCTGCACCATCAGCCCCCACTCCGCCGTCGGCTCCTGCGCGCCCAGCCCCAGGTACGACAGCGCCGCCGAGGTCAGGATCACCCCGCCCGCGTCCAGCGAGAGCTGCACCAGGACGGGGGTGAGCGAGTTCGGCAGCACGTGCCGCACGATGATCAGCGGGGCGGGCACGCCGAGGCAGCGCGCGGCGTCCACGTACGGGCGGGTGGCGATCGAGGCGGCCATGGAGGCGGCCAGCCGGGTGTACCACGGCCACCAGGTCACCGCGATGGCCAGGATCACGGTGTTCACGCTGGGCTGCAGCACGACGGCCAGCGCCAGGGAGAGCAGCAGCGCGGGGAAGGCCAGGAACACGTCCGTGACCCGCATGATCACGTCCCGGATCCAGCCGCCCGCGTACCCGGCGACCACGCCCAGCGTCACCCCGACGGCCGCCGAGACGCCCAGCACGGCCACGGCGATGGTCAGCGAGGTGCGCCCGCCGTACAGGATCCGGGTGAGCACGTCCCGCCCGACCTGGTCGGTGCCGAACCAGTGGGCGCCGCTCGGCGGCAGCAGCCGCTCCAGCGGGCGCGGCTCGTCCAGCGGGTACGGCGCCAGCCACGGCGCCAGCAGCGCCGCCAGCACGACGACCGCGAGCAGCACCGCCCCCAGCGCGGCGAACCGGTCGGGGACGCGGGGCAGGCCGCGGCGCGGCGGTTGACCGTCCATGGTGATCGGGGGCGTCATCGGGACCTCGTGCGGGGATCGACGAAGCCCTGGAGGATGTCCACGACCAGGTTGGCCAGGACGTACACCAGGGCGACCAGCAGGGTGACGCCCGCGATGCCGGGGGTGTCCAGCGAGCGGATCGACTCGGCGGCGTAACGGCCCAGGCCGGGCCAGTTGAAGACGGCCTCGACGAGGAACCCGTTGACGATCGCGTACGCGAAGACCAGCGCGATCAGCGACAGCACCGGGCTCAGCGCGGGCCGCAGCGCGAACCTGGTCAGGATCGACGTCTCGCCGAACCCGAGCGCCCGCTCCAGCCTGGCGTGGTCCTGGCCCGACTCCTCGATGAGCGCGGCCCTGGTCATCTGGGCGATCACGCCCGTGGGGTAGGCGGCCACGACCAGGGCGGGCAGCACCAGGTGTTCGAGGGTGCTGGTGAAGATGGGCCAGTTGCCGGTGATGAGGGCGTCGACGATGGTGATGTTCGTCCAGAGGGTGAGCGGGCTGGTGGTGTCGAGCGAGGTGTCGTACTCGCCGGCGATCGGGAACCAGCCGAGGTGGCCGGCGAACACCGTCTGCAGCGCCAGGGCCAGCCAGAAGACCGGTACGGAGACGGCCAGCATGCTGCCCAGCCGTACCCCGAAGTCCGGCAGCCTCCTCTTGTGGCGGGCGGCGAGCACCCCGAGCGGGACGCCCAGGGCGATCGCCACGAGCAGCGCCGCCCCGACCAGCTCCAGCGAGGCGGGGAAGGCCAGGTAGAGGTCGTCGCGCACGGGCTGCCTGGTGCGCAGGCTCGTCCCCCAGTCGCCGGTGACCAGGTCGCGCGCGTAGTTCAGCAGCTGCACGGGCAGCGGGTCGTCCAGGCCGAACCGCGCGCGGGCCTCGGCGAGCTGCTCGGGCGTGGCCTTCGGCCCGGCGAACGCGACCGCCGGGTCGCCGGGCACCAGCCGCATGATCGCGAACGTGAGCACGACCACGCCGGCCACGACCAGGAGGGCCTGGCCGAGCCGGCGGGCCAGATAGCGGAGCATGGCCTAGCTTGCGCGCGTGAGCTCGTAGAAGAAGACCACGCTGGGATAGGCCGGGTTGTCCTGGTACCCCTGGACGTCCGCCGACAGCGCCCGCTGGTAGCGCTGCACGTACGGCACCGCGACCGCCGCCTCCTCCTGGATGATCTTCTGCTGGAGCTTACGGTACTCCTGCTCGGCCGCCGTTCGGTCCGTGGCCGTCAGCTCGGGCAGCTTGTCGATGGCCGCGTCGATCTCCGCGTTCTTCAGGTACGACAGGTTGAACTGCGGCTTGTCGGCGCTCTTGAACACGTTGAGGAACCAGGAGTAGGCGTCCGGGTAGTCCGGGTACCAGTACATGACGAAGACGTCCTGGCCGCGCTTCTTGCCCAGGTCCCACTGCGCGCCCCAGTTCATGGGCTTGGCCCGCAGCGTCACGTTGAGCTGCTTCAGCGTCGAGCTGAGCAGCGTCACCAGCAGCTTCTGGTCCTCGTCGCCGATGGCGTAGGTCAGGCTGAGCTCCAGCTCCTCCAGGTCGGGGCCGTACCCGGCGTCGGCGAGCAGTTGCTGGGCCCTGGCCAGGTCCTGCTTGGGCTCCATGCCGTCCACGTGGCCGAGCAGGCCCTGCGGCACCAGGCCGCTGGCCTTCACGCCCGAGCCCTCCAGCGCCGCCGCCAGGCCGTCGTAGTCGATCGCGAGCTGCAGCGCCTGCCGCACCCTGACGTCCTTGGTGGGGCCGTCGGCGGTGTTGAAGAGCACCAGCAGGTTCTGGAACGACTGCGTCTGCGCGCTCTGCACGCCCTGCGTGGTGCCGGCCTGGGCGAAGAGCTGCGGGTTCAGGCGCCTGACGAAGTTGACCTCGCCCTTCTGCAGGAGCTGCCAGGCGGTGGTGATCTCCGGCGTGACGCGGAAGGTGACCTTCTTGTACTGCTCGGGCTTCCAGCCGCCCCAGTAGTCCTCGAACGCCTTCAGCGTCAGCTCGTTCTCCTCGCCCTTGCGCCACGAGTCGATGGTGTACGGGCCGGTGCCGGCGGTCGTCCCACCGTCGGCGTCCACGGCGTCCGCGTCGTAGATCCAGGCGGCGTAGCCGGAGGAGGTGACCAGGTCGAGGGGGGCGGCGTACTTGAGCGTGAACTTCAGCGTGCTCGCGTCCACCGCCTCGATCTCGTCCACCGGGTCCCAGATGTAGGCGGCGCCGCCCTTCTTCTCGATCGTCCGCTCGATCGCCTTCTTGGCGGCCTCGGCGTCCATCGGGTCGCCGGTGTGGAACTTCACGCCCTGCCGCAGCTTGAACGTCCACTCCTTGCCGTCGCCCGACGAGGTCCACTCGGTCGCCAGGCGTGGCTCGGCCTGCTTGGTCTGGGAGTTGTACCTGGTGAGACCCTCGTAGATGTTGGCCAGGGCGACGATCTCGTTGGAGTAGGAGGTCGCCGGGTCCCAGTCGGTGACCACGTCGGAGTTCGGCGCGTAGACGAACGTGCTGTCGTTGGCCTGCCCGCCGGTCTGATCCGCCGGACTGCCGCTGCTCGCCTGCGGCTGGGGCGTCCCGCCGGCGCCGCGCACCTGTCCGCCCGCGCACGCGGACGCGGTCAGGGCGAGGACACCGGCTACCCCGGCGACGAGCAGACGCTTGTGCCAGCGCATGGTGGGGGGGTCCTTTCGATTGTCACCGGGCGAGGGGTCCGGCTGCTTTGACGTGCACCCGCACGGCGGGCTCGGAGAGATAGCTCAGCGGCACCTCGAGGAGGTCCACGATCTCGACTCCGGCGGGGTCGGCCCCCGCCGCCACGGCTCGCGCCCGCGCCTCCTCCTTGGCGCTCTCGATCGCCGCCGCCCGGCTGTCTCCCGCTGGCAAGATCGTATCGACTCTGCCGCTCGCGAGGGCGATGGCGGCGCCCACGGCGTTGGCCACCTCGGCGTGCTCGGGCCTGATCACGCGGCTCACCCCGGGGATGTGATCGGGCAGCAGGAACGCTCCGCCCCCCACCGCCACCAGGGGCCGGTCGCTCCTGCCGAGCGTCATCCGGTCCACCGCGTCGATCACCATCTCGTCGGCCCGGGTAACCGCGCTTTCCAGAATGTCTGCCTTTTCTTCCGACATGTCACCTTGGAGGACTTCTTCTTCCGACAAGTCGTCTTGGAGGCGTTCTCCTTCCGACAGGGCGCGCCGAAGGCGTTCGCGCCAGTCGTGGGCGCCCGGCGGGACGCGGCCCGCCGCGACGGCCGCGTCCGTCATCGTCGCCGTCGCACCGCCGAACACCAGCGCCTCGCGCACGATCCGGTAGCCGACCGAGTCGGGGCCGAGGCCTCGCTGGCGCACGACGGTGCCGCCGCCGAGCGCGATGGCCAGGATGTCGGGCATGCGGAAGTTGGTCAGCACCCCGCCGATCTCCACCGCCGCCGCCGACTCCCGGGGGAAGCCGCCGGCCAGCACCCCGAGGTCCGTGGACGTGCCGCCCACGTCCACCACGACCGCGTCGGCCACCCCCGACAGGTACGCGGCGCCGCGCAGGGAGTTCGCCGGGCCCGAGCCGATCGTGGAGACGGGCAGCCGCGCGGCGTGCTCCAGCGTCATGAGCGTGCCGTCGTTCTGGGCCAGGTACGGCCGCGCCCCCAGGCCCCGCTCCGCCAGCGCCGTGACCAGGGCGTCGGTGACGTGGGCGGCGACGCCGTGGAGCGCGGCGTTCAGCACGGTCGCGTTCTCGCGCTCCAGCAGGCCCAGCGAGCCGATCTCGCAGCTCACCGAGACCGGCAGGCCGTACTCGGCCCTGACCAGCTCCGCGACCCGCCGCTCGTGCCCGTCGTCGGCGGGGCTGAACACGCTGGTGACGGCCACGGCGTCGGCCCGCACGCCGTCCAGGAAGCGGCGGACGGCGTCCAGGTCGAGCGGGCTGATCTCGCGGCCGTCCACGTAGTGGCCGCCGGGCACGACGGCCTCGCCCGCCGAGACGGCCTTGCGCAGGTCGTCCGGCCAGTCGGAGAGCGGGGGCACGGCGGTGGTGGCGGGCGCGCCCAGCCGCACCACGGCCACCCGGCCGAGGCCGCGCCGCTCCAGGATGGCGTTCGTGGCGTGCGTGGTGCCGAGCATGACGCGCGTGACGCTCTGCCGGCCCTCGCTGTCGAGCTCGGCCAGCACGGCGTCGAGTGCCGCCCGCAGGCCGCCGGTCACCTCCGGGGTGGTCGGCCGCTTGGCCTTGGCGATCACCCGGCCGTCGGGGTCGAGCACGACCGCGTCGGTGTTCGTGCCTCCGACGTCGATCCCTATGCGCAGGTCAGCCATGCGACAGCTCCTCGACGGGCACGTAGCCCAGGTCGTAGCCGAAGGCCCGCGGCCCGGCCGTCTCCAGGCCCTTCGGGGTGCGCCAGAGCGGGTCGCAGGGCCAGGCGAGCACCGTGACGCGCTGGCCGTACCGGAGGCCCTCGGTCTGGACGGCGGCGGCGGTCTCGGTGTCCACGACCGTGATGAGGTCGGGCACCATGGCGCGGATCCGGCCGCCCTCCTCCGCGACCAGGTTCTCGTTCTGCAGCTCCAGGGTCAGGCGGCGGCCGCGGTCGTCGCCGGTGCCCTCGATCGTGGCGGTGCCGCGGACGAAGCCGCCCGTGGTGCGCCGCTCCACGTCGGTCAGCTTGCCGGTGATGAGCCTGGTGGCGCCCAGGCGGTCGCGCAGGGCGCCGAGCGGGTCCGCCGAGCCCTCCGTGGCGCGGCCGATCTCCAGGGCGCGGGTGACCGTACCCTCGATGACCGCGCCCCTGGCCCGGTCGGCGGTCAGGATGTAGTCGGACATCAGCGCGTGCGAGCCTGCCGCCACGCAGACGGCCCGCGCGATGCGCTCGGACCAGAGCCCGTCGACCGGGCGGATCGTCACCACGTTGCCCGCCACGTCGGACATGATCACGAGGTCGGCCGGGATCCCCGCCACGTACATCGAGACCATCTGGACCTCGGGGAAGGCCCGGCCCATGCCGTCGGCGTCGAGCAGCGGCACCCCGAGCTGGGCGGCCCAGGCGACGGGCGCGACGCCGTTGGCGCCCCCGATCTCGGAGGACATGATCGCGCTCGGCGGCCGGCCGAAGATGCGCTCGGCCTCCTCGGCGATGCGCTTCGGCTCGTCCTCCCCGTGGATCATCTCGTGGCTGACGGTCGGCGCGCCGATGCCGGACAGCGGCAGGATCAGCGCGTCGCCCGGCAGGTCGTCGAGTTTCAGCAGGGGCACGGGGCCGTACTCGCGGATGGCTCGCATCGCGGCCAGCGACCCCGTACGCACGTCTCCCCCGCCGCCGGTGCCCAGCACGGCGCAACCGCGGGCGAGGGCCGGAATGTCGTTCGCGTCAATTCTCATATGCCGCCACAACCAAGCACATACCGCCTCATGACGCCAGCCTCACCGCCCCGTGCCGCCTCTACGCTGGAACGGGAAGGGGAGCCGACCTGGAGGGACGCATGCGGATTTCGGTGGCCGCCGACAGCAAGGACGGCGTGGCGGAGCGGGTCGTGTCCGAGCTGCGCCGGCGGGGGCACGAGGTGGTGACCCACGGGGCGCTCGACGACGGCGAGCGCGACGACTGGGCGTGGGCCTGCGAGCTGGCCGCCAGGGACGTCAGCGAGGGCCGCGCCGAGCAGGCGGTCGTCTGCTGCTGGACCGGCACGGGCGCGTCGATCGCCGCGAACAAGGTGCCCGGCGTGCGCGCGGCCCTGTGCGTGGACGCCTACACCGCCGACGGCGCCCGCAAGTGGAACGACGCCAACGTGCTGGCGCTCAGCCTCCGCCTCACCTCGGACGTGGTGCTGGACGAGATCCTGGACGCCTGGCTGGCGGGGCGCCCGAGCACCGACCCTGCCGACGTCGCGAACGTCGCCCACCTCGACGCCATCTGATCAGGGTCTCAGCACCCGGGCGAGCGCGGTCTCCACGGCGGCCCTGACGGTGGCGGGGTCGTCGAGGTCGAAGCCGACCACGAGCCCGTCCCTGACCAGCAGCAGCACGTCGGCGGTCCGCTCGGGGTCCGGGTGGCCGTCTGCGGCCAGGAGGTCGCGGTAGAGGTCGCGCGTCCAGCGCCGGTGCTCGGCGATGGCCTGGCGTACGGGATGGGCGGGATCGGGATACTCGGCCGCCGTGTTGACGAAGGCGCAGCCCCGGTAGGCGGGGCCGGCGCCGAACTCGCACATGAACGTGAAGATCGCCAGCAGCCGCTCTCGCGGTGATCCCTCGCGCATGCTCTCGGCCATGCCGCGCTGCGCCGCGCCCTGCTCGACGATGTACGCCCTGACCAGGTCGTCCTTGCTCGGGAAGTGGTGGTAGAAGGTCGCCTTCGCCACGCCCGCCTCCGCGATGATGCGGTCGATGCCCACCGTGTGGACGCCCTCGCCGTAGAACAGGCGGGCGGCGGACTCCAGCACCCGGGTCCGTGCCGGGCTCCGCGTTCCTGCGCTCACCTGTTGACGATACCAGACAGACCTGTCTACTCTCAGATGCACAGACCGGTCTGTCTACCAAGGGAGCCAGGATCATGTACACCGCCATCGCCACCGCGGCGGGCCGCGACGGCCGCGCCGTCTCCTCCGACGGAAAGCTCGACGTCCGGCTCGCCCTGCAGAAGGAGCTGGGCGGCAACGGCGAGGGCACCAACCCCGAGCAGCTCTTCGCCGCCGGCTACGCGGCCTGCTTCGCCTCCTCGCTGCAGTTCGTGGGGGCGAGCAAGAAGGTCGACGTCTCCGACGCCGCCGTCACGGCCGAGATCGGCCTGTCGCCCAACGGCAAGGGCGGCTTCCGGCTCGACGCCACGCTCAGGGTGGAGCTGCCCGACGGCATCGCGCCGGAGGTCGCGCAGGAGCTCGTCGAGGCCGCTCACCAGGTGTGCCCGTACTCCAACGCCACCCGCGGCAACATCCCGGTCAAGCTGGTCGTCGAGTAGGTCCTCAGAACCGTCACACCAAGGGGCAGGGAAATCGTCGGTCCCGCCCCTTAGGGTGCTGGGCATGACCGACGTGCTGCTCCGCGGTGGGCTCCCCTGGGGGCTCGGAGCGCCTGCCGACATCCTGGTCCGCGACGGCCGCATCGACCGGGTCTCACTCGGCCCCGTCGAGGCGCCCGGCGCCCAGGTCTACGACGTGGCGGGGCAGCTCGTCCTGCCCGGCCTCGTCGAGGCCCACTGCCATCTCGACAAGACCCTCTACGGCGGGCCGTGGGTGCCCCACTCCGCCGACGACACGCTCTCCGGCCGCATCGCCAACGACCTCGGCCGCCGCGCCGAGCTGGGCGTGCCGAGCGTGGCCCGGATAGCCGCCCTGCTGGAGCGCATGAGCGCGGCGGGCACCACGCACGTGCGCACCCACACCGACATCGACCCCGCGGCCGGGTTGCGGGGCGTGGAGGCCGTGCGCGAGGCCGCGGCCGGCTCCCCCGTCGAGGTGCGCCAGGTCGCCTTCCCCCAGCACGGCGTGCTCACCAACCCGGGCACCGCCGAGCTGCTGGAAGAAGCGCTGAAGAGCGGCGTGGAGGCGGTGGGCGGGCTCGACCCCGCGGGCATCGACCGCGACCCGGTGCGCCACCTCGACCTCGTCTTCGGCCTGGCCGGGCGCTACGGCACCCATCTCGACATCCACCTGCACGACGGGGGCTCGCTGGGCGGGTGGGAGCTGGAGCTGATCATCGAGCGGACGAAGGCGCTCGGGCTGGGCGGCAGGGTGGCGGTCAGCCACGCGTACGCGCTGGGCCAGCTCGACGACGCCCACCAGGACCGCCTCGTCGAGGGCCTGGCCGAGGCCGGGGTCGCGGTGGTGACCGCGGCCGTCTACAGCTTCCCCGTGCCACCCGTGAAGAAGCTGCGGGCCGCGGGCGTCACGGTCGCGTGCGGGCACGACGGCATCCGCGACCTGTGGGGCCCGTACGGCAGCGGCGACATGCTGGAGCGGGCCATGCACCTCGCCTACCGCAGCACGTTCCGCAGGGACGACGACATCGAGCTGGCGCTGGAGGCCGCCACCGTCGGCGGCGCGCGGGCGCTGGGGCTCGACGACTACGGCCTGGCGCCCGGCGACCGGGCCGACCTCGTCGTGGTCCCGGCCGGGAGCCCGGCGGAGGCCGTGGTCGTTCACCCAGCGCGCACTCTGGTCATGAAGGACGGCGTCGTCCTGCACAATTGACCGGCGGGACCATCGAAAGGCAGGCAAGTGCTCTCTATTCACCAGCGGATCGCCGCAGAGCTCGGCGTACGCGACGGGCAGGTGCAGGCGGCCGTCGACCTGCTCGACGGCGGCGCGACCGTGCCGTTCATCGCGCGATACCGCAAAGAGGCCACCGGCGCCCTCGACGACGCGCAACTGCGCACGCTGGAGGAGCGGCTGCGTTACCTGCGCGAGCTGGACGAGCGCAGGACGGCGATCCTGGAGTCCATCGAGTCTCAGGGCAAGCTCGACGACGAGCTGCGCGAGCAGATCATGGCCGCCGAGACCAAGGCCAGGCTCGAGGACATCTACCTGCCGTACAAGCCCAAGCGGCGCACCAAGGCGCAGATCGCCCGCGAGCTGGGGCTGGAGCCGCTGGCCGACCAGCTCCTGGCCGACCCCACGCTCGACCCCGAGGCCACCGCCAAGGGCTTCGTCACCGAGGGCGTCGCCGACGCGGGCGCCGCGCTCGAAGGGGCCAGGGCCATCCTGATCGAGCGCTTCGCGGAGGACGCCGACCTCATCGGCGGGCTGCGCGAGCAGTTCTGGAACCACGGGCGGCTGGTGTCGAAGGTCCGCGAGGGCAAGGAGGAGGCGGGGGCCAAGTTCTCCGACTACTTCGAGTTCGGCGAGCCGTTCACCAAGCTGCCCTCCCACCGGATCCTGGCCATGTTCAGGGGCGAGAAGGAGGAGGTCCTCTCCGTCACCCTGGAGCCCGACGACAGCCCCGACTACGAGCTGCGCATCGCCTCCCGGTTCGGCGTCTCCGACCAGGGCCGCCCGGCCGACAAGTGGCTGAGCGAGACCGTGCGCTGGGCCTGGCGCACCCGCATCCTCGTGCACCTGGGCATCGACCTGCGCATGCGGCTGTGGCAGGCGGCCGAGGACGAGGCGGTGCGGGTGTTCGCGGCCAACCTGCGCGACCTGCTGCTCGCCGCTCCGGCCGGCGCGCGGCCGACGATGGGGCTCGACCCCGGCCTGCGTACGGGCGTGAAGGTCGCCGTGGTCGACGCCACCGGCAAGGTCGTCGAGACCGCAACCATCTACCCCCACGAGCCCAAGCGGCAGTGGGACCAGTCGCTGGCGGTGCTGGGCGCGCTCGCGCAGCGGCACGGCGTCGAGCTGATCGCCATCGGCAACGGCACGGCCTCGCGCGAGACCGACAAGCTGGCCGGCGAGCTGGTCACGCACATGCCGTCGCTCACCAAGATCGTGGTCTCGGAGGCGGGCGCCTCGGTCTACTCGGCCTCCGCGTACGCCTCGCAGGAGCTGCCCGAGCTCGACGTGTCGCTGCGCGGCGCGGTCTCCATCGCCCGGCGCCTGCAGGACCCGCTCGCCGAGCTGGTCAAGATCGACCCCAAGTCGATCGGCGTCGGCCAGTACCAGCACGACCTGGCCGAGTCCAAGCTCTCCCGCTCGCTCGACGCGGTCGTCGAGGACGCCGTGAACGCCGTCGGGGTCGACGTCAACACCGCCTCGGCGCCCCTGCTCACGCGCGTGTCGGGCATCGGCTCCACGCTGGCGGAGAGCATCGTCCGCCACCGCGACGCCAACGGCCCCTTCCGCACCCGCGCGGCGCTCAAGAGCGTGCCCCGCCTCGGCCCGAAGGCGTTCGAGCAGTGCGCGGGCTTCCTGCGCATCCGGGGCGGCGACGACCCGCTCGACATGTCGAGCGTGCACCCCGAGTCCTACCCCGTGGTGCGCCGCATCCTGACCTCCGCCAAGACCGACCTCAAGACGCTGATCGGCAACACGGCGGCGCTGCGCACGCTGCGGCCCGAGGAGTTCACCGACGAGACCTTCGGCCTCCCGACGGTCACCGACATCCTGCGCGAGCTGGAGAAGCCGGGCCGCGACCCGCGTCCCGCCTTCAAGACCGCCACCTTCAAGGAGGGCGTGGAGAAGATCTCCGACCTCACGTCCGGCATGATCCTGGAGGGCGTGGTCACCAACGTGGCGGCGTTCGGCGCGTTCGTCGACATCGGCGTGCACCAGGACGGCCTGGTGCACGTGTCGGCCATGTCGCGCAACTACGTCAAGGATCCGCGTGACGTGGTCAAGCCCGGCGACATCGTCCGCGTCAAGGTCCTCGACGTGGACATCCCGCGCAAGCGCATCTCCCTGACGCTGCGCCTGGAGGACGAGACGACGGCCCAGCAGGGCGGCGAGGGGCCCCGCAAGGGCGCCGGCCGGCCAGGGGGCGGTCGCGGCGACGGCCAGCCGGGGCGCGGCGCGCGTGGTGACGGCGGGCGAGGGAACGGCGGCCGCGGAGACGCCCGTGGCGAAGGCGGGCGCGGTGAAGGCGGGCGCGGTGAAGGCGGGCGCGGCGAAGGCGGCGGTCGTGACGATGGCGGGCGCGGGAACGGTGGCCGCGGTGACGGTGGCCGCGGCAGGGGTGACGGCCAGCGCGGCGGTGACGGCGGTCAGCGCGGGCGCGGCGACGGCCGGGGCGGCCAGCGCCGCCAGGACCGGCCCGCGCCGACCGGCGCCATGGCCGAGGCCCTGCGGAAGGCGGGCCTGACCGGCGACAACCGCTAGCACGGACGCACGGCCCGGGCCCACGGACGCACCTGCGCGTAGGCCCGGGCCGCCGCATATCCGCCCGAACGCGACACACTCGCCCCATCCCATCCCGCGCCCTGCCCCGCCCCGCCCCGCCCCGCACTGTCCTGCCGTGCCCGCCCCGCCCCGCCCCCGTCCTGCCTGCCGTGCCCGCCTCACCCGCCCTGCCCTGCCGTGCCCGCCTCACCCCGCCCTGTGCGCCTCGATGCCGCGCACGCAACGGCGCGCACATGACGCAGGGGCACGCCTTGCACTAGTGCACAGCCCGGCGATTTCCCTCGTGGCGCTGGGTCGGGATGCCCCGCTCCGTACGGTGCTCACATGAAGTATCTGGAAGGGGCCTTCGCCCCCGTCACCGAAGAGGTCACCGCCTTCGACCTCCCCGTCACCGGGCGGATCCCCGCCGAGCTGAACGGCCGCTACCTGCGCAACGGGCCGAACCCGCTGAACGTGGAAGACCCCGCCGTGCACATCTGGGGCATGGGCCAGGGCATGGTGCACGGGGTGAGGCTGCGTGACGGCCGGGCCGAGTGGTACCGGAACCGTTTCGTCCGGACGCCGGGCTTCGCGCCCATGGTGCACGTGTTCGAGCACGCCCGGCGCGTCTTCGCCCTGGCCGAGGGCGGTCTGCCGCCCGCCGAGCTGGACGCGGAGCTGAACACGGTGGGATTGTGCGACCTGGGCGGGACGGCGCAGGGGTTCACGGCGGGAGCGCACTCCAAGCACGACCCGCTCACCGGCGAGCTGCACTCGCTGTCGTACATGCCGGGCCACGACTTCGTCCAGCACATCGTGACCGACGCCGGGGGAAGCGTCGCCCGGACCACCACCATCCCCATGACCCGGACGCCGTTCCTGCACGACTTCGCGCTCACCGAGTCCCACGTGGTGTTGTGGGACACTCCGCTGGGCTTCGACCGGTTCGAGTGCCGGTGGCTGCCGGGGCACCCGACCCGGGTGGGTGTGCTGCCGCGAGCCGGTGGTGAGGTGCGCTGGCTGGACGTCGGCCCCGTGCACGTCAGCCACACGCTCAACGCCTACGACGACGGCCACTCCGTCGTGGTCGACCTGGTCACGGCCGAAGGGCCGTTCGACCCCGCCGACCCCGGGGCGATCCGGCCCGTGCTGGACCGCTGGACGATCACGCCGGACGGCATCGACCAGCGGCGCCTCGACGACCGGCCCCGGGACTTCCCCCGCGTGAACGAGGCGCGGGCCACCCGTCCGTACCGATACGGCTATTCGGCCGCGACCGCCCTGTACGGGATCCCGTTCACGTCCGAGGGCCCGCCGCCCGACGACGCCTTCACCAACGCCCTGGTCAAGCATGACCTGGAACGGGGGACGGCCGAGGTGCACGGGTTCGGCAGGGACGCGGCGGTCGGGGAGGCCGTGTTCGCCGGCACGGGCGCGGGCGAGGACGAGGGGTACCTGCTGACGTACGTGCACGACGCCGAGCGCGGCGCCGCCGACCTGGTGATCCTCTCGGCCCAGGACTTCACCGGCGAGCCCGTCGCGCGGGTCCACCTGCCCGCCAGGGTGCCGCTCGGCCTGCACGGCAACTGGCTGCCCGATCACTGAGGCATGGCAGCATGACGTCGTGAACGATCCGCGACCGCCGTACCTGCGCATCGTGGCCGACATCGAGCGCCGCATCGCCGAGGGAGAGCTGCGGCCCGGCGATCCCGTCCCCACGACCAGGGCGATCATGAGCGAGTGGGGCGTCGCGATGGCGACGGCCACCAAGGCGCTGGCCGCGCTCAAGCAGGCGGGCGCCATCGAGTCCACGTCCCGGATCGGCGCCGTGGTCGCTCCCCGGAGGCTGCCGTCGCGCTCCGCCGGAGGGCTGGAACGCGACCGCGTCGTCCGCGCGGCCATGGAGATCGCCGACACCGATGGTCTGGCCGCGCTGTCCATGCGAGCGGTGGCGGCCAAGCTCGGGGTCGCCACCATGACCCTCTACCGGCACCTCGACGCCAGGGCCGAGCTCACCCAGCTGATCGCGGACGCCGCGTTCGCCGGCATCGAGTATCCGGAGCCGCCGCCGGGGTGGCGCTCCCACCTGCGGGTGGCCGCTCAGCTCCAGTGGGCCGCCTACCATCGCCATCCCTGGTTGCCGCGGCTGGTGTCCATCACCCGGCCGGTCGCGCTGCCGGGGCTGCTGGCGTACGGGCAGTGGACCCTACGCGCGCTGGACGGCCTCGGTCTGGACCCGGGCACCCGGCTGCACGTCTACGGCACGCTGGTCAACTTCGTGCGGGGGACGGCGATCAACATCGAGAGCGAGGCGGGCGCCGAGCTCGACACGGGGCTGACCAGCAAGCAGTGGGTCGCGGCGCGGTTGCCCTTCGAAGGGCCGCTGATCGCCCGGATCACGGAGCCGGGCGCGGAGCTGGACCTGGAGTCGCTGTTCGCCTTCGGCCTCGAACGCCTGCTGGACGGCCTGGCCACCGTGATCACGCCACGGGACCTCCGCCAGTGACAGCCGCCACCGATCGTGGGACATCCGCCAGTGACAGCCGCCACCGGTCGCGGGACATCCGGCGCTGACAGCCGCCACCGGTGCATCCCGCCCGGCCGGTACGTCGTGACGATACGGTCTAGGTGTGAGCACGACTGCGTTCGACACGGCGATCACTCAGGCCCGCGACCTGCTCAGATGGCGTTCCCCGCTGCGGACGGAGCTCTGGGCGGCCCGCCTCACGGCCGAGCTGGAGGCGTCGGAGCAGGTGGAGGCGTTCCTGCGGCGATCGGCGGAGGACGGCGGCCAGGAAGCGCGCCTCGCCCTGGCCGCCCTGGCGGCGGTCAACGGCCAGGGCGCGCAAGGCCCGTACGCGGCGGCCGGCGACGCGGTGGCCGAGAGCCTGCCCGGGTGGGTGCGCCGGATGGGCCGGGTCACCTGCGACGGCGGCTGGTACGGCAAGGCCGACCCCTACGGCGAGCAGGTCCTGGCGGCCCTGTCCTTCCGGTACGACAACGGCAAGGAGCCGCACGTCCTCGTCGCCGGTATCGACCAGCCCAGCGGCGGCCTGGCCGTGGACGCGGTGGTGGAGGAGGCGAAGTTCCTCGACGAGCTGGACCTGCGGCCGACGCCGCCGGAGAGCGTGGCGGCGCGGATCCTGGACGCCTTCGAGCTGACCGACCGTGTCATGGGGGCGCAGGTCGCCGAGACGCTGCCGGGCGTGCGCCCGTTCGCGATCACCCGCGCCCGCTCCGCGCTCACCCGCACGCACGACGCCACGCCGAACGCAGCCGCCGGGACTGCGGACGGCGGTGCGCCCGGCCGCACGCGTGACACCGCGTCCGAGATCGCTCTGGACGCGCTGCCCGACGTGCCCGGCGCCCGGGAGGCGTTCGGGAAGCTGGTCGAGTTCGTCGGGGATCGCCCGCTGTGGTGGAGCCCGGCCAGGGTCGCGCAGTTCCTGACCCAATGGCTGCCCAGGGAGGCGATCCTCTCGGAGGCGGCGATCGCGGCCATGCCCGAGGTCGTCCGCGCCTGGACCCGCCACCAGGGTGGACATCCCGCCGTGCTGCGCCAGATCGACGAGGACGCGCCCCGCCTGCCGGGCCTGATGGCCGACGACTCCCTGGCCTCGCTCAACAAGCGCCTGGCGCGCGGCCGCTAGAACGCGTACCGGATGCGGCAGTACGGCAGCCGCTCCCCGATCAGGCCGGTGAGCGCCGCGACGTATCGCCCCTTGTGCCCGTTGCGGTAGCGCACGTTCCACCCGCCCGTCTCCGACCGCTTGGCCTGCTGCAGCTCAGGCCGCCACAGCACCTCCTCGGCCTTCGGATGCCAGCCGAGGTTGACCTGGTGCAGCCGGTCGTTGTGGGTCAGGAAGATCACCTCGGCGGCGAGCCGGCGGCGGGCCTCGGCGCTCAGGGCGTCGTCGAGGTGGCCGAGCAGCTCCGCCCAGTCCTCCAGCCACCCGTCCCGTACGACGACCGGGCTGAAGTTGACGTTTACCTCGTACCCGGCCGCCACGAAGTCGTCGATCGCCGCGATGCGGTCGGCGATGGGCGAGGTGCGGATGTCGAGCAGCTTGGAGTCCGCCGCCGGCATGAGGCTGAACCGCACTCTGGTGCGCCCCCGGGGCTCCCAGTCGAGCAGGTCGCGGTTGACGTACTTGGTGGCGAAGCTGGCCTTGGCATGCGGCAGCCGGCCGAACAGCTCCACCAGGTCCCGCACGTTGTCGGACACCGTGGCGTCGAGCGAGCAGTCGGAGTTCTCCCCGATGTCGTAGACCCAGGCGTGCGGGTCGATCTGGTCGGGCTCGGCCTTCACGCCCTGCCGGCCGGCGTGCCGCTCGACGTACCCGAGGATCTGGTCGATGTTGGCGAAGACCGTGATCGGGTTGCTGTAGCCCTTGCGGCGCGGCACGTAGCAGTAGGCGCAGGCCATGGCGCAGCCGTTGGCCGTGGAGGGGGCGATGAAGTGGGCCGAGCGGCCGTTGGGGCGCGCGGTCAGCGACTTCTTGACCCCGAGCACGAGGGCCTCGGTCTTGATGCGGACCCAGCGGGCCACGTTCGCCTCGTCGCCGTGGAGCTCGGGGATGCGGTGATGGCTCTCGACCTCGACGCGCTCGGCTGCGGGGAAGCGGGCCAGGATCTCCTGGCCGCGCGGCAGCTCGGCGGCGGCGGGCTCGACGTAGATGCGCCGGATGTCCAGCAGCGGGTTACGGATCGTGGTGGCCATGTGACTTTTCAGGCTACCGGCGCTGGTCCAGTGGACAGGCGTACGCGGTCCTGGAGGCGAGCTGCCAGGTCTCGACGGGCGCGCCGCAGCGGCGGCAGCGCTCGCGCTTGTAGACCCAGCGCTCGTCGGGCGCCGCCGGGTCGCTGACCACCTGCCCCGCGTCCCTGCCCAGGGCGAGGTACGTGACCGCCGCCTCCCACAGCCGCAGCGCCGTCTCCGCGTCGATGCCGCGCGAGCCGGGGTGGAGCCCCACGAGGAAGAGCAGCTCTGCCCGCCAGGCGTTCCCGATGCCCGCCCACACCCCCTGGTCGAGCACCCCGGCCCCGACCGGCCCCCGGAACCGGGTCAGCCGCCGCACCGCCTCCGCCGCGGACGCGTCCTCGCGCAGCGGGTCCGGCCCCAGCGAGCCGCGCAGCGCGGCCACCTCCTCCGCTTCGAGCGGCTCGCACCGGGAGGGGGCGATGAGGTCGTAGGCCACCTCCCCCGTGGCCAGCCGCAGCCGGGTACCGCGCCGGGGCCCGGACTCCGGATCGTCGTACCGCAGGAAGATCCCCCGCATGCCCAGGTGCACGTGGATCGCCGGGAGGCCGTCCTCGAAGTGGTAGAGGAGGTGCTTGCCGACCGCCTCCACCCCGGCCAGCACCCGCCCGTCGTACGGCCGGGCCTCGAAGCGCCCCTGCGGGCCGGCGGCGCGCACGACGTGACCGGCCAGGGCCGCGTGCTGCTCGCGGGCGTGGCGGTGGATCAGATGACCTTCCGGCATACCCGGGGCTCTACCCCGCGAGCTGGGCCGCCGCGCTGGAGAGCAGCAGGTCGAGCGCCGTCGGGTAGGCGCTGTCGTTCATCCGGGCGACCAGCAGCGGCGCGGTGGCCGCGATGTTGGGGTGGGTGCTGGCCGGCAGCCGCGCGTACGTGTCGCGCCACACCTCCTCGTCGGCCTCCCGCGCCGCCTTCGGCAGGGCCAGGGTGGCGGCGTCGAGGATGGCGAAGGCCAGGCTCTGGTCGATGAACGCGTGGTAGATCCGCACCGCGTCCCTGTCCGCGAACCCGGCGCCGCGCAGGATCCCGATGATCGTCTCGTCGCTGGCCACCTCGTTCGGCCGGCCGGTGACCCGGCTGGCGGTCAGCACGGCGGCCTGCGGGTGCGCCAGGTAGGCGTTGTGGATGCGCGTGCCCAGCTCGCGCAGGTCGGCCCGCCAGTCGCCGGTGGGCAGGAACGAGGCCATGGCGCGGCCGAACAGCTCGTCCGCGATGGCCAGGAGCAGATCGTCCATGCCGCGGAAGTACCGGTAGACGGTGCTGGCGTCGGCGCCGAGCGCCAGGCCCAGGCGGCGGGCGGTGAGCCCGGCGGCCCCGTGCTCGCGCAGCATGCGCAGCGCGGTCTCCACGATGAGCGCGTGGGTGAGCACCTGCCCCTGCTTGGTCGGACGCCGCCGACGGCGTGCCGCCTCCGGCACCACCCGCTTGGCCATGGAACGCCTCCCTTATGCCAACACCATTGACGTTGATGAGCATACGAGCGTTTGATGTACGACACACCCCCCGAAAAAGCCATAAAAGGGGATTTATCGTCATGCGTATCCTTCTTGTGGGAGCCGGCGGCGTGGGAACCGCCGTCACCCGGATCGCCGCACGCCGCCCGTTCTTCGACCACATGGTGGTCGCCGACTACGATCTCCCCCGCGCCAAGGCGGCCGTCGCCGCGCTCGGCGACGAGGCCACCAGGTTCACCCCTGCCAGGATCGACGCCGCCGACGCCGGCGCGGTCGCCGCGCTGCTGGCCGAGCACCGCTGCGACGTGCTGCTCAACGCCACCGACCCCCGGTTCGTGCTGCCCCTGTTCGACGCCGCGCTCGCCGCGGGCGTCGACTACCTCGACATGGCCATGTCGATGTCCAAGCCACACCCCGACCGCCCGTACGAGGAGGTCGGCGTCAAGCTCGGCGACGAGCAGTTCGCCCGCGCGCCCCAGTGGGCCGACAGGGGCAGGCTGGCGCTGGTCGGCATGGGCGTCGAGCCCGGCCTGGCCGACGTCTTCGCCCGGTACGCCGCCGACGAGCTCTTCGACGAGATCGAGGAGATCGGGATCAGGGACGGCGCGAACCTGACCGTGGACGGCTACGACTTCGCCCCCTCCTTCTCCATCTGGACCACGATCGAGGAGTGCCTCAACCCGCCGATCGTCTACGAGAAGGGCCGCGGCTGGTACACCACCGAGCCGTTCAGCGAGCCCGAGATCTTCGACTTCCCCGACGGGATCGGCCCCGTGGAGTGCGTGAACGTCGAGCACGAAGAGGTCGTGCTGGTGCCCAGGTGGATCCCGGCCCAGCGGGTGACGTTCAAGTACGGGCTGGGCGAGGAGTTCATCGGCACCCTGAAGACCCTGCACGCGCTGGGCGTGGACCGCACCGAGCCGGTCGCGGTCAGGACCGACCGGGGCACCGCCAGGGTGTCGCCGCGCGACGTGGTCGCCGCCGTGCTGCCCGACCCGGCCGAGCTGGGCGAGCGCATGCACGGCAAGACGTGCGCCGGCACCTGGGTGAAGGGCGTCAAGGACGGCCGGCCCCGCGAGGTGTACCTCTACCACGTGGTGGACAACCAGTGGTCGATGCGCGAGTACGGCTCGCAGGCCGTGGTCTGGCAGACCGCGGTCAACCCGGTGATCGCGCTGGAGCTGCTGGCCGGCGGGGTCTGGCAGGGTACGGGCGTGCTGGGGCCGGAGGCGTTCGAGCCGCGCTCGTTCCTGGATCTGCTGGTCGAGTACGGCTCCCCCTGGGGCATGCGCGAGCAGTGAGGGGGGCGGGAGGCGCCACCGGATCCGGACACTGGATCATTGAGGTGCCGCAACCTGTACATCGGAGGAATCCTGTTGAGCATCGCCGACGATCCCGACCGCGCACCGGCCCGCTCCCACCTGTACGCCATGGGCATGTCGGAGGAGGAGATGCGCCGCCCCGTGGTCGGCATCGCCTCCACCTGGACCGGCACCATGCCGTGCAACCTGACCCACCGCGAGCTCGCCGCCGAGGTGGCCGAGGGGGTGCGCGCGGCCGGTGGGCTGCCGATGGAGTTCAACACCATCGCGGTCTCCGACAACCTCACCATGCACACGCCCGGCATGCGGGCCTCGCTGATCAGCCGGGAGGTCATCGCCGACTCGATCGAGCTGATGGGCCTGGCCCACCAGTTCGACGCGCTGGTGGCGATCGTCGGCTGCGACAAGACCGTGCCGGCGGCGATCATGGCGCTGGCCCGCCTCGACGTGCCATCGGTGGTCCTTTACAGCGGCAGCATGATGCCGGGCCGCTGGCGCGGCCGTGACGTGACCATCCAGGACATGTGGGAGGCGCTCGGCGAGCGCGCGGTGGGCCGGATGGACCAGGCGGACCTCGACGACCTGGCCCGGCACGCCTGCCCGGGCGCCGGCACCTGCGCCGCGCAGTACACCGCCAACACCATGGGCACGGTCGCCGAGTTCCTGGGCCTGGCCCCGTTCGGCGTCGGCGACATCCCCGCGGTGGCCGAGGAGAAGGGCGCCGCGGCCCGCCGGGTCGGCGAGCTCGCCATGCAGGCGCTGGCCCGCGACGCCCGCCCCTCGCGCGTGCTCACCGAGGACGCCCTGCACAACGCGATCGTGTCGGTGGCGGCCATGGGCGGCTCCACGAACGCCGTGCTGCACCTGCTGGCCATCGCGCGCGAGGCCGGGCTGCCGCTGGAGATCGACCGGATCGGCGAGGTCTGCCGCCAGGTCCCGATCATCACCGGGCTCAAGCCGAGCGGCGGCGACGCCACCGCGCTGGACCTGTGGCGGGCCGGCGGCACCTCGCTGGTGGTGCGCCGCCTGCTGGAGGCGGGGCTGCTGCGCGAGAGCGTCACGCTGGTGGACGGCCGCTCGCTGGCCGACGTGGCCGCGGACGCGCGGGAGACGCCGGGGCAGCAGGTGGTGGCGAGCGCCGGGCAGCCGTTCAAGCAGCGTGGCGCGCTGGCCATCCTGCGCGGCTCGCTGGCGCCTGACGGGTGCGTGCTCAAGCTGGGCGGCAAGGACGACTTCCGCCACGAGGGACCGGCGAAGGTGTTCGACTCGGAGAGCGACTGCTACGTCGCCATCCAGGAGGGCCGGATCGTGGCCGGGGACGTCATCGTGGTCCGGTACGAGGGCCCGGCGGGCGGCCCCGGCATGCGCGAGATGCTCTCCATCACCGGCCCGCTGGTCGGCCGGGGCCTGGGCACCTCCGTGGCGCTGGTCACCGACGGCCGCTTCAGCGGGGTCTCGCACGGGCTGGTGATCGGGCACGTGGCGCCGGAGGCGTACCACGGCGGGCCGATCGCGCTGGTGCGCGACGGCGACACGGTGGTCATCGACAGCGCCGCCGGCACCCTCGACCTGCTGGTGCCCGAGGCGGAGCTGGCCGAGCGGCGGGCCGCGTGGGTGCGGCCCGAGCGGGCGGTCGAGCGCGGGGTGCTGACCAAGTACGTGGCGACCGTCGGCTCCGCCTCCGACGGGGCCGTGACGGCGTGAGGCCAGGGACCGAGCAGCGGGCGGGGACGGCTATGCTGCGCATTGACGTTTGCCCCGCCCCCTGATGCGAAGGAGACCTACGCGATGTACAAGGAGTTCGCCGGCGAGGTCGTGATGTGGCTCGTCCCGGTCGTGGTGCTGATCGGAGTGGCACTCCTCGTCACCGCGTGAGCCCCGGAGGGGCCGGGTGTCCCGGCCCCTTCCGCCGTCGTCAGCGGTAGTACCTGTACGACACGTACGTGCTGGCGTAGGTGCGGAAGTCGCCGTACCCGTCGACGTAGTCGTTCCATGCCTCGGACAACCGCGCGGTGCGCACGGTGCAGCCCGTGTAGCGCACCTTGCGCGCCGCGATGCGGCCCACGTTGCTGTAGCACGAGCCGACCTTGCGGCCGTTCACCTTCAGGTTGACGTTGAGCTTGACGTTGAAGAGGTTCTTGCGGGAGATGTTGGTGATCCGCACCTTGACGCGGCAGGTGTCCTCGCACTTGCCCCAGTAGGACTTGGTGCGGATGAGCTGCGCGCCGGTAGTGGCGGCTTCGGCGGGCGCGGCCAGCAGCGTGGTCGCGGCGAGCGCCACTAACGCCGTGGCGGCAAGGCTTTTGAACATTTCGCCCCCATAGTCGAGACAGTCGCTCCCCCCTGTCGGCAGCGACACGTACGTGTCCGACTACTACCAGGCAGCCCGCTTCCTCGCGTTTGCCGGGCATGATCCGATACGAAACGGTTATCCCTTTATATCGGGCTTATCCGCCCGCAACCTGGCCGGGTCAGGACGCCCACGCCAGCAACGGCCCCCCTTGCCTGAGCCGTCTCAACGCCTGCTTCTCCAGTTGCCTGATGCGCTCCCTCGTGAGGCCGAGACACTGCGCGATCTCCGTGTAGGAGTGGACCTCCTCTCCGGTCAGCCCGTACCTGAGCCTGATCACGAACGCCTCCCGCGGCGGCAGGGTCGTGACCACCTGGCGCAGCTCCGCGCTGAGCGCGCGCAGCTCGGTCAGCTCCTGCACCTGCAGCCCGTCCTCGTCGGCGATCATGTCGCCGATCCGGCCCTCGCCGTGCTCCCCGACGGGAATGTCGAGGCTGACCATGTCCTGGCCGAGCCTGCGTAACGCCGCGACCTGGCCGGGCGAGCGCTCGGCCACCTCGGCCAGCTCCACGTCGGTCGGCTCGCGGCCCAGCTCGGTGGCGAGCTGCCGCTCCACCCTGATCAGCCGCGACAGCTCCTCCGCGACGTGGATCGGCAGCCGCACGGTACGGCTCTTGTCGTGGATGCCGCGCTCGATGGCCTGGCGGATCCACCACATCCCATACGTGGAGAACTTGTATCCCCGCGTGTAGTCGAACTTCTCCACCGCCCTGATCAGCCCGAGGTTGCCCTCCTGGATGATGTCGAGCAGCGGCAGCCCCCGGTAGGAGTACCGCCTGGCGGCGGACACCACGAGCCGGAGGTTGGACCTGATCAGCAGGTCCTTGGCGCGCTTGCCATCGAGCGCGACGAGTTCGAGTTCTGGCGTGCCCTCACCACGCTCGATCAGATGGCCCGCGTACAGGCCTGCCTCGATCCGCCGGGCGAGCTCCACTTCGTCCGCGGCGGAGAGCAAGGGGGTCTTTCCGATCTGCTCGAGGTACGTACCGAGCAGATCGGGCTCTTCGGCCGACATGCACGAGCACTACCCGGTAAACGGCGGCGAATTCCCCACTTCGTTGAGCTCGGCGATGGCCAGCTCCGCCGTACTGCGGATATCGAAGAACTTGTCCAGCGCGGTGATCGCGAACAGGTGCTTGCACCGGCCGTTCAGGCCCGACAGCAGCAGCCGCCCGCCCGAGGCCGTGACCGCCTTGTGCAGGTAGACCAGCACGGAAAGACCCGAGGAGTCGCACACGCTGACGGCCTGCATGTCGATGACGAGCATCGGGGGCTGCGTGAGATCGAGCGCCTTGGTGACGCGGTCGCGCACCTCCGCCGCGGACCCGAAGTCGAAATCCCCCGTCAACCGCGCGATGACGCAGGGTCCCTGGAGTCCGAGGCTGATCGACAAGGCCTGCTCCGAAGTCACCCAGCTCCACCTACCCGCGTCGCTCTCCCGATCCACCCACTTTACGAGAAGTAGCGCTTCGGGTTGAACACCAGCATCTGCTCAATCTGGTCATCGGTCACACCCGCGTCCAGCAGGGCGGCCAAGACATCGTCGTGAATGTGATCGTAGCGCCAGTTCGGCGCCAGCGTCTGGAGGGCCTCGTCCCAGGCGCCGCCGAAGTAGTCCATGAAGCAGGCGGCGTCGTGGCTGAGGACCATACGATCGGCGTACCCCCGCCGGCACAGGGCCGCGATCGTGGCCACGCGCTGCGGCGTCGGGTTGAAGACGTCCAGACCGAACCGGTCCATGCCCAGGATCGCGCCCGTGTCGGCCAGCCGCATGAGGTAGTCGAGGTCGTTGCTGTCACCCGCGTGCCCGAGGACGACCTTCTCCAGGCTCACGCCCTCCTTGGCGAACAGGTCGAGCGCGATCAGGCCGCTCCGCGTGAACGAGTTCGTGTGGACGGTGATCGGCGCGCCGGTGCGTACGTGGGCCTGCGCGACGGCCCGGCAGATGCGCTCGACGCCGGGCGTGAGCCCCTTGGCCTCGACCACGCACTTGAGGAAGGCCGCCTTGACCCCGGTGTCGGCGATGCCCACGGTGAGGTCGCGGACGAAGTCGTCGATCATCGGGTCGGGGCCGTCGACGAACAGGCCGGGGCCGCGGTGCTCGTACTGGTGGGGCAGTTCCTCGTAGGAGTAGATGCCGGTGGCGGCGATGATGTGCAGGCCGGGCACCTGCTCGGCGATCCGCTGGACGCGCGGGATGTAGCGGCCCAGCCCCCACACCGTCGGGTCCACGATCGTGCGCACGCCCTTCGCGGCCACCGCGTTGAGCTTGGTGACCGCGTCCGCCACCCGGAGCTCCTCGTCCCACCAGGCGCCCCTGCCGTAGTTGTCCAGGTGCTCGGTGGCCACCACGAAGACGTGCTCGTGCATCAGCGTCTGCCCGAGCTCGTCGACGTCCACGGGGCCGCGCAGGGTTTCGACGGTGGGCATGCACGCCTCCATACCAGCCGGTCGGTGTGGCCGCAAACCTAGGCTCTCCCGGGATCTCCGTCAACAGGCACGCCGCGGGGATCACCGGCCGGCGCGTCCGCGTCGTACCGCGTGGATCGCCAGCCCGGCCGCGAACACCGCCAGGCCCGCCACCACCGACGTCATCGGCAGCGTGGCCGCCAGCCCCAGGCACAGCGCCAGCCCCAGCACGGGCACGGCGCGGGGCGGCGCGCCCTCGTCGCGGCGGAGCGTGAGGGCGCAGGCGTTGGCGACGGCGTAGTAGACGAGCACGCCGAACGAGGAGAACCCGATCGCCTCCCGCAGGTCGGCCACGAGCAGCAGCACGATCACCGCGCCGCCGACCGCCAGCTCCGCCCGCCTCGGCACCTGCCGCACCGGGTCGACGGCGGCCAGGGCGCCGGGCAGGTCGCGCTCGCGCGCCATGGCCAGCACCGTACGCGAGACGCCCAGCAGCAGCGCCAGCAGCGCGCCCAGCGCCGCCACCGCCGCCCCCGCGCCCACCACCGGCGCCAGCCACCCGAACCCCGCCCGCCTGACCAGGTCGGCCAGCGGCGCGTCGGACGTGGCCAGCAGCTCGGGCCGCAGCGTACGCAGCGCCGCCACGGCGACCAGCGCGTAGACGGCCAGCGTGATGCCCAGCGCGATGCCGACGGCCCTGGGGATGGTGCGGGCGGGATCGCGTACCTCCTCGCCGAGGGTGGCGATCCTGGCGTATCCGGCGAACGCGAAGAACAGCAGCCCCGCCCCCTGCATCACCCCCCACCCGTCGGCGCGCAGGGACACCTCGGTCCCGGGCGGGTGGGCGGACCAGCCGAAGCCGGCCGAGCCGTCGCCTGCCAGCCCGGCCAGGATCACGATGACCAGCACGGCCAGCACGAACGCCACGATGATCCGCGCCACACCCGCCGAGCGCTGCACGCCGAACAGGTTGAGCAGGGTCAGCACGGCCACCGCGGCGATCGCGAGCGGCCGTTCGAGGCCGGGCAGGGCGTAGGAGCCGAACGTGAGCGCCATGGCCGCGCAGGAGGCGGTCTTGCCGACCGTGAAACCCCAGCCCGCCAGGTAGCCCCACAGAGGGCCGAGCCGGCGGCGGCCGTAGACGTAGGTGCCGCCCGACTCGGGGTAGAGGGCGGCCAGCCGGGCCGAGGAGGTGGCGTTGCAGTAGGCGACGACGGCGGCCAGCGCCAGCGAGGCCAGCAGCCAGTGGCCGGCCGCCGCGGCGGCCGGGGCGAAGGCGGCGAACACGCCCGCGCCGATCATCGCGCTCAGCCCCACGACGACCGCGTCGGTGGTGCCCAGCCGCCTTGCCAGCTCCTCCGGCAACGCCGGCCTCCCCTCACGCTTGCAGGAGGCACCCACTCTGCCGCACCCCACCGGCATCCCGCATCAACGCCCGGGTGAACGCCTTGAGGCGAGCTCTCCCTGGCCGTCGAGCCGGGTCAGCCGCCCTTGCCGTTCGGGCCGGGGACCACCAGCACCGGCCGGTGCGCGTGGTGCAGCACCCGGTCCGACGTACTGCCCAGCAGCAGCGACCGCACCCCGCCCAGCCCCCTGGTGCCGGTCACGATGAGCCGGGCGTCGAGCTCGTCGGCCACGTCCACGATGGTCGACCAGACGGCCACGGAGTCCGCGTCGCACCGCGGCGTCGCGTCCAGCCCCGCCTGGCGGGCCAGCTCGGCCCCGTGCCTGGCCAGCTCGCTCATCGCCTGCCCGATGGCCTCGTCCTCGACCCCGGACTGGTCGAGCGCCACCATGAGCCCGGCCGACGCCCTGGCCGAGGTCATCGCCAGCCGCTCCCACACCGTCAGCACGACCGCCTGCTCGCCGCGGAACAGCTCGCCCGCGAAGGCGATGGCGGCCTTGGAGTCGTCAGATCCGTCGTACGCGATCAAAATCGTCATCTCAGTCACTCCTGGAAAGAGGTCGGGGCCCTTCCTCTTTCCAGAGAGGCGCAGTTCAAGCCTGGTGGGACCTCACGCCATGACCGCCGACACCGCGGGCCGGGCCGACGGCTTGAGCAGCGACAACCCGGCCAGCGCCAGCACGGCGAGCTCCGTCACGACCACGAACCGCTGGGTCAGCCCCGCCGGGATGTCCTCGTTGCTCAGCGGGATGCCGAACATGCGCACCACGTACGGGATCACGACCAGCACCAGCGCGCCCAGGGCCACCCCGCTGAGCACCCGCATCGCCCCGGCGTACCGGATCCTCGCCCTGGCCAGCAGCAGGCCGGCCACCGGCATCACCAGGAAGGCGGCGAAAGCGGCGTAGCGGTGGATGCCACCCGACATCGACAGCGGCACGCCGGGCCTGTCGGTCGGGAAGGCCCCGATCAGGAACATGCTCGCCCCCCACGCCAGCAGCAGCGCGACGATCCAGCGGCTCATGCCGGCCCGCCGCACCGCCTCGGCGATCAGCGCGGCGCCCGCGGCGAACAACGTCAGCGAGGCGGGCAGCAGCCATCCGGCCGACTGCCACACGTACTCGCTGATCACGCTGTGGAACGGATCGAGGTCGGATCCGGCGTGCAGGCTGAGCATCGCGCCGCTCCCGGCGCCGATGGCCGCGAAACCATTGACAAGCAAACCCTTCATGCCTCCAAGCTCGTGGAACGCGGACTTGACGAACATCGGAGATCGGCCCGAACCGGCCCTGAAGTACCCCTTAATACCTTGGTCCGGCCAACCCCTGGCCGGGGCCGATGACCTGCCCGTACGTGACCCCGGGTAGGGACAGCCCCCTCAGGGTGGCGGCGGTTGCCCCGACGCCGATTTGACTTGGAGTGCGCTCTAAGGTCCAACCTGGACACATGACGATCCAGGAGGCCGCTCAGCGGTCCGGCCTGAGCGCTCACACGCTGCGCTACTACGAGCGCATCGGCCTGATCCGCTCCGTGGGCCGCAACAGCAGCGGCCATCGCGACTACGCGGAGGAGGACCTCCAGTGGCTGGAGTTCCTCACCAAACTGCGCACGACCGGCATGCCGATCGCCGACATGTGCCGGTACGCGGAGCTGCGCCGGATGGGGCAGCACACCGCCGACGAGCGCAGGGAGATGCTGGAACTGCACCGCGAGCGCGTCAGCGCCAGGATCGCCCAGCTCAGCCAGGACCTGAAGGTTCTGGACTACAAGATCGACAACTATCGCAGGGGGCAACTGGCATGAACAAGCGCACTCTCGGCAGGGAAGGCCTCCAGGTCTCCGCGCTCGGGCTCGGCTGCATGGGCATGTCCGAGTTCTACGGCCAGGGCGACGAGAAGGAGTCGATCGCGGTCATCCACCGCGCCCTCGACCTTGGCATGAATTTTCTGGACACCGCCGACATGTACGGCAGCGGCGCCAACGAGGAACTGGTCGGCCGCGCCATCAGGGACCGGCGCGACGAGGTCGTGCTGGCCACCAAGTTCGGCATCAAGCGCGACGGCGCCACCCGCACGATCGAGAACAGCCCGGAGTACATCAGGGCCGCGTGCGACGCCTCGCTCCGGCGCCTCGGCGTCGACCACATCGACCTGTACTACATGCACCGCCGCAACCCCGACGTCCCCGTCGAGGAGTCGGTCGGGGCCATGGCCGAGCTGGTGCGGCAGGGCAAGGTGCGGCATCTCGGCCTGTCGGAGGTGAGCGCCGACACCCTGCGCAAGGCCGACGCCGTGCACCCGATCGCGGCCCTGCAGAGCGAGTACTCGCTGTTCACCAGGGGCCTGGAGGCGGAGATCCTGCCGGCGGCCAGGGAGCTGGGGGTCGGGCTGGTGGCGTACTCGCCGATCAGCCGCGGCCTGCTGTCGGCCGCGCTGCCCAGCGCCGACGAGCTGCCCGCCGACGACTTCCGCCGCTACCTGCCGCGCAACACCGGCGAGAACGCCGAGCACAACCGGGCGCTGGCGGCCGGGGTCAAGAAGATCGCGGACGCGGCCGGGGTGACGGCCGCCCAGCTCTCCCTGGCCTGGCTGCTCGCCCAGGGCGAGGACATCGTGCCGATCCCCGGCACCAAGCGGCTGAAGTACCTGGAGGAGAACGCCACCGCGGCGGACCTCACCCTCACGCCCGAGCAGCTCGACGCGCTGGCCGCCGCCGTGCCCGCGGACGCCGTGCGCGGCACCCGTTACCCCAGCATGCAGGAGGTCGAGCGCTAGGGCAGGTCGAAGTAGGCGCGTACGGCGGTCGCGCCCGCGCGGGTGTGCACGCGTACGAGATCGCTGAGGAGGTTGACGATGAGCAGGCCGCGCGAGCCCGCGTCACGCGGATCGACCGGCCTGCGGCCCACCAGCGGGTCGGTGATGTGCCCCGCGTCGCTGACCTCGCACACCAGCCGGTCGTCCTCGGCCCACACCCGCAGCACGCCGGAGCCGCCGCCGTGGTCGAGGCTGTTGGCGCCGAGTTCGGCCACCGCGAGCCGGATGTCGTCGAGCCGGTCGCCCTGGAAGCCCAGCGCGGCGGCCTCCCGGGCGGCCAGCCCCCGCACCGCCGACAGGTTGGTGTGGTCGAAGCTCAGCCAGGCGGCCTTCTCCGGCTCGGCGAGCGGCCGGTTGTGCCCGTCGACGACCAGCTCGGGCGCGTAGTCGGCGCTGATCCACTCCCCCGCCGTGTCACGCAGCACGGGGTGGGTGCGCGCCGCCTCGCGGATGACCTCGCCGCTCAGCCCGACGAGGTCGTACGGGCACAGGATCGTCACCCTCCGCCCCGTGAACGACAGGTTGATCAGCGCCTCGTGCTGGGCGCAGGCCGGATACTCCGTCTCGGTGCGCCCCGGCCAGATCGGCTCGCCGATGATCCGCACGTGGTGGTCGGGATGCCGGTCGGCGAAGGCCCGCAGCACGCCGGGGATGATCCGCCCGGGATTGCGGCCGGCCTGCGTCATGTCGAGCAGGAGCACGTCGCCGGCCTGCGCGCCGAGCTCCGCCTCGATCAGCGCGAGGTTCCACGGCGGAACGGCCACGGCGACGGGCTCTCCGGCCGCCAGCCCTTCGCGGATGAAGGTCGTGGTGGCAGCGACGTACTCACCGGCGCCCCGATAGAAGAGCGCCGGATGCACGAACGGTTCCGACCACATCAGAACCACGCTACCTAACGTTGATGAGTTCACGGCAATCCGTTGGGTACCTATTGAGATGTGAAGAGAGTCCAGCTCATCCGCCGCCCCCGTCCCGAACGCCGTCCCTTCCCCCTCGACCTCCGCACCCCCTCCGGGCGACGACTCCCGTTCTGACCCCGCCGCGCCTATGCTCGGGACATGTCGGAATTGCAGATGCGGGTCTCCGACGAGGACCGGGAGCGCACCGCGCAGCAGCTCCAGCAGGCGTTCGCGGAGGGCCGGCTGACCCAGCCGGAGCTCGAGGACCGGCTGGGGGCGGCGCTGTCCGCGAAGACCTACGGCGACCTGCTCGGCCTGATCACCGACCTGCCGAGCACGCAGCCGCAGGTCGATGACGTGGTGGAGCTGGCGTCCAAGAACGGCAACGTCAAGCGCTCGGGCGACTGGGCCGTCCCGCGCCGGCTGCGGGTCGCCTCCAAGTACGGCAGCGTCGAGCTGGACTTCACCGAGGCGGTCGTCCCCCACCAGGTCGTCGACATCGAGCTGGACCTCACGTACGGATCCGCCAAGATCATCCTGCCCGAGGGCGCGGTGGCGAACGTGGACGCCTTCCAGAGCGACTGGGGCCATCCGACGTCCAAGGTGCCGAGCAGGCCCCGCCCCGGGGTGCTCTGCGTGGTGATCACCGGCCGGGCCAAGTACGGCGGCCTCACCGTGCGCTATCCGCGCAGGCGCTGGTTCACCCACTGATGGAACAGGGCGATGTGGTGCTCGCTCGGCACGAGCACCCCGCCCTCCCGGTACGCCCGTGACGACATGCCGGGCTGGGTCCGCTCGCAGGCGTCGAAGTCCTGCTCGTTGACGCGGTGGAACAGCTCCACCGACAGCGTCAGGTCGGCCCCGGAGTCCACGACGTCGGGATGGTAGAGCCAGTCGCACTCCACCACGGTGCGGTCCGCGGCCATGGGGAACATCCGGTGCAGGATCACGTGGTCGGGCACCAGGTTCACGAACACCTGGGGCTTGACGGTGATCGCGTAGTAGCGGCGGTCCTGGTCCTCCGACACGCCGGGCAGCCTGCCGAACCCGGGGCTGCCGTCCACCGTGAACCCCTCGGCCCGCTCGGCGAACTCGGCGCCGTGCCCGACGTAGTACTGCGCCGCGTAACCGCCGGCGAACTCGGGGAGCACCGCGGTCAGCTCCGGGTGGATGGTGGCGCAGTGGTAGCACTCCATGAAGTTCTCGACCAGGAGCTTCCAATTGGCCTTGACGTCGTAGACGATGCGGCGGCCGAGCGCGAGCCGATCCACGTGGTAGTGCTCGATGGCGGCGGGGTCGCCGAGGCGCTCGGTGGCCGCGTACGTCACGCTCTGCTCGAACGAGGGCGGCTCGGCGGCCAGGCACACCCACGCGTACCCGAGCCACTCGCGCAGGTGCACGGGCACCAGCCCGTACGCGACGCGGTCGATGTCGGGCATCTTGGCCAGGTTGGGCGCGGCGGCCAGCCGGCCGTCGAGGTCGTAGGACCAGGCGTGGTAGGCGCATCTGATCGTCCGCCTGACCTCCCCCGCCTCCTCCGGGCACAGGCGGGCGCCGCGGTGGCGGCAGACGTTGAGGAACGCGCGCAGCAGGCCGTCGCGCCCGCGCACCACGATCACGCTCTCGCGGCCGACCTGGACCGTCCTGAACGCGCCCGGGCCCGGCAGGTCACCGGATCTCACGGCGCAGAACCAGAGGCTCTCGAAGATCCTGGCCTGCTCCTCGGCGAAGATCTCGGGGTCGGTGTAGGCACGGCCGGGAAGCGTGGAGATCAAGCTCGACGTGGTGGTCAACCGACACCCCTTGTTGCGTATTACGCACCGAGTTGCCCTATATGCGACATCGTCAGGCGGCCTCAGGGGGCTGTCAAGAGGTAGTTGCTGTAGCCGCGCAGCATGGAGGCGTACACCTTCGTCGCGACCCCGTCGGGGATCAGCCGCACGATCGGCCCCTGCCTGTCGGTCAGCTCCGTGCCCGCCATCCTGGCGGGCCTGCGCACCACCTTCGACCTGGCCCGCTCGTAGGCGCGCAGGTCACCGAGCGACCGGGCGAGCAGCCAGGCGTCCTCCAGCGCCTGGTTGGCACCCTGGGCCATGGTGGGCGGCATGGTGTGCGCGGAGTCGCCGGCCAGCGTGGTGGGGCCCCTGCCCCACACGTCGGGGATCGGCTGCTTGTGGTGCGGGAAGAACTCGACGTCGGCCATCGTGTCGAGGATGCCGGGCACCGGGTCCACCCAGCCGCGGAACCGCTCCCGCAGCCGCTCCACCACGTGCGGGTCGTCGGCCCAGAAGGGCTTGCCGGGAGCCGACCTGACGTCGAACCACCACAGCAGCCGCCCCCGCCCCGCCGGGATCAGCCCGCACAGCCCCTGCCTGCCCGCGATCATCACCGCCCGGTGGTCCTCCGTCAGCGCGGTCGGCCTGGTGGTGAACCCCTGCCAGGTGACCCAGCCGCTCAGCTTCGCCCGGTCGCCGCCCATCAGGGCCTCGCGCACCACCGATCGGCGGCCGTCGGCGCCCACCAGCACGTCGCCGCGTACCGTGCGGCCGTCCGACAGCCGCACCTCGGCCCGCTCGGGCACCACGTGCTCGGCCCGCGCGCCGTACGTCACCGGCACGCCGTCGGCGAGCAGCTCGACCAGCTCGCGCCGGGCCACGTGCACGACGGGGTGGCCGTAGCGGCGCTCGGGCACGGTGAGGTCGACGGTGAGCAGCCGCCGCCCGTCGGGGGCCCACGACTCCAGGGTCTCCAGCCGCCGGCCGACGCCGGTGCAGTCGGCCTTCAGCTCCTCCAGGATGGCCGTGCTGCCGGGCCAGAGCGAGACGGAGCCGCCGGCGGTGCGCAGCTCGGGGGCCTCCTCGTACACCTCGGCCTCGTGTCCCGCGTTGAGCAGGCCGCGCGCCAGGGCGAGCCCCGCGACGCCCGCGCCGACGACGATTACCCTCATTACGTCTCCCTATACTGAGACTCTGAATATCAGATACTAGGAGTATCACAATGTCTGCGCGCGGCCGCAAGCCCGACCCCACGGTCGACCACCGCATCAGGCAGGCCGCGGCCGGGCTGGTGCTCTCCCACGGCCTCGACTTCACCATGGACGACGTCGCCGCGGCGGCAGGCGTGGGCAGGGCGAGCGTGTTCCGCCGCTACGCCTCCAAGCGCGACATGCTGCTCGAAACCCTCACCGGCCTGATGAACGCGCACGTCGCCATCCCCGACACCGGCTCACTGGAAGGCGACCTGCGCGTGGTGGTCGCCGACACGCTCGCCCTGTGGCACCAGCCCGGCGTCGCCCGCATGGCCAAGCAGGTGTACGGCGAGGCGGGCCGCGACCCGGCGGTGGCCGAGCTCATCCGCACCTCGATGCGCACCCGGATGGAGCGGTCGTGGGTCGTGTACGAGCGCGCGATCGAGCGCGGCGAGCTGCCGCCGAACGCGGACCTGTGGATGCTGACCGACCTGTTCACCGGCCTCGTCGCCTACCGGGGGCTCCTGGATCTTCCACTGCCGGATCCGGAGGAGATCGTGCAGGTCCTGCTGCACGGCTTTACACCCGCTTGACACCCCTGGTGTTAGTGGGGTGCAAGCGGCGATCAAGTCAGGGCCCATAATGTTCCCTTCGTTCGCTAAACCTACGAAGGGCACGGAACATGACTCCCCCTCGTCGTCGCCTCGCCGTTGCGGCCGCGACGCTGACTCTTGCCGCTCTCACCACTGCCTGTGGTGCGATCGGCCAGGCTGTTGACTGCACGCAGGTCAGCCAGGAGATCACCAAGATCACCAATGAGTACAGCAGCTCGCTGAGCAGCGCCGCCACCGACCCGAAGGCCATCGAGAAGGCGAGCCAGGAGACCGCCGACAAGCTCAAGACCCTCGCGAGCAAGTACGACGGGGATCTCGCGGGCGCCGTGAACGACATGGCGACCGTCTTCTCGAGCATCAAGGTCGACGACCCGTCCGGCGCCACCGAGGCGATGGGCAAGCTCCCCGAGATCCAGGCCAAGGCCGTCGCGGCCTGCGGCTGATCGGCTCGCGGCCGTCGCGCGACCGCCTGTGGGGGGCAGGTCGGAGCGGGCGGCCGCGTCGTGGCGGGCGAGACGGTCGTGGCGCACGTGGGGGTGCCACCGCCGAGGTGGTGGCGCACATGGGGGGCGCCGCCGCCGAGATCGTGGCGCACATGGGGGACGCCACGTGCGAGGTCGTGGCGCAGCCCGGGGGGCGCGCCATCTCCTCCCCGCCACAGGCTTCCGGCCACCGCGTGCGAGCACGACGCTCGCCGCGGTGGCCTATCGCGTCTCCGCGGAGCCCCGCCGGCCACGTGCCAGCTCGGACGCCTGCTCGTAGGCCCGCTCGAACCCTTCGAGCACGGTGGGCCACGAGCCCGCGGCGGGCAGGGTCGCGCGGTTGTGCGCGGCGATCGACTCGCGCAGCTCCGCGTCGGTGCACAGCCGCGCCACCGCCCGGGCCAGGTCGCCGAGCGTGCGGCCGAGCAGTCCCTCGGTGCCGTCCTTGACGAAGTCGGCGACCCCGCTCTGCGCCCTGGCGACCACCGGCAGCCCCGCGGCCCGCGCCTCGAGCGCCGCGATGCCGAACGACTCGCGTGGCGCCGGCGCCACGAACACGTCGGCCGACTCCAGCACCTTCGCGATCTGCTCGCGGGTGTGCCGCCCCGGCAGGGAGACCCAGCCGGCCATGCCGTGCCTGTCGAGGAAGCGCGCCATCTGGCCCCGAGCCGGCCCGTCGCCGACGATCGTGGCCCGTATGGGGATCCGGGAGGGCACGCGCGCGCGGGCCGCCTGGAGCAGCTTCAGCAGGCGCAGCGGCTGCTTGCGAGGCGCCAGCCGGCCCACGGCCACGATGTGCACGCCGTCGCGGGGGCCGGGCCGGCTGCCGGGAGGCGGCGCCCAGCCCGAGAGGTCGAGCCCGTTGGAGACCACCCGCACCGGCACCTGCGGCCCGGCCACGGCCCTGATGGGAGCCGCCGCGGCGGTGCTGACCGTGGTGGCCACCAGCCGCCACCGCTGCCAGCCGTACACGAGCCGCAGCAGCCGGTACATCGCCCGCGTCACCGGATCCCACATGCTGTGGACGGTCACCACGCACGGCACCCCCGCGCGGAACGCGGCCCGCACGCCCATCCACGCGAACGGCGAGACCGCCCCCGCGTGGACGTGCACCACGTCGGGACGCGCCGAGGTGATGCGGCGTGTGAGATGGCCCACGCCGAACGGATGCACGGGCAGGTCGAACGGCATCTTCGCGACGATCCTGTGCACCCCGGGCAGCGGCTCGCCCCTGGTCGCGGTGGCCACCGACACCTCGTGCCCCGCCTCCCGCTGCATCCGCACGAGATCGGCGACCTGGACCTCGATCCCTCCGAGTCGCGGCAGGTAACAGTCACTCACGTGAAAGATCCGCACCCCTCCCAGACTAATCTGGGCGTGTGCCTCCACGTACCGCTGTGTTCTTCCATGCCCATCCCGACGACGAGGCCCTGCTGACGGCGGGCACCATGGCGATGCTCGCGGCCGAGGGGCACCGGGTGGTGCTCGTGGTGGCCACGGCGGGCGAGCGCGGCCTGGCCGAGATGGAGCCGGGCGAGGCGCTGGGCGAGACCCGCCTCAAGGAGCTGTACAAGTCGGCCGCGCTGCTCGGCTGCGCCCGCGTCGAGTGCCTCGGCTACGGCGACTCGGGGCTCAGCCCCAAGGGCGGCAGCGCCGAGGAGCGGCCCGACAACGCCTTCATCGACGCCGACACCGAGGCGGCGGCCAAGGCGCTGGCCGCGATCCTGCAGGAGGAGCAGGCCGACCTGCTGGCGATCTACGATCCGGCGGGCGGCTACGGGCATCCCGACCACGTCCAGGTGCACCGGGTCGGCAAACGGGCGGCGAAGATCGCGGGAACGGAGATCGTCCTGGAGGCGACGGTCAACCGCGATCCGCTGCTGTGGCTGCTGCGGGTGGCGGGCCGGTTCTACAAGTTCCCGCCGGAGTTCGACGTACGGACGTTCGAGAGCGCGTACTCGCCCGGCGAGGCGATCACCCACCGCGTCAACGTCCGGAAGTACACCAGGCAGAAGCGGGCCTCCATGGCCGCGCACGCCTCCCAGGCCAGCGGCGGCGACAGCGACCGCACGCTCGCTGTCATGCTGAAGGTCCCCCGCCCCCTCTACCGCTTCGTCTTCGGCACCGAGTGGTACGTCCGCCGCGACCTGCCCCCCGGCGCCCGCCTCACTCATCCCTTCGACCGGTGGCCCACCTAGTACTTCAGAACGACGAGGCCGCCCGCCATGACCCGGCAGACTGGACTTCGATGAAGAACAAGTGGCTACAGATCGCCCTGTCCGTGCTGTCGCTCGGCCTGGCCGTGGCGCTCGTGGTCTACCTCCCCCAGATCGTGCAGGCGCTCACCGGCAAGCCCGTCTCCTGGGCCGAGATCGGCCGGGTGTTCGGCACGCTCGGCGCGGGCGAGATCGCGCTGATGGCCGCGCTGTGGCTGCTGAGCCTGCTGGCCTACACGTTCGTGCTGACCAACTCCCTGCCCGGCCTGAACAACCTGCAGGGCCTGGCGCTCAACGCGGCGGGCAGCGCGGTCAGCAACCTGCTGCCGTTCGGCGGCGCGGTGGGCGTGGCGCTGTCGTGGGCGATGACCAAGGGCTGGGGCTTCACCAGCCGGGCCTTCGTGGTCATGACGCTGGTCAGCGGCGTGTGGAACACGTTGTTCAGGTTCGTCCTGCCCGCCGTCGGGATCATCGCGCTGCTCATCGCCGGGCAGGCGCCCAACGCGACCGTCGCCAACGCGGGCTGGACGGGCGCGATCTCGATCATCGTGCTCTGCGTGGTCGTGGCCGTCGCGCTCTACTGGGAGCGCGCGGCCGTCTGGCTCGGCAAGGGCCTCGACGGGGTGACCCGGCTGCTGCGGCTGAAGATCCACGCCTCCGAGGCGTTCCACCGACTGCGCGCCGACACCGCGGGCATCGTACGCGGGCGGTGGCCGGGGCTGTCGCTCGGCATGATCTTCTTCCTCGGCTTCCAGTGGGCGATCATGGCGGTCTGCATGCATGCCACCGGCGCCTGGCCCGGCCTGGCCCAGTCGATCGCCGTCTTCGCCCTGTCGCGGGTGCTCACCAGCGCCCTGATCACGCCCAGCGGGGCGGGGATCATGGAGGGCGGGGTGGTGCTCCTGCTGACCTCCGCCTTCGGCGTGCCGGCCGCTCCGGCGACCGCGACCGCACTGCTTTTCGGCTTCTGGACTTACACTATCGAGATCCCGTTCGGCGGCCTGGCACTGGGCGCATGGGCGCTGCTGCGCAGGCGCAACGGCCGGAACGCCGGCGCGGAGCCCCCGTCCGCGATCTCGAAGGCCACCCAGTGACAATCCCAAACCCATCGCGTGCTAATCGACCACGGGCCTTGTGCGTGATTCGCAGGCCCGCATAGCGTGGCGGCTGACATGGTGGCGTTCCGAGTTCTGGGGCCAGTCGAGGCGTACGAACACGACGACGAGCTCGACCTCGGCGGGTTGCGGCAGCGGGCCGTCCTCGCCCGACTTCTCGTGGCCAGAGGTCAGGTCGTGCCGGTTGACACGCTTCTTTACGACCTGTGGGACGACGACGCGGCCAAGGGCGCGCAGTCGGGCCTGCAGGTCTACATCTCGCGCCTGCGCCGGGTGCTCGAGCCGGGCCGCCCGCGTGGCGGGCCCAACCGGCTGCTGGTGACGGTCGCGTCCGGCTACGCGCTGCGCGTGGCGCCCGACCAGGTCGACGCGCTGCGCTTCGAGCAGCTCGTCCGGGCGGCCGGCGAGCACCTGGAAGAGGGCGACCCGCAGTCGGCGCGCGACCGCCTGGAGAAGGCGCTGGGGTTGTGGCGCGGCACCCCCTACTCCGACTTCGCCGACCAGGCGTGGGCCGAGGCCGAGGTCAACCGGCTGACGGAGCTGCGCCTGGTGTCCAGGGAGCGGCACGCCGACACCGGGCTGCGGCTCGGCCTGCACGCCGAGACCGTGCCCGACCTGGAGGCGCTCACCACCGAGCACCCGCTGCGCGAGGAGGGCTGGCGGCTGCTGGCGCTCGGCCTCTACCGCTGCGGCCGGCAGGGCGACGCGCTGGCCGCGCTGCGCCGCGCCAGGAACATGCTGGCCGACGAGCTCGGCATCGACCCGGGCCCCGCGCTGCGCAAGCTGGAGTCCGACATCCTGGCCCAGGCGCCCGAGCTGGAGCTGGCGCCCGCTCCCGCGCGGGCGCCGCGGCCGTCGGCGCCGGTCAGCGACACCTGGCCGCCGCGCCCCGCCACGCCGATCGAGCCGCCGCCGCTGGAGCCCGAGCCGTTCGTCGGCCGCGACGCCGAGCTGACCAGGCTGACCACGGCCGCCTCGCGCACCGGCCGGTTCCAGGTCGCGATCGTGACCGGCGTCGCCGGCGCGGGCAAGACCACGCTGCTGCGCCAGCTCGAGAGCAGGCTGGCCGCCGACGGCTGGACCACCGCCTCCGGCGCCTGCCCCGACTCCAGCGCCACCCCGCCCGGCTGGGCCTGGGTGGAGATCCTGCGCACGCTCATCGACATGACGGGCGCGGGCGAGTACGCCCAGCTCCTCGCGCCGCTGCTCGACGACGCCGCCCCCGACCCCGACGAGGACGAGGCGTCCGGCGGTTTCCGGCTGCACCGCGCGGTCGGCGGTTACCTGGCGGGCGTGGCCCGGCGCGGCCCCGTCCTGCTGACGCTGGAGGACCTGCACTGGGCCGACGACCAGACGCTCGCCCTGCTGCGCGCGCTGCCGAGCCTGCTGGCGACCAGCCGGGTGCTGCTCGTGGTGACGTGCAGGGAGAGCGAGCTCGACGACCGCCAGTCCGACGTGCTGGCCGCCCTGGCCAGGCTGGGCCCGGTGCGGGTGGGGCTGTCCGGGCTCGACCCCAAGGCCGTGGCCGAGCTGGTCAAGGCCACCTGCGTCCGCGAGATCGACGAGGACGCGGTCGAGTCGATCGTCGAGCGCACCGGCGGCAACCCGTTCTTCGTCCGCGAGACCGTGCGGCTGCTCGACTCCGAGGGCGCGGCCGACCGGGCCAGCGCCACCGAGGTGCTCTCGCAGGTGCCCTCGGGCGTGCGTGACGTGCTGCGGCGGCGCATCTCGCGGCTGCCCGCCGGGGCGCAGCAGATCCTGCTGCAGGCCGCGGTGATCGGCCGCGATGTCGACCTCGACGTGCTGGTCGCGGTGGCCGTGGACGAGGAGTCGGTGATCGAGGCCGTCGAGGCGGCGCTGCTGGCCGGGCTGGTGACCGAGCCGGGCCCCGGGCTGCTGCGCTTCGACCACGACCTGGTGCGCGACACGATCTACTCCGACGCCTCCAGGCTGCGCCGCACCCGGCTGCACGCCGCCGTGGCGTCCGTCATCGAGCAGCGCGCGCCGTCCGACGTGGCGGCGCTGGCGCACCACTACTTCCTGGCCGACGCCGCCGGCAAGGCGGTCCACTACGCGGGCCTGGCGGCCGAGCAGGCCGAGCGGCGCTTCGCGCACCGCGAGGCGGCCACCCTGTGGGAGCAGGGCATCGCCGCCTTCGACCGCTCTCGCAGCGACGAGCAGAGCGGCGAGCAGCGGCCCGAGCGGGCCAAGGAGCGCCTGCGGCTGATGCTGCGCCAGATCAGGGCCCTGGCGCTGTGCGGCGACATGCACGCCGCGCGGCTGCTGCGGCGCCAGGCCATGGACGCCGCGCTGCCGCTGGGCGACCTGGAGATCACCGCGAAGGTGGCGGCGTCGCTGGCGGTGCCGCACAAGGGCATGGCGCGCGACTTCACCCGCACCGCGTGGGAGATCGTGGACGTCACCGAGAAGGCGCTCATGGAGCTGCCGGCGGGCGAGCAGCGGCTGCGGGCGAGCCTGCTGACCACGCTGGCCCTGGAGCTGGAGGGCTCCTCCTCGCCCGAGCGGGGCCGGCAGGCGTCGCTGGAGGCGCTGGAGCTGGCCCGGCAGAGCGGCGATCCGGCGCTGATCGCGGCGGCGCTGAGCGGGCGGCTGCGGCAGTCGTACGACATCCCCGCGGTCGACTCCCGCGAGAGCATCGGAAGGGAGCTGCTGGAGGTCGCCCAGCGCTCCGGGCAGATGGCCACGCAGGCGCTGGCCCACCTGGTGCTGCTGGAGTGCGCGGCGGCCCGCGGCGAGTTCACCGTGGCCGACGAGCACGCGGCGGCGGCCGACCAGCTGGCCAAGCAGTACGACCTGTCGGCGAACGCCGCGGTCGTCGTCTGGTACCGGGGCCAGCGGCTGATGATCGCCGGCGACTACGAGGGCGCCGAGCGGGCCTACGCGGAGGCGGCCAGGATGACCGCGCGGGCGGGCATGCTGGAGGGCCGCCAGGACCTGCCGCTGATCACCAGGTTCTGCCTGCATCTGGTGGCCGGCCGGGCGGCCGACATGGTGGAGCCGCTGGCCGAGGCGCACATGCGGGGCGCCAAGTGGACGCTCGACGCGTACGCGCTGGCCCTGGCCTCGGCCGGGCACCAGAAGGACGCCAGAGCCGTGGCCGCGACCCGGCCGCCGGTGCGCCCCGACTTCCTGTACGAGCTGGCGATGACCTGGCGGGCGCTGGCCGGGATGCTGCTCGACGACCGGGAGCGGATGGTCGACTGCTACGACAAGCTCAAGCCGTTCGCCGACCGGGTGGCGGGCGCGGGCACCGGCGTGGTGGCGCTGTGGCCGGTGGCGCTGACGCTCGGCGACCTGGCCATCCGCCTGGGGCAGCCGGACGCCGCGCGCGAGCACTACGAGAAGGCCCTCGAGGTGGCCGAGCGGGTGGGCGTGCCGCGCTGGGTGGAGGCCGCGCGGCAGTCGGTCAGCAGCTCGCTCGGAAGCGGTCGCTCCTGATCGGTCAGCAGCTCACTTGGAAGCGGTCGCTCTTGATCGGCTCGGTGCCCTCGATCGTCAGCTCGACGCGGTACCATCCCGGGTTCCGCGAGACCATGGGGCGCCACTCGACCGTGCGCTCGGGGGCGGCGAAGCCGTCGTGGTCGGCCAGGTACGTGCGCCACGCCTTGGCCGCCGGGCTCCAGCGGGCCAGTCTCCAATGGTAGGAGACGGCTCCGGCCGGGTCCGGGTTGGTCAGGAGGCTGCGGGCGACGTACGACTTGGTACAGCCGGGGCCGCCGTCGGTCAGCACGCTCATGGTGACCCGGCCCGCCGTGGCGAGCTCCTCGGCCGGGGCGGTGACGGGCAGCTCGCGGGCCGACAGGGTGACCTGCGTGGTGGGCTCGGGTGTGGAGCTGGCGTTGCTGTAGGCGGACAGGCCGACGTACGCGCTGGTGAACGCCAGGGCCGCCACGAACAGCTTGGCGGCGGTGGCGGTCCCGCTGGTCAGGACGGCTGCGCTTTTCGTCGGCATCTTCAACACCCCTTTTGGCTCACCCCTAGAGTGGGGCTGGGTGGTTGAGCTCTGGTTGTCGGCCGGTTGCACCTTTTGCGGGAGGCTTGCAGCCCGGTGTGGCCTCCGCCTGCACCTGAGGGTAAGGTAAGGCTGGCCTAAGGTTTGTGGAGGGGTGGTGGGTCGGACCATGTGGCATGCGGCGATCGCCGTCCCCGCGCCGACCGAGCCGTTCTGGCTGGGGCTGCCGTACTGGCTGGTGGGGGCCGTTCTGATCCTGGCGCTGTTCGGCGCGTTCCAGGTGTACTACTGGGTCGGGCGCAGGCTCGGCGAGAAGCTGTACGACTCGCGCATCGGCGTCAAGGTGGGCCGCGAGCGGATCCAGAAGATCGAGCAGGTCGTCGAGCGGTGGGGCGCGCTGGCCGTCTACGGCTGTTTCTGGGTGCCGATGCTGCGCCACACGCTGCCCTGGGTGGCGGGAGCGCTGCGCGTGTCCTACCCCTGGTACGTCGTCGCCAGCGCGCTGGGCTGCCTGACGTGGGCGCCACTGTGGTGGTTCGGCGGCACGGCGGCCGTGTTCGGGTGGCTGGAGCTGGCCAGGCGATCGCCCGTCACGGCGGCGGTCGTGGCCGTGGTCGTGGTCGGGCTCGTCGCCTGGCTCGTGATCCGGCGCAGGCTGAAGCGACGGCGCGCCGCCGACGACAAGGCCCTGGCCTCCTGACGCCCCGGGCCTCCGCCCCCTCGCCCCCTCGCCCCCAAGTACCCGCCACCGGCCTCCTGGCAGCCCGTCCTCGCATCCCACCACCCGCCCCCTCCCCGCCGCACATGGCGGGCGTTTCAGGGCCTGAAGGGCGAGAAGGGCGAGAAGCGCGACTGCGCGGACCCAGCGCAGGACGGCCCAGCCGGCGGTGCGGCCACGCGGGGCCGCGATACGCCAGCGATGCGGCGACGCAGGCGCCGATGCAGGCCGGCGAGGCGAGCCCCGCCACGTGGCGACGCATGCAGCGATGCAGGCCGGCGAGGCCAGCAGCGCGGCAACGCCGCACTGCGAGGCGAGCCCTCACGGCGCGGCAACGCCGCACTGCGAGGCGAGCCCCCGCGGTGCGGCGACGAAGGCGGCGGGGCGGGCCCGACATACAGGCCCTCGGCAGCGCAGCCCCGTGATGCGGCCGAGCGGCCGCATCCCCCCGCCCGCTCCTCCCGAGGGACCGCGCCACGTGCGGCGGGGAAGGAGCGGAGCGGTGGAATGCTCAAGCGCGAGAGAGGGCCGGGGCGGTCAGGCGCCGACGTAGTCGGCCAGGTGCTCCCCGGTGAGGGTGAAGCGGGCGGCGACCAGGTCGGCCGGGGTGCCTTCGAAGACGACCCGGCCGCCGTCGTGACCGGCGCCGGGCCCCAGGTCGATGATCCAGTCGGCGTGCGCCATGACCGCCTGGTGGTGCTCGATGACGATGACCGACTTGCCGGCGTCCACGAGCCGGTCGAGCAGCCCGAGCAGCTGCTCGACGTCCGCGAGGTGCAGGCCGTTGGTCGGCTCGTCGAGGACGTAGACGCCACCCTTGTCGGCCATGTGGGTGGCCAGCTTGAGCCGCTGCCGCTCGCCGCCCGACAGCGTGGTGAGCGGCTGGCCGATGGTGAGGTAGCCGAGCCCGACGCTCGCGAGCCGTTCGAGGATGGCGTGCGCGGCCGGCGTACGCGCCTCGCCCGCGCCGAAGAACTCCTCGGCCTCGGTCACCGGCATCGCGAGCACCTCGCTGATGTCGCGCCCGCCGAGCTTGTAGTCCAGCACCGCGGCCTGGAACCGCTTGCCCTCGCACTCCTCGCAGGTGCTGGACACGCTGGCCATGATCCCGAGGTCGGTGTAGACGACGCCGGCGCCGTTGCAGCCGGGGCAGGCGCCCTCGGAGTTGGCGCTGAACAGCGCCGGCTTGACGCCGTTGGCCTTGGCGAAGGCCTTGCGGATCGGGTCCAGCAGCCCCGTGTACGTGGCCGGGTTGCTCCGCCGGGAGCCGCGGATCGGGCTCTGGTCGACCGACACCACGCCCGCGCCCCCGGGGATGGACCCGTGCACGAGCGAGCTCTTGCCCGAGCCGGCGACGCCGGTGATGACGGCGAGCACCCCGAGCGGGATGTCCACGTCCACGTCCTGCAGGTTGTGCGTCGTCGCGCCGCGGATCTCCAGCGTGCCGGTGGGCTTGCGCACCGCCTGCTTGAGCTTGGCCCGGTCGTCGAGGTGGCGTCCGGTGATGGTGCCGGCGGCGCGCAGGCCCTCGACCGTGCCCTCGAAGCAGACGGTGCCCCCCGCCGTGCCGGCGCCGGGGCCGAGGTCGACGACGTGGTCGGCGATCGCGATCACCTCCGGCTTGTGCTCGACGACGAGCACCGTGTTGCCCTTGTCCCGCAGTCGCAGCAGCAGGTTGTTCATGCGCTGGATGTCGTGGGGGTGCAGGCCGGCGGTGGGCTCGTCGAAGACGTAGGTGACGTCGGTGAGCGAGGAGCCGAGGTGGCGGATCATCTTGGTGCGCTGGGCCTCGCCGCCCGACAGCGTGCCGGCCGGCCGGTCGAGCGACAGGTAACCCAGCCCGATCTCCACGAACGACTCGAGGGTCCGCAGCAGCGCGGTGAGCAGCGGCCGCACCGACGGCTCGTCGAGGCCGCGGACCCATTCGACCAGGTCGCTGATCTGCATGGCGCAGGCGTCGGCGATGTTGATCCCGGCGATCCGTGAGGACCTGGCCGCCTCGCTGAGCCGCGTGCCGTCGCACTCGGGGCAGGTGGTGAAGGTGACCGCCCGGTCCACGAACTCGCGGATGTGCGGCTGCATCCCCTCGCGGTCCTTGGACAGGAACGACTTCTGGATCCTCGGGATCAGCCCCTCGTAGGTGAGGGTCGAGCCTTCGACCTTCACCTTGGTCGGCTCCCGGTACAGGAAGTCCTGCATCTCCTGCTTGGTGAAGTCGCGGATGGGCTTGTTCGGGTCGAGGAAGCCCGACGCGGCGTAGGTCCGCACCGTCCACCAGCTGTCCGACTTCCAGCCGGGGATGGTGAACGCGCCCTCGGCGATCGACTTGGAGTCGTCGTAGAGCTGGGTGAGGTCGATGTCGGAGACCGTGCCGCGGCCCTCGCAGCGCGGGCACATGCCGCCCAGCCGGGTGTACGTCGCCCGTTCGGCCTTCTTGTTGCCGCGCTCGACGGTGATCGCGCCGCTGGCCCGTACCGTGGGGACGTTGAAGGAGAACGCGTTGGGCGAGCCGATGTGCGGCTGCCCGAGCCGGCTGAACAGGATGCGCAGCATCGCGTTGGCGTCGGTGGCGGTGCCGACCGTGGAGCGGGGGTCGGCGCCCATCCGCTGCTGGTCGACGATGATCGCGGTCGTCAGCCCGTCGAGCACGTCGACCTCGGGCCGCGCCAGCGTCGGCATGAAACCCTGCACGAAGGCGCTGTAGGTCTCGTTGATCATCCGCTGCGACTCGGCGGCGATCGTGTTGAACACCAGCGAGCTCTTGCCCGAGCCGGACACGCCGGTGAACACGGTCAGCCTGCGCTTCGGGATCTCGATGCTGACGTCCTTGAGGTTGTTCTCGCGCGCGCCGTGCACGCGGATCAAGCCGTGGCTGTCGGCAACGTGCTGCGCGGGCGGCTGGGTGTCCGTGGTCGTATCCGTGCTCATCGTGTCTCCATCCATCGGGCCCGGCTGTGAGGCGGGGCCGCTTTCACGGGCTCCGTCGGTGCTCAGCGGTCCTGGAGCACGCCGAGGACGTTGCCGTCGGGGTCGGTGAAGGTGGCCACCACGCGGCCGCCGCCCACCTCCCGGGGCTTGTCCTTGATCGTGGCGCCGGCGGCGGTCACCTCGGCCAGCTTCGCCTCGATGTCCTCCACCTGCCAGTACGCCACCGGCGCGGTCATGCCCTGTGCCGCGCCGCCCGGGACCAGCCCGATGTGCTGGCCCTCGGCCTCGAACCCGACATAGTAGGACTCATCGGTCTGGGGCGGGAAGCCGAGGAGGGCGGTGTAGACCGCCTTGGCCGCCTCGATGTCGGACACGGGGTGCAGCACGGTCTTGATGCCCTGGGTGGAAGAGTCAGCCATGGTTCGCTCCTGCAGTCGGGGGTCGGTTCGACCCGGTGTACGCCGTCGAGCCCGAAGGCCCGAAGGACGATGTATCTGCAGGTTAGGCGGGTCTCCGCGAGCGGCGCTTCTCGATTCCTGATCGGTTCGCGCCTGCCGGCGGAGAAGCCGTGGTCAGTCCGTCGCCGGCGACGGTTCCGGGCCGCTCCGGTCGTCGATGGGGGCGTCAGGGGCGTTCCTGCGTACGGTCTCGATGCCGTTCACGCATGCCACCTTGTTCGGGAAACCCTCGCCGACCGCCAGCGTCTGCCCGTTGTTCGCGACCAGCGCGAAACGGTAGCCGCCCTGGCCGTCCTCGCTGATGATGAATCTTCCTGCCATGGCCGCCGCCCCCCGCCATATCGGATCTATCAATGATTTACCCCCATCTGAGGGCGGCACGTGGCCCAGTCAGGCAAACGGAGCGTCCGGCTCTGTCAACATGATGGGCATGCGTATTGGGCGTTTGATGGGCTCTGTCGTGATCGCCTTGGTCGTGGGGGTCTCCTCCCCCGCCATGGCCGCCGACGAGCCGACCGTGGGGGCCAAGGCGGCGTACGTCATCGATTCCGCAGGAACGATCCACTTCGGCAAGCGGGAGACGAAGCGGGTGCCGGTGGCCAGCCTGGTCAAGATCATGACCGCGTACGTCGTGCTCAGCGAGGGCCGGCTGAGCGACACGATCACGATCACCGCAGCCGACGTCAAGTACGCCGCCAAGGGCGGCGCCGCCACGGCGGGACTGCGCAAGGGCGAGCGCTTCACGACCAGGGACCTGCTGTACGCGCTCATGCTGCCCTCCGGCGCCGACGCGGCCAACGCCCTGGCCCGCCACTACGGGCCGGGCAAGACGGCCTTCATCGCCAAGATGAACCGCACGGCCCGCGCCCTCGGCCTCGCCGACACCCGCTACACGAACGCGGACGGCATGCCCACCCCGGCCGGCGGCTACTCCACGGCCGTCGACCAGGCCAGGCTGGCGCAGCTCGCGTTGCGGAGCAGCGTCTTCACGACCGTGGTCAGCAGCACCGCGCACAAGGTGACCAAGACCAAGGTGCACCGGGCGCACACGTGGCGGAACACCAACAAGCTGCTCACGCGGGCCGACGACGTGCTGGGCGTGAAGACCGGCTACACGGACGCGGCCGGGTACTGCCTGCTGTTCGCCGCCGAGCGCAACGGGCTCCAGGTCGTCGGCGTGCTGCTGGACGACGGGAACGAGCGCCGCTTCTCGACGGCCGAGAAGCTGCTGGACTACGCGGGCGACCAGATCGGCCTCGCCTGACGAAGGCCCGACGAGGCCGACGAGACCGTTCGAGACCCGACGAGGCCGACGAGACCGTTCGAGACCCGACGAGGCCCGGCCCGGCAGTACGAGGCCCGACCAGGCCCGCCCCGGCCGTACGAGCCCGTCAGCCGAACACGATGCGGCCGCTGCCCGGGAGCGTGGCCATGCCCCGCGTGGCGCAGCCGAGGATGGCCGTGGCGGGGCTGATGCCACCCCTCACCGGCTCCTTGGCCAGCCATCCCGCCGTGACGGTGCCGGTGAGCAGCGTGTCCGCCGGGCGCTGGGCCACGAGCCGGTCGGCCCTGACGCGCAGCCTCGACGTGCCGACGGGGCGCCCGTTCTCCCCGAACCAGGTGATCACCGCGCTGCCGCGCACCTGACGGGCGCTGGTGCACGACACCTGGGCGGTGGCTCGCACGCTGGCCCACCCGGAGCGCAGGTACGTGGCCGTGCCGTCGGGCGAGGTGCACCCGGTGAGCTCCAGGTGCCCGCGCGCCTGGACCCGGCGAGGCGTGAGCCCGACCTTGGGTTCGAACACCAGCGGCCGCGCCGCGGGAGTGGCGACGGCGCAGCTCAGCGCGACAGGCGCCGCCGCGCCCCCGGCGCCCGCCCCCGAGCTCAAGTACCCCGCTGTGGCGGTCAGGGCGATGATCCAGGCCACGTTCATGGAGCCCCCGCTCTGCACGTGTTTCTGTAATCGATCGCTCACATTGTGCATCATCGGGCGGCGCGGCACGCCGGATCCCGCCGGTCGCCCGAGCGGGTCGTCCGCCGCTCCTGCCGCCCCTCTTCCGGGCCATGACCTGCGCACCTGCACCCGCGACACGAACTAACCGGGAAATCCCCGTGAAATCCGGCCTCTCTTTCGTTTCCGCAGGTAGGGTGAGGCCCACACCTCTCCACTAAGGACAACTCATGGCGGAATTCGTCGAGATCCGCATGACGATCGGGAGTCACGAGAGGGCGGCCGAGCTGGCGCACGGCATCCTCCTCGCGGGCCTGGCCACGTCGATCGACATCGCAGAAGCCCCGGACCCGGCCGCCCCCCGCGACGAGCCCGCCTGGCAGCTCACGCTCATCACGACGGATGAGCAGGCCCCGATGCTGGAGCGGCACGTCAGGGGCGCCGGCGCCGACGCCCCCATCGACTGCCGGCCGGTGATCCACGACTTCGACGGCCATCCCGACTGGCTCACGGGCGACCAGCAGTGACGGCGTCCCGCCTCAGTGGCCCCGGTGCCGGAAGGTCTGCGCGCCGGCGCGGTGCACGGCGGCCTTGACCAGCCCGAAGATCGCTCCCTGCAGGGCCGCGGCGACGAGGACCTCGGTCCAGCCGCGTTCGAGGTCGTCGGCGTCCGGGGCGTCGTCCTGACCGGACGCCAGCTTCCAGGCCCGCTTGAACAGCGCGGACGCCAGCACGCCGCCCAGCAGGCCCATCCCCAGCGACGTGGCTTTCTCTACGGATTGCATGGCATCTCCTTACCGTGATGTGGTGTCTGCCGTGCCCCGTACCAGCCGCTTAAACCTCGATCATCCGACTCGGCGCATCAAGCCGTGGCAGGCGATGGCGGCGGCGGCCACCACGTTCAGCGAGTCGACCCCGGCTGCCATGGCCTGCGCGCTCATCGGGATGCACACCGCCTGGTCCGCCTCCTCCAGCCAGTGGGACGACAGGCCGTCGCCCTCCGCGCCGAGCAGCAGCGCCACCCGGTCGCCCAGCTCGACGCCGTCGATGGGGGCGGCGCTCTGGTCGGGGGTCAGGGCCAGGGTGCGGTAGCCGGCGGCGCGCAGCCGGTCGAGGCCGGTGAACCAGTCGTCCATGCGCGCGTACGGGATCGAGAAGACCGCGCCCATCGAGACCTTCACCGCCCGCCGGTAGAGCGGGTCGGCGCACCGGGGGGACAGGATGACGGCGTCCACGCCCAGCGCGGCGGCGGATCGGAAGATCGCGCCGACGTTGCTGTGGTCGACCAGGTCCTCCAGGACCAGGAGGCGGCCGGTGCCGCTCTTGAGCAGGGCCTCCAGGGGAGGCAGCGGCAGGCGCTCCATCGAGGCCAGCGCTCCCCTGTGCACCTGGAAGCCCGCGATGCCCGCCATGATCTCGTCGCTCACGACGTAGACGGTGGCCTCGCCGAGGACGTCCTCCAGCGAAGTGAGCCAGCGGCGGGTGGTCAGGACCGAGCGGATCGGGTAGCCGGCGCCGATGGCCCGCCTGATCACCTTCTCTCCCTCGGCCAGGAACAGGCCCCGCTCGGCTTCGAGGCTCTTGCGCAGCTCGACGTCCCTGAGCCGGGTGTAGTCGGACAGGCGGGGGTCGTCGGCGTCGGTGACGTACTCAAGCACCTTCCGATACTGCCACGCGCCGCCTGACCTGCCAGACCACGGCGTAGCAGAGGAGGACCGCGGCCAGGCCGATCACCGTCCCCGCGCCGGTCTTGGTGATCACGGCGGCGATGCCGAACTTCGGGTTGGGCTCGTCGATCATGGGCCAGAACAGGCCTCCGGCCAGGACGCCGGCGCCGGCCGCCGCCAGCACGGTCCAGCGGGCGCGGGCAGGCAGGCGCAACCGGTCAGGTACGGGCGCGGCCACCATGCGGGACAGCCCGCGCCAGCCCCACCACACCACCACGGCCAGGCCGATCGCGGAGGAGACGTACTGCAGGAGGCGGAAGAGCCTGATCACGCCGAAGACGGAGACCGACAGCCACGCGCCCCACTCGGCGGGGCCCGTGGAGTGGGTGAAGGAGTCCCACAGCACGTGGGTGGCGGCGCCGATCACGGCGCCGGCCAGCATCGGGAGCAATCGCAGCCGGTCGGGCACGAGGAGCGCGGCGCGTCCCGCCAGGCCGGGCGGGAGCAGGGCGATCAGCGGGTCGCGCAGGACGGCGTGGAAGAGCGGCAGCAGGATCAGGACCGCGAGCGGGTCGATCGTGACCACGCCCAGCCAGGAGTGCGTGTCGGTGTAGTCAGGCATGAACGGCAGGAAGACCGGCAGATCGGGCACCATGGCCCCCAGCGCGAGCGCCCACGGGTCGACGAACCTGCGGATCCGCCGCGAGCCGATCATCGGCAGCACGGCGGCGACATGGCTGGGCGTGAACGGCACGGTGTCTCCCCCCGGTGGACATTCCCCCGCGATCATTATGCGGCCGGGATTTGACCTTGTTTTGCCGACGTTGTACGAGGTCACGGGCGGTAGTGGGTACCTTACGTATCGCTGTCGACGGCCGGATAGCCGGGAGTTCGGGGGTTCATGGTGCCTGATCAGCGGATTCAGGAGCATCCGGCCGCGTCAGCCGAATGGTTGCGTGCCGCGCGGACCGCGCGCGCGCTCTCCGTGGGCACGCTGGTCTGGCTGGGCGCGGAGAGCACGCTCGGCCTGGCCGCGGGGCTGGCGGCGCACTCGGTGGCGCTCATCGGGTGGGGGCTGTCGGCGTTGGTGGAGGCGGTGGCCAGCCTGATCGTGGTGTGGCGGTTCACCGGCGCGCGCACGTTGTCGCCGAGCGCCGAGAGCACCGCCAGGAAGGCGGTGGCGGTGAGCTTCTGGCTGCTGGCGCCGTATCTCGTCCTTCACGTCGCGCACGACCTGGACGCGGGGCACCGGGCGGCGCCGAGCGTGCTGGGGATCGTGGTGACGACGTTCAGCCTGGTCAGCATGCCGGTGCTGGGGGTGGCCAAGCGGCGGCTCGGGGCGCGGCTGGCCTCGGCGGCGACCTCGGGCGAGGGCACGCAGAATCTCATCTGCGCGGCCATGGCGGCGGGGGTGCTGGCCGGGTTGTGGCTCAACACCGTCGGCTGGTGGTGGGTGGATCCGCTGGTGGCGGTGGTGCTGGCGGCCGTCGCCGTACGGGAGGGCAGGCGCGCCTGGCACGGTCACGACTGCTGCCATTGACAGCCGATCACGATCACGCTCACCGTAGATCGCGGCCACATTAAGTAATCGTCGCACCAAAAGGGCGGTTTTGCCACATAGACCGCACCGAGTATCGTTCCCGAAGTATTGCGGAGCATCTCCCGCTAGGGTCTCCGGAAGGTCACGAGAACACCTAAGAGGACATCGTGGGGCGACACCGCACAGACGATCTCGACGGCGGATACAGAGCCAGCGAACCACCACCACCGCGCAGGCGAGCCAGGCGCGGTCGCGGCAGAGTGCTCGTACCGCTGGCGGGGGCCGTCGCCCTGGCAGTGCTGCTCGGCGTCGCCGCGTTCGTGATCTTCAACCGGGAGCACGACTGCTCGGGCGGCAAGCTGCCGCTGCGCGTGGTCGCCACCCCCGACATCCAGCCGGCGCTGAACAAGATCGCCAGCAACTATAACAAGGCCCTGCACTCGATCGACAGCAAGTGCGTCGAGGTGACGGTGGCCAAGGAGGCGGCGGCCAGGACGGCGAACGCGCTGGCGGCGGGCAAGGTCGGCGCCGACTTCTGGGTGGCCGACTCCAGCCTGCTCATGGAGAGCATGCGCAGCGCCGGGGCCGGCGACGCGCTGCCGCAGGTGGAGGGGTCGATCGCGAGCTCCCCCGTGGTGCTGGCGGCGGCCAAGTCGGCCGCGTCGAAGCTGTCCGGCACGCTCCAGCCGAGCTGGGTCTCCCTGATCTCGGCGGCGAACGTGGCCAACGTGGACGGCCCCGGCAGGAAGGTGCGGGTGCTCGCCCTCGACCCGCAGAAGAACTCCGCGGGCCTGGCGGCCCTGCTGGCCGCGGCCGGCACCGCCAGGGAGGCGAAGCAGGACAAGGCCCTGGTCGGCGCGCTGAAGGAGCTGTCGGGCCAGCTCGCCTCCGACTCGACCGCGCTGCTGGCCAGCCTCACCGTCAAGTCGGGCAGCAGGGTGCCGGTGGGCGTCGCCTCCGAGCAGGCCATCTACGCGCACAACACGAAGAAGCCCGAGTCGCCGGTGGTCGCCCTCTACCCCAAGGAGGGCACGCTCAGCCTGGACTACCCGGTCACGATCCTGACCAAGAACCCCGAGGTGCTGAAGGCCGCGGCGGACTTCAAGCAGGCCCTGGCCGCCGAGTCGGCCAAGAAGATCCTGCGCGACGCCGGCTTCCGCAGCACCGACGGCAAGGCGGGCGACGCGCTGACCGAGGACAAGGGCTTCACCTCCGAGACCCCGGCGGCGCTGGACCCGCCGGACGGCGCGACCGTCGCCCGCATGGTGCAGACCTGGACCCGGCTGAACCTCGGCACCCGCCTGCTCACCCTGCTCGACGTCTCCGGCACGATGGCGCTGCCCGTGCCCGGCACGAACATGACCCGCATGCAGGCCATCAACCGGATCGCCACCGAGGGCCTCGGGCTCTTCCCGCCGGGATCCGAGATGGGGCTGTGGTCGTTCTCCACGCACATGGACGGGCAGGGCAAGGACTGGAAGGAGCTCGTCTCGGTCGGGCCGCTCAGCGAGTCGATCGACGGGGCGACGCGCAAGGAGATGCTGGTCAGGACGTTCGCCCAGCTCCAGGCCAAGTCCACCGGCGACACCGGGCTGAACGACACGATCAAGGCGGCCTACACGCAGCTGACCAAGACGTTCCAGGAGGACAAGGTCAACACCCTCCTGATACTCACCGACGGCGCGGGCAACGACGACCCGGACGGCGGCGTCAAGAACGCCGAACTCCTGGAGTTCCTGAAGAAGACCTACAACCCGAAGCGGCCGCTCACCATCCTGCTCATCGCGTTCGGTCCGGACGCCAAGAAGGGCAAGTCGCAGATGGAGGCCGTGGCCAAGGCCACGGGCGGCGAGGCGTACATCGCCGAGAACATCCTTCAGGTCCGCGACTTCTTCCTGCAGGGCATGGAGCGCCGCCTCTGCATGCCGAACTGCGACGGCTGACAGCGACAGGCCCGCCATGCTCGTTGGGCATGGCGGGCGAACCTGGCCGATCGAGGCGGCGTCCTCTCCGCGTGGGGCTTGAGTGAGCGTCCTACCTGCGGGGAGGGAAATCCGTGCCTGGATGGCCGACCGTCGATCGCGCGGGCGATCAGGAGCTGGTCGAAGCTCTGCGGCGCGCGGAGACCGCCGCTCCCGCGACGCTCTACGACTCCTACGCCGAACGGCTGCACGACTACGCGTTCTCCCTGTCGGGCCAGAGCGACGTGGCGGCCGACTCCGTGCACGACGCGCTCGTCACCGCACAGGGCTGCGTGGCCCGGCTCAGGGAGCCGGCCCGGCTGCGCGCCTGGCTGTACGCGCTGACCAGGTTCCAGGTACGGGCCAGGATGGCGCGCCGCCCCGGCACCCCGTCGGGCGGCATGCCGCTGCCCGCATTCCCGGAGCCGGGCGAGCACGGCGACACCGAGCTGGCCGACCTGGTCCACGAGGCGCTGGGCGAGCTGAGCAGGGGCCAGCGCGAGGTGCTGAAGCTGTCGGTGCGCCACGGCCTGACCCCGTCGGAGGTCGGCGCGGTGCTCGGGCTGACCTCCAGGCAGTCGGCCGCCAGGCTGGGCAGGGCCCGCGACCATCTGGAGAACGCCGCCGCGGCCGTGCTGCTGGCCAGGACCGGGCGGGCGCACTGCCCCGACCTGTCGGCGATGCTGGACTCCTGGGAGGGGCCGCTCACCCCGCTGCTGCGGCGCCGGCTGTCGGGGCACATCAGCGGGTGCGAGGTGTGCACCGAGGGCAGGCACCGGCAGGTCTCGGCGGCCAAGCTGCTCGACCTGGTGCCGTTGGCCCACCCGCCGATCTCGCTGCGCCGCCGGGTGATCGACACGTGCGTCAAGCCCGAGCTGGACGACACGCGCGTCCTGATCACGGATCGGGGTGACAGCTTCGACCGGTCGGGGTTCCCGGTGCCGGCCGATCGCCGCTCGCGCCGCCGGCCGCGGCGGCTGGCGCCGCTCATGCTGGCCGGCGCGTGCCTGCTGGCCGCGACGGGCGCGGTCGTGGCGCTGAACGGCGGCGGCAGCTCCGGGACGACCACGCTGCGGCCGGTCCCCTCCCCCACCACCTACCTGGAGGAGAACCCCACGCCCGAGCCGGTGATCGAGGAGGACGAGCCCAGCCCGTCGCCGACGCCGAGCGCGACCCCGAGCCGCACCCCGTCGCCCAGGATCACGCCGCCGGCGGCCGCCCCGCGCAGGAGCAGCAGGCAGGCCGCCGTGCCCACACCCTCCCGGCGCAGGCCCGTGCCGGAGGCCCGGCTGCGCGTCTCGTGCCCGCAGACGATCGCCGGCGTGGCGCGGATCGGCATCGGCGCCCGCAACGCCGCCGTCTCGTGGGTGGCGACGGCCTCGCAGGGTCTCGACGTGCACCCGGCGAGCGGTTCGGTCAGGGCGGGCGCGTCGGCCACGGTCGTGGTGACGGTCGTCGAGCCGAACGCCTCCGGCAGCGGCCGCGTCACCTTCACCTCGAACGGCGGCACCGCCACGTGCTCCCTGTCCTGGCAGGGCGACGACGACCCCGAGCCGCCGACCGACGGCCCGCCTGCCACCGAGGAGCCGACCGAGTCGCCGAGCGCCGGCGTCGCCACCACATCGGCCGGCGGTGCCGTGGAGGAGCCGGGCCCTGACTCCCAGTAGCCCCAGCTTTAACACGACAAACAGATATAAATCGGACCCTGACTCGTGAACCCTAGGCAACATAGGGCATTCTGGTGTGCTTGGGGATGCGCCGGGACAAGCCGATTTTCTGACTGTGTGTCGAAGGTCACACGAGAAACCTCGGCATGCCTGTAAACCGGAGCGCGTCGCCAAGCGTCGGCATTGACGTGTCATAGCGCGTATTGGTCCCATGAACTGCGATCAACACGCGCTTCAACCAGCAAGGGCAGGAGAGAGACAGGAGATGCTCAAGCAGCACCGCAGAGCGCTGGCCTGGCTGGTCGCGCTCGCCTGCATCGCGGGAGCGGTCATCGCGCTGTTCGATATCGAGACACCGCTGCGCCCGTTCCTGATCTCCTTGTTCCTTCTGGTCGTGCCAGGAGCGGCAGTGGTGGGACTGTTGCGTGATCGTGACCCCCTCGCCGCCCTATCCGTAGGAGCCGCGGCGAGTCTCGTACTCAATGTGCTCCTCGCCGAAGCCATGCTGCTCTTCAACGCGTGGTCGCCCCGAGCCGGTGTGGCGACGGTCGCCGTGCTCGGAGGGTTCATGTACGTGCTTCGGGTGTTGTACCGGGGGAAGAGCATGCAGACCGAACAGGGGGCCAGGGCAAGGTGAACATCCAGGTAGTTCGGCCGCGAGAGCTCGGGGACTCCGAGCGGGCCCGATGGCGGGAGCTGCAGAAGGCCGACCGCAGTCTGGACAACCCGTTCCTGTCGGTCGAGTTCGCCGTGGCGATGGACCGCTTGCGCGACTACGTGAGGGTGGCGGTCATCTCCGACGGGAGCGGCATCCAGGGGTTCTTCCCCTACGAGCGGCACAGCTTCGGCATCGGCAAGCCGCTCGGCGGATTCCTCACCACCTGTCACGGCCTGATCTCCGTCCCGGAATTGAAGCTCGACGCCAAGGCTCTGCTGCGCGCCTGCAAGCTCAGCGTCTTCGACTTCGACCACCTGGTGGCGGGGCAGCCGACGTTCGCCGAGTACGAGTCGGACGTCCGCCCCGCGCCGGTCATGGACTTCACCTCGGGCTTCGAGGCCTGGATCGAGCAGGTCAAGGCCAACTCCCCGAAGAACCTCAAGACCGTCCGCTACAAGGAACGCAAGATGGGGCGGGAGCAGGGCGAACTGCGCCTCGAGTGGGCCTCGGCCGACCCCGAGGTGCTGCGTACCCTGCTCGCCTGGAAGTCCGACCAGTACCAGAGGACTGGCCGGGTGGACAGGTTCGCCCAGCCGTGGATCGTCGAATTGACGAACATGATGCATGCCGAGAACTCATCGGACTTCGCGGGTGTCCTGACCATGCTTTATGCCGGTGACGTACCGGTGGCGGGGCATTTCGGCCTTCGTACGGCGACCACGCTTGTAGGGTGGTTCCCCGCCTACGACACCGAGTTCGCCCGCTACTCGCCGGGCATCGTCCACCACCTCCAGATGGCCGAGGCCGCAGCGAACGCGGGTCTGCACATGGTCGACATGGGCAAGGGCGGCAAGGAGTACAAGGACTGGCTGAAGAGCGGGACCCTGTACGTCGCCGAAGGCCGCGTCTCGCGTCCGTCCGCCTCCGCGGCCGTTCACTGGATGGGCCGAACTCCTTTCAACAAGGCCCGAACAATTGTCCTGGATCGGCCGTCTCTCTATAAGGCGGCCGACCGTGTCCTGAAGGGCTTCGGCCGGGTGCGCAGCTCGATGCAACGTCAGGAGCCCTCCAACGCAGTAACCCAGGAACCAACGGGAGCGCGCTGAGCGACCCCGGAAACACCCCCCGGCACCAGCACCAGCACCAGCACCAGCACCAGCACCAGCACCAACACCCTCACACTCCACACAGGACCCTTCGATGCACCGTTCGCCGGCTTCGCCTTTCCCGCAGCACCCGGGGGTGGTTCCGTCCGGCCCGCAGAGCGGGGTCCCGGAAGGATTTCCCTCGCCATGAGTCCCGAGATAACCAAGCACAACGGCAAGGTTCACCCCTCGCCCCTCCGGTCGATGCCGCCGCCTACGAGCTTCACGCCGGTGACCCCGCACCTGGCCATCTCCCCGACGGTCAGCGTGGTCGTGCCGGCGATGAACGAGGCGGAGAACCTGCCGCACGTCTTTGCCACCATCCCGCAGTGGGTTGATGAGATCGTGCTCGTCGACGGCAACTCCGTCGACGACACGGTGGCCGTGGCCAAGCGGCTGCGGCCGAACGTCAAGGTGGTGACGCAGACAGGCAAGGGCAAGGGCGACGCCCTGGCCGCCGGTTTCGCCGCCTGCACCAGCGACATCATCGTGATGATCGACGCCGACGGCTCGACCGACGGCCGCGAGATCATCAACTTCGTGGGCGCGCTGGTCACCGGGGCCGACTTCGTCAAGGGCTCGCGCTACGCCGCCGGTGGCGGCAGTGACGACCTGACGCTCAACCGGCGTCTTGGCAACAAGGTGCTCACGGGCATCGTCAACGTGATGTACAAGACCCAGTACACCGACCTGTGCTACGGCTACAACGCCTTCTGGGCGCGCCACCTTGATGTGCTCAACCTTGACTGCGACGGCTTCGAGGTGGAGACGCTGATGAACGTGCGCGCGGCCAAGGCCGGGCTGAAGGTGCACGAGGTGCCCAGCCACGAGCGCAACCGCATCCACGGCGAAAGCAACCTGCACGTCGTACGAGATGGCTTCCGCGTGCTCAAGACCATCCTGAAGGAGTGGCGTCGCCAGCCCACTCCGCCTCAGCCTGAGCCCGCCGCCACTCCCGCCGCTGACCGAGGCGTCGCATAACAAAGGATCCGAGTGAACACGTCTGTTGTCATCTGCGTCTACACCGAGGAGCGGTGGGAGGACATCAGGCAGGCAGTCGAGTCGGTCGAGAACCAGACACGCCCGGCACACGAGCTGATCCTGGTGGTCGACCACAACCCCGACCTGCACCTCAAGCTCAAGCACGAGTACCCGCAGGCCATCGTGGTGGAGAACACGCACGAGCAGGGGTTGTCCGGTGGCAAGAACACCGGCGTGGCCACGGCCAACGGTGAGATCGTCGCCTTTCTCGACGACGACGCGGTCGCCGATCCCGGGTGGCTGGAGGCTTTGGAGGAGGGCTTCCAGGAAACCGGTGTCGTCGGCGTGGGCGGTCGTACCGACCCCATCTGGGCGTCGGGCACGCGGCCGCGCTGGTTCCCGTACGAGTTCGACTGGACGGTCGGCTGCACCTACCGCGGCATGCCCGCGGTCAGGGCGCCGATCCGCAACGTCATGGGCGGCAACGCCGCCTTCCTGCGTGAGGCCGTGTCCGAGGTGGGCGGCTTCCACAGCGGCATCGGCCGCAGCGTGCAGGGACGCAAGTCGCGCCCGCTCGGGTGCGAGGAGACGGAGTTCTGCATCAGGCTGAGCCAGCGCAAGCCTGGCTCGGTCATGCTGTTCGAGCCGCGCGCGGTGATCGGGCACAAGGTGTCGAAGCAGCGCGAGCGGTTCGCCTACTTCAGGTCCAGGTGCTACGCGGAGGGGCTGTCGAAGGCTCTGGTGACGCGGGAGGTCGGCACCCAGGACGGGCTGTCCAGCGAGCGCGCGCACGCGATGAAGACGCTGCCGCTCGGGGCGCTGCGCGGGGTCGGTGAGGCCCTGCGCGGCGACGTGGGCGGGCTCGGCAGGGCCGTCGCGATCGTGGTCGGGCTGGCCTGGACGACCTGGGGTTACGTCGTGGGTTCCGTACGGCTGAAGGTGGCACGATCATGATCCGCGTACCGATCCTGATGTACCACTCGGTCACCGACGCGCCCAACGACGAGACCAAGCCGCACGCCGTACGCCCCTCCGACCTGGAGGAACAGCTCGCCTACCTGGCGGAGAGCGGCTTCACGCCGCTCACGCTGGGCGACCTGGTGGCCAGGTTCAACAAGAACAACGGGCTGTCGCTGCCGGACAAGCCGATCGTGGTGACGTTCGACGACGGCTACGCCGACTTCCACACCCGCGCGCTGCCGCTGCTGGAACGCCACAACTTCCCGGCCACGGTCTTCCTGACCAGCGGCTGGGTGTCCGACGCGGGCAAGGACGCCGCGGGCCGGCCCCTCGACGACATGCTGTCGTGGGGCCAGGCCCGCGAGGCCGCGCAGACCGGCGTCGAGATCGGCGGCCACAGCCACAGCCATCCCCAGCTCGACCAGCTCCGCACCGAGGAACTGCGGCAGGAGCTGCGCAGGAACAAGGGCCTGCTGGAGGAGAAGATCGGCACACCGGTCGCCACCATGGCCTACCCGTACGGGTACTCCAGCGCCCGGGTCCGCCGCGAAGTGCGCAAAGCCGGGTATTTCGCTGCCTGCGCCGTGAGCAACACGATCGCCGCCGATCGGCATGACATGCTCGCCATCCCCCGGTTGACGGTCGGCAAGAACACGACCATCAACATGTTCAAGCGCGCCGTCGAAGGCAACGCCGTACCTCTCATCTACATGCGCGAACGCATCCTCACCAAGGGGTACGCGGTCGTCCGCAGGACGAGGTACGGGCTGCAGCGGGTGCGCGGAAATGTCTAACCTCTGGGGGAAGGTCCTGCGCGACCTGCGTAACCCGCTGTTCCTGCAGGGTTACGCGCTCATGGTGAACACCGTGATCACCGGCGTGCTCGGCATGGGCTACTGGTTGCTGGCCGCGCACTTCTACTCGCCCGAGGAGTTCGGCCGCGGGCAGGCCGTGATCACGGCGATGCGGCTGTTCGCGTCGCTGACCGCGCTCGGCTTCGTGGGCGCGCTGGCCCGGTTCCTGCCGGTGGCGGGCCGCCGCACGCCCGAGCTCATCCTGCGCGGGTACGGCCTGGCCGCCGCAACGGGCGGGGTCGCGGCCCTGGGGTTCCTGCTGACGCTGCCCATGTGGGGGAAGACGTACTCGGTGCTGGCCGGGTTCGGGCCGGGGCTGTTCTTCCTGGCGTCCGTGGTGGTGTGGGCGGTGTTCACGCTGCAGGACGTGGTGCTGACCGGGCTGCGCAGGGCCACGTTCGTGCCGCTGAACAACCTGGTCTTCGGCCTGGTCAAGATGGGGCTCCTGGTGGCGGTGGCCGGGGCGCTGCCGTCCGGCGGGATCTTCGTCTCGTGGGTGATCCCGACCGCGCTGGCCCTCATCCCGGTCAACTGGCTGATCTTCGGCGTCGTCGTGCCCCGGCACGTCAAGCAGGCCGATCCCGTACAGGAGCCGCCGAAGCTGCGGGAGGTCGGCCGCTTCCTGGCCGGCGACTTCCCCGGCACGCTGTCGATCCTGGCGATCGTCTACCTGGTGCCCGTGGTCGTCGCCACGCAGGTGGGCGAGGCCACGTTCGGCCGGTTCTCGATGGCCCACACGCTGGCCAGCATGATCGAGCTGCTGGCCATGAACATGGCGGTGTCGCTGACCGTCGAGGGCTCCTTCGACCGTGGCAGGCTGGCCGAGAACTGCCGGCGGGCGCTGCGGCGCGCCTTCATGATCGTCACTCCGATCATCGCGGTGGCGATCCTCGGGGCGCCGCTGATCCTGACCATCTTCGGCTCGGCCTTCGCCGAGGAGGGCACGACGCTGCTGCGGCTGATGGCGCTGGCGGTGCTGCCCCGGGTGCTGATCGAGGTCTACCTGAGCGCGCTGCGGGCGCAGAGCAGGGCGCGGACGCTGGCGATCGTCCAGATCGGGCTGGCGGTGCTCGTGCTGGTGTCCACCGTGACGCTGTTCCCTCACTTCGGGGTGAACGCCGTCGGGTACGGATTGCTCTTCAGCGAGGTGCTTGTCGCACTTTTGATCTTCGGAAATCTACGCAAAATTCTCAAATTCGACGAAAGCGGTAGGTCGACTGTCACCCAGGGGTCGTCCGGGGCTTCATGATGGTCAACGTGAGGCAACGGGACGGCGATGGCATGCAATCGGGGATCACGGGCTCCTCGGACGTGCGTGGTGACAAGGAGGAGTCAGACGTGCCCTTCGATCCGGAAGCGACGGGAGTCATCCCCAAGCTGACGTTCCCGCCCGCGGGCGAGGAGGCCGGCTCGGCCGACGACTCCCCGGAGAGCACCGGCGGCGAGGGAAAGGCCACGCCGGAGGCGGACAGGACTACGGCCATCCGGCTGCCCGGGCCCCTGCACATCGGGCATCCGCCCACGGCCGACGAGACCGCCGACCCCTCGACGGCCGGCACGGTCTCCATGCCGGTGCAGCCGGCGGCCGGGGGTTCGGAAGCCGACGGCTCGGAGACCGGGAGTTCGGATTCGGAGGCCGCCGACGAGGGCGACACCTCGCCCGGCCTGCGTCCCCAACCGGCCAGCGGCCCCCAGCCCGCGCCCGGCACCAAATCCGGCGCGGGTACCCAGCCCGCGAGCGGCACCAAGCCCGGCACCGGTACCCAGCCCGCGAAGCCCGGCCCCCCCGGTGCCAAGCCTGCGGCGGCGGGTTCTGCCGCCTCCGGTGCGCCCGCCAAGGGCACGTCCGGCGCGCCTTCGTCCAAGGGCACCGGCGCGTCTCCGGCTGAGGCGCGGCCGAGCAGCGGCGCGCCCGGCAAGGCTCCCTCAGCAGGGGCCGCCTCCACCGGCGCGCCTTCCAGCGGGGCACCGTCCACCGCGGCGCCGTCCACCGCGGCGCCGTCCACCGGGGCGCCGTCCACCGGGGCGGCAGCGACCGGGGCGGCAGCGACCGGGGCGGCAGCGACCGGAGGGGCGTCCGCCGCAGCCGCCGCCGGAACGCAGCCCATGAGCACGCATCCCACTGGAGCGCCGACCACCGGCGGACCCGGTGCCAGCGGGCCCGGGGCCGGTGGACCTGGCGCCGGTGGACCTGGGGCCGGTGGGCACGGTGGTGGGGCTCGGCCGGTTGCCGGGTCGCAGGGGCTGGCGAATCTGGTGCAGCCGCCCCCGGCCACCTCCCCCGCGCCGGGGATGGCGCCGCAGGGCCCGTCGGGGCCGCAGGCCGTGCCCGAGCAGGCGCAGCAGGCCGCGTTCCAGCAGGCCCCGCCGCGCCAGGCGCCGCCCGGGCAAGCACCCGGGCAGGCGCCCCGGCAGGCCCCCGCCAAGCCCCGCACGCTCAGGAGCAGGGTCGGGGCGCTGGTGGCGAGCGCGCCCACGTGGCTGCCCGTGCTGCTGGTCATCGAGGGCCTGGTCATGTACGTCCTCGCCCTCAAGGTCCCTCCGGGCCCGCTGCGCGGCGTGGATCCGGCCGACATCGACGGCCTGGGCCTGATCTCGGCGCTGCCGACCACGGCGTTCATCGCCATCCTGATCATGATCGTGTCGTTCTTCATCACGGTCACCCAGAGCACCGACCGCAAGTTCCTGCTGCTGTTCCAGATCGCCGCCATCACGTTCGCCCTGCACGGCGCGGGCGCGCTGGTGGCCGACGAGCCGCGCTTCCCGACCGCGTACATCCACGCCGGTTTCGTGGAGTTCATCGGCAGGACCGGCGAGACGGCGATCAACATCGACGCCCGCATGGGCTGGCCGGGCTTCTTCGCGTTGTTCGCGTTCGTGACGAAGGCCGCCGGGATCACCGACCTGACGCCGATCCTGCAGTGGACGCCGCTGCTGTCGAACCTGCTCTACCTGCTCCCGTTCGTGCTGATCCTGCGCCAGGTGGTGGCGACCACGCGGGCGCGGTGGTTCGCGGCGCTGCTGTTCGTGCTGGTGCAGTGGATCGGGCAGGACTACTTCTCGCCCCAGGGCTTCACGTTCGCGCTGTATCTGGCGTTCGTGGCGATCCTGCTGAGATGGTTCGGACGGGTGGAGACGCGGACGAAGCCGATCCCGCCCAAGGGCCTGCGCAAGCTGATCGGCAAGCTGGACGCGATGACGCCGGGCGAGCTGGCCAACACCGGCACGTTCAGGGCCGACAAGCTGCTCATGCTGATGATGCTGGTGGCGCTGTTCGTGGCGTCGGTGGCCTCGCACCAGATCACGCCGTTCATGATGCTCGGCGTGGTGACGGCGTTCCTGATCTTCAAGCGGACCACGCTGACCTGGGCGCTGCCGTTCTTCCTCGGGCTGGTGGTGCTGGCCTGGATCAGCTACATGACGGTGGGCTTCTGGGCCAGCCAGATCGACACGATCTTCGGCGGCCTGGGCAACATCCTGCAGAACCTGCGCAGCAACACCGGCGACCGGATCGAGGGCACCGACCCCGCGCACGCGATGGTGCTGCAGGCCCGCCTGGGCATCCTCGCGGTGATCCTGGGCTGCGCGGCGGTGGGCATCTTCCGCCGGTTCCGGCGCGGGGTGTTCGACCGGTCGGCGCTGATCCTGCTGTGCGTGCCGGTGCTGGCGCTGGGCCTGCAGAGCTACGGCGGCGAGATCGGGCTGCGGATCTACATGTTCGCGCTGCCCGGCGCCTGCCTGCTGGCCGCGTACGCGTTCTTCCCGAACCTGCCGGCCGACAGCGCCGACGTGCGCGAGGAGACCGTCCCGCTGCGCAAGCGGAACGTGCGCTTCAACCCCGAGCTGACCAAGCGGATCTCGATCGTGCTGGCGGCGTGCTTCGCGGTCATGTTCGCGTTCGCGTTCCTGGTGGCCAGGTACGGCAACGAGAAGTTCGAGCGGGTCACCACCGGCGAGGTGGCCGCCCTGCACTACGTCTACGACCACGACGAGCCCAGCGCCCGGGTGCTCTACCTGGTGCCCAAGGAGGGGCCGGAGGTCACGCCGACCCTGCCGTGGGGTGAGCGGGACGTGGAGAAGGTCAGCTTCAACCTGCAGGCGCTGGTGCACAAGGATCCGGCCCAGATCTCCGACGCCGTGCAGGCGCTGAAGGAGGCGTCCAGGAACTCGTACCTGATGGTGAGCCGGGGCCAGGTCAGCTACCTGCAGCTCAACGAGGGCTTCCCTGCCGACTGGGGCGAGAAGTTCCGCGCGGCGCTGGACAAGTCGCCCGACCTGAAGCGGGTCTACTCCAACGCGGACGCGGCGCTCTACACCTGGAAGAACTTCGTCAGAGGCACCGAGATCCCCGAGCCGAACCCCTACAAGGGCCGCGGCGAGCCCACCTCGCCGTGGACGCCGGTGGGCATCGGCGCGCTGGCTGTGACCTGGGTCGCACTCTTCGGGTACGAGATCATCCGGCTGAACGGCCCGAACCGGGCGCCGAGGGCCCGCAAACGCCTGCTGTTCCTGGCGATCCCGGCCTTCGCGGTGGCGCTGGCAGTGATCATCGAGCGGTTCATCTATATCGCGCAAAATAACTGAATTCCCAGGAAACACTCAGCTTGTGCGGGATGATGCTCTCCGATGAGGACACAGGAGACACATCCCGCCAGGCCGGACGTACGCCTCGCCGCAGCGAGAATCGCCTCCGTCGACGCCTTACGGGGTTTCTCGCTGCTGGGCATCCTCGTCGTGAACATCGCCTTCCTGGCCTCCGGCTACCGGATGGCCGGGATGGCGGAGCCCGCGTTCGACTCGTCCCTCGACTGGGGCGTGCGGTGGTTCGTGACGCTGTTCCTGGAGAACAAGTTCTATCTGCTGTTCTCGTTCCTGTTCGGGTACAGCTTCACGCTGCAGGCCGACTCGGCCGGGCGGCGGGGGCGGCCGTTCGCGCCGATGTTCCTGCGGCGGCTGGCCGGGCTGTTCCTGCTCGGGCTGGCGCATGCCGTGCTGCTGTTCCCCGGGGACATCCTGACGGCGTACGCCGCCGTGGGGCTGGCCCTGCTGATTTTCCGCCGGGTCCGGCCGAGGACGGCGGTGGCGCTCGCCATCGCGCTCACGCTGGTGCTGGCGCTCGCCTTCGTGCTGCTCGCGCTGCTGGCCACGGCGGGCCTGGACCTGTCGGGCCGGGTCGCTGACGGGCAGGCGCAGGCCGCCGCCTCGAACTCGGCGCTCGGCGGGGAGTTCTGGCAGATCGTCTCCGAGCACCTCAGGAAGCTGTCGCTGATCATCGTGGCGCGGGTCTTCTTCCAGGGCCCGGCGGTGCTGGCCGCGTGCCTGATCGGGCTGGCGGTCGGCAAGCTGGGCGCGCTGCGCGACGTGTCCGCGTACACGGGGACGCTGCGCAGGCTGCAGTGGGCCGGGTTCACGGCCGGGCTGGGCGGCGCGATCTTCTACACGGCGTCGGTCTGGGCCGGCTCGGTGCACAAGTTCTGGGGCGAGGCGGTGGACCTGGTGACGGCGCCGCTGCTGGCGGCGGCGTACGCGGCCACGTTCCTGCGCGTGCTGCCGCACGTGCCACGGCTTGCGCGGGCGCTGGCAGCTCCCGGCAGGATGGCGCTGTCCAACTACCTGGCGCAGTCGCTGATCTGCTCGCTCATCTTCACCGGGTACGGCCTGGCGCTCGTGGACCGGGTCAGCCCGCCGCTGGAGGTGCTGATCGCGCTCGGCGTCTTCGCGCTCCAGGCCGGTTACAGCCACTGGTGGCTCAAGGGGCACCGGTACGGACCGGTGGAGTGGCTGCTGCGCTGGCTGACGTACTGGCGAAGGCCCCCCGTGCGGGGATGAACGCCGTACGGGGAAAACCGGGTGAGGCGGCCGGCGTGACCGGGAACAATGGGCGGGCATGCGCAACTGGCCTGTACACGACCTGCGGCTGACCACGCCCCGCCTCACGCTCCGGCTCCCCTCCCTCGACGACCTCGACGAGCTGGCCGACCGTGCCGTGGAGGGGGTGCACGAGCCTGACCGGATGCCGTTCGGCGTGCCCTGGACCGACGCGCCCGCCGCGGAGCTGCCCGCGAGAGTCGTGCTCTACCACCTCGGGGTCATGTCGCGGTGGCGGCCCGAGGAGTGGTGCTGCAACTTCGCCGTCGTCCACGAGGGCCGGGTGATCGGCACCCAGGACGTCAAGGGGATCGACTTCGCGGTCACCCGCGAGGTGCACACGGGCTCGTGGCTGGGCCGCGCGTACCAGGGCAAGGGGCTCGGCACGGAGATGCGCGCCGCCGTCCTGCACCTGGCCTTCGCCGGGCTCGGGGCGCTGTCGGCCGCCTCCAGCGCCTTCCTGGACAACCCGGCCTCGCTCGCCGTCTCGCGCAAGCTCGGCTACCGGCCCGACGGGGTGATGGTCCAGTCGATCCGCGGGCGGCGGGCGACGCAGCAGCGGCTCCGGCTCGACCGCGAGGACTTCGACTGCCCGGTCCCGGTGGAGATCCACGGGCTGGCGGCCTGCCTGCCCCACTTCGGGCTGGGGTGATCGGGGCACCCCCGTAGTACTCCAGAGCTACGTCACAGATCCACTCCCAGGTGGGACGCCGACGACGGGGCGTGATCCATAGGTTCGCCGCATGTCCACCCGTTCGCGCCGTACCCCGCTCGCCCGGCTGCCCCTGCTCGCCCGGCTGCCCGTGCCCGCCCGGCTGCGCCGGAAGGTGTTCACCGCCGTCCTGGCCACGTCCGTGGTGGTGCCCCTGGCGGGCTCCGAGGTCCCCGCTCCCGCGCCGAACCGGCCGCCAGGGGGTCTGACCGAGGCCCGGTACGCCGCCGTCCGCCAGGGCATCCTGGCGGCCGAGCGGATGGCTGCCGGGCGCGGCCAGGCGCGCCGGGCCGCGGCGCTGCGCGCGATGGCGGAGCCGGGGCGGCGGTTCCTGTGCTTCGACGGGCGTGCCGGGGGGCGCTCCGCGGAGGTCTTCGGCGACCTGGCCGGGGCCGCGCGGGTGGCCGTGCTGGTGCCCGGCTCGGACACCGGCCTCGACACCTACGGGCGGCTGCGCGCCGGCGCGCTGGCGCTCCAGCGGGAGCTGGGCGATCGGGCCGCGGTCGTCGCCTGGCTCGGCTACCGGACCCCGAGCACGCTCGGCGCCGCCGTCCTGACGACCGGCCGGGCGGACGAGGCCGTCCCGGGGCTCCAGTCGCTGGTACGCGAGCTGGGCCCCGCCAGGGTGTCGCTGCTGTGCCACTCCTACGGCGCCGTCGTCTGCGGGCGGGCCGCGGCCGGGCTGGGCGACGTGGCGAACATCGTCCTGTACGGCGGGCCCGGCACCGGCACCAGCGGCCCGCTGCGCACCCCCGCCCCCGTCTGGGCCGCCCGCGGCACCCGGGACTGGATCGCGAACGTGCCTCACGTGCAGCTCCGGCTGCCGTTCCTCACTCTGGGGCTCGGTCTGGACCCCGTCTCCCCGTCGTCGGGCGCGCGCGTCTTCGCGGCGGGCGACGGCGGCCACAGCGACTACCTGCGGCCCGGCTCCCTGTTCCTGCGCAACGTCGCCGCGATCGTGTCGGGGGTGGCTCCGGATGCGTGACCTGCTCGAACGCGTCGAGACGGCGACCCCGGCGGATCGCGATCGCGGGCTGGACGGGCTGCGCGCGCTGGCCATCCTCGGGGTGGTGCTCGGGCACTGGCTGGTGACGGCCCTGGTGACCGACAGCGGCACCGTGCGCGCCGCCAGCCCGCTGCGGGAGCTGCCCCAGCTCGCGCCCGTCTCCTGGCTGTTCCAGACGCTGGCGGTGTTCTTCCTGGTGGCCGGGATGGTGGCGGCCCGCGGCGGTGCCGTTCCCGGCATCGGCTACCGGGTGTGGCTCGGACGGCGGCTGGCGCGCCTGTTCCGGCCGGTGGCCGCCGTGGTGCTGGTGTGGGTGGTGATCGCGGTCGCGATGCTCGCCTGCGGTGTCGGGCTTGCCAGCGTGACCTCGCTGGCCAAGCTGGTGTGGTCGCCGCTGTGGTTCCTGCTGGTCCTCACCGTGCTGACGGCCGCGACCCCGCTGGTCACCAGGCTGCATCCGGCCTGGCCGCTCGCCGTCGTCGCGCTGGTGGACCTGGTCCGGTACGGCCTGGACGGCCCCGCCTGGCTCGGCGGGGTGAACGTGGTGGCGGGCTGGGCGGTGCCTTACTGCCTGGGCTTGTCCTGGGGACAAGGCGGCGGCGCGCTGCAACGGGTCAGGGGCGGTCCAGGCGGCGCGCTGGGACGGGTCGGGGCCGGTACCGGCGGCCTGCCGGGACGGGGGACCGGATGGGCGCTGCTGCTCGGCGGGACAGGCGCCACCGCCGGGCTCGTCCTGTGGGCGGGTTACCCGGCGGCCATGGTGGGCGTGCCGGGCGCGGAGATCTCCAACCTCGACCCGCCCACCCTCGCGGCCGTCACCTTCGGCCTGGCCCAGTGCGGAGCGGCCCTGCTGCTGCTCGGCCCCCTGCGCCGGATCCTGCGGCGGCCGGTGGCCTGGGCCGCCGTCGCGCTGGCGAACCTCTCCGCGATCACGATCTTCCTCTGGCACCAGACCGCCATGATCGCCGTCACCGCCCTCGGCCTGCTCGCCGGCCAGGCCCTGCCCGGCCTGCACACCGCCCCGGACTCGGCCGGTTGGGTGGTGGCCAGGCTGGCCTGGTTGCCGGTGTTCGCCGTGGCGCTGGCGGCGTGCTGGGCGGCCTTCCGCGGCCACGAGCGCCCACGCCGCACCTCACGGCCGGACGCGCCTCCGGCCCGCGGCTCACGGACCGACACGCCCCCGCCCCGCGGCTCACGGACTCACGCGCCGCCGCGCCCCGACCACTTGATCTCGTAGGGCCGCAACGTGACCTGCCGCCCGTCAACGGTGGCGGAGACCTCCCGGTCGGAGGTGTTCACCATCACGACCTGGCTGGCCTGGCCCATCGCCTTCACCTTGGGGTCGGAGGTCTGCACCTCCTGCACCTCCACCCCCGCGGGGAACCACTTGGTGAACCCGCTGAGCAGCCCCGCCATGGGCAGCTCGCCGCCCACCTTGGGCCCCCAGAGGCACCCGGCGCACTCGCCCTCCCCCTTCATCTGCGGGTTCCAGTAGAGGGCGGTGGTGACCCCGCTCTTGGCGAACTCCATGAGCGCGGCCGCCTGGACGGCGGTGCGCTTGTCCTCGCTCCACTGCGAGTTCTCTGGCTCGACGTACCACTCGGCCCACCACACCGGCAGGTCGTCGCTCTCCTGCCGCAACCACGTGGTGATGGCGCTGAACTTGGCCTGGGCGGCGAAGTCGTTCGGCACGTTGCCCTTGTCGTTGGTCATCGAGGCGCCGTCCACGACGATGAAGTCGGCGCCCTTCTTGTGCTCGATCCAGTACTTGACGGCGTCCAGCGCCCGCTGGTCCACCGTGCCCCAGGGGCCGCTCAGCTCGGACGGGCCCTGGGCGCGCGCGGTGCTGCCGATCGGCACGTAGGGGCCGCCGACCTGGATCTCCTTGTTCACCTTCTTCAGCGCCGTGTAGACCTTGTTGTACAGCTCGGTGTACGCCTCGGCGTCCCACCGGTTGGTGGCCGGGTCCCAGAAGCCCTTGAACTCGTTCCACACCAGGTAGTGCTTGACCGTCGGGTACTGCTTGGCCACCCGCACCGCGAGCTTGGCGAAGTCGTCGAAGTGCTCCCTCTCGGGGGCGACCGTGTGGTTCTTGCTCCAGTCCGTACGCCCGGCCTGCCCGCCCTTCATCCAGTCGGGCGCGCAGCAGAGCGTGATCACCGGGACGCCCCGCGAGGACGAGATGAACGTCAGCCGCCGGTCGAGGTCGACGAAGTTGAACTGGCCGGGGCTGGGCTCCGGGTTGCCGACGCCCCAGCCCATGATGTGCTGGTTCTGCAGCATGGGGACCCGGCCGAGCACGCCTCTGGCTTCGTCCGCGACGGCCTGCGGCTCGTTGTCGGCGCTGTACTGCGTGTGGGTGACGCCCCAGCGCGGCCAGTTCTCCAGCGGCGGAGGCTCGGAGAGCTGGGGCGCGGGCTCCGTGGGCGCCTTCGTGGCCACCTCGCTGCCCTTGAACACGCTCCGCTCCTGCGTCCGCATCGCGGCGTACACCATGATGCCCGCCACCAGTACGACCGCGAGAATGCCGGCTCCAAGTGCGATCGGCCATGGCGATCGTCGGCGCGCGTGTCGGCCGTCGGTCGGAATCACTGAACGCTCCTCATCCTCGCGAGACGTTGGGGGAACCACGAACCTACAAGGTCCGCGAACGTACAAGGGCTGGACACAAGTCCAGCCCTCTTTACGCTAATCGTCCCGCTTGCAAGCCGCTTGCCGTCAATCTTCGCGTGGCGGCCGCTGCCCTCCCGCCGGGCCGGGAACGCCGGCGTAGCGGTACGGGACGGGCTGCCGGCCCGGCTGCACGATGAGGAGCGTGCCGGGAGTCTCGGCGTAGAAGGCGGATTCGACGGCGGCGGCCACGTCCTCGGCGTTGAGCAGCGGGAAGCCGGCGTTGACGAACATCTCCCGCGCCTCGGCCACCAGCGGCGTGTCGGTGAAGCCGGGGCAGACCGCGCCGATGCGTACGTTCTGCGCGGCCAGCGGCTCGGCCAGCGCCCTGACCAGGCCGACGACGGCGTGCTTGGTCATCGTGTAGATCGGGTCGCCGGAGAAGGCGGTGAGCCCGGCCAGCGACGAGGTGACGACGATCGCGCCGCCGCCGGAGCGCAGCAGCAGCGGCATGGTGGCCCGTACGCCGAAGACGACGCCGTCCATGTTCACCCCGACGACCTGGCGGTAGCGGGCGAGGTCGAAGTCGGCCAGGTCCACCCGCCCGGAGATTCCGGCGTTGAGGTGGACGAGGTCGAGCCGCCCGTACCGCTGCTCGGCCAGCGCGACGGCCTCCAGCGAGGCCTCCTCGGTGCTGACGTCGGCGGCCAGCCACGCGCCGTCCAGCTCCTTGGCCAGCCGCTCGACCCCCTCGCCGTCCATGTCGACGAGGACGCACCTGACGCCGCCCGTCGACAGGCGCCGGGCCACGGCGGCGCCGATGCCGCTCGCGGCTCCGGTGATCAGTGCAACAGTGCTCATGACGCTCCTTGCGGGGGATGGAGGGGCGAGGTGGTCATTGCTGGTCGAGCATCCGGTGCGCGCGGGCGATCAGAGTGGGCACGGCCGCGCCGATGCGGTCGAACCCCTCTCCCACGGTCTTACCCTGCCGGAAGCGGGCGTGGATACCCTCCACGATGACGGCGAGCTTGAAGTTGCCGAAGGCCACGTAGAACCCGAGGTCCGCGATGTCGCGGCCGGACACCTTGGTGTAGTGGGCGGCGAACTCCGCGGCGTTCATGAACCCGGGCGCCACCGTCACGTCCCCCGCCACCGGGATGCTCGCCCGCTCCTCGTCGCCGCGATCGTGCCAGTACGTCAGCGTCAGCCCCAGGTCGGCCAGCGGATCGCCGAGCGTGGACATCTCCCAGTCCACCACGGCCGCGATCTCCAGGTCCCCGAGCCGCAGCAGCGTGTTGTCCAGCCGGTAGTCGCCGTGCACCAGCGTGCCCGCCGCCTCGGCGGGCAGCCGCTCCCGCAGCCGCGTCACGAGGTGGTCGTAGTCGGGCAGGTCGGCCGTCTTCGACCGCTCCCACTGCTGGCACCACCGGTCGAGCTGCCTGGCCATGTACCCCTCCGGCCGCCCGAAGTCGCCGAGCCCCACCTCGCGGTAGTCCACGGCGTGGATGCCGGCCAGCACCTCGGCCAGCCGTTCCGACAGCCGCCGCGTCTGCTGGGGCGTCCGGTCGCCGAGCTGCTCCCGGCTCCGTACGGCCTCCCCCTCGACGTGCCCCATGAGGTAGAACGGCGCGCCGATCACGTCCTCGTCGCCGCAGAACGCGACGGGCTCCGGCACCGGCACGGGCGTCGGCGCGAGCGCCGAGATGACCCGCCACTCGCGGCGCATGTCGTGGGCGGTCGGCAGCACGTGGCCCAGGGGCGGGCGGCGCAGCACCAGCCGGCGTTCCCTGGCCTCGACCAGATAGGTCAGGTTCGACCGGCCGCCGGAGATCAGCGAGACGGACAGGGGCTCGCCGGCGTCGGGCACGTTCCGGCCCATCCAGGCGACCAGCTGGGGGTGGTCGATGCCAGGTACGGTCATGGTCACACATTAGAACGTCACTCGGTCCTGAAGACATACTGGGAGTTATGTAACGTTCCGGAGCTGCGGCTACGGCATCGCGTGAGATCCTTTAATGTGGCAGTACACCCTGGCCCTCAGCTTGCCCGGAGAGTGTGCTGACAGTAGGAGCCCATGCACGTCACCCTTGCCCTACCCCGTGAGCTGGGCGAATCCGAAGTGTGCCGCTGGCGTGCCCTGCAAGAAGCGGACAACGCCTTCGACAACCCCTTCCTGTCCCCAGAATTCACCCTTACGGTGGGCGAACTCCGAGATGTCGTACGTGTCGCCGTCATCCACGACGGCCCCGAGATCGTGGGATTCTTCCCCTTTGAGCGACATCCTCTCGGCATCGGCAAGCCGGTCGCGGCCGGGCTCACGGACGCGCAGGGCCTCGTGCACGTCAAGGACGTGCGGATCCACCCGCTGTGGCTGCTGAAGCAGTGCGGGCTGTCGGTGTACGAGTTCGACCACCTGGTCTCCGGGCAGCCGCTGCTGAACGCGCGCCACGAACGATTCCCGTCCCCGATCATCGACCTTCGTGACGGCTGGGACAACTACACACAGTCACTTCGCCAGCACTCCGGCAAGACGTACAAGACCACCCTGGCCAAGTCGCGCAAGCTGCAGCGCGAGGCGGGCCCGCTGCGTCACGACTACGCGACCACCGACGTGGAGCCCCTGCGCACGCTGCTGGGCTGGAAGACCGACCAGTACCGCCGCACCGGCCGCGCCGACCGGTTCGCCCACCCGTGGATCGTGGAGCTGGTCGAGCGGCTGCTGGCCACCCAGTCCGACAGCTTCGCCGGGGTGCTCGACATGGTGTACGTGGACGGCCGGCCGATGGCCGGGCATTTCGGGCTGCGTACGCGTACGACGCTGGCCGGCTGGTTCCCCGCCTACGACACCCATTTCGCGAAGTACTCCCCCGGCCTCATCCACCACCTGGCGATGGCCGAGCGCGCCTGCCAGGCCGGCATCGAGATCATCGACATGGGGCGGGGCGAGAAGGAGTACAAGGACAAGCTCAAGAACGGCGAGCTGGAGGTGGCCGAGGGCCGGGTGGCCAGGCTCGGCCCGGCGGCGGGCGTGCACTGGGTGATGCGGGTGCCGGTACGCAAGACGCGTGCCACGGTCATGGCCAACCCGATATTGCTCAAAACGGCGGACAAAACCTTGAAAACGTATGGAAGACTGCGTACCGTCCTACAACGGTGAAGTACATCGCAGAGCGAACGGGCCGTCACTGCCTGTCGCTGCCGTCCAACCGTCTGGGGCTCTACCTGGCACTACGCCACTGGTGCCTGCCCGGGCAGCGGCTGCTGATGTCCCCGATCTCCGCCGACGAGATCCTCTTCCTCGTGCTGGCCGCCGGGCTGATCCCGGTGATCGCGCCGCTGTCCCCCCGTGACGGCAACATCGACGTCGCCCGGGTGGACCTCGACACCGTGGACGCGGTCCTGACCACCAACCTGTACGGCCTGCCCGACGACGCCCCCGCCTTCGCCGGGAAGATCCTCGTCGAGGACGTGGCGCACGCCATGGAGAGCGACCTCGGCGGCCGCCCGCTCGGCACGTTCGGGCACGCCTCGGTCTTCAGCCTGTCCAAGCACCCGGGCGCGGGCTCCGGCGGGGTGCTCACCGTCGAGGCCGAGTCCGACCTGCGGGCCCTGGCCCGTGCCCGCGACGAGCTGCTGACCCGCGGCTCCCTGCGCGCCGACCTGTGGAGCGTGGCCACCTCCACGGCCCGCCAGGCGGCGCTCAAGTTCGACCTCGTCCGGCCCGCGCTCAAGCTCATGCGCCGCCTCGGCATGCAGGAGCCCCGCGAGGGCTACCGCATCCCGGTGCGCGCCGAGGAGCTGGAGCTGGCGCTCAAGCAGGCCCCCTCGCTGCCGCCCTTCGACCCCTGGGTACGCGCCGACCTGCACCACTACCGCGCCCGCCGCGGCCCGCTGGTCCGCTGGTACCAGGAGCGGCGCCTGGCCCGGGTGCCCCGCGACCGGGCGCGCCGGCTGGCAGGCGTGCAACGCCTGGCCGAGCTGCCCACGGTCGCGCCCGCCGTGCTCGACGACCTGTCCCGGCCGCTGTTCCGGGTGCCGCTGCTGGTCCGCGACAGGGACGCGGCCATCGAGGAGCTGGAACGGCACGGCGTGTCCACGGGCTACCTGTACGACCCCGCCTACGACGACTACGCCCCCGGCTACACCGAGCACCCCCACGACCCCGCCCCGGCCCGCTGGTGGGCCCGGCACGTGCTGCCGGTGGACCCGATGTACACCGCCCGCTCGCTGCCTGTCCTGCGCCGCCTGCGACCGCCCGCGACCCCGCCTACAACTGGGCCTACAACTGGGCCCACGACTGGGCCTACGACCGGGCCTCACGGATGAGTTCGGCGACGATCTCGCAGCCCCGGCGCACGTCGGGCAGCGAGGCGGAGCCGTACCCGATCACCAGGCCGTGCAGCCGGGTGCGGCCGTGGTGGTGGTGCTCGGTGGAGTCGAGCATGACACCGCGCTGCCCGGCCCGCTCGACCACGCCCGGAACCAGCGCCGCGGGCAGCTCGGCCAGGACGTGCAGCCCGGCCGTGTCGCCGCGCAGGCGGCAGGCGGGGCCGAGGATCTCGACGACGGCGGCGCGGCGGCGCGCGTACTCCAGGCGCATCCTGCGCAGGTGCCGGTCGATGTCGCCGCGCTCCAGGAGGGTGGCCACGGCCTGCTGGACGGGGCCGCTGGTGCGGTCGGCCACCGCCCAGCGCAGGGCGGCGATCCTGCTCACCAGCTCCGGCTCGCCCACCAGCCAGCCCACGCCCACGTCCGGGGCGAGGATCTTGGACAGCGTGCCGAGCAGCACCACCCGCGAGGGGTCGAGGCCGTAGAGCGCGGGCAGCGGGGCGACGTCGTAGCGGAACTCGGCGTCGTAGTCGTCCTCCACGATCGTCGCGCCCGTGCTCCCCGCCCAGGCCAGCAGCCGCTCCCTGCGCGGGATCGGCAGCCGGCCGCCCAGCGGGAACTGGTGGGCGGGCGTGGTGTAGAGCACGCGCAGATCCCCCGGCAGGCCGTCCACGATCACGCCGTCCTCGTCCACCGGGCAGGGCACCACCTCGGCGCCCCTGGCGGCGAACACCGTGCGCGCCACCCGGTAGCCAGGGTCCTCCACCCCGGCCCTGGCACCCGGGCCGAGCAGGGCCATCGCGCAGAGGTCGAGCCCGTTGCCGGTGCCGCGGGTGACCAGGATGTTCTCGGGGCCGACGGCCATGCCCCTGGCACGCCTGAGGTGGTCGGCGAGCAGCTCGCGCAGGCGCGGCAGGCCGTACATGTCGGGCGAGTCGCCGGGTGGCAGGTCGGCGGCCCTGCGCCAGGCCCGCTTCCACGCCGCCTGGTCGTAGTCGCGCACCCAGGGGGCGCCGGACGTGAGGTTGATCAGGTCCTTCGGCGGCTGCCTGGCCGGCACGTACGCGCCCCCGGCGGGCTGCCTGGGCGCCCGCTCCATACCGGTCTCGACGCCGATCTTGATGTCGGCCACGAACGTGCCGGATCCGTGCCGCCCGTCCAGCCAGCCCTCGGCGTAGAGCTGCTGGTACGCCTCCGTCACCACGGTCCTGCTCACCCCGAGCTGGGCGGCCAGGGCCCGCGTGGACGGCAGCCGCTCGCCGGACGCGAGCGTGCCGTCCAGCATGGCGCCGCGCAGCCAGGTGACGAGCTGCGCGGTGAGAGGTTCGGCCGAGTCGCGCGAGAGGGAGACCGGCAGGTCAACATGGGTACGCATGGAAGTGGTCTCTTGAAAGGGGCTGGTAGTGGCCCTACAGGATAGGTCCACTTCGTCGTTACCGTCGAATCATGCTCTCCACCACACCACGCACCACGCTGGGCCGCTCGAAGGAACGCGGCAGCACCGACAGGGACGACCTGTACGAGGTGCTCGACACGGGCCTGATCTGCCACCTGGGCGTGGTCGTGAACGGCCACCCCATGGTCGTGCCCACCGGCTACGGGCGCATCGGCGACACCCTCTACCTGCACGGCTCCACCGGCGCGGCCTCCCTGCGCGCCGGCGAGGGCACCGACGTCTGCGTCACGGTCACCCACCTGGACGGCATCGTGCTGGCCCGCTCGATCTTCCACCACTCCGTCAACTACCGCTCGGCCATGATCTACGGCACGGCCCGCCTGGTGACCGACCCCGACGAGCGCATGGCCGGGCTGCGTGCCCTGGCCGAGCAGCTCGCGCCCGGCCAGTGGGACTACGTGCGCCGGCCGTCGCGCAAGGAGCTGGCCGCCACGGCCGTGCTGGCGCTGTCGCTGGAGGAGGCGTCGGTCAAGATCAGGCGCGGCGCGCCGAAGGACGAGGAGGAGGACTACGACCTGCCGGTGTGGGCCGGGGTGCTGCCCCTGGTCACGAGCTGGGGCGCGCCCGAGCCGGATTCGGTGCTCCCAGAAGGTATCGAGGTACCGGTTCACATCCTCCATCGGGAGTAGTTCCATAAATCCGGAACCACCTGGAAAACCTGACTCCTTGATCGTACGTCTCATCAGGTGGGCCGGCTCCTGATGGGAGAGGCAAATGGAGTGGAGCGCTCCCGGTTATACAGAGATCAACCAGCTAGGGGCAGGCGCGAGCGGGCGCGTGGTGCTCGCCGTGCACGACGAGACCGGCGTCAAGGTCGCGATCAAGTACCTGTCCCAGGAGCTGCTGCGGGATCCCTCCGCCCTGGCCAGGTTCCAGTCGGAGGCCCGGCTGCTCACCACGCTGCGCGATCCGAACATCGCCACGATGTGGGAGTACATCCAGGACGACGGCGGCGCGGCCATCGTGATGGAGCTGGTCAACGGCGTCTCGCTGCGCGCCCTGTTACGCGAGAGCGGGACGACCGAGCCCGAGGCCGCGCTCGTCGTGCTGAAGGGCTCGCTGCTGGGCCTGGCCAGGGCGCACGCCATGGGGCTCGTGCACCGGGACTACAAGCCCGAGAACGTGCTCGTCCGGGACGACGGGGCCAGCAAGCTCGTCGACTTCGGCATCGCGGTACGCCAGGGCACCGCCGTCCACCCGGAGGGCACTCCCCCGTACATGGCGCCGGAGCTGTGGGAGGGCGGGACGGCCTCCCCCGCGACCGACGTGTACGCGGCCACGGCCGTCTTCTTCGAGTGCCTGACCGGGCACCGGCCGTACCGGTCCACCGAGCCCAGCGTCCTGGGGTACCAGCACGTCCACGCACCTGTGCCCTTCCACGACGCGCCGGAGCCCGTACGTGACCTGATCCGGCGCGGGCTCGCCAAGGACCCGGCGCGGCGGCCCGACGGGGCGCTGACGTTCGTAACGGAGCTGGAGGCCGTGGCCGCGGCGGCGTACGGGGAGGACTGGGAGGAGCGGGGGAAGCGGCGGCTGGCCGCGCTCGTGGCCCTGCTGGCCCTGCTGCTGCCCACGCCCCAGCCGGCCCCGCCCGAGACCGCCACGTCGCTGGCCAGAACCGTGTTCGACCGCGTGCGCGGGAGGCTCGGCGAGAGCGCGCGGCGCATGGCGCGGACGAACAACACCCGGCGGCTGGCCATGGGCGGCGCGGTGAGCGCGGTGGCGGCCGTGGCGGTGGTGATCGTCCTGGTCAACCGGCAGCCGCCAGAGCAGCCGGTCGGGGCGGCGGTGGCCGTGCCGCCGAGCCGGATCGCGACCGCGCCGGTCGCCGGGACGCCGAGCACGGAGGAGCCCGACCCGCCCGGATCCTCGCCTCCCGGATCGACGGATCCCGAATCCTCGCTCCCGGAGCCCGGCCTCACGCCCCAGGTCGTACCGCAGACCTCGCCGGAAGCGAACCCGCCCGATCAGGACCGGGAGACCTCCCGGCCGCGGCCTCCGGACGGCACCACCCGCCCTGCGACGAACCGGCCCACCACCAGCGCGCCCACCACCCCTCCCACCACCCCCTCCACCACACCCCCCACGACGCCGTCCACCACACCTCCCACGACACCCTCCACGACGCCACCCACGACACCTCCGACCACTCCGCCCACCACTCCGCCCACCACGCCCACCACCGACGAGCCGCCGCCGGTCACCTCGGTGCTGGCCGTGACCGTGGGCGAGCTCACGATCGGCGAGAACGGCGTGGCCGCCGGCACCATCGGCCTGCGCACCAGCGGCACCGGCGCCGTCACCGCCATCGCGACCTGGACGGCGACCGGCGAGGCCGGCCGCACCGAGCGCGTACGCCTCAGCGGCGCCGGCACCTACAGCCAGCGGCTGACCTGGCCGATGGGCGAGCGCCCGTGCGGCAAGACGGTCACGCTGACCGTCACCACCTCCCCCGCGCCCGCCGGTGGCCCCCGCTCGGCCTCCCTGACCCTGCCGGCCTGCCCGACCAGGGTGACCGCGCTGAACGTCACGCTCAACCTGCCCGCCGCCCCCGCCCGCACCGCCACCGCGTGGGTCCGGGTCACGGCGAGCGGCACCGGCGAGATCCCGGTCAGCGCCCGCTTCTCGGTCAACGGCGACCCGGTCTCCACCCGGTCCGCGACGTTGTCGGGGCGCGCTTCGTACAACGAGACGTTCAGGCACGCCTTCAGGGCCCGTCCCTGCGGCTCGACGCTGTCGGTGCAGGTGAGCGCGGGCGACAGGACCGACACCGCGCGCGTCTCCGTACCCTGCCCGCCGCAGGTGCGGCGGGTCGCCATCGGCGAGGTCGGCACCAGGGGCGGGCTCAGCGCGCCGGTCAGCGTCACCACGGGCAACACCCAGCCGGTACGGCTCACCGTCCGGTTCAGGGCCGGCGAGTCCACGAGCACCCGGACGGTCACCCTGTCGGGCGAGACCTCCTACACCCGGACCCTCGGCCACGAGGCGCGGCTGCCCTGCGGCACGAGCTGGTCCGTGACGGCCTCCACCGCTCCCGCGGCGGCCAACGGCACCGCCACCCGCAGCGGCACCACGCCGAAGTGCCCGGAGGAGGAACCCACCAAGGAACCCACCAAGGAACCCACCAAGGAACCCACCAAGGAACCGACCAAGGAGCCCACGAAGGAACCCACCAAGGAACCGACCAAGGAGCCCACGAAGGAGCCGACCAAGGAGCCGACGAAGGAGCCGGACCCTGACTCCCCAGGCACTGTTGAGTGACATTTCTCCAGTTGTCGTATATCGGTAGCGGGAAAACGGTTCCCTCTGGTTAAGCTACGGACCGTTTGATGAGGGTGGGGGCCCACTGAACTCCAGAGGAGTCCGTTATGCACGGGAATGGGCCATGGGGGGTCCCCGGCTACACCGAGGTGCGCGAGCTCGGCTCGGGCGCGGCCGGTCGGGTGGTCCTCGCCAGGCGTGACCACGACGGCGCGGAAGTCGCCATCAAGTACCTCAGCGACGAGCTGAGAGCCGATGTCGGGTTCGTCGCGCGGTTCCGGCACGAGGCCCGCTTGTTGGCCACGCTGCAGAGCCAGTACCACGCCCGGCTGATCGACTACGTCGAGGCCGGGCAGGGCGCCGCCATCATCATGGAGCTGATCAACGGCGTGTCGCTGCGCGAGCTCCTCAGGTCCGAGGGCCCCACCGGGCCCGAGGCGGCGCTGACCGTGCTCAAGGGCTCGCTGCTCGGCCTGGCCTCGGCGCACGCGATCGGGGTCGTGCACCGCGACTTCAAGCCCGAGAACGTCATGGTGCGCGGCGACGGCACCAGCAAGCTCGTGGACTTCGGCATCGCCGTCCGGGTCGGGGAGGACGCCAACGCCGCGGGCACGCCGCCGTACATGGCGCCCGAGCAGTGGTCGGGCTCGCCGCCGAGGCCCGCGACCGACGTGTACGCGGCCACCGTCGTGTTCTTCGAGTGCCTGACCGGCATGCGCCCCTTCCGCGCGCCCAACATGGCGGCGCTGGCCCGCCAGCACCAGAGCGCGCCGGTGCCGGTCGACGAGGTTCCCGGGCCGCTGCAGGGGCTGGTCGAGCGCGGCCTGGCCAAGGACCCGGCCGAGCGGCCACCGTCGGCCGAGGCGTTCCTGACCGAGCTGGAGGCCGTCGCGACCGAGGCGTACGGCCCCGACTGGGAGGAGCGCGGACGGCGCCGGCTGGCGGCCCTGGCGGGCCTGCTGGTGCTGCTCTTCCCCAGCGCGCTGGAGGAGCCGGCCGAGACGCAGACCTCGCTCGCCGAGACCCGCTTCGCCGAGCCGACGCGGCTGCTGAGCAAGCTCCCCGCCAAGCTCGCCCTGGCAGGAGTCGGCGTCGGCGTGCTGGTCGCGGCGATCGTGGTCATCCTCACCGCGGGATCGGCCGAGCCGGTGCTGCAGGCGGGGACCAGCACGGTCACGCCGGCCACCACGGAGGCGTTCACGCCCGAGCCCGAGCCCGAGGAGACGGTGCCCGAGGAGACCGCCGAGCCCACCCTCGACCAGACCACTCCCGATCCCACCCCGACGGACTCGGCCACCGCCGCGCCGCCGGTCGTCCAGCCGACGACCGCCACGCCCACCAGGACGGCCACCCCCACCCCGGTGAAGACGCCGCCCAGGACGAGGAAGCCCACCCCGAGCCGCACACCCACGCCCACGCAGACCTCCGAGCCGGAGGCGAGCGGCAACGTGGAGGACCGTACGCCCTCCGCCAGGCCGACCACTCCGCGCGCGACCCCGACCCCGGTCCCGGTGACCCCGACCCCGACGGCCACCACGTCCTCACCCACGCAGACCCCCACGAGCGGGGGGACCGAGGAGCCGGACGGCGGCGGTCAGGATCCCACGCTCACGCCCGAGCAGCCGCGACTGGCTGCCGCCGGCGCGCTGCTCGCCCTGGGCCTGGTGACGACGGGCGCGCTACCGGTCACACTTGCGGTGAGGCGCCGCATGGCGGGACGCCACAGAAGGAAGCGCTAGACGCGGCCGGGGGGCAACGGCGATGGACAACCCTGGAAACGGTATCGCCGGATTCCGGCTCACCGAGCACACCTGGATGACCGAGCTCGGCAACTGGATCGACGCCATCTCGCCCGACGGCCGCAGGGCGGGCGCCCTGCTGTTCGACCCCAAGGTCATCGGCCTGCCCGGCGTGCGCGACCGCGTCGTGCAGGCGGTCATGACCGATCAGCGGCTCGTGCTGGCCGGGCTGACCGGGCTGATCCCCGTGGCCGACGTGGTCGCGGCCGGCGACCAGGTGTGGCTGCTCACCGCGCAGGCGGTCAGCCCCACGCTGGCCGACCTGATGGCCGCCGCGCCCATCGACCCGAACGGGGCGGCGTCCCTGCTGGTGGAGACCGCCCAGACGTTGCTCGCGCTGCACGAGGCCGGGGTCACGCACGGCTCGGTGCACCCGGGCACGGTGGTGATCACCGCGGAAGGCGTCTCGCTGCTGTCGGAGCGCGGCCTGTCCGACGCCATCCACGCCCGGGTCTCGCCACGCGAGCGGGACGCGGCGGGCTGGGCCTCGCTGGCCCGCGGCCTGGCCGCCTCCTTCGGGCGCGGCGCGCCCGAGCCGGCCGAGCTGTTCGAACGCGTCGCGGCCACCGCCCAGACCCTGGGCCTGGGCACCGCCCGCGACCTGCTGGTCAACGAGCGGGGGCGGCTGCCCGGCGGCAGGATCAGCAGGGAAGGCCTGGCCAGAGCGGCACGCGGGCGGTCGGCGTTCGCGCAGGCGCCGTCGTACGCGCGGGCCCCGGTCCCGACGCCGCGGGACGAGGGCGACATCGTCACGCTCCTGCGCGTGCCCGGCCAGTCGGCGGGGCCGCTCCGGTCGGGGGCCGGCGTCGGCACGCAACCGCAGGGGCCGCCGGCGGGGCCGCTCCAGTTCGGGCCCGGCGTCGGCACGCAGCCTCAGGAGCCGGAGACGCCGGCCCAGCGGATCTGGCGGGAGGGGCGCGGCGAGGTCTCCACCGTGCACCGCCCTGGCGGGCGCCCGGCCAAGGCGTCGCGGGCGCGGCGGCGGCGGACGATCCTGGCCACGGCCGTCTTCGCCGTGATCATGGCGGGTGCGATCCTGGCCTGGTTCAGGCTGGGCAGCGCGCCGGACCTGGCGGTGAAGTCGATCAACGTGGTGGCGCCGAAGAAGACGCAGGGCTGCGGCAGCGCGGTCATGATCACCGGCACCGTCGTCACGAACGGAGCGCCCGGGGAGATCACCTATGAATGGCGCAAGAACCTGGACAAGGAAGTCGTCAAGGGAACGCTGCGCACGAAGGCCGGCCAGACGTCGTACACCGTGCCGCTGAGGTGGACGTTACAGGGCAGGAGCAGCGTCAAGGCCACCGCGACGCTGCGGATCGTCACGCCGGGACCGGTGATCACCGACAAGGCGAGCTTCACGTACAAGTGTTGATCGCTGCTTCCGCCCATGCACCTCAAAGCGATTTCTTACTAATCTGGCGAACATGACCACGCAGACCCCCGCGGGCTGGTACCCGGACCCCTACGGCGAGCCCCAGCTCCGCTGGTGGGACGGCAACCAGTGGACGGACGCGACCCATGCGCAGGAGCAGGGTGCCGCCCAGCCCCAGCCGTCCTCCGGGCCCCAGCCCCCGTCGCAGCAGCAGCAACTCCAGCCCCAGTCCGGCCCCGGCTGGGCGGCGACACCGGCGAACCCCACGGCCCAGTTCGGCCAGCCGACGTACGGGCAGGGAGCCTACGGCGCGCCCACCGCGCCCACCCAGCAGCAGCAACAGCCGCCGCAGTGGGGCGGCGCGCCGCTGCCTGGCCCCGGCTACGGGCCGCCGCCCAAGCAGGGCAACCCGCTGCCCTGGGTGTTCGGCGGGCTGGCGGCGCTGCTCGTGCTCGCGTTGATCGTGGTCGCCGGGATCTTCTTCCTCAACAGCGGCGACTCCGGCAACACGGCGCAGCCGAGGCGGTCCGACACGTTCGAGCCGCAGCCGCCGCCCACGAACGAGCCCTCGCCGCAGCAGCCCCTGCCGAGCCAGGGCGGCGAGTTCCCCCAGCCGGCCGACGGCACCGTCACCGACCCGCGCGCCGGCGTCTCCTTCCAGGTGCCGGACGACTGGAGCGTCGCGGTCCCCGCCGAGGTCAACAGCGGCAGCGCCACCGACCAGCAGTGGACCGCCGGGGTGAAGGCCGTCTCCCACGACAACTACCAGGGCGAGAGCGACTGGATCGGCAACGTCTACACGGGCGTGCTGAACGAGCTCTACCCCTACAGCGGCGTCGCGGGCATGGGCGACACGGCCAAGGCCGTCTTCGTGCACTTCTCCACGCAGTACTACCAGCTCGCGCACGAGAGCAAGGTCGTCGCCGACAAGGCCATGAAGATCGGCGACCGGGACGCGTGGGTGCTGCAGTTCGAGCTCGACTTCACCAAGATCTCGGAGGAGAACGACTTCAAGTGGAAGAAGGAGAACGGGGCGATCGTGCTGATGGATCGCGGCGAGGGCCAGAGCCCGGCGATCATCTACGTGAGCGTTCCTGACAATCTCGGCACGGACGTGGTCGGCAAGGTTCTCAGCTCGCTCAAGCCCGCCTGACCGGTGGCACTAGGCTGGTGGGGTAACAAGCGGGCGGATTGCTCCGAGCCGCTGGGCGAGGAGATCGTATGAGTGACTTGCTGGTCTGGATCGACTGTGAGATGACCGGGCTCGACCTGAGCCGCGACGCGCTCGTCGAGGTGGCGTGCGTGATCACCGACAGCGAGCTCAATCAGCTTGACGAGGGCGTCGACGTGGTCATCAAGCCGCCGCCGGAGTCGCTGGAGCAGATGTCGCAGGTCGTACGCGAGATGCACACCGCCTCGGGCCTGCTGCCCGAGCTGGCGGGCGGCGTGACGCTGTCCGAGGCGGAGTCGCTCGTGCTCGACTACATCCGCCGCCACGTGCCCGAGCCGAAGAAGGCGCCGCTGTGCGGCAACTCGATCGGCACGGATCGCACGTTCATCGCGCGCGACATGCCCGGGGTGGATGCGTATTTGCACTATCGGATGATCGACGTCTCGTCGATCAAGGAGCTGGTACGCCGCTGGTACCCCCGGGTCTACTTCGCCGCGCCCGAAAAGCAGGGCGGACACCGGGCTCTGGCCGACATCACGGAGAGCATCAGGGAGCTGCGTTACTACCGCGCGGCCATCTTCGTCGGGCAGCCCGGACCCGATTCGACCACGGCCAGAGCCCTGGCTGAGCGTGTCAGCGGTTAATCGGGTGGCGTAAAGACTCCCGAATCCCGCTACACTTTTCCTGTGCCACCACACAGCGGGTGGCCATGGTGGGTGTAGCTCAGTTGGCAGAGCGCCAGGTTGTGGTCCTGGATGTCGAGGGTTCAAGTCCCTTCACTCACCCCAAGGCGAACGGCCGGTCCTTCAGGACCGGCCGTTCGCGTTTTCTCCCGGGCAACGGCCCCAAATCATGACAATGCGGGTTATGCTCGCTGTCTAACGCTAACGCCGGCAGCACGGGGGCCATCGGCGATCTTGACAGTCTGCGCGCCCCCGGAGGCCGGATGAGAGTCGACGACGCAGCTTTCGATAGCGTGTTCACGTCCCTGAGCAAGCGCGAGGCCGAGGTCATGGACCTGATCGCCACCGGTCAGTCCAACGGGCAGATCGCGCAGCGGCTGTTTCTCAGCGAGAAAACGGTCAAGAACCACGTCAACCGGATCTACGCCAAGCTCGGCGTGGACTCCAGGGTCACGGCCATCGGGCTCTGGCGGTCGCGGCGGCAGTAGCGATCGGTGGCGGCGTTCACCGTTCCTCGGGCGCGTGGCCGGCCGCGAGGCCACCCCACCACGCCCCACCACCTGCCCGCCCGCCGGGCTCGCCACGGTCGCCGGGCACAGGGCGCGCTGCTGTGCGGGCCGCCGTGCGCCTTGAGCCGGGCTGCCCCGCACACCGTCCCGCCGACGCGGCGCCAGAAGCCGACCCCGCCAGGGCGGCAAGCCGCGCAGGGAGCGCACGGAGACCGCAGCGCATGCGCTTCTCCGCCCCGTACGGGACCCGGACATTCCGGGCGCTTCCGGCCGGCGCGTGTTTAAGAGAAGCTGGCGGTGCCATTGACATCCATGAGCCCGTTGAGGGGGAAGGAGAGATCATGGTGCACAGAGCGCGGGTCGTCGTGGTGGGGGCGGGTTTCGCCGGGCTGGCCGCGACGAAGGAGCTGGCCAGGAGCGGGGCGCTGGTGACGCTGGTCGACCGCAACCCGTACGCCACCTTCCAGCCCCTCCTCTACCAGGTGGCCACGGCCGGGATGGGCACGGCGGACGTGTCCTATCCGATCAGGACGTTCGCCGCGAAGTGGCCGAACGTGCGGGCGCGCCGGGCCGCGTTGAGCAGGATCCTGCCGGACAAGCGGCGGGTGGAGTTCGACGACGGTGGCGCGCTCGACTACGACTACCTCGTGCTCGCCACGGGCGTCACCACCAACTGGCTGAAGGTGCCCGGCGCGCCGGAGAACGCGCTGCCGATCTACTCGCTGGGCGACGCGGCCGTCCTGCGCCGGCGGTTGCAGCACTACCTGGAGGACACCGCGGCGGGGCGGCGCGAGAGCACGCACGTCGTGGTGGTCGGGGCGGGCGCGACCGGCGTCGAGACGGCGGGCACGCTGGCCGAGCTGCGGCGCAACACGCTGCCGCTGACCCACCCCGAGGTACGGCCGGACCAGACGAGCGTGACGCTGGTCGAGCGCTTCGAGTACGTGCTGGCGCCGTACAAGCCGCGGCTGCGGGACTCGGCGGCCAGGGCGCTGCGCAAGCGGGGCGTGGACCTGCGGCTGGGCGCCACCGTCGCCGGCGTGGAGCCGGACGCGGTGCTGCTGGAGGACGGCACGCGGCTGCAGAGCGACGTGACCGTGTGGGCGCTGGGCGTCACCGCGCCGCCCGAGGTGAGCTCGTGGGGGCTGGAGCAGGGCAAGGGCGGCCGGATCACGGTGACGGAGACGCTGAACGTGCCGGGGCGCCCGGAGATCTTCGTGGTGGGCGACCTGGCCGGCGCGCCCCACGCGCTGCCGCAGCTCGCGCAGCCGGCGATCCAGATGGGCAAGCACGTGGGCAGGCAGATCGCCGCGATGGCCAAGGGCGGGCAGCCGCGGCCGTTCTCGTACCGGGATCCGGGGATCATGGCGACGGTCGGGAAGGCCGAGGCGGTGCTGCAGCTGGAGAACGGGCTGACGATGCGCGGCCTGCCCGCCTGGCTGGTGTGGATCTTCATCCACGTGGCGTACCTGCTGGGCGGGCGGAACCGGGTCAGCGTGCTGCTCAACTTCTTCTGGCGCTACGCCGGCCCGCACCGCAGCAGGGCCAGCGTCACCCAGTAGCGGGCCTACAGCGCCGCCGACAGCGCGGCCAGGCCGTGGTCGAGGTCGGGCTCGGGGATGTTCAGCGCGGGGCGCAGGCGTACGGATCTGGGGCCGCAGGGCAGCACCAGCACGCCGTGCTCCTCCCGCAGCCGGGTCACCAGGGCGTCGCGGGCGGCCTGGTCCGGCAGGTCGAAGGCGCACATCATGCCGCGGCCGCGCACGTTCGACATCGACCGCGGGTGCTCGGCCTCCAGCTTGGACAGGCCTTCGAGCAGCGCGTCGCCCGCGGTGGCGGCGCGGGCGATCAGCCCGTCACGCTCGATGATCTCCAGGATGCCCCGGCTGCGCACCATGTCCACCAGGCCGCCGCCCCACGTGGAGTTGATCCGGCCGCTCTGCTGGAACACGTTGCCGGGCACCTCGTCCACCCTGCGCCCCGCCATGATCCCGCCGACCTGCACCTTTTTCGCGAACGCCACCACGTCGGGCTCCAGCCCGAGCTGCTGGTAGGCCCACGCGGTCCCGGTCGTGCCGCCGCCGGTCTGCACCTCGTCGAGGATGAACAGCGCGTCGTGCTGGTGGCACAGGTGCTGCATGGCCTGCAGGAACTGGGGCCGCATGTGGTTGTCGCCGCCCTCGCCCTGGATGGGCTCGGCGATGAAGCAGGCGATGTCGTGCGGGTGGCGCTCGAACGCCTCCCGCGCCTGCGCCAGCGCCCGCTCCTCGGCGGCCTCGACGTCGCCGAAGTGGATGGCGGGCACGTCGATCCGCGGCCAGTCGAACTTGGGGAAGCGGTCGGTCTTGCCCGGCTCGGTGTTGGTCAGGCTCAGCGTGTAGCCGCTGCGGCCGTGGAAGGCCTTCGTCAGGTGCATGACCTTGGTGCCCAGGTCGCGCGACCGGCCCGCGGCCTCGTTGCGGCGGCTCTTCCAGTCGAAGGCGGTCTTCAGCGCGTTCTCGACGGCCAGGGCGCCGCCCTCGACGAAGAACAGGTGTGGCAGGGCGGGGTCGCCGAGCACGCGGACGAAGGTGTCGACGAAGTCCGCCAGGTGCTCGGTGTAGATGTCGGGGTTGGCCGGTTTGTTGCGGGCCACCTGGCCGAGCAGCCGGACGTGGTCGGGGTCGAAGGGCGGGTTCACGCCGAGCGGGGCCGAGGCGAAGAAGGTGTAGAAGTCCAGGTAGCGGCGGCCGTTCCGGGCGTCGACCAGCCAGGAGCCGCGGCTGAGCTCCAGGTCGAGCACGAGACGGTAGCCGTCGACGAGCAGGTGGCGGGCAAGGCGGGTGTGTACGTCCATGGCACCTCCACGATGGGCGGAAGCCTGGCATTCCTCTTGAGGAACACGGCTATATATACAAAATTTACGGCACATCAGCCCTCGGCGTGAAGTTCTTCACGCGAAGGGACAACGCCATCATGGCGATGCCGTACAGGATCGCGAAGACGCCGATGAGCCAGGCGAGGCTGAGCAGGCCCGCGCCCGGCCAGACGAGCAGCAGCACACCGAAGATCACCGACAGCGCGCCGCCGACGATGAACATCCACTCGTTGTCGATGAGCTTGCGCAGGTGGATGCCGGCCACGATCTCGGAGACCCCGGTGAAGATCGCCCAGAAGGCCACGACGTAGAGCAGGGCCAGGGAGGTGATGCCGGGCCAGACGAGGGCCACGATGCCGGCGAGGATGCCGACGACGCCGGAGACGATGAGCCAGGCCCGCGACCGGGCGCCGTGCCGGAATCCGGCGAACAGCTCGGAGAGGCCGCTGACGAGGGCGTACGCGCCGAAGAAGATCACCAGGACGAGGAGCGTGAGTCCCGGCCAGATGAGGGCCAGGACGCCGAAGACGACGGCGGCCAGCCCTCTGACGAGCAGCAGCCACCACGATTGAGAGATTCCCCCCATGCTGGTCTACTTTCCGGCTCCCGTCCGGAAAGAGACCAGCAGCGGGTCAAATGTCAGTGATCAGGAACCCTTCACCAGAGCGAAGGCGCCACGGGTCACCGCGAGCTGCTCCAGCCCCACGTGGGCGGCGATCGGCGCCCCCGGGTCGATCGCCATCGTGGTCACGACGTACGCCTTGCCCTGCGCCGTACGTGCCATGAAGCTCGTGTCCGAGACCCCCGGCTCCGACCCGCCCTTGAACCACACGGCCGGCCACTGGGCCCTGTCCAGCCCGAGCCCCCCGTCACTGATCGACATGATCTCGCCGATCCGCCGGTCGCCCACCTTCACCAGCCCCGCGTACGCCCGGCACACCTCGTTCGGCGAGGCGTACCACTCCAGGGAGTCCAGCTCGCGCGGCGCTGTCCACATCTCGAACGTCGACAGCGGCGCCTTGGCCACGACCTTCTCCAGGTAGGCCCGCTGCTTGGCGTCGTTCAGCGACAGGTACCGCTTGGCGTGGCGCGGGTAGTCCACGCCCTTGAGCACGAACAGGTCGCGCGTGGTCATGAACGGCACGTTGCGCTTGTCGTGCACGCCCCAGGCCCGCATCGTGCGCTCGACCGCCTTGCGGCCGACCTTGTGGATCAGCAGGTCGGTGGCCGTGTTGTCACTGATGGAGATCATCAGCTTGGCAGCCTCCAGCACGGTGACCTTGCTGCCGTCGGGCCGGTTCTGCAGCTCGCCCGTCGGCAGGCTCTTCAGCTCAGGGGTGATCGTGAGCTGGGTGCCCCAGCCGAACGCGCCGCTCCTGATGCGCTCGGCCACCGCGCCCAGCACGTACAGCTTGAGCATGGACCCCAGCGGCTTGCGCTCACCGGCGGCGACGCCGTGCACGGGACGGCACCGGCCGTCCGGGGTCAGTTCGGCGGCCAGGAAGCCGGTCCGCGGGGAGAGCCCGCGGAGCTTCTCGTCCGCCTCGGCCCAGGTCCGCGGGTCCGGCGCCATGAACCGCAGGCCGTTCATCAGGCCGGCGGCGTCCACGCTGAGCGCGACGTCGAACGCCGAGGCGCCCATCAGGACCCGGGCCAGCAGCTGCCGGTCCTGCGACACCTCGACCCGCTCCAGCTTCAGGTCCTTGAAGGTCGTCAGCACCTGGTTGAGCTGCGCGGGCGGCACGCTCTTGAGGAAGTCGGCGGTGAAGTGCCCGGCCAGCTCGTCCTCCGCGATCGGCGCGCGGGTGGACGCGTCGAGCAGCCAGCCGAGCTGCCGGCCCGCCGGGGTGCCGGGGACCTCGGGCGCGGTGGCGATCGCCGTGTCCGTGGCCTGGGCCGGGACCGGCTGGCTGACGCAGGCCGTCATGGCGATCGCCGCCGCGGCCGCCGCGAGCACCCGGACAGGCTTGGACGGAGTGTGCATGAGAGGGCTCCATTCGCAGAGATCGGCTTCGTCCTCCCAAGCGAATCCCGGCGGGCGGGCTCGCGGCCACCGTGCGAGCCGCCGTTCCGGCAGGTGCGGATGGCCGCAGGAAATATGCGGATAACCTCATGGACGTCTCTCCCGAACGCTTGTCACGATGGGGCCCCATGAGTTCCAGGCTGGTGGCCGGGCCACTGGCGTTGATCGCCGCCGGCGGGGTGGTGGCCGGCCCGCTGCTGGAGAGCGGCCTGCCCGCCCCGCCCCAGCAGTGGGTGTTCATCGTGTTCACCCTACCGCTGCCCGCGCTGGGCTGGCTGCTGGCCGTCAGGCGCCCCGAGCTGCGCTACGGCTGGTTGCTGCTGGCCGCCGCCCTGACGCTCGGACTCGCCCTGCTCGGCATCGGCCTGTCGGCCCGTGGCGACGGGCACCCGGTCCTCACCGCCCTCGGCTCGCTGAGCGCGGTGTTCTACGGCCTCACCTGGATCTTCGTGCCGCTGCTGTTCCCCGACGGGCGGCTGCCCTCACGCCGGTGGCGGGCCGTGGCGTGGATCTCGGGCGCCGCGATCGCCCTGCACACCGGGGGGAACCTGGTGTACGGCCACGACCCGTACCACCCGCGCGGGGGGCCGCTGTCGGCCACGCAGTGGGCCGGCGTGTTCGCCTCGTCGGCCGGGCAGCTCACCACGTGGATCATGGCGGTGATCGTGTTCTGCGGCCTGATCATCCGGTGGCGGCGCAGCGGGCAGGCCGAGCGCGGGCAGTACGCCTGGATGGTCGGCGGCATGGCGGCGACCGCGGCGGGGGCGGTGCTGGTGTACCTGTTCCACTTCGGCGGGCCCCAGTACGGGGTCGCCGGGCTGGTCGGGCTCATGGCCGTGGTGGGATCGTTGCCGGCCGCGATCGCCGTGTCGGTGGTGCGGCACCGGCTGCTCGACGTCCGCGTCGGGCTCCGCGGCTCGCGCCTGCACCTGGTCTTCGACCTGCGTCCGACGGTGGACGAGGTGCTCTCCGACCTCGGCACGGCGCTGGAGGAGACGCCCGAGCCGGTGGAGCAGCTCGCGCGGCTGGCGGCGGCCGTGCGCACCGGGCTGGACCTGCGGTGGGCGGCGGTGACGCTGGCGGACGGCACGCGCGTGGTCTCCGGCGAGCAGGAGGGACGGGCGGTGCTGGAGCTGCCGGTACGCGGCGGGCGCATCGAGTGCGGGCCCCGCGACACCGGCCCGCTGACCCGCGTGGACAGGAGGCTCCTGGAGGCGCTGGCCGTGCCCGCCGGGCTGGCCATCCAGAGCGCCGGCCTGGTCACCAGGCTGGTCAACGCCCAGGAGGCCGAGCGCCGCCGCATCGAGCGCAACATCCACGACGGCGTGCAGCAGCAGCTCGTCGCCCTCATCGCCGGCCTGGAGCTGGCCAGGGCGACCGGCGCGGGCCCCGACATGCTCGCGGGCCTGCGCGAGCAGGCCCGCCAGACCCTCGCCGACCTGCGGGAGCTGGCCGCCGGCATCCACCCGTCCGCGCTCAGCCAGGGCGGCCTGGTGGAGGCCGTGGAGGAGCGCTGCTCGCGCCTGCCCGTGCGGACGACGGTGACCTCTCCCCCGTCGCTGCGGGCCAGGCGGTTCGCCGACGAGGTCGAGGGCGCGATGTACTTCACGGTGAGCGAGGCCGTGGCTAACGCGCTCAAGCACGCCGCCGCGGCGACCATAGAGGTACGCCTGGCGCAGGACGGCAACCGCCTGTGTGCCGGCGTGACCGACGACGGCAGGGGCTTCGACCCGCGTACGCAGGCGCGCAGGGGGCTGGCCACGCTCGCGGACCGGCTCGACGCGCTCGGCGGGAGCCTGACGGTCGACAGCGAGCCGGGAAAGGGGACACGGGTGAACGCGTGGGTGCCGGTCGATGGGTGAGCTGATCCGTACGGTGGTGGCCGACGACCACTACCTGGTGCGCGAGGGCACCCGGCAGTTGCTGGAGATGTCGGGCGAGGTGGCGGTCGTGGGCGCGGTGGGCGACGCCGACGAGCTCCTCGACGCCGTACGCAGGCTCGGCCCGGACGTGGTGATCACCGACATCCGGATGCCCGGAGGGCAGTGGCGGCAGGGTTTCGAGGGCATCGACGCCGCCCACCGCATCCGCTCCGCGCATCCGGGGGTGGGGGTGGTGGTGCTGTCGCAGTTCTCGGACGCGCTGTTCGCGTTCGAGCTGTTCAAGCACGGCACCGAGGGATACGCGTACCTGCTCAAGGACCGGGTCGGCGACCTCGACGAGCTGCTCGGGGCGATCAGGGCGGTCGCCTCCGGCGGCTCGGTCATCGACCCGAAGGTGGTCGAGGGCCTGCTGGCCAGGCGCGACGTGCGGGGCCAGCAGGAGGCCCTGACCGCCCGCGAGCGGGACGTGCTGCGCGAGATGGCCCACGGCCGGACGAACTCCGCCATCGCCCGCGCCCTGCACCTGTCGATCTCCTCGGTGGAGAAGCACGTGAACTCCATCTTCACCAAGCTCGGCCTGGAGAACAGCGGCGACGTGCACCGGCGGGTGGCGGCGGTCCTGGCCTACCTGGGGCCGGAGCCGTCGTGAATCAGCGGTAGGCCAGCCGGCGCAGCAGCAGCTCGGCCGGGCCCCGATGGCCGACGCGGCGCATGAGGTCGGCGAGCAGCAGCGAGAGCAGCCACGTGCCCGCCGCCACGAGCGTGGCACCGGCCAGGCCGAGGTCGTCCTGCAGGCCCAGCCCGTACGGGTAGAAGATCACGACGAACGCGATCGACTGGAAGAGGTACAGGCTCATCGAGCGCCGGCCGAGCGCCTCGACCATGGTGGTGAGCCGGTTGCGGCGCCGCCCGGCGCGGATCGCGACGAGGGCGACCAGGCCCGCCATGCCGATGCCGCCCGCGTACGCGGTGAGGGGTTGGGCCACCGCGGCCGCCCACACCGCCGCCGGTGACGGCTCGGCCCACACGCCGACCTGGATGAGGGCGGCGGGCAGGGAGCCGGCGACGGACAGGACGGTGGTGATCACGGTGGCGCGGACGAGGAAGGGGCGGTGCCGTTCGGGCTCCTCCAGGTAGCGGCGGCGCGCCGCCCACATGCCCAGCACGATGCCGGGGACGACCGCGAGACCGCCCACGACCAGGCCGAAGGGCCAGACGGAGAACCGCTCGACGAGCATGGCCAAGAAACCCTGGCCGTCGGCGGCGACGCTGCCCTTGGTCAAGGTGGAGATGCCCTGCGACATCGGGAACCACATGCCGATCCCGACGAGGGCGGTGGCGGGGACGAACGTGAGGCCGGCGGTCCACAGCAGGGCTCGGTCCCCGCGCCGCAGCAGGCCGGTCAGCAGGACGGCGGCCAGACCGTAGGTGGCGAGGATGTCGATGGGAACCAGCAGCGCCACGTGCGCGAGCCCGATGGCCACCAGCCACCACCCGCGGCGGCGCAGCAGCTTGCGGGCGCTCACCCAGTCGCCGCCCGAGCGGTCGAGCTGCCGGTTGAGCAGTTGCACCAGCGCGTACCCGAACAGGAAGGCGAACATCGGCCGCGCGTGGTTGTTGACGAAGAGGAAGTGGAAGATGTCGATGACCGCGTTGAGCACCGCGGGGCCGCGATGGACGTCGGTCACGAACAGCGGCGCGTGCGCGAACGCGATGGCCAGCAGCATCGCGCCGCGTGCCAGGTCGGGGGCGAGTGCTCGCCCGGCGGTGGCGCGCGGCCGGGCCGGCGCCTCGATCGGCATCGTCATGTGTCGCCCTCCTGGTAATGGCATGTGCGTCAACCTCCTCCGTCGGCCCCCGCCTGCCTGGTCGCCTCCACGGTCTTGCGCAGCGCGGTGGCGATGGGCTCGACGGGTGCCGAGAGTTGCTCGATCCGGTTCCGGTACCGGCGCGCCTCGCCCCAGCCCAGAACCCCCTTCATGCCGGCCGCGGCGGCCAGTGCCGCCAGGACGCGGACGTCCCGCTCCATCCGCCCGACCGGCTGGCCCCCGCGGATGGCCCGCCCGACGCGCTCGGCGAGCCTGCGTGACAGGTAAGCCTTGCGCGGGACGATCCGCTCCACCGGGATGAACAGCACCCGGTGCCGCTCCACCCGGATCAGCCGGTCGGCGGCCAGCTCGTCGCGCACCACGCGGACCGCCTTCGCGTAGTCCTTACGGATCCAGCGCCGCCACGAACGGGGCGGCGAGCCGGAGATCTGCTCCCAGACGACCGCCCGCAGCGAGCCCGGGCCCGCGTCCGCGGGCTTCGCCAGGGCCCGCGGCTTGCCCGACTCGTCGGCCAGGCTCCCCTCCAGCAGCAGCTCGGCCATGGCGGCGGCGCGCAGCACGTAACCCAGCTCGCCCCGGTTCGTCAGCCGCTCCTTGCGCAGGTCGAAGGCCAGCAGGAAGGCCGAGTGCGTCAGCGTCTCACCCTGCTTCACCGGCGTCTCCATCCGCTTGCTCCTCTTCTTCTCCGTCCAGGTCCTTGCGCGGCCGGCCGCGCGGGCGCATCCGCCCCACCCCCTCGGGCAGCCGCCCCGCCTCTGTCAGCGCCCTGCGCAGCAGGAACTCGATCTGGGAGTTCGTGCTGCGCAGCTCGTCGGACGCCCATCTGGCCAGCGCGTCGTGGACCACCGGGTCGAGCCGCAGCAGAAGCTTCTTGCGCTCGGCCATCACTGGTAGAGCGTGCCCGTGTTGACCACGGGCTGAGTGTCGCGATCACCCACCAGCACCACGAGCAGGTTGCTGACCATGGCCGCCTTGCGCTCCTCGTCCAGCTCCACCACGTCGTGCTCGGCGAGCCTGGCCAGCGCCATCTCCACCATGCCGACGGCGCCCTCGACGATCCGCTGCCGGGCCGCCACGACCGCGCCGGCCTGCTGGCGGCGGAGCATCGCGTGGGCGATCTCCGGCGCGTACGCCAGGTGGATGATGCGCGACTCGATGACCTTCACCCCGGCCGAGGCGACCCTGGCCGCGATCTCGGTGGAGAGCTGGTCGTTGATCTCGTCGGCGTTGTCGCGCAGCGACAGCCTCGGCTCGCCGTGGGCGTCGTACGGGTAGCTGCCGGCGATGTGCCGCACCGCCGTCTCGGCCTGGATGGCCACGAACTCCACGAAGTCGTCCACCTCGAACACCGCCTGCGCGGTGTCCTCCACCTGCCAGACCACCACGGTCGCGATCTGGATGGGGTTGCCGTCCGCGTCGTTGACCTTGGTGACGTCCGTCTCGTGGTTGCGGATCCTCGTGGAGACCCGGCGGCGCACGGTGATCGGGTTGACCCACTGGAAGCCGGGGGTGCGCAGGGTGCCGACGTACCGGCCGAGGAGCTGCACCACCCTGGCCTCGCCCGGGGCCACCGCGGTGAGCCCGAACAGCATGACGAACCCGATCGCGATCGCCAGGGCGCCCACGACGAGCGCCGCGAGCCCGGCCGTCGCCGACCCCGAGACCAGCAGGGCGATGCCCAGGACGAGCAGCGCGATGCCGGCCAGCATGAGCACCGTGGCCACGCTCACCATCACGAACCCGTTGGCGGCCCTGACCTGGCGCTCGTAGGTGTGGGGCGCGGGCATGTCGATCACGCCGCCTTCGAGCGCGCCCCCACTCGATGTCTCCACCATCGCCTTCCCTCCCGCTGAGTGTGACTTCATCTTGCTAGCAAAGTGATATCACTTTTCCGGCGGCGAGGGAAGGGGCGGTAGGGCTGGCCCTACCGGGCATCAGGGTGGCGGCGGCAGTGCCGCGCCTCCGCCCGCCCCCTAGGGTTTCTGCCATGAGGAGAACGGCGTTGATCGCGGGCCTGCTCGGGCTCGCCACGGTGCTGACCGGCTGCGGCGTCGGTGAGCACAGCGAGGACACCGTGTCGTACGACGTCACGGACAAGGTGGCGGCCCTGCACGTCGAGACCGACTCCGGCACCATCGAGGTGGTCGAGTCGGACCGCGGCGGCATCCACGTGAGCGAGCGGCTGGTCTGGCGCAAGGAGAAGCCCAAGAGCACCCACGAGGTACGGGGCGACACGCTGGAGCTGGCGTTCACCTGCCCCACCAGCTGGGGGTTCGGCGCCGTGGGGGTGTCCTGCGACGTGAGCTACCGGGTCGAGGTGCCCAAGGGGCTGCGCGTCAAGGTGGGCAGCGACTCGGGGGACCTCACGTTGAAGGACCTGTCGGGCGAGCTGGAGGCCAGGAGCGACTCGGGCGCGATCGAGGCCGGCGGGCTGACGGGCAGGCAGGTCGTCGCGCGGACGGACTCGGGCGACATGACGCTGACCTTCACCGGCCAGCCCGACAAGGTCACGACCTCCACCGACTCGGGGCGGACCGAGATCCACGTCCCGAAGGGGCCGTACGACATCGTGGCGAAGACCGACTCGGGCGCGAAGGAGATCACCGCCGACAGCGACCCTTCGGCCGCGCGCTCCATCCAGGTGACCAGCGACTCGGGCGACCTGGCGGTCTCGACGTCCTGACGGCGGATCAGCCGTGGGAGTAGACCACGATCGACACCGCGATGTACTGCACCAGGTAGGCGGCGATCGTGAACGCGTGGAAGACCTCGTGGAAACCGAACCAGCGGGGGGACGGGTCGGGGCGGCGCAGGCCGTACACGACGGCGCCGGCCGAGTAGAACACGCCGCCCACCGCCACCAGCACGACGGCCGTCACCCCCGCGCCCTCGATCAGCTGGGGCATCACGAAGATCGCGGCCCAGCCCAGTGCCAGGTAGAGGACCGTGTAGAGCCAGCGCGGGGCCTTCATCCACAACACCCGGAACAGCACCCCCGCCAGCGCCCCGCCCCAGATCACGGACAGCACCGCCACCCGGGGCACACCGTCCAGCGCCAGCAGGGCGAACGGGGTGTAGGTGCCCGCGATGATCAGATAGATGTTCGCATGGTCGATCCTGCGCAGGAACTCCGCCAGCCGCGGGCCCAGCGTGCTGCGGTGGTAGGTGGCGGAGATGCCGAACAACAAGGCCGACGTGATGGCGTAGATCGACGAGGCCAGACGAGCCTGCAAGGTGGGGCCGAGCGCGACGAGCACGAAGCCGGCGATCAGGGTCACAGGCAGCGCTCCGGCGTGCAACCAGCCTCGCAGCCGGGGCTTGACGGTGATGGTCGTCATGAAACCTACGGTACCGTAGGTTAGAGCCCTTTGAAGAAACGGGCGGCAATGGGGACAGCGGTGGACCTACCGGACCCGCCGTGCCGTACGAAGACGCAGAAGGCCAGGTCATCGCGGTAACCGATGAACCAGGCGTGCGACGTCTCGCCCTCCACCTCGGCCGTCCCCGTCTTGCCCGCGACGCCCTCGGGAAGCCCCGCGCCGCTGGCCGTCCCGTAGGCGACGACGGCCGTCATCATGTCCCTGAGCGCGGCCACGACGCCCTCGTCCATCCGGACGTCCCCGTGCGGGGTGCCGTCGATGCGGCGTACCTGCTCCGCCGACAGCAGTCGCGGCGAGCGCCAGGTGCCGCTCTGGACGGCGGCGGCGAGCGCGGCCATGCAGAGCGGGGTGGCGACGACCTCGCCCTGACCGATCGCGTCGGCGGCGAGCATGTCGAGATCGTCCGTCTGGGGCACGGTGCCGCAGGTGCCGCTGATCCCGGTCGCGATCGGCCGGCCGAACCCCCACTCGTCCGCCGTCCTGCTCAGCTCCTCCCCCGTCAGCCTGGTGGTCGCCTGCTCGACGAAGGTGGTGTTGCAGGAGTGGGCGAAGGCGTCGGTGAACGTGACGACGCCGCGGTCCACCTCGCCGTCGTTGCTCATGGCCCCGTGGAACGGGATCTGGTACGTGCCGGGGCAGCCGACCTGGGCCGCCGGGTCGAGCCCGCCCTTGAGCAGTGCCGCCGCGGTGATCGTCTTGAAGGTGGAGCCGGGCGGGAACACGTCCCGCACGGCGCTGTAGTTGTCCCCCAGGCGGTCGGCCAGCGCGAGGATCTCGCCGGTGCTCGGCCGGATGACGATGATCGTGGAGTCCTCCACGCCGTCCAGCGCCCGCGCCGCCGCCGCCTGGACGGCCCGCGAGAGCGTGGTGCGCTCGACGTTCGCCTTGGGCTCGCGGCGCAGCAGCGTCCTGTCCGGCTGGCCGGGCACCCTCGACACCAGCGCCCAGCCGTAGTTGACCTCCTCGAACTCGGGTTTGAGCGGGTTCAGGTACGCCTCGGCGTAGCTGTCGTTCGGGATCTTGTCGCCCTCGCTGGTGACCAGCTCCGCCGCCGACGTCTCCACCTCCTCCAGCGCGAGCGTGCCGCCGTCCTTGAGCAGCGGGTGCAACGTCTCAGGAGCCCATAACACCTTCCACGAACGCTCCCGCACGGCCAGCCGCAGCGTGCCGTCGAACGGCCACTCCCCCAGCTCGGTGAGCCTGCGCACCCCCGAGAACGGCACCTCGGCCGCCTCCTCGCCCGTGCTGCGCACCTGGCCGGGGGTGAGCTGGAGGGACTCGACGTGCAGCTCGTCGCTCAGCTTCCGGTGCCGTACGGAGAAGTCGGACGGAGCCTGGTACACCAGCCGCTCCATCGCCGTCACGTTCCCCCGGCGCCAGGCGTCGAAGTACGCCTCGGCCGTCTGGGCGGCGCTGCCCTTGACCCGGTTCGACGCCACGATGGCGAAAGCGCCCGCCCCGACTACCGCGACAAGCGCGATAACGAGCACAATCAGCCTTCGCCGTGCCATACGGTACTCCCAGGGAGGGGATCAGACGTGGCTCGTGGACAGCGTGAACCGATGCCTGGCCTGTACCCGGTGACGTTCGGCGAGGTCGAGCTGCTCCGGGATCTGGACAGGCAGGACGGCTGGGTGCTGTCCAAGGATGGCGTACCTCAGTCGTACGTAGATCTACAAGACCCGACATTTCTGGAATTCGAGTATGTACGACTCATGGCGGATGTGATCGACCTTTTGTCAGATGGGCCGCTGAGCTGCGTACACGTGGGCGGCGGCGCCTGCACGATCCCCCGCTACGTCTCCGCCACCCGCGCGGGCTCCCGGCACATCGTCATCGAGCCCGACGCCCTGCTGGTCAACCTGGTGCGCGAGCAGCTCGACCTGCGCTCGGTGCCCCGCCTGAAGGTCATCGTCGCAGGCGGCAGGGAAGGCACGGCCAAGATCTGGGACGAGACGGCCGACCTGGTGGTGCTCGACGCGTTCACGGGCGCGACGATGCCGGTGGAGCTGGCGACGGCCGAGTACATGGGCGACATCGCCAGGATCCTCCGCCCCGGCGGCACCCTCCTGATCAACCTGGCCGACGGCAAGGGCCTGGCCTTCGCCAGGCGGCTGCTGGCCACGGTGACGGGCACGTTCGGGCACGTGGCCCTGATGGCCGAGCCCGGCATCATGCGGGGCCGCCGCTTCGGCAACCTCATCGTGGCCGCGTCGAGGACAGAGCTCCCGGTGGAGCTGCTGACCAGAAGGGCGGCGGGCGGCCTCACGCAGGCACGGTGCGTGCACGGGGAGGCGCTGACCAACTTCATCGCCGGAGCCGCGCCCATCAGGGACGGCGACGCGGTCATCGCGCCCGTCCCGCCCCCCGCCGTCTTCGGCTGAGCATCACGGCCCCGCTCGAACCGCATCCCGCAGCACCGGAATAGTTGAATTCTAAACTTGGTTGAGCCGGGCAGACTCGCTGGAAGGAGCGCGACATGCCCGCCGTGACCGTAGAGAACCCGCTGACCCTCCCCCGCCTGCCCGAGCCGCAGGCCGGGACGCCGGGACGCAAGGTGCTCGCCGTCGAGACCGCACCCAGCGGGTTCGAGGGCGAAGGTTTCCCCGTGCGCAGGGCGCTGGCGGCGATCAAGCCGGAGTACCTGGACCCGTTCGTGATGATGGACCAGATGGGCGAGGTCGACTACGCGGCGGGCGAGCCCAAGGGCACGCCGTGGCACCCGCACCGGGGCTTCGAGACCGTCACTTACATGATCGACGGCGTGATGGAGCACCTCGACTCCAACGGCGGCGGCGGCACCATCACCAACGGCGACACGCAGTGGATGACCGCCGGAGCCGGGATCCTGCACAAGGAGGCGCCGCCGGAGTGGCTCGTGCAGCAGGGCGGGCTGTTCCACGGGATCCAGCTCTGGGTGAACCTGCCGGGCGCCAAGAAGATGATCGCGCCCCAGTACCAGGACATCGGCGGCTCCAGCGTCGTGCTGCTGAGCAGCCACGACGGCGGGGCGCTGGTGCGGCTCATCGCCGGGGACCTGGCCGGGCACGTGGGGCCGGGCAGCACGCAGACGCCGATCACGCTGCTGCACGCCACCGTCTCGCCGGGGGCGCGGCTGGTCATGCCGTGGCGCAAGGACTTCAACGCCCTGGCGTACGTGCTGTCCGGGCGCGGCACCGCGGGCGCGGAGCGGCGGCCGCTGAGCGGCGGGCAGCTCGCCGTGTTCGAGGGGTTCGGGAACCGGCCCGGGCTGGCAACGCAGGCCGGAAGCATCACGATCTCGGCGGCCAGGGAGCCGCTGGAGGTGATCGTGCTCGGCGGGCAGCCCATCGGGGAGCCGGTGGCGCACTACGGGCCGTTCGTCATGAACACCAAGGCCGAGCTGGTGCAGGCGTTCGAGGACTTCAAGGCGGGACGGCTCGGGAGCATCCCCGCTCAGCACGCCTGACCGCACCTCTGCGCGCGGGCTCAGCTCGGGGCGACGGACCTGCTGTTGCGGCTCAGCTCGGCCGGGGACGGCGGGGCCGGCATCGGCGAGCCGGCGCAGGCGGCCGGCGTGAGCCCCAGGAACGCCACCGGGCTGGTCGACACGCTCGAACGGGACGGGCTCGCGCGGCGGACCGCCCCGCGGCAGCCGAAGGCCGCCGCGATCAGGTGAGCGGGCGGGCGCCGGCGGCCCGGCGACCGCCCTGTGGCAGGCGGCCGCGGTCGCGCCTGCAGCGTCATCGCGTGATCAAGCTCCTACTTGAGGGTCAGGCAGGCGACCCTGGAGCCGGCCTGGCCGACCTCGGGGCCCGAAGTGGTGGTCGGCTTGGAGTGGATGACGAGGGAGCCGGGCAGCTTGGCACGTTCCAGCACCCAGTCGTTGCGGGCGCTGGAACGGCCCGCGCCCTCGTCGTCGGTGGTGAAGTCGAGCCAGACCTCGCTGGCCGCGTCGATCTGGCCGGGGTGGTGCTGGTAGTGCGGGCCGGAGTCGTCCGGCCGCTTGCCGCACGGCTTGGTGTGCAGGTGGGCGCCGTAGCGGCGGTTGGGCAGCAGGCCCTCGACGACGAGCGAGGTGCGGGTCTGGCCGCCGCCGGACTCGACGGTGACGCTGGCCTGGGCACCCTCGGGGGCGAGCTTGCGGTCGTAGGCGATGGCGCCGGTGCCGTCGGTGCCGAACTCGCCGGCGGCGTTGAGGTTGACCGTCTCGTCCGGCGCGGTCTTGGCGTTCTGGACCGGGGCCGGCGGCCCCGCGCACGCCCCGGCCAGCGCGGTCGTCGCGGTCATGAGGGCGAGCAGGAATGCGGGCACGCGCATGGGACCTCCCACGGGTCGAGCCCCTCCGGTGACGAGGGCTCCGAGAGAGCACCACTCTAACGAGTGATCGGCCCGCTACGTACCGTCATCAGGCTTCGGCGCCATGTTTTGCCGCGATGTCATCGATCGCGGCGGCCAGCGTGAAGTCGAGGTCGGTCAGGCCGCCCTGGTCGTGGGTGGTGAGCGTCAGGTGCAGATCACGCCACCGGATGTCGATGTCGGGATGGTGGTTGAGCTCCTCCGCCCTGACCGCGATCTCGTCGACGATGCGGATGGCCGTGGGGAAGTCGGGCGCGGTGACCGTGCGCTTGATCTCCTCGCCCTCGCGCCGCCATCGGGGCAGGTCGTTGAGCTTGCTCTCGACGTCCATGCCTCCCACGTTACTTCAGGGCTCCCGAGCTGAGCCCGGACTGGATCTGCCGCTGGAAGACGATGTACACGATCATGACCGGAAGGATGGTGATGGACAGGGCGGCGAACAGGCCCGGCCAGTCCGCCTCGTAGCCGGCCAGCGTGGAGATGCGGGCGATGCCCTGGGTGAGCACCCACTTGTCGGGCGCGCCCGCGAGCAGGACGAGGGGCAGCAGGTACTGGTTCCACTGGCCGAGGACGTTGAAGATGGTGATGCTGATCAGGCCGGGCCTGGCCATCGGCACCATGATCTGGAAGAACGTGCGGGTGTGGGAGGCCCCGTCGATCAGCGCGGCCTCGGCGACCGCCTCCGGCAGCGTGCGGAAGAACGCCGCCAGGAAGAACACCGTGAACGGCAGCGAGTAGGCGATGTAGACCAGCACGAGCCCGACGTGGCTGTTGAGCAGCCCCACCTGCTTGACCACAAAGAACAGCGGCCCGAGCGCCAGGAAGACCGGGAAGGCGAGCCCGGCCACGAAGTAGTAGTAGATCAGCCTGCTGCCGGCGAACCGGTAGCGCGCCAGCACGTACGCCGCCATCGACCCGAACACCATCGTGCCCGCCGTGCCGAGGACGACCACGACGACGGTGTTCAGCATGTACTGCCCGATGTGCGCCTTGTCCCAGGCCCTGCCCCACGCGTCCAGCCGCAGCGCGCCGGGCAGCTGCAGCGGGTCGCCGAAGATCTCGGTGTTGCTCTTGAACGAGGCCAGGAACGTCCACAGCAGCGGCGCGATGATCAGCAGGGCCCAGACGGCCAGCGCCACGTGGGAGAGCCCGCCGAGCAGGCCGGGGCCCTTTTCCTTACGCGAGGCCATCTCTACAGCTCAACCCTCTCACGCCTGGTCGTCCGCAAGGTCAGCACCGCGAACGTCACGGTGAGGAAGAACAGCGCCACACCCATCGCGGACGCGTACCCGACCTTCTGGTAGGAGAAGGCGGTGTTGTAGATCGTGATCGGCAGGATGGTCGTGGCCCCGTCGGGCTCGCCCTTGTCGCCCGCCAGCACCTGGATGAGCGCGAACCCGTCGAAGGCCGCGATGCCCAGATAGATCCAGCCGACCTGCACGGTGTCGCGCAGCAGCGGCAGCGTGATCGAGAAGAACAGCCGGACGCGGCCCGCCCCGTCCAGCGCGGCCGCCTCGAAGTAGTCCTTGGGGATGGCGGCCATGCCCGCCGAGAACAGCACCACGTAGAAGCCGACCGCCTGCCAGACCATCACCGCGATGATCGACCACAGGGCCAGGTCCGGCTCGATGAGCCAGCCGACGGGCTCGATGCCGAGCCGGGCCAGCACGCCGTTGATGACGCCGTCCGCGTCGGGCCGGTACACGGCCTGGAACAGCACGCCGACCACGGCCACGGCCAGGACCTGGGGGAAGAAGAACACCACGCGGTAGAACCCCGACCCCCGGACCCCCTTCATGCCGGAGCCGCGCGTGCCGCCGCCGAGATTGAGCAGGAAGGCGAACAGCAGCGCGATGACGATGGTCGCGAGCGGCAACACCAGCAGCAGGATCCCGTGATTGCGCAGGGCCCGCCAGAAGACCTCGTCGTCGAACAACCGGCCGAAGTTGTCCAGCCCCACGTAGCGGACGATCGAGCTGTATCCGTTCCAGCTCGTCAGCGAGAGCTGGAAGGCCTGCACGTAGGGGCTGATGACGAAGACCGTGTAGAGCGCGAGGGGGACGGCGAGGAATCCGGCGACGAAACCGTACGTGCGCAACCGCTCCATCTGTCACTGGCTCCGCGTCTGCTTGGTGACCGACTCGTCCTTCTTGACGGCGTCGGCCTTCTTCTGCAGGTTGGCGCAGAACTCCTCGGGGGTGATCCGGCCGGCCATGACCACGTTGATCTGCTCGGTGCCGTAGTCGAAGAGCTCCTTGTACCAGCCCTCGAAGCGGGCCTCGGTGATGATGTTCTGCCCGGCCCTGTCCTGGGCGCGGGCGGCGCTCAGGAGGCCGGCGGGCAGGTCGACGCCCTCGGCGGCGCCGTTCACGACGGTGACGTTCTTGGTCTTCTCCGTGAAGCTGCGCGCGCCCTCCTTGGAGAGCATGATGCGCAGGTACTCCAGGCCGCCTTGCGGGTTCTTGCCCTTGGCGGCGACCACGAAGTTCTCCCCGACGCCGACCTGGATGGCGCCGTACGGCATCCTGTCGGAGCCGGTGACCTCGGGGATGGGGGCGATGGCGTACTCGAAGTCCTGCGGCTTGTCCTTGGCCATCTCGTTCTCGATCCACGAGCCGACCGGGTAGAACAGCACCTTGTTCTGGAGCTGCTTGATCTGGGTCTGCGTGTGGTCGAGGCCGAAGTACGCCTTGTCGCCGTATCTCGCCTGGATGTCCGCCCAGACGGTGACCGCCCGCTTCATCGGCTCGGCGTTCCAGGCGTTGTCGACGAGGTTGTCGAGGTCGAGGATGACCTGGTTCCCGCCGATCTTCGCGGCGGTGTAGAGGACGTTCCAGAGCTGGTAGTACGGCCCCTTCTGCCCCGGGTACGCGAACAGCAGGATGCCCTCCCGCTTGGCCGTCTCGCCGAGCGCGGTGAACTCCTCCCAGGTCGTCGGCACCGTCCAGCCCTTGTCCGCGAAGAGCGCGGCGTTGTACCAGAGCGCGCGGTGCGACACGGTGTAGTTCAGCACCAGGTCCTTGCCGGTCACGTTGGCGTTGACGAGCACGGCGGGGGTGATCGTGTCGCGCACCTTCTTGGCGGGGTCGTCGATCGAGGGGGCGTCGAACAGCGGGGTCAGGTCGGCCAGGTGCCCCTCGGCGGCCAGTGCGGCCAGGTCCATCGACTTGGGGCCGGAGTTGTTGATCACGTCAGGGGGGTCGCCGGCGACCAGGCGCGGGCGGAGCTGGGTGCCGATCTCCTGGGTGGCCGTGTGGGTGATCGTGACGCCGGGGAACGCCTTCTTGTAGAGCTCCTCGTGCACGTCCTTGGCGTAGGAGTCGCCGTACGCGCCGCTGAAGATGGCCACCTCCAGCGGCTTCCCGGCGTCCACGCCGAACGGGTTCCCAGGGTTCGCGGAGGCCGGGAGCGAGGTGGCTGGGGCTGCGGAGGGCTCGCCGCCGCCGGCGGTGGCACAGGCCGTGACCAGGCCCGCGCCCGGGCCGGCGACGAACGCGGTCATGCCGATCCGGCGGATGAGCTGGCGCCTGGTGATCTCGCCCGGGTGGGTCATGGCGACTCCTGAATTAGGAAAGTTTCCTAAACGATTCCCCGCAACGTACGAACGGGCTCCGACAGCCGTCAAGGGGGTGCGATCGAGACGTGACCTTGCCGTGACGCTTGCTTAGAACGACGTTCTAGAAGCAGAGTGGGTCGCATGATCGAGGAGTACGCCGACCAGGTGTGGCAGGGCGAGGCGGACGACAGCATCGTCGACGCGGGCATGACGGGGAAGGGCGTCCTGACCGTCACCGAGGGGGTGGGCTGGTGGTCGGGGTTCGGGAACGTCATCGCCTTCGAGACCGGGGGCGAGCTGGTGCTGTTCGACACCAGCAGCCCGTTCTCGGCGGCGCGGCTGCACGAGGACGTGCGCAAGTGGACGCGGGCGCCGCTGACCACCGCCTTCTACTCGCACGGGCACATCGACCACGTCTTCGGAACTGCGCCGTTCGAGGAAGAGGGCCATCGGGCCACCATTTACGCGCACAAAGCCGTAACTGACCGCTTCGAGCGATATTTGCTGACTAATGGCTATAACTCGGTGATCAATCAGCGGCAGTTCCAGGCCCCGAATCTGCGCTGGCCCGACTCCTACCGCCACCCCGACGTGACCTACACCGACACGCTGACCGTGCGGCGCGGCGGCCTGACGTTCGACCTGACGCACGCCAAGGGCGAGACCGACGACGCGACCATCGGCTACGTGCCCGAGCACCGGCTGCTGCTGCCCGGCGACCTGTTCATCTGGGTGACGCCCAACTGCGGGAACCCGCAGAAAGTGCAGCGCTATCCCCGGGAATGGGTGCACGCGTTGCGGCTGATGGCGGCCATGGACGCCGAGATCATGCTGCCCAGCCACGGCGCTCCGGTCCTCGGCCGCGACCGCATCAGGCAGGCGCTGCTGGAGACGGCGGAATGGCTGGACTCGCTCGTCACGCAGACCCTGGAACTGCTCAACGCCGGGGCCCGGCTCGACGAGATCGTGCATTCCGTACGGCCGCCGGATCACCTTTCCGACCGGCCTTATCTGCGCGCCCGTTACGACGAGCCGGAATTCGTCGTACGCAATCTGTGGCGCCTCTACGGCGGCTGGTACGACGGAAATCCGGCCCATCTCAAACCCGCTCCCGAGGCCGTTCTGGCGAGATCCGTGGCGGAACTCGCGGGCGGCCCTGCCGCGCTCGCGGACGCCGCGCTGCGCGCCCTTTCCGAGGGGGACGAGCGGCTCGCGGGACATCTCGCGGAGATGGCCGCCCTGGCGGCTCCGGACGACGCGGGCGTGCACCGCGTACGCGCGGAGGTCTTCTCCGCCAGGGCGGCGGGCGAGCTCTCGCTCATGGCCAAGGGCGTCTTCACCTGGGCGGCGGAGGAGTCGAAACGGCGCTCCTAGCCCTTCCACCAGGCGGACGGTCGCGGCCCGTCGATCTTGGGGAGGGAGTCCTTCGGCACGCCGGCGGGGGCGGCGACGTGGACCGCGACGGCGTCGGACGCGATCCGCATCGCGCTGTCGACCAGCCAGTCGTCCTTGACGTGCGCGGCGTCGACGTCGTAGCCGCTGCCGCTGCCGTCCGGATTGAGCCACATCACCACGTAGGAGATCTTCTTGATCCCGGCCCGCTCGTAGGTGTCCCTGACCTGCGCGACCGGCTTGCCACGAGGCTTGTAACCCTCGACCACTCCCCCGTCGGCGTAGAAGTCGGCCTGCACCGGCGTCGCCCAGAGCTCTCCGGGCGCGGCGGGCCGGCCGATCCCGAAGACGACCTTCCCGGTGAGGCCGACGGGCATGGAGACCCTGCCGCACCAGGCCGAGCGGCAGCCCTCCTGCTCCGTGTGGATGGTGATGCCCGTGCCCGGCGGGAAGTCGCCCTCGGTGTGCGGACCGACCAGTTTGCCCACGTCCTGCGGCGCGACAGGGGCCTTGCGCACCTCCGCGTCCAGCCCGACGGCGCGGAACGCCTCGGTGAACTTCGCGGCGTCGGCCTCCGGGTCGTTGATCTCGACCTCGATGAAGTCGTCACCGGTCCTGAGCGAGACGGCGGCGTTGGCGTACTCGGTGGCGGGCCCGCCGAGCGGCGTCCAGATCACGAGCGCGGCGGCCAGCCCGGCCGCCACCACCCCGAGCCCGGCGCCGCGCCGCACCGTGACCCGCCGGCGCCTGGCGGGCTCGCGCCCGGTCGCCATGATCGACTCCATCAGCGCCCGCGCCCCCGCACCTGACGCCTGCCCCACGGGCTCCCCGGCCAGGTCCTCGTCCCGTACACGGGCGAGATCGGCGATGTTCACAGCTTGCTCCCTTCGAACGCGACGGCGCGCGAGTGGTGGATGCCCGCCTCGGTCAGCCTCCGGGCGAACCGCCTGCGGGCGCGATAGAGCCTGACCCGTACGACGTTCGCCGAGGTGCCGAGCACCTTGGCGATCTCGCCGGGGCTCAGCCGCTCCCAGGCGACCAGCGCGAGCAACTCCCTGTCCCCCTCGGGCAAGGCCCTGAACACCTGCCCGAGCCGGGAGAGCTCCTCGCCGGGCAGCTCGGTGGCGAGCGGCGAGGCGGCGAGCTGGGCGCGCAGGGCGGCGGTGCGCTGCTCGTGGCGGCGCTCGCCGCGCCGGTGGTTGGCCAGCACCTTCCTGGCCACGCCGAAGAGCCACAGCCTGGCCTCGTCCCCTCGGGGGACCGCCTCGATGCGGCGCCAGGCGACCATGAACGTCTCGGCCACGACGTCCGCCGCGTCGTCCGGGTCCGGACAGCGGCGCAACGCGTACCCGAGCAGGGGGCGGTACGAGGACTCGTAGAGCTCCTCGAAGCGCCTCTCGGGATCTGCTCCCACTTAGGCTCCTCAGTCGGGGGCGTTCAACACTCACCCCATGTCCGGGATATCTGGAGCATTACGCGTTGGAAGGAGATTTTGCGCGATGAGCGTTGATCGCGTTATTGGGGTGGGGGTGGTGCTCATCGCGCCCGATGGACGGGTTCTGCTGGGTGAGCGGGTCAAGGCCGGGGAGCCGCCGTCGTGGTGCCTGCCCGGCGGGGCCGTGGAGCCTGGAGAAAGCTTCGAGGAGGCGGCCGTGCGGGAGCTCGGGGAGGAGACCGGCATCCACGACGCGGGAACGCCCCGGGTGACCGCCGTGGTGCTGGACCATCCGGAGGGCGGGGTGCGGGTGACGGCCGGGGTGAGCATGGCGGCGGGGGCCGGGGCGCCGGTGGTGACCGAGCCGCACGTCTTCCGGTCGTGGCGGTGGTTCCCGCTGGACGGGCTCCCGGAGCCGCTGTTCGAGGCCAGTGCCCGGCTGCTGGGCACGGTGGGAGCCGGGGGCCGCTATCGGGTCGCCCACGACTAGCCGGACCCGAGTCGAGGACGGCCGCGAGACCGTCGCCGCCGCCCGGCGCCGCCCCCTCGTCCGCTGAGGGGCGCGCCGGGCGGGGGCGGCCCGGGTCAGCCGAAGTGGGCCCGGGTCTCGGCGAAGGCCTGGTCGGTGCCTTCCAGGGCGGCTGCCACGTCCGCCTCGGTGTGGGCCGCCGACATGAACCAGTTGTGCCAGGGGTGGATGTAGACCCCGTGGCGCAGGCAGGCGTCGCTCCAGTGCATGGCCACCGACAGGTCCGCGTCGCCGTCGAAGCTGAGCCACGGGATCGTCACCGGGCCCGTCTGGTTCACCACGAAGCCATGGGCCTTGGCCTGGGCGTACAGGCCCTCGCGCAGCTGCGAGCCCGCCCGTTCCATGGCGCCGATGCCGTCCTCGTCCCTGAGGGTCTCGATGGTGGCCTTGGCCGCGGCCATGGCGACCGCGGAGAACCAGAACGAGCCGGTCGAGTACAGCGTCTGGGCGGGGCCCCGGAGGGCGTCGGTGCCGGTGACGGCGGCGATCGGGTAGCCGTTGGCCATGGCCTTGGACCAGGCCGTCAGGTCGGGGCGCACGCCGTACGGCTCCCAGGAGCCGCGCAGGTCGACGCGGAAGCCGGCCCGCACGTCGTCGATCACCAGCGCCGCCCCGAGGCGGTCGGCCAGCGCGCGGGCGCCGCGCGCGAAGGCGGGCTCCACCAGCTCCTGGTCCTCGAACGAGTCGTGCTTGAACGGGGTGACGATGATCGCGGCCACGTCGCCCTCCACGGTCGCCGCCGCGGCCTCCAGGGACTCCAGGGAGTTGTAGGTGAACTCCACCAGGTCGGCCCGCTCGTTCGGCGTCGTCCCCGCCGGGGACGGCGTGCACCACGGGTCCGCCCCGTGGTACGCCCCGTGCGCCATCAGCACCTTCGTGCGGCCCGTGGCGGCCCTGGCGACCATGAGGGCCTGCGTGGTGGCGTCCGTGCCGTTCTTGGAGAACATCGCCCAGTCGGCGCTCGGCACGGTGTCCACCAGCAGCTCGGCCAGCTCCACCATGATCGCGCCGGGGCCGTTGAGGCAGTCGCCGAGCGCGGCCTGGCGGGCGGCGGCCTCCTCGACGCGCGGGTGCCGGTGGCCGAGCACGACCGGGCCCCAGCTGCACATGAAGTCGATGTAGGAGCGGCCGTTGACGTCCCACTGCCGGCAGCCCTCGCCGCGTTCGAAGAACTGGGGGTAGCCGGGGGCGAAGATGGCGGCGTTGAGGTGGCCGTACATGCCGCCGGGGACGACTTTCGCGGCGCGCTGGCGGAGGTCGGCGTCTGTGGTCATGAAGCTGGGTCCTAAGTGAGGAGGTCGAGGGTGGAGGGCAGGTCGGTGAGGCCGGCGTCGGAGCCGAGGCCGGTGGCGACGCGGGCGGCGGCGGCCGTGCCCCAGCGGGCGGCCGTCAGCACGTCCTGGTCGTGCAGGAGGCCGGTGAGGAAGCCCGCGCAGTACGCGTCACCGCAGCCCGTGGTGTCGGAGACGTCGGTCTTGAGCGCCGGCACGTGCCGCGCGCCGGCCTCGGTGACCACCAGGCTGCCCGCGGCGCCGAGCGTGACCAGCACGCCCCGCGGGCCGTCGGCCAGGAGGGTGCGGGCGGCGGTCTCGACGTCCGCGGCGCCGGTCATGAGCAGGGCCTGGGACTCGTTCGGCAGGACGTAGTCCACGTGCGGGAGGAACGCGCGGGCCATGCCCAGCAGGTCGGGCATCTCCGACAGGAGGTCCATCGTGATGACGGCGCCGGACGACCGGGCCTCGTCCAGGAGGGCGAAGAAGGCCGGGTCGCCGAGGCCGAACGTGACGTCCATCCCGCCCAGGTGGATGGCGCTGGCCGCGCGGAGCAGGCCCGGGTCGAGGTCGGCGGGCGTAACGCCGAGGTTCGCGCCGGGCACGTGGAAGCTGGGGCGGCCGCCGTCGGGCCGGATGGGCAGGATCGAGGCCGCCGTCTGCTCGCCCGCCCTGCGTACCAGGCGGGAGGTGTCCACGCCGCGCTTGGCCAGGATCATCAGCAGGAAGTCGCCGAGCTCGTCGTCGCCGATCGCGCCCATGGTGACCACGTCGTTGCCCAGCTTGACCAGGTCGACCGCGGTCCCCGCGGCGGCGCCGGCCGCGGTGAGGCGGATCTGGTCGACCAGCACCGTGTCCTGGCCCTGGGGGATGTGGTCGACGGGTCTGGCGAGGATGTCGACGATGTGGACGCCGACTGTGACGACGGTCATGGTCTTAAATAGACAGACGTCCGAATAAAACGCAAGAGGTGTCCTATGCCGAAGATCGTTGATCACGATGAGCGCAGGCGTGAGGTGCTGTCGGCGGCCAGCCGGGTGATCGTCAGGGACGGCATCGACGCCGCCACCACCCGGGCCATCGCCAAGGAGGCCGGCTACTCCAACGGCGTGCTCGCACACTACTTCGCCGACAAGGACGAGATCCTGCTGTCGGCGTTGCGGCAGTCGCACCGGCGCATCCGGGGCCGGATCACGGGCAGGGTGGCGGGCATGACGGGGCTGGCGGCGCTGCGCGAGGTGCTGCTGGACAACCTGCCGCTGGATGGCGAGCGCGCCGAGGAGACCCGGCTGGAGGTGAGCTTCTGGAGCCGGAGCCTGGCCGCCGAGCGGCTGGCGGAGGTGCAGCGGGCGGAGGCGGGCGAGCTGCGGGCCGCCGTACGGGAGTTTCTGGAGCAGGCGCGGGAGGCCGGGGAGCTGACGGCGGACGACGACCTGGACGACGTGGCCGAGCGGCTGCTCGCCCTGGTCGACGGGCTCAGCCTGCACCTGCTGCTGTATCCCGGCCGGCTGCGCGGGCAGGACGTCGAGCGGCTGATGCTCCAGACCCTGGAGCGGTTGTAGCGGCCGGTTGGCTTCCGCTGGGATGAACCACTACATTCCAGGCGCATGAGCCTTCGCGAGCAGTTGTGCGAGTACGGCCGGCGAGCCGTCGAGCTCGGCCTGGTCATCGGCACCTCGGGCAACCTCAGCGTGCGCGAGGGCGACCTGGTAACGGTGACGCCGTCGGGCGCCGCGCTGGACCGGCTGACGCCCGAGATGTGCCCGGTCGTGGACCTGGCGACGGGCAGGCGGGTGGAGGGGGAGCTGCGGCCGTCCAGCGAGACGCCCATGCACCTGGCCATCTACCGGACCACCGACGCGCGGGCGATCGTGCACACGCACTCCGTGTTCGGCACGGTGGTGGCCACGACGATGACCGAGCTGCCGCCCGTGCACTACAACGCGCTGATGCTCGGCGGGGTGGTGAAGGTGGCCGAGTACGCGACCTACGGCACGCCCGAGCTGGCCGCGAACGTGCGCGCGGCGCTGGAGGGCAAGCGGGCCGCCCTGATGGCCAACCACGGCGGCGTCACCATCGGGGCGACGCTGGAGGAGGCGTTCGAGGGCACCCGCCTGCTGGAGTGGCTGTGCGAGGTGTACGTGCGGGGGCTGAGCGTCGGCAAGCCGAACATCCTGACGGAGGAGCAGCTCGCCGCCGTGGTCGAGCGGACGCTCAACCCCCCGCCCCTATGAGAGCGCGGCCTGCTCGGCCAGGCCGAGCGGGAGCCCGCCCGACCCGGCGATCCGGTCGTGGAACTCCTTGAGCGAGCCCTGGAACGACTCCCGGACGCGGTCGATCTCGATCGCGCCCGTCAGGTAGGACGGCGCCTGCGTGGGCCAGGCGCAGTAGCGGTTCACCTCGCCCTGCGCCGTGCCGGGCGACAGCGACGCCTTGGTGGCCATGAACGTCTCGGCCTGCTCGATCGACATGTCCTCGCAGTGCAGCGCGGTGTCCACGACGATGCGGGCGGCGCGGAAGACGCGGCAGTCGAGGTGGGCCAGCTCGGTGGCCGGGGTGTCGAAGTAGCCCTGCTCGTGCAGCATCTTCTCCACGTACAGGGCCCAGCCCTCGGTGAAGTACGGCGTCCTGAAGACCTTCCTGACCGTACGCGGGCTGCCCGCCATGTACGACAGGTGCCAGTGGTGCCCGGGGTAGGCCTCGTGCACGGCGATCGAGGGCATCTGGGCCCGCGAGTTCGTGCGCAGCCGCTGGCGTACCTGCTCGGGGGTGAAGTCGTCCGGCGTGTACGGCACGAAGAAGATGCCCGTCCGCGACGCGCTGAGCGGCGGCGGCGCCAGGTAGTGGGCCACGGACAGGACCGGGCGGGTGTACTCGGCCGACGGCAGCACGTGGCACTCCTCGCCGTCGGCGAACGTCACCAGGTCCCGCTCCCTGACGAACTCGCGCGCCCGCAGCGTCTCGGCCTCGTACTCGGCGCGCATGTCGGCCAGCGTCGGCGGGTGGTCGTCCATGAGCTGCTCCATGGCGGCCCGCCAGTCCTGGGTGCCGTTGACCTGGAGCGCCACCTCGCGCATGCGCGCGTCCAGCTCCGCCCAGGCGGCCTTGCCCTTCTCGTGCAGCTCGGCGGCGCCGTACCCGAGCAGCTCGCGCTCGCGCAGCAGCGTGGAGTAGAGCCGCTCCCCCATCCGCCAGGTGCCGCCGCACTCGAAGCCGTCGAGGAAGGTGACGAGCTCGTCGAACGCCCGCGCGGCGGGCTCGGCGGCCGCGGCCAGGTCGGCGCGCAGGCTCTCGTCCTCGACCATGGACGGGATGGTGCGGGTCAGGAAGTTGCGGCCGGTACGCGCCTGGCCGAGCCCCCGCTGGACCAGCAGTGGGGCGGCCAGGTCGGGGTCCAGGTTCGCGCGGCAGGCGGCCAGCACGCCGGGCACCTCGGCCAGGCGGAGCAGCGCGGAGGCGACCAGCTCGGGCTCGGGCTTGAGCCGGCGCTGGAACGGCGCGTACATGGAGGTGAAGATCGCTCCGAGGTAGACGCTCGGGTCGCGCCGCCACTCGGGCCAGGACGCGAGCGCGATCGAGCCCCTGAGCTGCGACAGGACGAGATCTCTGTCGATCGCGTCGTCCAGGGTGGGCGCCTCGGCGGCGGACAGCCGTTCGAGCCAGAGCACCTGCTCGCGCTCGCGGGCCTGCCAGGCGGAGGCGGTGAAATCGCCGAGGGTGTGATCGTAACCGTCGGCCCCGAGCGAGGCGGCAACGACCGGACGGTCGGAAAAGTACCACTTGAGAAACTCGTCCACCGATGCACCATATCCTGAGCAAATGCCCCTGCAGATCACTGGCGCGCTAGGCGACCCTGACCTGATCCGCCTCCCTTGGGAGACCCCTCTCGAAGACTGGCCGCAACACCATCTGGTCGATCTGCCGCGCGGTATCTCGCGGCACGTGGTGCGCTTCGCCCGGCTGTCCGGCAAGGTGTACGCGATCAAGGAGATCAGCGAGCGCTACGCCAAGCGGGAGTACCAGCTCCTGTGGGACCTGGCCAGGCTGGACGCCCCCGCCGTCGAGCCGGTCGCGTACGTCACCGGCCGCGAGAACGGGCTGGACGCGGCCCTGATCACCCGGCACCTGCAGTTCTCGCTGCCCTACCGCGCGGTCATGTCGGGCACCCTGCGCCCCGACACGCTCACCCGCCTGCTGGACGCGCTGGCCGTGCTGCTGGTGCGGCTGCACCTGAACGGGTTCTACTGGGGCGACTGCTCGCTGTCCAACACGCTGTTCCGGCGCGACGCGGGGGCGTTCGCGGCCTACCTGGTGGACGCCGAGACCGGCGAGATGCACCCGATGATCAGCGAGGGGCAGCGGCTGACCGACATCGACAACGCGCACACGAACATCTTCGGCGAGATGCTCGACCTGGAGGCCGGCGGGCTGCTGCACCCGTCGATCGACCCCATGGAGACCGCCGAGGACATCGTCGCCCGCTACCACCGCCTGTGGAACGAGATCAACGAGAGCGAGATCATCGAGGAGGTGGACTGGCACCGCGTCGAGCAGCGCATCAGGCGCCTGAACCTGCTGGGCTTCGACGTGGCCGAGATGATGGTGCGGCGCAAGGTCGGCACGGGCCGCCTGATCGTCCGCCCCAAGGTCGTGGACGCCGGCCACCACCAGCGCCGCCTGCTCCGCCTGACCGGCCTCGACGTCGAGGAGAACCAGGCGCGGCGGCTGCTCAACGACCTCGACGGCTTCCGGGTGGCCAAGGGACTGCGGCACGAGGACGAGGCGATCGTGGCCCACCGGTGGCTGGCCGAGGTGTTCCAGCCGACCGTGGACGCCATCCCCGCCGAGCTGCGCGGGAAGCTGGAGCCCGCGCAGCTCTTCCACGAGCTCCTCGACCACCGCTGGTTCCTGTCGGAGCAGGAGGGGGCCGACGTCGGGCTGGCCGCGGCGGTGAAGTCGTACGTGGACAACGTGCTGGTGCACAAGCCCGACGAGCGGGCGCTGCTGCCCGAGGAGGCCGATCAGTAGGCCACGCAGATGCGTTGCCGGGGGTGGGCGTTCTTGTCCACCTCGTCGGCGATCGCGACGGCGAAGTCCTCGGCGGTGATGAAGCTGCGGCCCTCGGAGTCGGTCATCAGCATGTCGCCGCCTAGCCGGAAGACCCCGGTACGCTCCCCCGGCGCGATCTCCGCGGCCGGGGAGACGAACGTCCAGTCGAGGTCCTCGACCTCCCGGTACAGGCGCAGGAGCGCCCGGCCGGCCAGCGCCTCCTTCTTGTAGACGTCCGGGAAGCCGGGCGTGTCGACCAGGTCCTGCCCCGGGGCCACCTGGAGGCTGCCCGCGCCGCCCACGACGATCAACCGCCGCACCCCTGACGCCCGCGCGCCGTCGATGAGCGCGCGGTTGGCCGCCAGGAAGGGCGGCTCCGGCTCGGTGCCGTCGCGCGGCGGGGCGATCGCCGAGACGATCACGTCGTGGCCCTCGGCCAGCGCGGCAGTGTCGTGGACGTCGCCCTTGTCGGGGCCCTTGCGGCTGAGGCCGGTGACCTCGTGGCCGCGGTCGCGGAGCTCGGTGGCGATGCGGCTGCCGAGCATGCCGGTCGCGCCGAAGAGAAGGATCTTCATGCCGCCAAGAGTATCCATCGGATACTGGTTACTTCATCGTGCTATAAGTACCTTATGGATACCGGTGATGTCTTCGACCCCAATTGCCCGACCAGGGTGGTCCTGGACCGGATCGGCGATAAATGGTCGGCGCTGGTGCTGCTCTGCCTGGACGGCGGGCCCATGCGCTTCACCCAGCTCAGAACGCGGATCGGCGGGGTCACGCCCAAGGTCCTGACGCAGACCTTGCGCGCCATGGAGCAGGACGGGCTGGTGACGCGGGAGGTGTTCGCGGAGGTGCCGCCGCGGGTGGAGTACACACTGACGGAGCTCGGGCGCTCGCTGCACGGGCCGATCTCCGTGGTGGCCGACTGGGCCGAGCGGAATGTCGCCGAAATCATGCGCTGCCGCGAGAAATTCTCATAAATCATACGTTTTTCCGTACCAGTGGTGCTTTTCTACTCCGCAGCCGTATAAAACCTCCACACCCGTGACCGGCCGTCACGTGGGCCCGTCCCCTTCGCCCTACGCTGTCTGCGTTCCACCACGGTGAGGGAGGTCACGTGCTGGGAATCGACGGCTGCCTGGCAGAGGTCATGTCCATACCGGGCGCGCTGGACGCCATGCTGGTGGACCACACGAGCGGCATGCCGGTGGCCTTCAGCACGGCTGTGGGCGTGGACGCCGACCGGTCGGCCGCCGCGCTGACCGAGGCCCTGCGCGCCACCACCGACGGCCTGGCCCGCACCTGCCCGGGCGACGTCATCCGCATCGACGACATGCTCGTCACCACGGACAAGGGTCACCATCTGCTGCGGCTGCTGGAGACCGTGTTCGAGGGGCCGCTGGTCATCTACGTACGCCTTGACCTGGAACGATCCAACCTCGCCCTGGCCAGGTACCGCCTGCGCACCATCTCCAGCCGGCTTGCGACGTGACCCATGGCCAAGCTCGACACACTCCTGGCCGGGCTCGCCCGCGAGCGCTCCACCGGCGCGCTCCAGGTCGGCAGGAGCGGCACGATCTTCCTCTCGGACGGGCGCGTGACGTACATGGAGTGCGCCCAGGCCCCCAGCGTGGAACGGCTGCTCGCGGCCAGGGGGCTGATGAGCGAGGCGGCACTGCGCCGGCTGCAGGCCGACGGAGGCTGCGAGCGGCTGCTCGCCGAGGGGCCGCTCACGCAGGGCGAGCTGCAGTACGCGGTGCTCGGCGGGGTCCTGGACGCGGCCTTCTTCCTGCTGCCGGTCAGCGGGACACGCCCCAAGTTCCGCCCCGGGGAGCGGCACTGGCTGGGCGGGCAGTGGTTCTTCGACGTGCCGGGGCTGGTGCGGGAGTGCGCGCGGCGGCGGGCGCAGCTCGCCCAGATCTGGCCCTCCGCCGACGTGGACACCCTCCCGGTACGGCCGCTGCCCCGGCTGCCCGGGCACGGGGTGACGCTGAGCCGCGTCCAGTGGGAGGTCATCGTCAGGGCCGACCAGAAGGCGACCCCGCTGGAGCTGGCCAAGCAGATCGGCCGGCCGGCGTACCCGGTGCTGCTGGCGGTGCGCCGGCTGGCCGCCTCGGGGCTGCTGGCCGCGCCCGACCTGCCCCTACGGCGGAAGCCCGGCGAGCATCCGCCGCACGACCCGCAGGCGCGGGCCCAGCCGCTGGGCCCGCCCGTGACGGGCGACCCGACCGATCTGGCGCTGCTGATGCGGCTGAAGAAGGCGCTCGAGGAGCTGTCGTGAGGTTCCCCTCACTCAGGAGGAGGCCACCGGTGGAGCTACGGCAAGAGGTTCTGGAGGAGATGGCGCTGCTGCGCGAGCGCACCCCGGACGTCCAGGGGAGCGTCGCCTGCACCGTGGACGGCCTGCAGCTCGCCTGCGACCTTCCAGGGGAGTCGGGCGAGCAGGCGGCGGCGCTGTCGGCGGCGCTGCTCGCGATGAGCAGGCGGATGCTCCTCATCACCGGCCAGGGAACGCTCGAGGAGACGCTCATCTCCGGCACCGCCGGTTTCACGGCCTTCTACGCCGCCGGCCCCACCATCGTCCTCACGGTCCTGGCCGGACCCGGCGCGAACGTCGGGCTGCTGCGGCTGGAGGGCAGGAAGACGGCTGCCGCCGTGGCCGCCGTCTCAGCTCGCAAACAGTGACTCGCGAACAGGGAGAGGAGAGGACATGGCCGGCATGGACGTGTCGCTCAAGGAGATGATGAGCATCGACGGCTCCATCGGTGCCGCGATCGTCGACCACGGCAGCGGCATGGCACTGGGGGCCCTCGGCGGCTCCAAGGACCTGGACCTGCAGATCGCCGCGGCCGGCAACACGGAGGTGGTCAAGGCCAAGCTGCGCACGATGGACTCGCTGGGCCTCAAGGACGCCATCGAGGACATCCTGATCACGCTGAGCGGCCAGTACCACATCATCCGCCCGATCACCGGGCGCGGCGGCAAGGGCCTGTTCCTGTACCTGGCGCTCGACCGCAACCGCGCCAACCTGGCGCTGGCCCGCCACCAGCTCCGGAGCATCGAGGAGAAGCTGGAGGTCTGAACGCCCGTTCCGGTGGCCCGGCCCCGCGGGGGCGGGCCACCGGCGTCGTCAGGGCGAGGTCAGCTTGGTGATCTCGGCGACGAAGCTCGGCCAGAGCTCGCGCGGCAGGTCGTGCCCCATCCCCGGGTACGTCACCAGCCGCGCCCCGGGGACGGCCGCGGCCGTGGCCCGGCCGCCCGCCACCGGGACCAGCGGGTCAGCCTCCCCGTGCAGCACGAGCGTGGGCACCTCGACCCGGGCGAGCAGCTCCGTACGGTCGCCCGACGCCATGATCGCGGCCAGCTGCCTGGCCGTGCCCGCCGGGTCGAAGCAGCGGTCGTAGGCCAGCCCGGCCGTCGCCCTGATCTTCTCCCGGTCCAGCTCGTAGCCCGGCGAGCCGATGGACGACCAGGTCCGCACCGCCTGCTCCAGCACCGCCTCGCGGCCCTCGGCCGGCCTGCCCATCAGGACGGCGGCGGCGGCCTCCGTGGGCGGGGCCACGGAGGGGCCCGGCGTGGACATGATGGAGGTCAGGGTCAGCACCCGGCCGGGGTGCCGGATGGCCAGCGTCTGGGCGATCATGCCGCCCATCGAGGCGCCCACGACGTGGGCCGCCGGCCAGCCGAGCGCGTCCATGAGGGCCGCGGTGTCGTCGGCCAGGTCGTCCAGCAGGTACGGCGGCGCGGCTCCCATCGCGGGCAGGCCGTGCTCGTGGAGGTGCGTGGACAGGCCCGCGTCGCGGTTGTCGAACCGTACGACGTGGTGTCCCTGCTCCGCCAGGAGCTCGCAGAACCCCTCGTCCCATTGGATGAGCTGGGCGCCGAGCCCCATGATGAGGAGCAGCGGGCGCCCGGTGGGTGAGCCGAAGCTCTCGTAGGCGATGTCGATGCCGTTCGCGGCTGCGCGGATGGTCACGACGACCAGAATGACATTCTGGTCGTCGTCACGTAAAGGTCATCCGCTCCGATTTGATGCGGGAGCTCAGCGCTTCATGAACGCGGCCCGCAGGCGCTCCCCGCCGAGCAGCGCGCCACCGCCCGCCACGGACAGCACGCCGGCCATCAGCGCGGTGCCGACCAGGCCGGACTCCTTCTCCGGCTCGTCCGCGGGGGCGTCAGGGAGGCTGCCGCCCGCGGCGGAGGAGTCCTCCTCGGCCTGCGGCGGGGTCGCCGGGTTGGTGTCGCGCTCGGCCCAGGCGCCGGTCGAGAACGGCACCGGGTAGTTCTTCTTGCCCACGCCGTCGCCCCACTTGGTGATGACGTAGTCGACCTCGATGTGGCCCTGGCCGCCGATGCCGTCCACGCCCAGCGTGCTGGAGTTGAACTCGCCGCCGGTCAGCTCGGCGAACGTCTTGGCGTCGAGGTCCAGCATGATGCCGCGATTGGAGGGCGCGCCCGGCCCGCGGTCACCCACGAAGAAGGGCATCTTCTTGCCCTTGTAGACCACGTAACCCTCGGTCAGCAGCGGCCAGCTCGGGCTGGCGGCCAGCCCCTTCTGCATCGGCTTGCCACTGGCCGGCAGGCCCGTGTCACCGGCGCGGCCGGAGGCGTCGTCCCAGAAGTACGAGGCAGTGGTCGAGCCCTTGAGCAAGATCTTTTCACCGGTGTCGGTGTCGGCGTGGGCGGCCGTGCCGGCGATGCTCATCGCGCAGGCGGCGGAGGCGGTCAGCACGGCGAGGGAACGCAGGCCAAAACGGGCATACATGAAGCAGCAAAACCCTTCACTGGGGGACAGGGAGGTTGCACTCAGGGGATGAGGGCGCAGCGGGGCAGAGCGCCGCGAGGTCGCTACGCGGAGCGCAAGATACGAGCCTTTGAGGAAGGGGGCCGCTCAGCAGGCGGCCGTCAAGACGCGGTCCGGGGGTACGACGCGCTGATGCATGGGGTAAGTTGTCCTCTCCATCACGCCTACCGGGTTAGCTGACGGGTTCGGGCGGTGGAGTTGCCCTACCGGCACGGAGCCGGATTCACCCCAACGGAGGTGGTTCCCCGGTTCCCGAAGTTCGGGATTCGGCGCCAACCGGCCGTCCTCCTGGGGTAAGGACTGGGTCACCGGCTGGTAATGGCGATTACAGTAGCCACGGAAACGGACATCTGCAAACGATTCTTCACGAATCGGGCGAAAGATCTACCTGTCCAGGCAAAGGAAAAGGGGGCACGGCACGCCGTACCCCCGCAGAATTCCAGCGTCAGCCGCCGCTCTTGCGCCTGAACGATCTTTTACTCGCAGCCGGACCGTGCGCCCCGTGGATCTTGGATGGGTCGCCGCCCCTGCCACCCGCGCCCGATCCGCCGTGCTGGTTGCGCTTGCGCTCCAGCGCCTCGCGGAACTTGCGCTTCAGCTCGTCCTCGGGAGTTTCGCTGACTTCCGGCTCCGGTGTATCCGCCATGAGGACCTCCATGGTGTTGGGGACAGTTCACAGCTTCGCACGGCACTGCTTATGACGCGAAACCGGGCTCACTGCGCGGTGAAAGACAGCAAGCGGAAGACCGGGCCGGGACCGCCCGAGCGGCCCTGCCCGTGGCCGGCGAACCGCGACTCGCCGCCCGGCCGCAGCCCGTGCCGGGCCGCCCCGGCGACGACCGGACCGGCCCGCCGCGGGCCGCGTCGTAACGCTCGGCCTCGCGGTCTTCGTCGATCACAGTTCCAGGGGTAACAGGTAAAGGGGATCCGTTCCGTTCGTGGTGTTGTGTTGGAACGGATCCGGAAAGTAATCCCGCGATGAGACTCCTCGGTCGTGACCTGGCGATGGATCTGGGAGCGGCGAGCACGCGGATCTACGTCAAACGCAAGGGCATCGTGCTCGACGAGCCCTCGGTCGTCATGTGCGACGACCGCACGGGCAAGATCGTCGGGTACGGCGCGGAGGCCGCCGCCGACTCCGGCGGGCACACCCACTGGCCGGTCAGCGGCGGGCTGCCTGCCGACGCCGAGCTCGCCCGGCGCATGATCCGGCACTTCCTGCGCAAGGTGCACTGGCACCCGTACGCCAGGCCGCGCCTGGTCATGGCGCTGCCCTGCGACTCCACCCCGATCGACCGCGAGGCGCTGCAGGACATCGCGTACGAGGCGGACGCCAGGACCGTGCACCTGGTCCCGCACGCGCTGGCCGTGGCGCTCGGCTCGGGCATCTCACCCGCCGACCGCACCGGGCACATGGTGATCGACATCGGCCGCGACGCCGCGCGGATCGCCGTGCTGTCCGGCGAGTCCGTGGTGGCGACCGGCTCGGTGCCGTACGGCGGGCAGGCCGTGAACAGGGCCATCGCCCGCTTCGTGGAGCGCGAGCACGGGCTGCAGCTCGACGACCGCGAGGCCGAGTCGGCCAAGCGGCACGCGCACGACGGGCACGTCGTCGTGCGGGCCCGCGACCCCGGCACCGGCCGCGAGCGGGAGCTGACGCTGCCCGTCCAGCACATCTTCGAGGCCACCGGGCAGCCGGTCGAGTCGATCGCGCGGGCGGCGATGGAGACGGTGGAGCGCTGCCCGGCCGAGCTGGCCGCCGACCTCGGAGAGCACGGCGCGGTGCTCGTCGGCGGCGGATCGCTGCTGCGCGGGCTCGGGCGGCGGCTGCGGGAGACGCTGGGCATGCCCGTGCGCAGGGCGGAGCGCCCGCTGGAGTGCGTGGCGCTGGGGCTGGGCCGGTGCGTGGACGAGCTGGGCCTGATCGGGAGGCTCCGTGGCGGCCGTACATGATCGACGACCTGTTCCACAGCGGGGTCTCACTCGCCGACAAGGCCGTCAGGACCGTCGCGGTGTACGTGACCGTGGCGGCGCTGCTGCGCATCGGCGGCAAGCGGGGCATCGCCCAGCTCAACAACTTCGACTTCGTGGTCATGCTGCTGATGAGCAACGTCGTGCAGAACGCGATCATCGGGCCTGACGACTCGCTGGCCGGCGGCCTGGCCGGGCTGGTGATCCTGATGGCGGTGAACGCGGTCGTGGTGCGGCTCGCGGCGACGGTGCCGGCGATCGGCAGGCTGGTCGAGGGCAGCCCGATCGTGCTGGCCCGCGACGGGGGTTACGTGCACGCGGCGCTGCGGCGGCTGGGCGTGCGGCAGGCCGATGTCGACGTGGCGATCCAGCTCAGAGGCGGTACGAGCGTGGCCGACACGAGCCTGGTGCGGCTGGAGCCCGGCGGCGCCGTGCTGGTCAGGCTGCGGCCCGACGAGGAGACCGCCGAGCGGGGTGACGTGGCGGAGCTGCGTACCCGGCTCGACCGCATCGAGCGCAAGCTCGACGCCCTGGCCAGAACAGGAGGCAGCGCATGACCGTCCGCGGCATCGACCACGTCGGGGTGACGGTGCCCGACCTCGACGCGGCCACCGAGTTCTTCGCCCGCGCGTTCGGCGCCGAGGTGCTCTACGACACCCTCCCCCGCGCGCAAGGCCCCAAGGGCGGCTGGGCGACCGAGCGGCGGCTCGGGGTGCCGCAGGGCACGGCCGAGGTCGCGGTGCGCATGCTGCGCCTGCCCAACGGGCCGGGGATCGAGCTGTTCGAGTTCAGCGGGCCGCGGCAGGGCGGGGCCGCGCTGCCGTGCGACCTCGGGTGGCAGCACGTCGCCCTGTACGTGGACGACCTGGACGAGGCGTTGCGCCTGGTCGCTGAGGCGGGCGGGGTCCGGCTGTCGGAGCCGGTGCCGCTGCCGGGGCCCGAGGCGGGCGAGCGCAACCGGTTCGTCTACTGCCGGATGCCCTGGGGCGGGACGGTGGAGCTGCTGACGTATCCGGACGCGCAGCCGTACGAGAAGGAGACGGACCAGCGGCGGTGGCGGCCCTGACCCAGGGTCAGAGGCGAACGCGCAGGCCGGGAGCCTGCTCCCAGCCGGTCAGGGAAAGGACGCGGCGGACCACGGGCGAGATCGGGTCGAGGATCAGCTCGCGGTCCGCGGGTAATCGCGCGGCGGCGACGATGATGAGGCGCATGCCCGCCACGTCGATGAAGGTCAGGCCGGACAGGTCGAGGCGGATGTCGTGGCTGCCCGCCAGGAGGGCCCAGCCGAGGGCGCCGGCGAGCAGGTGACGGTTGCCGCGGTCGATCTCGCCGGTGATGCGCAGGCCGAAGGGGTGCGGAACGAGGGTGACGCGTGCTCGCTCATCTGTTTCGAAGGTCATCCGGCTCCGGGGGCTGCCTGCCATACAAGGTGGCAATCTGCCCTGAAAGAACCGGTTTATGCCGATGCGAGGTGACACTGCCGTGCTTTTTGCGTGATTCACTCGTTAGCTAGCGGTGATCTTCGATAGGGTCCCCTCGTGCGCGCCCGCCGACACGCCCTGTCCGCGATGCTCTTCTGTGTCGCGGCGGTTACGGCGTGCACGGCCGCGTCCGAGCCGCCCACCCTGGAAGCGGCCAGCAGGCAGCTCGACGCCGACGCCGGTGAGCTGGTCAGGGCCACCGAGCTGCATCTGTCGTCCGTGCGGCGGGCCGACGACGACACCTGCGTCCCTGGGCAGTTACGGCATTTCGTCCAGGCGGAAAGCGACCTGGCTGAAGCGACGGACGGGCTGCTGGAGCGGTTGCGGGCACTCGGCTACGACAAGGTCGTCGACGATCTCGACCTGCGGGACCACGACCAGGGCGTGGCGGTGCTGCGCAACCCCCGGACCCGGCTGGAGTTCGAGCTGACCGTGCTCTCCGGGGAGAAGGCCGGGGTCCGGGTGGTGGGCAAGACGACCTGCTACGCGGCCGAGTAGCCGCCCGGGCGGCTACTCGGCTCCCTGCGGCTACGGCGTGGACAGGGCCTCGGTCGGGGACAGGCGGGAGGCGCGGATGGCCGGGTAGAGGCCGGCGACGGCGCCGATGAGCAGGGTCGCGGCCAGGCCGCCGACCGTGGCCCAGGCCGGCACGACCGAGGGCCAGCCGCTGTAGAGCGCGTACCCCATCGTCACCGCCGTCCCCAGCAGGACGCCGCCGGTGCCCCCCAGCGCCGACAGCAGCAGCGACTCGGCCAGGAACTGCGTCCTGATCTGCCCCCTGGTCGCCCCGAGCGAGCGGCGCAGGCCGATCTCCGCGCGGCGCTCCAGGACCGAGATGACCATCGTGTTGGCCACGCCGACCCCGCCCACGAGCAGGGCCACCGCGCCCACGCCCAGCAGCAGGTTGGCGAACGCCTGGCTGGTGGCCTGCTTGGCCGCCAGCGCGTCGGACGGGCGGGAGATGTCCACCTCGTTCGGCGCCTCCGGGTTGGCCGTGCCCGCCAGCACCTGGCGTACCGACTCCAGCTTGGCCTCCTCCGAGCGGGTGTAGAGCGTGGTCGGGTGGCCGTCGAAACCCAGCCGCTCCTCCGCCACCGGCCAGCCGACGAGCACGCCGCTGTCCAGCTCCGCGGCCAGCGCCACGGGCTCCAGGACGCCGACGACCGTGAACCGCACGCCGCCGACGACGATCTGGGTGTCCGGGCCCGCCGCGCCGATGCCGAGCCGCTCGGCGGTCAGCGAGCCGATCACAGCGGCCGGGTAGCGTTCGGTGGCCGCGTTCAGCCAGGCTCCGCTGCGCAGGGTCGCGCCCACGGTGGCGGGCAGGTCGAGGCGGGCCGCGTACGCGGTGAGCCCGCCGGTCTGGGCCTCCGGGATCTGCTCCGAGCGGTAGACCTTGGCCTCGCCCACCTTGCCGATGGACGAGACCGCCTCCACCGGCCCGATCCGCTCGATCATCGCCTCGGCGTCCTTCGGCATCTGGGCGGCCTCACCCGTGATCGTGGACCCCGAGGAGAGGGTGAGCAGGTTCGTGCCCAGCGCCGACAGCTGGCGGTCGAGCTCGGCCCCCGACGATGATGAGAGCCCGACCACGCCCACCATGGCCGCGATGCCGATGGCGATGCCCAGCGCCGACAGGAACGCCCGCAGCGGCCGGGTGCGCAGGCCGACCGCGCCCACCCGCATCACGTCGGCCGACCGCATCCGGGCCGGGGACAACCGGGGCCGCTCGACGGGCCGCTCGACGGGAGGCTCGATGGGCCGCTCGGTGACCGTCATCACGCCACCCCGGATTCCGCGGGCTCTCGCGCCGAGTCGGAGATGATCTCGCCGTCACGCATCCGTACCTGCCGGGGCAGGCTGGCGGCGATCTCCCGGTCATGCGTGATGATCACGATGGTCGTGCCGCCCGCGTTCAGCTCGTGCAGCAGCTCCATCACCCCCGTGCCCGAGACGGAGTCCAGGGCCCCGGTGGGCTCGTCGGCCAGCAGCAGCGGCGGGTCACCCGCGACCGCCCTGGCGATGGCCACGCGCTGCCGTTCACCACCTGACAGCTCGTGCGGCTCGTGGTCCATGCGATGCTCCAGCCCCACCCTCTTCAGCGCCGCTGCCGCGCGGCGGCGCCGCTCGGCCCTGCTCAGGCCGGTGTAGATCAGGCCGTCCGCCACGTTGTCCAGCGCCGGCACCTTCGCGGCCAGATGGAAGGACTGGAAGACGAACCCGATCGTGGTCGCCCGCAACGCCGACAGCTGGTTGTCCGACAGCTTCGACACGTCGTACCCGTCGATGTGGATCGTCCCCGACGACGGCCGGTCCAGGGTGCCGACGACGTTCAGCATGGTCGACTTGCCCGACCCGGACGGGCCCACGATCGCCACCAGCTCGCCGTGGCCGATCCGCAGCGACACCCCCTTCAGCGCCGCCACCCCGCCCGGATACGTCCTCGACACCTCCTGCAGAGCGATCATGGGATAGCCCGTCATTTCGGCATCCCCACGGTCATGCCCTCACGCAGCCCGTCCCCCGACACCTCGACCTTGCCCCCGGCGAACAGCCCCGTCTCGACCGCGACGTACCGGGACGTGCCGCCCTCGACGACCTCCAGGCCGAACCCGCCCTCCTGCAGCGCCACCAGCGCCGCCACCGGCACCGTCAGCACGTTCTTGCGCTGCGAGGCCGTGAACGTCACGTCCACCGACGCCTTGTCCAGCCCCTTGGCCGACTTCGCGTTCCCGATCGAGACCAGCGCCTCCACCCGCGTGTCCGGCTCCTCCTGCCCCTCACCCGGCACGATGACCGTGGCCACCTCGGTGACCTTGCCCTTCACGCTCTTGCCGTCCGGCAGCGTGACCTCGACCCTGGCCCCCTTCCTGGCCATCCGCTGATCCTCGGCCTCCAGCTGCACCGTGATCACCTTGGACGTGCCCGTGTACGTCAGCACCTTCTGACCCGGCTGGGCCGGCTGGCCCTCCTCGGCCTCGACGCTCTCCACCCGCACCTTGCCGTCGGCGAAGACGACCTGGCCCAGCTTGACGACCCCGGTCTCCTCCAGGCCGCGATCCTCCTGCCACTCCACCACGGCCTCGTAGGTGTCGTAGGTGAACTCGTCGTCCACCGTGAAGCCGTCGTAGCCGAGCTTGCTGAGGTTGCGCTCCAGGTTCTCCACGTCCTTGCCCTCCACGCCGATCTTCAGGTCGCGGTAGGCGGGCGTGTCGCCGTACATGAGGGTCACGGGGTCGTTGTCGAGCCGGTACAGCGACTTCCCGCGCGTGACCGTCGCGCCGCTCTCGGGCAGCCACGTGATCGTGCCCGGCGCGCGGCTCACGGCCGTGGTCACAGGGCCGTAGCCGAGCTCGCCGTCGGCGTCCCTGGTGTCGTTCAGGGTCTGCCTGGCCACCGTGGCGGTGGCCGGGGGCAGGGCGCTGGCCGATCTGGTCGGGCCGGCGCCGCCCTCCAGCAGGCCGGTGCTGTTGACCGCGACGAACCCGCCGCCCACCGCCACCACTGCGATCAGGAGCCCGGCCACCAGCTTGCCCCTGCCGCGGCGGCGGCGCTGCCGGGGAGGCGTGGCCTCCGGCTCCGCCTTTCCGTCGATGGTGGCCATACCCATCAAGAACCTCCCATGCCGGCCTCAGCGGACTCCTTCTGGCACTTCTCCTGCGCGGCCTTGAAGTCGGGGTCCTCGCCGACCTCGGGGGTGATGCGCATCATGTTGCCCTCGGGGTCGGGATAGGCCTCGACGCCGTTGTCGCGCATGCACTGGGCGAGCTTGCGCATGTTCTCGGCCTGCTTGGGGTCGCCGCCGCCCTGGCGCGTGCCGCTCGGGGCGTACTGCTTGCACGCCTCCTGGGCCGCCTGGACCTTCTCCTGCGGCGTGTTCTTGTCGAACTTCATCATCACCCTGCCGTCGGGGTCGGGGTCCGGCATGTCGATGCCGTTCTCGCGCATGCACTGGGCGAACTTGAGGCCCTTCGCCTGCGGATCCTCGCTCGGCTTGGCGCTGGCGGCCTGGCTGCCGGTGCCGGTGCCCGTCACCGAGGCCACGTCCGACCCGCCACCGTCGCCCGAACCGCAGCCGGTCAGGACCAGGGTGAGCGCGAACGGTGCCGTGACCAGCGCGCTGAAGACTCGTCGTCGCATGAAGCTCTCCTCGTCGAATGAACCGTCGGATGAACGTCGTTCGATGGGAGATGCAATAGGGGGCGGTGTTTCCTCAGCGTTTCCACGTCCACGGCCGTCGCGGGTTCATGTCGCGGGCTTATTCGGAGCAAATGCCGCCTCCGCCACACTCGGCTCTGTAAGCGGATGGAAAGGCCTGGGGTGCGCGATGCGGGTGCTGGTGGTTGAGGACGAGCCGATGCTCGCCGACGCGATTGCCGAGTGGCTGCGCGAGGAGACGCACGCGGTCGATCTGGCACACGACGGCGAGGCGGCGCTGGAGCGGATCGCGGTCAACGACTACGACGTGGTCGTGCTGGATCGGGACCTGCCGCGCGTGCACGGCGACGAGGTCTGCCGGGAGATGGTGGCCTCCGACTGCGACGCGCGGGTGCTGATGCTCACCGCCGCCGCGCAGCTCGACGACCGGGTGACCGGGCTGTCCATGGGGGCCGACGACTACCTGACCAAGCCGTTCGCCTTCCCCGAACTGGCCGCCAGGGTGCTGGCGCTGGGCCGGCGCTCCCGGCCGGCCGCGCCGCCCGTGCTGCGGCGGGCCGGGATCACCCTCGACCCCGCGCGGCGGGAGGTGTTCAGGAACGGGCGGTTCGTCCCGCTGTCGAAGAAGGAGTTCGCCGTCCTGGCCGAGCTGCTGCGGGCCGACGGCAACGTCGTCTCCGCCGAACAGCTCCTGGAGAAGGCGTGGGACGAGAACGCCGACCCGTTCACCGGAGCGGTCCGGCTCACCATCCTCAAGCTGCGCCGCAAGCTGGCCGACCCGCCGATCGTGGAGACCGTCGCGGGAGTGGGGTACCGGATCGCGTGAACCTCCTGCCGTCGTCACTGCGCAGCCGGGTGCGGCCCACGCTGCGGCTGCGGCTCACGCTCGTGTACGGGGCCGTCTTCTTCCTGGCCGGGCTGGTGCTGCTCGCTGTCACGTACCTGCTGTTCAACCAGCAGCTCGTACGAACCTTCGACGACCGGTACGCCACCCCGGCGGAGCCCGGCCGGGTCAAGCAGCTCTTCATCAAGCAGGACGGGGTCACGCTGTACGGCGACGCCGCGGTCGAGTGGCTGTGGCAGCAGCAGCAGGAGCTGCGCGACCTCGCCCTGACCTCGCTGCTCGTCCAGGGGGCGATCGCGCTCGTCGTGGTCGGCGGCGCGGCCGTGGCGCTGGGCTGGTGGGTGGCCGGCCGGGTGCTGGCCCCGCTGCACCTGGTCACCGCGACCGCACGCAAGATCGCCGCCGCTCCCATGGCCGAGCGCGGCCTGCACGAACGGATCGCGCTGCGCGGGCCCGCGGACGAGGTCAAGGACCTGGCCGACACGTTCGACACCATGGTGGAGCGGCTCGACCACTCCTTCGACGGGCAGCGCCGCTTCGTGGCCAACGCCTCCCACGAGCTGCGCACGCCGCTGACGCTCAACCGGGCGCTGGTCGAGCTGGCCATGCACCGCCGTACGGCCTCCCACGACGTCAAGGAGCTGGGCGAGAGCCTGCTGGAGATCAACGCCCGCCACGAGCGCCTCATCAGCGGCCTGCTGCTGCTCGCCAGATCCGAGCAGGAGATCGCCGACCGCTCGCCCGTGGACCTGGCCGACATCGTCACCCACGTGGCCGCCCAGGCCGCCGATCAGGCCGCCGACGCCAAGGTCAGCGTGTACGAGGTCGTCGCCCCCGCCCCGACCACCGGCGACGCGCTGCTGCTCGAACGGCTCGTGCACAACCTGGTGGAGAACGGCATCCGGTACAACCTCGACGACGGCACCGGGTGGGTGCGGGTCGTCAGCCGTACCGTGTCGGGGGACAGGGTGGAGGTGGAGGTCAGCAACACCGGGCCGGCCGTGCCGCCGTACGACGTGCCGCTGCTGTTCAAGCCGTTCCACCGGCAGGCGGGCGAGCGCGCCGTGACCGGGACCAGCGCCGGGCTGGGGCTGTCGATCGTGCGGTCGGTGGCCGTCGCCCACGGTGGCGACGTGCGGGCGCGGCCCCGGGAGGGCGGCGGCCTGATCGTGGCCGCGTCGCTGCCGCGGGTCACCGGCCCTTCGTGGTGAGCAGCTCGCGCAGGTCCTCGTGCAGCCGCCCCGGGTCCACGGTGACGATCTCGTACGCCGCCACGCCCGCCACCGCGAACGGGTCACCTGCCGCCACGCGCTCCACCCGCTCCCGCGGTCCGGTGGCCAGGATGACGCCGCCGAGATCGTCGGGAACCGTCTGGCCCGACAGCAGGAACGTGCCGTCGGCGTGGTGCCGCTCCAGGTAGGCCACGTGACCTGGCACGTGCGGGGTCACCTCGTCGGGAGGGGCGGTGTAGCGGACGAGGAGCACGTGCAGCATGTCGTCATTCCTCCTTATATATAGAGGTGGCCGGGAAGGGTCCCGCGCTCGTGCTGGCAGGGTTCGTCGTGACAGACGGTACTCCCATCGATGCGCAGGAGAACGAGGCCATGCATCTCACGCTTTCCTCCCGGTACGGTGCGGCGCTGGTGGGGGTCGGGGCAGTCGGGGTAGGGGTCGTGCTGCTGGTGGCGGGCTGCGGCAGCGGGACGCCGGCGGCATCCACGACACCTCCACCCTCCACCTCCCACCCCCCGGCCACCACCACGTCCCCCACCCCCTCCCCCTCCCCCTCCCCCTCCTCGACGCCTTCGGCTTCGGCTTCGGCGACCCCTAAGGTCACGAAGGCCGCGGACGGGCGGAAGCTCTCGGCGTGCCAGGACCTCCGGTGCGAGGTCGAGGTGAAGGGCGGGGACACGATCCGGTTCGCCGCCAAGTACGACATCAAGGCGTTCCACGTGCAGCGGGTCGCCAAGCAGACGCTGTACTTCGCCACCGCCGACGGCGACGGCGGGATGCACGGCTACGTGGGCGGCTCAGGATCCGTCAGCACGGCGGACGTCCACATCGAGATGACGCCGCTGGGCAGCAAGCGAATGATCCTCAAGATCCGCCCGAGGTGACCCCGCGCCCGAAGACGGACCCTCTGCCGGAGCCGCTGCGGGCGGACATCGCGGATCGCCAGTGGCGAGAAGATGTCGGCACACCCCTTTCCGGCTCGCGGCCTTCCGGCCCACGCCCCTGCGGGAGGGGACGCGGGCCGAGGAAGGCCACCTTGCCAGGAGCCACCGACAGAATCGGCTCACGGGCGGTCACGGACGTAGTAGTGGCCGAGGGTGTCGTCGTAGCGGCCGGTGGGGCGGCAGCAGCGGCGGAAAGCGGCGCCCGGAGCCGCAGGGGCACGGGTCGTTGCCGCCGAGCTTCTCGATCAGCTCCTTGCCGCGGCCGGTGCTGCGGTCGCCGCGCTTGACGTGCGTCTCGCTAAGGGGAACCCCTTGCGGCGCTTGCTGGTCAGCTCAAAAGGACATCTCGTCGCGGTGCATGGCGGGCCTCCTCGGTCCGTGGTGAACGGAGGTCACGATAGGTCGCCGGTGCGCCGGGGCGCGACCGGTTTTTCCGGTGCGTAGTAGGAGTCGACGGCGGGCTGGCCGGTGTAGTTGGGGCCGGCCTGGTCGTCGGCGCCGAGGTAGCGGTAGGGGAGGTCGAGGGTGCGGGGGCCGGTGCAGCGGATTCTCTTCGTCCGCGCGTCGTACGCCAGGCCCTGGGAGCGGAGGGCGGAGGTGAGGCGGCGGCCCGCCGGGGTGCCGTCCGCCAGGCGGACGCTGCCGGCGTCGAAGTTGGCGACGAAGAGGCCGTCCTCGGCCAGCCAGGTGGTGATCCTGGCCAGGAGGGTGAGCTTGTCACCGATGTAGTGGAGGCCGTGCACGCAGGTGATGAGGTCGAAGGGGGCGTCCGGGTGCCAGGTGGTGGCGGAGGCCGTGACGAGGCGGAGGCGCGGGGGGTCGGGGCGGCAGGCGAAGAAGCCGACCAGGTCCACGCCGACGATCTCGGCGTCCCGGCCGAGGAGGTGGGTGGCCTCGCCGAGGGCGTACGCGGCGCCGCAGCACAGGTCGAGCCAGCGGGCGGGTCTGGTGGTCGCGGTGCGGCGCAGGACGGCCGGGACGTCGATGCCGAGCTCGCGGTTGTAGCCGGGGAGGCGGCGTTCGCGGTTCATGAGGTTGTTGGCGACCACCGTCGACCGCTCCAGCTCGGCGTCCGTGGTCAGGTGCATTTCTGACTCCTCGCTGCCGAACTACCGGGAGGATTTAGGACAAGTACTCGACTTCACTACAAATCCTGATACGGGTCGCTATCGTACGTAAGATCCACCGCACCCGTCTCAGGAGTCACTTCTCTCATGGCGCATCTGGAACCGCTGTGGGAGGACGACCCGGCGGCGGCAGGGGCCTATCGACTGCTCGGCCGGCTCGGCTCCGGCGGGCAGGGCACCGTCTACCTCGGGCAGGCGCCCGACGGGCGGGCCGTGGCGGTCAAGGTGCTGCGCGAGGGGCAGGCCGGGTTCGGCGAGCGGCTGGCCAAGGAGATCGAGGCGGCCCGGCGGGTGGAGCCGTTCTGCATCGCGCAGGTGCTCGACGCCTCGCTGAGCGGGCCTCGGCCGTACATCGTGACCGAGTACGTCGAAGGGCCGTCCCTCCAGCAGGCCGGCCGGCACACCGGGGCCGACCTGCAACGCCTGGCCGTCGCCACGGCCACCGCGCTGGCCGCCATCCACCAGGCGGGCATCGTGCACCGCGACTTCAAGCCCGCGAACGTGCTGCTCGGGCCCGGCGGCCCGCGCGTCATCGACTTCGGCATCGCCAGGGCCCTGGACGACGGCGTCACGCATACCAGCGGCGTCGTCGGGACACCCGCGTACATGGCGCCCGAGCAGCTCGCGGGACAGCCGGTGGGGCCGGCGGCGGACGTGTTCGCGTGGGCGTCCGTGATGGTGTGGGCGGGCACGGGGACGCCGCCGTTCGGGCAGGACACGTTGCCCGCGATCATCAACCGGATCCTGCACAACGAACCCCAGCTCGGTGAGCTGGCACAGCCGCTCCGGTCGGTCGTGTACGAGTGCCTGGCCAAGGACCCGCACCGGCGTCCTGGCATGCGCGATGTGCTCCTGCGGCTGCTGAGCGGCCAGAACGCGGCACCTGGGCCGGGGCCGCGGCATCCCGGCGCGGCCTTCGGGGCGGCGCCCGGCTCCGCCGCCGGGGCCGGTCCGGCCGCGGGAGGCCCGCTCGGGCCGACGGGGATGCCTACGCACGGCTCCGGGTTCCCGCTCGGGCCGACGGGGGTGCACGCTCAGGGACCTGGCCCTGTGCCTGGGTCGATGCGCGAGGCGGGTGCCGGGCCGGGATCCGCGCCCGGTGCCGGCCTGGCGCCTGGACCGCACGCCGGCCCGATGCCGGGACCGCACGCCGGCCCGATGCCGGGACCGTACCCGGGGCCGATGCCGGGTGGCGGCGGGCCGGTGCCCGGGCGGCGACGGCGGGCCTCGCGGGGAGCGCTGGGGCGGATCGGTGTGCCGGTGGCCGTCGGCGTGGCCGTGATCATGGTGGTGGCGCTGGTAGGCGGGGCCATCTGGCTGGCTCCGTGGACGGGCGAGCCGGGCTCCGAGTCGCTCGCCGCCGTCTCCCCCGGCTCGCCCGCCACCGCGAGCTCGTCCCGGAGCCCATCGGCCTCCCCCACGGAGAAGCCCACGGACCGGCCGGCGACGCCGAGCCCGCGCAGGACCACCCGCAAGACCCAAAGACCCACCCAGACGCCCACGCCGAAGAGCACCCCGAAGGCGACGACCGCGCCGACGACGGCCACGAAGAGCCCCAGCCCCACCCGCACCACCAAGAAGCCGGTCACCGGCGCCAAGGTCAGCATCCTGGAGATCGAGCTGTTCGGCGGCCCGGGCCAGTCGAACGCCGACGGCTGCTACATGCCGCCGATCCACTTCCAGACCAACGTGGAGTCCACCCGGCCCGGCATCTGGGTCTCCTATGCCTGGGTCGTGGACGGCAAGACCCGCGAGAGCCGCAGATCCTGGGTCCCCGAGGACGACTACACGGCGTTCGTGACGGCCGGCCAGTACATGCTGGACGCGGGCAGCCACACGATCACCCTGCGCGTCACCTCGCCCTCCACCACCAGCAAGAGCATCTCGATCGACATCTGCGACCTGGACGACTACTCATGACGCCCCAGGCCATCGGCCCGTACCGGGTCGTCGAACTGCTCGGGGAGGGCGGCCAGGGAGTGGTGTACCTGGGCGTGGCCCCCGACGGCACTCGGGTCGCCATCAAGGTGCTGCGCGACGGGGTGACCGGTGACGGGCGGTTCGCCAAGGAGATCGCCGCCGCGCGGCGGGTGGAGCCGTTCTGCATCGCGCAGGTGCTGGACGCCTCGCTGGGCGGGCGGCCGTACATCGTGACCGAGTACGTCGAGGGCCCCTCCCTGGCGAAGGCCGGCGTGCACACCGGTGCGGACCTGCAACGCCTGGCCGTCGCCACGGCCACCGCGCTGGCCGCCATCCACCGGGCCGGAGTCGTGCACCGCGACTTCAAGCCGGCGAACGTGCTGCTCGGCCGTGACGGGCCGCGCGTCATCGACTTCGGCATCGCGCGGGCCATGGACGACGCGGTGACCCGTACCAGCACGATCGTGGGAACGCCCGCGTACATGGCGCCCGAGCAGTTCCTGGGCGCGCCCGCCGGGCCGGCGGTGGACGTGTTCGCGTGGGGCTCGGTGATGGTGTTCGCGGCCACCGGCGCGCCGCCGTTCGGCAACGACTCACTGCCCGCGGTGCTCAGGAGGATCCAGTACGAGGAGCCGCGCCTGGGGGGCGTGCCGGAGCCGCTGCGCTCGATCGTGTACGCCTGCCTGGCCAAGGACCCCGCCGCCCGGCCCGCCATGCAGGACGTCCTGTTCCGCCTCATCGGCGCTCCGGCCCCCGGCCTCAGGGACGTGCCCGCCTCCCACGCCCCCGGCCAGGGTCCCGCCCCGAGCGGCCCAGGACAGGCAAACCTCCCGGATGGCCCAGGCCACGCGCACATCCCGGGCCGCCCGGGCCGGGCGTACGTCCCGGACAGCCCGGGCCAGGCGCACGTTCCAGGCAGTGTTCCGCGTGGGTTCTCCGCCGAGTCCACGCAACAGCCCGCCGGCCGGGTGCCGATCTCCCATGCCAGCACCGGCCCGGTCCGCGGGGCGTCCCGCGACCGGCTGATCACCGGGCTCCTGGCCGGCGGCACGGCGGTCGTCGTGACCGGGGGCGCGGCGGCGGCGTGGGTCCTGCTGCCCGGCTCGCCCGTCAACGGCACCAGCACCGCCGCGATCACCACCACGCAGGCCACCCCCACCACCCCGCACCCGGCCGGCAAGGCGAAGAAGTCGGCCAAGCCCCTGCGTCCCAGCAAGACGGCGACGCGCCCCACCCCCACCCCCTCCGTACGCACGAAGAGCCCCACCACGGAGCCCGCGCGGACACCCACGACGACCAGGCCGGCCACCACCAAGCCGACGACCGGCGGCGCGGGCGGCGTGAAGTCGGTGGCGTTCACCTTCGAGGGCATCAGGCTGGGCGACTGCTGGCGATCCGACACGAACATCTGGGCCAAGGTCACCGCCTCCGGCACCTACAGCTACCGCTGGCTGGTCAACGGCCAGAACCAGGGCAGGCGGCAGGGCACCTCCGCCGACAGGCCCCTCCTCCCGTCGATCACCTGGAAGCAGGCCGGCACGTACCAGGTGGTCTTCGAGGTCGTCACCCCCACCCCCAGCCGCAAGAGCACCACGGTCAGGATCTGCGACTTCGACGAGGGCTGGTGAGGGGGCGGACGGCGTACGGGTGCGCGCTCCCGGGTACTCAAGTGATCACCGACCCGGAAGGAACCCCGCATGGAACTCCCCCGCTTCCACCTCGCCATCCCCGTGGACGACCTGGACGCCGCCCGCCACTTCTACGGCGACCTGATCGGCTGCGCCCAGGGCCGCAGCTCCGACCGCTGGATCGACTGGAACCTGCACGGCCACCAGTTCGTCACCCACCTCGCCCCGGCGCGCGCCGAGCGGGTGCACAACCCGGTGGACGGCCACGACGTGCCGGTCCCGCATTTCGGCCTGATCCTGACAATTCCCGAATTTCATGAGCTGGCCGACCGGTTCCGCGCGGCCGGCACCGCGTTCGTCATCGAGCCGTACCTGCGATTCGAGGGGCTGCCAGGCGAGCAGTGGACGATGTTCCTGCTGGACCCGGCGGGCAACGCGCTGGAGTTCAAGGCGTTCGCGGACGATTCACAGGTGTTCGCCGTCTAGGATTTCGGGCCCATGCAGATTTGGCGCCCGGCCGCATGTCGTCGCGGCGAATTACTCGAAGAATCGATCCCGATAAATCAGGAAAATGACCCTGTTGCGAGTAGTTCCGCAAAGCTGGTGGCCGGATGTCCGGTGAGCGCCGGAACATCGCCGCTGACCCCTTCGAGCTCCCCGGCCGCGATCGCGAGATACGTCGACACCCACGCCTCCACCTGCCATCGGGGCGCGCCGTAGATCTCGCGGGACGCGTAGGCCTCCGGCACCGTCTCGGCGTGGTAGGTGACGTCCCGCCCCGTCGCCGCGCTGATCAGGGCGGCGACCTCGTCCAAGGTCAGCGCCTGCGGCCCGGTGAGGTCGTAGGTGGCCCCTGCGTGCTCCTTCGGCGCCAGCAGCACGTTGGCCGCCGCCTGGGCGATGTCGTCCTGCGCCACGGCCGCCACCCGCCCCTGCCCGGCCGGCCCCCTGATCACGCCGTCGCTGCCCGCCATGCCGGGCAGGAAGTCGGCGTACAGGTTGTCGCGCAGGAAGGTGAAGGTCAGGCCGCTGTCGCGGATGTACTGCTCGGTCGCCCAGTGGTCGCGTGCCAGCGTGAACGTCGCGTCGGGGGCCGCACCGTAGAACGAGACGTACACGAGGTGGGAGACGCGGGCGTCGCGGGCGACGTCCACGAACGTACGGTGCTGGCCGAGGCGGTCCTCGCTCTCCGACGCCGACACGAACAGCACGGTCGAGGCCCCGTCGAGCGCCTCCCGCATCGCCGCACGGTCACCGTACGAGGCGCCGGCGGCCGTGGCGCGGTCGAGACGCGGGGCGCGGTCGGCGGCATGCCGGGAGACGAGCCGCTGCTCGGCACCGGCGGCGGCGAGCAGCGCGGCGACCCGGCCGCCCAGCCGCCCGGTGGCACCGGTGGTGACGATGAACGACATACCGGCACCCTAGCCGGAGCGCCACCCAGCGCCCGAACGCCGCACGTCCACCGGCGGGGCGCCACCCAGCGCCCGAACGCCGCGCGACCTCCGGCAGGACGCCGCTCAGAGGCCGAAAGCCGCGCGCGTCCACCGGTACTGGGCGTCCAGCAGCTCGCCCAGCAGGTCGTACAGCGTTCCTTCCGGGGACTCGCCCACCCGCTCCGGCCGGGCGTGCTCGCCGGCCGGGCCGCGTTCGGCCATGAGGATCACCCGGTCGTTCTCCCGATCCACCCCCAGCCCCACCAGCGCCTCCCGCGCGCCCGCGCACGCCTCCGCATCGCCCTCGCGGTAGTAACCCTCGGCGAGGTTCTCCCACAGGGCGCGGGCGGGCGGGCTCTGCTCGGGGCTGAAGGCCCGGCCCGAGAAGACGATCACCATGGCGTCCACCCGCAGCACGGCCGCGCTGCGCCGGTGCGCGTCGTCGTACGAGCCCTCCGGAGGCACCGGCTGCGCCCGGAAGGACTCGGCGAGGAACCTCAGCATGGAGGCGAGGTCGTATTCCGCCAACCTGGGGTCCATCTCGTACTCGATGAACCCCGCGAGCGGGAACGGCGGGTCCGGCAGCGTGTTGTAGCCGAGGAAGAGCCTGGGCCGGCCAGGCGCCTCGCGAGAGTCGAGCGGTGCCGTCAGCGCTCCGTGCGCCACCCTGCCGAGCGCGCCGCACCCGTGATCGGGCAGGCCCGCGGCCGACCGAAACATACTCATGCACAAAGTGTGGCAGTCACTTTACTCACCGTACAGGTGTCGGAGGGAAACCCGTAGCCGCTCACCCTCCCACCGGTCATGACCCAGCGATCACCGCCACCGCCTCGACCTCGACGAGCTGGTCGTGGTAGCCGAGCACCGTGACGCCGAGCAGCGTGCTCGGGACGTCGTGCTCCCCCATGTACTCCCGGTACACCTCCCAGGCCGTCACCAGGTCGGCCTGGCGGGTGGAGGCCACGTACACGGTGGTCTTGACGACGTCGGTCAGCGAGGCTCCCGCCCCGTCGAGGGCCGTGACGAGGTTGCGCATCACCTGATGGGCCTGCCCGGCGTAGTCGCCGACGGCCACCGTCTTGCCGTCGAGGTCGAGGGGGCAGGCGCCCGCGACCCAGATCGAGCGTACGGGGGCGTCCACGGTGGCGGCATATGCGTAGTCGACCTGCTGCGTGAGCTGGTCGTTGCGAATAAGTCGAACACCTGATGTCATGACTGTTCTTCCTCTCACTCGGCAAGCTGGGAAGCTTCCTAGTTTTTCGCCACTTCCGCCGGCGCCGATACCATCCTTCAGGCACCGTCAGCTCAAGGGAGAGTCGCCGTGCGTGTCCACCTGGCCGTCTTAGCCGCCGCCACGATCCTCCCGTTCGCCGCCTCACCGGCCGCGGCGGCCGCCCCCGTGGTGTACGAGTGCACCACCGCTGCCACGGGCGAGAAGCAGGAGGTCAGCCTCGACGTCGAGCTGACCGTGCCCGCCCAGGCCACCGTGGGCCAGCCGATGACGATCGGGTGGAGCGGCGTGTTCGTCACGGGCAAGGAACTGGTGGCCCCCGCCACGGGCATGGAGGGCGAGCTCAACATGTACGTGTACGCCGGGATCAGCGGCATCGACGACCTGACCTCGGCCACCGGCGTCGCCGACATCGGCACGGTCATCCCCGGCGAGCCCGTCCCGATCCCCCCGACGGCCACGATGACGACCACCCCGCGCAAGGCCGGCACCGGCACGGTGCACGCGGCCTCCGTCAACTTCGGCCTGACGCCCCAGGACCGCCTCGTCGAGTGCGAGGTGAGGGGCTCACGGACGGAGTACCCGCTCACCGTCACCGGCGCCGACGGCTCGGCCAGCCCCGACCCCTCCGACAGCGCCACTCCCGACGCCGAGAACGACACCGGGGACGACGGCTCGGACGAGGACACGAACGGCGGCGGCAGCGAGCCGGACAGCACCGTCACGGTCACCTCCACCGACATCCCGTCCGGCGGGGTCGACACCGGGGCCGGAGGAATGGCGGGCCCGGACGGGCGGGCGCTGATGCTGACCGGCCTCGTGATCATGCTCGCCGCCGTCGTCGGCCTCCGCCTGCGCAGACCCCGCCGCCAGGCGTAGGAGGCTCCCGCACCGCGGCGAGCAGGGCTCCGGTGCCGGTCAAACCATTGAACTCTGACGTCGCCGGCGTTACGGTGCCACAGAAGTGACTTTCCGGCTTCTGTAATATTGTATCGATTGCCCTTAACGAGGTCTGCTTCAGCATGCCAAGAAAAGCGATGATCCCCCTGCTGGCAGCGGCTCTGGCGACCGGCGTCAGCGCGTACCCGGCCGCCGCCGCCCCACCCGCCAAGAACGTCGTGTACGTCGCCAAGAACGGCGACGACGGCGCGACCGGAACGGAGAAAGCCCCGTTCGCCACGATTGAACGCGCCCGCGACGCGCTCGCGGGCAGGACGAGCGCGCGCAATCCCGGAACCGTCTACATCCGCGAAGGCGTGTACCAGACGTCCAGGACGATCGAGGTGACCGGCGCGGACCAGTCGTACGTCACGTACGCCGCCTACCCCGGCGAGCAGGTGGAGCTGGCCGGCGTCACCACCCTCGCGCCGGACCGGTTCCGCAGGCTCGGCGACGTCCCGGCGGGCGAGGCCAAGTGGTCGTCGAAGTCCCGCGTCCCGGCCGCCGCGGCCGCCGGCGTCTTCGTGTACGACTTAGGCGCGGAGGGCATCCCCGCCGGAACGCTCAACAAGAACGGCTTCAACTGGAAACCGCAGCCCTTCGCCCCCGCACTGATCACCGACGACGTCACGCAGACCCTCGCGCAGTATCCCAACGGTGACGCGAAACTCGACCGCGACTACCTCACCGTGAAGGAAGCCCCCAAGGGCGCCCGCGACTACTTCTCGGACAAGACCGCCGACGGCACGACCATGCCGTACGAGGACATGCTCAAGCTCCCCGGCCCCGTCTACACGGTCAAGGACCCGGAGCTGGCCGCCCGCTACGAGAAGTGGGCCAGAGCGACCGGCACGACCGGCACCGACAACACGGCCCGCGAAACCGACGGCTGGCTGTCCGGCTACTTCGGCAACAACTACGCCAACGACCGCCTGCGCATCGACTCGGTCGGCGGCGGCGACATCAGGACCGGTTACCCGACCATGTACGTCGCCACCGACAAGTGGTCGTCGTTCGTGGCCCAGAACGTGCTGAGCGAGCTGGACGCCGAAGGCGAGTACTACATCGACCGCCACCAGGGCCACAACACGCTCTACTACTACCCGCCCGGCGGCACCGTCGAAGGCAAGGAGATCAGCTTCACCTCCTTCGACGCCCCGTTCTTCACCCTGGAGAACGTCAGGAACGTCACCCTCAAGGGCCTGAAGCTGAACGGCACGACCGGCACCGGCGTACGCCTGCTGGACGCGGAGTCGTGCACCATCGACGGCCTGGAGATCCTCAACGTCAGCATGGACGCGGTCGCGATCGGCCAGGCCAACGACGCGATCACGGCCATCGCCGAATACCGCACCAGCCGGGGCGGCCACCGCAACCGCGTCGTCAACAGCAGGCTGCACGACCTGGGCGGCGGCGGCGTCTTCACGGCCGGAGGCGACCGCGACTCGCTCGAACGCGGCAACCACGTCGTCGAGCACAACGAGATCCACGACTTCTCGAAGCTGGCCACCTACACGCCCGCCGGCTACATGTACGGCGTCGGCAACACCTTCAGGTACAACCACGTCCATGACGCGCCGCACATGGCCATCCAGATCATGGGCAACGACATGGAGATCAGCCACAACAGGTTCGAGCGGCTCGTGACGCACGCCTCGGACCAGGGGGTGATCTATTCGGGCCGGGACTACACGTACTTGAACAACGTGGTGGCGTACAACCTGTTCAAGGACATCGGCGCGGACGGCAACCAGGCCATCTACATGGACGACGGGATGACCGGCATGGTCGTCCACCACAACGTCTTCGACAACGTCCAGCACGGCCTGTTCTACCAGTCCGGTCACAGCAACGTCGCCTCGGACAACGTGTTCAAGGACGTCACGTACATCGGCCACGACAAGCTCTACCACGAGGGCGGCAAGCGGCTGCCCGTGGCCAACCAGAAGGTCGTGGTCGAGCGCTTCAACGACATGCTGAAGGCCGGCGACGGCACCGGGTTCACCAACACCCGGGAGAACGTTGGGAAGTGGCACCGCCGTTACGGCAAGCAGTACCCGAACATCCGCGACTGGTACGTCCCCGTCGATGCGCGGGGGCAGGCGTGCACGGCGGTCGGCACCACGGAATGCACCGACGAGTACGTGTGGAGCAATCCGAACTCCGTGTACGTCCCGGCGAACAACGTGCTGACGCGGTCGGTGAGCATCGGCACGGGCGACTTCGCCTACACCGACGACGCGGGCGGGCTGAGCAACAAGACCTTCAACCCGGACTTCGACTCCTACAACGTGAAGAGGGCCACTCCCGCCGAGTTCGCCTTCGACCCGGCCACCGGCAGGTTCGACGAACGTGCCACGCCGCTGAGCTCGGCGGAGGGCTTCGGCCGCGCGTGGGTGAAGGAGTGGAACAGGAGCTTCACCCTGGAAGGGATCGGCCCTCGCACGTGAGGTGTCCCGCCGGCGGGTAGGCGTGCCGGCGCCCGCAAACGACTTCGGGCACCCTCACCGAGGGTGCCCGATCGTGGAGTGCGCCGCCAGGGACTCGAACCCCGGACCCGCTGATTAAGAGTCAGCTGCTCTGACCAACTGAGCTAGCGGCGCGCTGGCAGAAAGGAATATACCGGTGATCCGCATCCTGGTCGAATCGGTATCCGGGGCACATCACCGGCTAGAATAAAGTTCGGCTCACAGCCACAGGCTCACAGGCTCCGGCAGACAGGATCATGCATGTTCGACTCGCCCGCCGACGTGACGGAGCGGCTCGCCGCCGTGGACTACCTCTCCGACGACGCCATCTCCACCTCGGTGTTCCTGGCCGCGGCGCTGGGCAAGCCGCTGCTGGTCGAGGGCCCGGCGGGAGTCGGGAAGACGCAGCTCGCCAAGGCGGTGGCCCGGACGACCGGGGCCGAGCTGATCAGGCTGCAGTGCTACGAGGGGCTCGACGAGGCCAGGGCCCTGTACGAGTGGAACTACAAGAAGCAACTCCTCAGGATCCAGGCCACCAGCGACGACGACGACATCTTCACCGAGGAGTTCCTGCTGGAGCGGCCCCTGCTCAAGGCCATCAGGGCCGACGGGCCGACCGTGCTGCTCATCGACGAGACCGACAAGGCCGACGTCGAGGTGGAGGGGCTGCTGCTGGAGCTGCTGTCCGACTTCCAGGTGACGATCCCCGAGCTGGGCACGATCGCCGCCACGCGCAGGCCGTACGTGGTGCTGACCTCCAACGCGACGCGCGAGCTGTCGGAGGCGCTCAAGCGGCGCTGCCTCTACCTGCACATCGAGTACCCCACGCCCGAGCGGGAGCGGGACATCGTGCTGGCCCAGGTGCCGGACATCCGGGCCGAGCTGGCCGAGCAGCTCGCCAGGACGGTGGCGACGCTGCGGGCGCTGGAGCTGAAGAAGGCGCCGTCCGTGGCCGAGACCGTCGACTGGGCCAACACGCTGCTGGCGCTGGGGCGGGAGGAGCTGGACGAGGCGACCGTGGCCGGGACGCTGGGCGTGGTGCTCAAGCACGCCTCCGACCACGAGCGCGCGGCCAAGGAGCTGGGGCTCCCGGATGCCTGAGCCGCGGGGGTCGCTCGTCGACCGGCATGTCGGGTTCGTGCACGCGTTGCGGGCGGCGGGCGTGCCGGTGTCGGTGGCCGAGGGGCTGGACGCGGCCAACGCGATGCGGGTGATCGAGCTGGCCGACCGCGAGTCGCTGCGGGCCGCGTACGCGGCGACGCTGGTGAAGAAGCCGGCGTACCGGCCGGGGTTCGACGTGCTGTTCGACCTGTGGTTCCCGGCCTCGACCACCGGCCTGTCCGCCGTCCGTGCCGGGGGCCGTGTCGATCCGGGGACGGCGGACCTCAAGGAGCTGCGCGAGCACCTCGCCGGCCTGCTGACCAGCTCGACCGACCAGGAGATGCGCGAGTTCGCGCAGGCCATGGTGGAGCGTTTCGGCAGGCAGGAGGCGGGGCCCGGCCGGCAGAACTGGTTCTCCTACAGCGTCATGCGCGCTCTGTCCCCCGAGACGCTGATGGCCTCCATCCTGCGCAACGTCCTGCAGGGCCGCGAGCGCGGCGGGCTGGCGGAGAAGACCGTTCGCCAGCAGGTCAACGCCGGGATCAGGCGCTTCGAGGAGGCCGTGGCCACCGACGTGCGCCGCCGCATCGCCGAGGAGTCGGGGATCGAACGGATCGCCCGCTCGGCCGTGCGCCCGCCGCTCGACCAGATCGACTTCCTGCGCATCACCAAGGCCGACCTGGCCGCGCTGCGCAGGGAGGTGTACCCGCTGGCCAGGCGGCTGGCCGCGCGCCTGACGATCAAGCACCGCAAGGGCAGGCGGGGCAGGCTCGACTTCCGCAGGACCGTACGGGCCTCGCTGCAGAGCGGCGGCGTGCCGCTGGCCACCCACTTCAAGCCGCCCCGCCCGCACAAGCCCGAACTGGTCATCCTCTGCGACACCAGCGACTCGGTCTCGTCGTTCGCGCACTTCACGCTGCTGCTGACGTACGCGCTGCGCGAGCAGTTCACGAAGGTGCGGGCGTTCGGGTTCGTGGACACCGTGGACGAGATCACCCGGTTCTTCCTGCCGGGCTCCGACGTGGTCGAGGCCATGACCAGGCTGGTGAACGAGGCGGACATGGTGCGCTTCGGCCGCACCAACTACGGGCACAGCCTGGAGCGCTTCGCCGAGCGGTACGCCGACGCGCTCGGCCCGAAGACGTCCCTGCTGATCCTGGGCGACGCCCGCTCCAACTACCAGCCACCCGCCCTGGACGTGCTCAAGTCGCTGGTGTCGAGGACCCGTTCCGCCTACTGGCTCAATCCCGAGCCGCGCCCGCAGTGGGACACGGGCGACTCGGTCGCCGGCGAGTACGGCACGGTCGTCCCCATGTCGGAGTGCCGGAACGTCGCCCAGCTCGCCGCGTTCGTCGAGACGCTGGCCTGACCCTCAGACGCGCTGGAGCTCCCGGGCCGCGGTGCGGGCCAGCAGCTCGATCTGCGAGTCGTTCAGCACGCCCGTGTCGGCCGCCTTGATCAGGCGGGCCGCCGTGCGCGGCCTGAGCAGGGTGAGGCCCTCGGCGGCCACCACGCCGTTCCTGGGCAGGACCCCGCAGTGGACCGCGATCATGGGGTTGATCGTCACCGGGACGCCGGTCTCGCGCGTGAGCAGATCGGCGAACGCCTCGGCCTTCTCCACCAGTGCCTTGGCGGTCTTGCTGCCGTACTTCTCGCCGAAGAACAGCCGGCCCACGTAGCACGCGATCTCGATGTCGGGCGCCCAGGACTCGTTGTCGACGATCCACACGCCGCCCGGGCCGATCACGAGGTGGTCGATGGAGGCCTGGCCGCGGATGGCCCGGCCGTCCAGGACCTGGTAGCCGTGGCGGCGCAGCGAGCGGCGCAGGACGCGACCGGTGATCACCTCGCCACGCCTGGCCCCGCGCCACACGGCCGTGCGATGGAAGGAGTACCAGTCGAGGAACCAGTCCCCGCCGTAGACGAGCCCCGCGAGCAGCAGGCCGGTCAGCGCGGAGACGCCCGAGAGGTCGAACCTCAGGCCGAGCGCCACGCCGATGATGAATCCCACTGCGGCCTTGACATAACGGTACTTACGCCGGTTCGGCGCGTCCTCGCGCCAGAACTTCTCGTACCACCACTGCGGGGAAGACCCTGTGTACTTCTCGTTGGGCTGCACGTAGATAGAGCCACCGGGCACGGCAAACTCCCCGAATGAGTAGATGTTGTGCAGGATCTGCCACGCCGAAGATCCCTCGCCGGTCAAGAGATACCCGCTCTCCAACCAAGGCGAGCCTAAGGTGACGGAATTAGTACCCGCAAGACCATCAACCGACCAGTCGGTATGCTAAGGCGGTGACCAAGGGGGACGATGTGAAAGACGAACCGGTCAGGCAGCGCCTGCTGGCCGAGGCGACCAGGCTGTTCGCCGAGCGGGGCTTCGAGAGCACGTCCGTGCAGGAGATCGTAGTGGCAGCCGGTGTCACCAAGGGCGCCATGTACCACTATTTCGACTCCAAGGATGATCTGCTCCACGAGATCTACGCCCGGGTGCTCCGCATGCAGATGGACCGGCTGACGCAGATCGCCGACGGCCCCGGCACGATCCAGCAGCGGCTGCACAGGGCCGCGGCCGACGTCGTGGAGACGACGGCCGCCAACCTCGACGACTCGAAGATCTTCTTCAGGTCGATCCACCTGCTCGCGCCCGAGACGCAGAAGACCGTGCGCGCCGAGCGCCGCCGCTATCACGAGCGCTTCCGCGGGCTCGTGGCCGAGGGGCAGCGCACCGGCGTCTTCAGCGACCGCGTCCCGGCGGAGCTGGTCGTGGACTTCTTCTTCGGCTCGGTGCACCACCTGGGCTCCTGGTTCCACGAGGAAGGCCCGCTGACCGGCGCCCAGGTGGGCAAGCACTTCGCCGACCTGCTGCTGACCTCCCTCGACGCCCCGCTGTCAGGAGGGCCCGGGCACGTCGACGAGTGAGGCCAGCGCCTCCCGGTGGTCGCCGGGCGTGCCCAGCGCGATCTCCGTCGCCTTGGCCCGCTTGAGATACAGGTGCACGGGGTGCTCCCAGGTCATCCCGATGCCGCCGTGCAACTGCAGGGCCTCCTCGGCCGCGTGCACGGCCACCCCCGCGTTCCACGACTGCGCCACGGCCACGGAGATGGACGAGGCGTCGGCCACCGCGTTCCTGGCCGCGGCCCTGGCCCGCACCACGTCCAGCCACAGATCGGCCAGCCGGTGCTTGATCGACTGGAACGAGCCGACCGGCCGGGCGAACTGGTGCCGCTCCTTGACGTAGGCCAGCGTCGTCTCCAGGCACCACTCGGCCACCCCGAGCTGCTCGGAGGCGAGCAGCCCCGCCCCGAACCTGAGCACCGCCGCCAGGTCGCACGCGCCGACGCGCCGCCCCTGCGCCTTGGCGAACGTGACCGTGGCCACCGGCCTGGTCAGGTCCAGCGAGGGCCCGACCTCGACCGAGGCGCCCTCCACCGCGTACAGGTCGCCGCCGACCGGCACCAGCAGCACGTCGGCCACCTCCGCCCCGGCCACGCCGGTGACGGTCCCGGACAGCCGCCCGCCGCCGTCCACGGTCACGGACGAGCCGCGCTCGGGCGCGTACGGGGAAGCGGCGAACGACACGGCCAGCGCCGCCGTCCGCCGCCCCTCGGCCAGCTCGCCGAGCAGCGCGTCACGGGTCGGCAGCAGCGCCTGCGTGGCCAGCACCGAGCTGGTGAAGAACGGCACCGGTGCCACCGTCCTGCCCAGCTCCTCCAGCACCACGGCCACCTCGCTGGCCGACGCGCCCGCGCCGCCCAGCTCCTCGGGGATCAGCAGCCCGGCCACGCCGATCTCGCCGGCCAGCGTCTTCCACAGGTCCAGGTCGTAGGGCTCGGACTCGATGCGCTTGAGCACCGCCGCAGGCGGGCAGCGGTCGGCGAGCAGCCCGCGTACGGAGGACCTGAGCTCCTCCTCGACCTCGGAGTACAGCAGGGTCATCGCGGCAGGTCCTTCCAGGGCACGTCCTTGTCGACACGGGGTTCGGAGGGCAGGCCGAGCACCCGCTCGGAGATGATGTTGCGCAGGATCTCGGAGGTGCCGCCCTCGATGGAGTTGCCCTTGGCCCGCAGGTAGCGGTAGCCGGGGCCGCGGCCGTAGAAGTCGACGTCCTCCGAGCGGCGGAACGTCCAGTCGTCGTAGCTCAGGTCGCGCCGCAGCTCAACGTCCAGCCCGGTCAGCGCCTGGTTGAGCCGGGCGAACGAGAGCTTCATCCCCGACCCCTCGGGGCCGGGCTGCCCGGCGGCGAGCTGCTCGCGCAGGCGCGCCCCCGACAGGCGGGTCACCTCGGCCTCCACCCACAGCAACAACAACCGCTGGTGCAGGTCGTGGGTGCGCAGCTCGGGCTGCTCGCGCCAGGCCGACAGCACGGTGGCCAGCACACCGCCCCCGCGCCGCGTGGGCGCCCCGCCGATGGCGACGCGCTCGTTCATCAGCGTGGTCTGCGCGACCCGCCAGCCGTCGCCGACCTCGCCCAGCCGCAGGTCGTCGGAGAGCCGCACGCCGGTCAGGAACACCTCGTTGAACTCGGCCTCACCGGTGATCTGCCGCAGCGGCCGCACCTCGACGCCCGGCGCCTGCATGTCGCACACGAAGTACGTCAGGCCGCGGTGCTTGGGCACGTCCGGGTCGGTACGGGCGACGAGGATGGCCCACCGGGAGTGGTGCGCGCCGGACGTCCACACCTTCTGGCCGTCCACCACCCACTCGTCGCCGTCCCTGACGGCCCGCGTCGCCAGCGTGGCCAGGTCGGAGCCGGCGCCGGGCTCGCTGAAGAGCTGGCACCAGATCTCCTCCCCCGTCCACAGCGGCCGCAGGAACCGGCGCTTCTGCTCCCCGGTCCCGAACGCCAGGATCGTCGGCGCCGCCATGCCCAGGCCGATGCCCTGCTTGCCGCCGTTGATCTGCGGCGTGTCGGCCAGCTCCCGCTCGACGACCTGCTGCAGCTCGCGAGGGGCCGCCAGCCCGCCGAGCCCTTCGGGGAACCACACCCACGCCAGCCCGGCGTCGAACCTGGCCCGCAGGAACTCCAGCCGGTCCCCGCTCGGGTCGTGCTCGCCGAGGAACGCGGCCACGCGCTCCTTGATCTCCGCTTCGTTCACATCCACCTCTTCAGCTCGCGATAGGCCAGCGACCGCTTGTGCACCTCGTCGGGGCCGTCGGCCAGGCGCAGGGAGCGGGCGCCGGCCCAGAGACCGGCCAGGGGGAAGTCCTGGGAGACGCCGCCCGCGCCGTGCACCTGCACGGCCTTGTCGAGGATCCACTCCACGGTGATGGGAGTGGAGATCTTGATGGCCTGGATCTCGGTGTGGGCGCCCTGGTTGCCCACCGTGTCCATGAGCCAGGCCGTCTTCAGCACGAGCAGGCGCGCCTGCTCGATCCTGATCCGGGACTCGGCGATCCAGTCCTGCACGACGCCCTGCTGCGCGACGGGCTTGCCGAACGTCGTCCTGGCCAGGGCCCGCTTGCACATCATCTCGACCGCGCGCTCGGCCATGCCGATCAGGCGCATGCAGTGGTGGATGCGGCCGGGGCCGAGGCGGGCCTGGGCGATGGCGAAGCCGCCGCCCTCCTCGCCGATGAGGTTGCCGGCCGGGACGCGGACGTCCTCGAACACGATCTCGGCATGGCCCCCGTGGTCGGCGTCGGTGTAGCCGAAGACGTGCATGCCGCGCTTGATGTGCAGGCCGGGGGTGTCGCGGGGGACGAGGATCATGCTCTGCTGGCGGTGCTTGGGCGCCTCCGGGTTCGTCTTGCCCATGACGATGAAGATCTTGCAGTCGGGGTTCATGGCGCCGGAGATGAACCACTTGCGGCCGTTGATGACGTACTCGTCGCCGTCGCGGGTGATGGAGGTGGCGATGTTGGTGGCGTCGGAGGAGGCCACGTCGGGCTCGGTCATCGCGAACGCGGAGCGGATCTCGCCGTCGAGCAGCGGCTGGAGCCACTCCTTGCGCTGCCACTCGTTGCCGAACATGGACAGCACTTCCATGTTGCCCGTGTCCGGGGCCGCGCAGTTGGTGGCGACGGGGGCGATGGAGGGACTCCGGCCCATGATCTCGGCCAGGGGGGCGTACTGGAGGTTCGTCAGGCCGGCGCCGTGCTCGCCGGGCAGGAACAGGTTCCACAGGCCGCGCTTCCTGGCCTCGTCCTTGAGGTCGCTCAGCAGGGGCGGCGGGCTCCAGCCGCTGGTCTGGGCCTGTTCCTCGAAGGCGGGCTCTGCGGGATAGACGCATTCGTCCATGAAGCGGAGCAGGCGCTCGCGCAGGTCCTCGGTGACTGTGTCAAAGGCGAAGTCCATGGGCGTGAGCCTACCGACCGGCCGGTATGAGTGTCGACAGGTGGTTCCCCGCAAAAAGGGGCATGTGGCCATAAAAGTGGCACATGGGTTCTCATAAGGTTTTCGCATGACCGCGAAGCTGCCTGCGCCTGTGGTGCTCGAGAACGGCGTCGTCCGCCTCGAGCCCCTCACCATGGATCACGTACCCGACTTGTTCGCCGCCGGTGGCGGTGACGAGGAGCTGTGGCGCTGGCTGCCCATCGACGCCCCGCGCACCGAGGAGGAGCTGGGCAAGGTCGCCAGGAAGCTGATCGACGACGACGTGCACGTGCCGCACGCCGTGGTGCTGAAGGAGAGCGGGCGGGCCGTCGGCTGGACCACTTACGCCGACGTACCCGGCTTCGAGGCGAGCGTCGAGATCGGCTGGACCTGGTACGGCAGGGCCGTCTGGCGCACGGCCGTGAACACGAGCTGCAAACTGCTGCTGATCGACCACGCCTTCTCCCTGGGCTACAACCGCGTCCTGCTCAAGACCGACAACCTCAACCTCCGCTCGCAGAACGCCATCAAGCGCATCGGCGGCGTGCACGAGGGCACCCTGCGCCGCCACCGCAAGCGGTCGGACGGCACCTGGCGCGACACCGTCTGTTTCGGCATCCTCGAAGAGGAATGGCCGCAGCACCGGGATAGGCTGGCGGCCCGCTTGAACCTTTCCTAGAAGGGCGGCGTCTCACCCCGCATGACCGACCGGCTGGGGGGCTACTGGCTCGGCGCCCGGCTCGACGGCGGCGGGCAGGTCGTCGTGCGCGAGGCGTACGACGAGGCGGGCGTCCGCCACGCGCTGGGAGTGCCGTGCCTGGCCGACGCCGGCGCGCGGGCCAGGCTGGCCGCCTCGGCCGGGGCGGCGGAGCTCGTCCGCTCGCTGTCGGTGGCCAAGCTGACCGCGGTCTGCCTGGACGGTGAGCCGCCCTACCTGGTCAGCGAGTACATCGAGGGCCCGACGCTGCGCCAGGTCGTGGAGCGGCACGGCCCGTACGCGGGCGACGACCTCTACCGGCTGGCCGCCGCCACGGCCACCGCGCTGGCGGCGGTGCACGAGGCGGGCGCGGTGCACGGGGCGCTCACGCCGGAGAAGGTCGTCCTGGGCTCGGAGGGTCCCCGGCTGGTCGGGCTGGGGCTGGCCGGCGACGGCGGCGGGCCGGCCGCGGACGTGGCCGCCTGGGGCCGGCTGCTGGTCTTCGCCGCCTACGGGCCCGGCGACCGGCCGCACGACCCGCGCTCGAACGGCCCGCGCTCGAGCGAGGACCGATTAGACGACCCGCGATCGAACGGCGACCGGTCAGACAGCCCGCGATCGAAGGACGACCAGTCAGACGACCCGCGGTCGAAGGACGACCGATTAGACGGCGTGCAAGCGGACCGGGGCGAGCGTTTCGACCGGCCGTTACGCGGCCTCGTGGCCGCCGCGCTGCACCGGGACCCCGACCGCCGCCCGAGCGCCCGCCAGCTCCTGATGTCCCTCCTGGACGCGCCCCAGTCGCAGCAGGGCCGCCTGCTGCCTCCCGAGCCCATCGACGACCCGCCGCTCGGAGCCCGCGCCGAGGCCGTCTACGCCAAGCTCAGCCCGGCCGAGCAGGACCTGGTGCCGGACGTGTTCCTGCGGCTGGTGGGCCTCGACTCCGAGGGCGCCGACGCCGTCGTGAGCGCCGGCAGGGACGAGCTGGTCGCCGGGCGCGGGCCCGACGAGGTGGCGGCGATCGACGGGGTGCTGGCGGCGTACGGGTCGGCCGGGCTGATCGGGGAGCCTCCGGCGATCACGCACGGCGCGCTGTTGCGGGCCTGGCCGCGGCTGCGGGAATGGCTGGACGGCGAGCGGGCCGGGCTGGCCGTGCACAGGGAGCTGGCGGAGGCGGCGCGGCGGTGGCAGGCGGGCGGGCGCCGGGAGTCGCTGCTCTTCCAGGGCGAGCCGCTGGACAGGGCGCTGGCGTGGGCGGCCGGCGGGCGGCGGCGGGTGACGCTGAGCGCGGGCGAGCAGACCTTCCTGGACGAGGCGCTCGCGCACGCCCGATGGCACGCCCTCCGGCGCGCCCGCAGGCGGCGAACGCTCATGGCGGGGCTGCTGTCGGTCGCCGTGGTGGCCGTGCTGCTCGCGCTCTGGCAGCGCGGCGCGGCCGACGGGCGGCTGGACGAGGCGATGGCCAGGGTGGCGGCCTCGCGGGCCGAGGCGCTGCGGGTGGCCGACCCGGTGACCGCGCGCAAGCTGGGCCTGGCCGCGTGGTTGCTGGCGCCGATCCCCGAGAGCAGGCGGGCGCTGACGGCGCACGACCCGGCGGTGGAGGTGTTCGCCGACCCGTACGCGGGACCCCACACGCTGTACGCCATCACCGCCGACGGGGCCACGCTGGCCGCCCTGGACGAGGGCACGCTGCGGCTGTACGACCTGGCCTCCGGCGGCCGGCCGACGGCCACCACGACAGGTCCCGCGCAGAGCGTGCGGGCGATGGCCTGGTCGCCGGACGGCCGGACGCTGGCGCTGGTGGGGGTGGACCGCTCGTACCTGTACGACGCGCGTACCGGCGTCATGGGCCGTCCCTTCGGCCGCGGGCTGGGCGCGCCGGGTGAGCAGTCGGCCTGGTTCAGCCCGGGAGGCGGGCTGCTGTTCGCGGCGGCCAGGCAGTCGGGCGAGCGGTGGGCGTGGGACCTGCGGGCGGGGCGGGCCGTGCACGTGGGCGAGTACGCGGTGATCGGCCCCGGCGACCGGGTGGCGCTGGTGTTCGACGGGAAACGCTCGCAGATCAGGCGGGCCGGCCGGTCGTCGCCCGCGCCGTGGCTGGACAGGATGCCGTGGGAGTACACGACGTTCGCGCCCGACGGCGTGCGGGTGGCGATCGCCGAGGAGACCGGCATCCAGATCTACGGGCTGGACGGCGTGCCCACCCACAACAGCCGCTACCGCCCCTCCCCCGGCCACCTGCGGTTCAGCTGGGACGGGCGGCTGCTGGTCAGCACCGGCAGCGACCGCGTGCGGGTCTGGCGGCTGGACCACGGCACCCAGATCGCCGACCGGCAGGTGCCGGCCGCCGCCGATCGGCCCGCGCAGGCGGCGATCTCCGCGGACGGCCGCTGGCTGCGCGTGCTGGCCGGGCGCGGCACGGTCCTGACCATCGACCTGGCGGCGCCGTCCGCCCCCGCGCAGCCGCAGGCGTGGGTGTGCGAGCGGTACGGCCCGCTCTCGGCCGAGGAGTGGCGGCGGCACCTGCCCGAGGTGCCCTACCGGGAGACGTGCTGAAGCGCGGCCGGGACAAGGCGGCGCGGTGCCGCCGGGGATGACCGTGTGCCGGCGAAGGACCTACTCCTCCGCCGACTTCATCAGCTTCGCGTAGGCGAGCTGCAGCCAGTCCGAGACCGCCACCGCCGTCATCGTCGCCCCCACGAGCCTGGTCACCCGGGGAGCCAGCACGAGCCCGGCCGCGTACGCGGTGGCCACCCACTGGGCCAGGCAGAACGGGCAGGCGAGCAGCTCGCCGAGCGCCCCGCGCGGCTTCTCCTGCACCTCCGACGGGCCGCCCTGCCCCTCGTACTGCGTGAACGGGGCCCGCAGCGGGCTGGTGACGGGATCCTTGGCCAGGCGACGCGACACCTTGTGCGTGCAGGCCGCCATCAGCGCCAGGTCCATCACGCTGACGTGCTCGGGTGCCTTCCGCCCTGCCAGCATCGCCACGGCGGCGGCCACGGCGACCGTTCCGCCGTACGCGCCGAGGAGACCGACGTAGCCTCCCAGCGGCCGGTCGTGCCCGTTCTTGTAGGCCCGTTCCGTCTTTTCCATAATGTCGGTCATAGCTTCCCGCGCTACCCGGAACCCCTGACATCCAACGTCTAGTTGACGATCGTTTGGGTAGCCCGTTCGCATGAGTAGCCACGGTCACGCGGTCACCGACGCCATCCTCGACACGCTCAAGCGTGCCAGCTCGGGGCTGAAAGAGGCCGGAGTGAAGTTCGCGCTGGCCGGCGGATGCGCGGCGTACGCGCGTGGCGCCGCCCCCTCGCTGCATGACGTGGATTTCGTCCTCACCGAGCACGACGTGCCCGCCGCGCTGGAGGCGCTGCGCGGGATAGGTTTCCAGACGGCCAAACCGCCGGAGGACTGGCTGGTCAAGGCGTACGACGACGGCCGGCTGGTGGATCTGATCTTCCGGGTCTCCGACCTGGCGATCACCGACGCGCTGCTCGACCGGGCGGAGCCGCTGAAGGCGTCCGCGGTGATCGTCCCCGTGCTGGAGGCCACCGACCTGGTCATCTCCTGGCTGCTGCCGCTGTCGGAGCACGCCTGCGACTACGGCGCCCTGCTGGCGCAGGTACGGGCGCTGCGCGAGCAGGTGGACTGGCCGCGCGTGGCCGCCGTGACGGCCGACTCGCCGTACGCGACCACGTTCATCACCTTGCTGGAGCGGCTGGGCGTGCTGACCGGGCCGGTCGTGCCGTCCGGCGACCCCAAGTGGCCCTGATCCCGGGCGGGCCGGTCAGCCGCGGCGGGTGGCCGCCGTGACCCGCTTGAGGATGCGGTCCCACTCGGTGCCGAACGGGTTGTCCTGCACCAGGTACGTCCATGTCGCCGTGGGCCGCTTCAGATCCGGCTCCGGCGCCTCGAACGCCTCCAGCGAGCGCTTCTCCACCTCGGCCAGCAGCGACTTGTACTCCGCCACCGCCTCCCGGTGGAACTCGTCGATGGGGCTCATCCGGCCCAGCGCCCGCAGGTGGATGCCCTCGCGCAGGTCCGTCAGGAACGCCAGGTGCTCGGTCCAGCAGCGGTCGATGGCGTACAGCACGATCTGGCGGGCCGTCTCGTCCCTGGTCTCCTCGGGCATCGCCGCCCAGCGCTCGGGGTCGGCCTCGGCCAGCGCCTTGGCGGCGGCGTCGCCGTGCAGCACCTTGTCGCGCCACTCCAGGATGAGCTCGCGCTGGTGCTCCAGCAGCCGGGTGTAGCGCCACGTGTTGCGGTGGATCTCCAGGTTGACGCCCTCGGCGACGCGCTGCGCGTGACCCACGAGGTACGCGCCGCGCCGGTGGCGTACGACACCGTCGGCGTCGGCGGCGGGCGGGCGCTCGTCGGGGACGAACTGGGTGATCAGGTCGTCCTTCATGCTGACGAAGAAGACCGAGCCGCCGGGATCGCCCTGGCGGCCCGCGCGGCCACGGAGCTGGTCGTCGAGGCGGCTGCTGGCGTGCCGGCCTGAGCCGATCACGTAGAGGCCGCCGAGCTCGGCCACGCCGTCACCGAGGCGGATGTCGGTGCCGCGGCCGGCCATCTGGGTGGAGACGGTGATGGCGGCGCGCTCGCCCGCCCTGGCGATGATCGCGGCCTCTTCCGCGTCGTTCTTGGCGTTGAGCACGACCGGCTCCAGGCCGCGCCGCTGCAGCAGCTTGGCCAGGTTCTCCGACTCGGCCACGTCGAGCGTGCCGATGAGGATCGGCCGGCCGCTCTCGTGGACCGACTGGATCTCCTCCACCAGCGCCGCGTCCTTGTCGGGCGCGGTCGGATAGATGCGGTCGGGCTCGTCCACGCGCACGCACGGCCGGTTCGGCGGGATCACCGCGACCTTGAGCCCGTAGAACTCGCCGAGCTGCTCGCTGACGGCCACGGCGGTGCCCGTCATGCCGCAGATCTGCGGGTAGCGGCGGATCAGGCCCTGCACGGTGATCGAGTCGAGGATCTCGCCCTTCTCGCTGGGCGCCAGCGCCTCCTTGGCCTCCACGGCCGCCTGCAGGCCGTTGGGCCAGCGCTGGAGCAGCGCCACCCGGCCGCGGGAGGGGTTGATGAGCTGCACCTTGCCGTCGCGCACGATGTAGTCGACGTCGCGGGTCAGCAGCGCGTGGGCGTGCAGCGCCAGGTTGAGCTCGATGAGCGCGCCGGGCTCGTGCTCGTCGTAGAGGTCGAGGCCGAGCAGGTTCTCGACGCTGTCGGCGCCCTTGGGGGTGAGGTAGACGTTGCGGGCCTGTTCGTCGATCTCGTAGTGGTAGCCGCGCACGAGCTGCCGCACCAGCGCCGCCATCTCCGGCACCGCGTTGCCTGGGTCGGCCGCCCCGGCCATGACCAGCGGCACGCGGGCCTCGTCCACGAGCACGGAGTCGGCCTCGTCGATCAGGGCCACCTCGGGCGCGGGCACGATGATCTCGCTCGCGTCCGTACGCAGGCGGTCGCGCAGCACGTCGAACCCGATCTCGCTGACCGGCCCGTACGTCACGTCCTTGGCGTAGGCCGCGCGCCGCTCCTCCGGCGTGGAGTTCTGGTCGATCCAGCCCACGCTGACGCCGAGCGCCTCGTAGAAGGGGCCCATCCACTCGGCGTCGCGTTTGGCCAGGTAGTCGTTGACCGAGATGACGTGCACGCGCTTGCCCTGCAACGCGTAGCCCGCCGCCGCCATGGCCCCGGACAGGGTCTTGCCCTCACCGGTGGCCATCTCGGCGACCTTGCCGTCGAGCAGGGCGAGCGTGCCCAGCAACTGCACGTCGTACGGCCGCAGCCCCAACGTCCGGTCGGCGGCCTCGCGCGCGACGGCACAGAACTCGGCCAGATCGCTCATGCCGGGCCTGGGCAGCTCGTCGAGCTTGCGAACCTGCTCCGCCCGGCCGTCGGCCGCTTTCACGATCTTCTGGTAGGGCGTCAGAGGGACGCCTCCCGGACGGTCCAGGAGGTTCCTCAGTATTCCCTTAAACGAGGCCACAGTTCCTCCAACGCACGCTTCGCCGACACCGTTCCCTTCATTCGTCGGGGCCCGTCGCTTGGCCTTGGGCCGGGGAGCGGAGCGACGATTCGGCAAGCGTCGCCGTACCGGACCTTAACTCATCCGGCGGCCCGGACCGTCACATCACGCGGTTTCCGCTCGTGCGGCGAGCACCGTGACGGCGGCCAGCAGCAGCACGCAGCCCGACCAGGCCAGGGGCGTGAGCCGCTCGCCGAACAGCAACACGCCGAGCAGCGCCGCGCCCACCGCCTCGCCGAGCGAGATGATCGACACGGTGGTGGCGCGCAGGGCGGTCAGGGCCCGGAAGAACAGGCCGTAGGCGAGCGCGGTCGGCACCGCGCCCAGATAGACCAGCAGCGCCACGGAGGACCAGCTCACCTCGGGCACCACCCCTTCCGCCAGCGCGAACGGCGCCAGGCACACCGCGCCGACCACGAACCCGCCGACCGCCGCGGCCCGCGTGTCGTCGTCCCTGCCCTGCCGGGACAGCAGCGTGACCCCGGCGTACCCGGCGGCCGAGGCCAGCGCGAAGGCGATGCCGGCGGACGAGCGGGCCTGCAGCACGGCCTCACCGGTGAGCAGGAGCAGCCCGGCCAGCGCGGCGGCCAGGGCGCACAGCGCGAGCCTGCCGAGCCGCTCGCGCAGCAGGAAGCGGCTGCCCAGGGCGGTGAAGATCGGGCTGGCGCCCATCGTGACGACGGTCGCCACGGCCACGCCGGAGTGGTCGATCGCGGCGAAGTACGCGGTCTGGTAGACGGCCATCCCGGCGCCGACGAGCACGGTTCTGCCGTTCCACGCGAGCGGGGCGCTTCTGGTGATCAGGAGGAGGAAGGCGGCGCCGACGAGGTAGCGCCACAGGGAGACGCCGACGGGGCCGAGGCCGCCGGTGTCGAAGAGGAGGGATCCGGCTGCGCCGCCGGTGCCCCAGGCGGTCGCGGCCACGGAGACGTACAGGGCGCCCCGCCGGGCGGAGACATGGGTCATGACAGGAGTTCTCCGGGTGGAGTGGTCGGAATGGGCCCGGTGTGCGGGCAGCAACCACCCCCGGATCGCTCGGACCCGGAGAGCTCAGTGAACGCCGCCCGCTAGCGGGCGGGGGGCGGGGAACAGATCAGACGTCTCGGCACGGGTCACAGCTTACGGCGCTCGCGAGCCCGCCTCCCACCGGGATCACGGCTTGCGGGCGACGCCGCCCAGCAGCAGTTCCTCCCAGGGCGCGAGCGGGCCGGGGAGGCGCTCGTCCGGATGCCACTCGGGGAAGTGCACCAGGCCGGGCTCCACCAGCTCCAGCCCGTCGAAGAAGCGCGCGATGGCCGGACGGTCGCGGAAGTAGCCGGTGCCCATCGTGGCCTGGAGCATCACCTCCAGCGCCTTGGCCTGGGGGCTCTCGGAGGCCAGGAAGTTGGAGACGGCCAGGTAGCTGCCGGGCGGCAGCGCGTCCGCGTAGGCCCTGATCAGCGCGTGCGGGTCCTCCTGGTCGGAGAACAGGTGCAGCAGCCCGATGGCCATGACCGCCGTGGGCTGCGACAGGTCGATCAGGCGGCGCACCGCCGGGTGGCCCAGCACGCCCGCCACGTCACGGGCGTCGGCGGTGATGGCGTCGGCGCAGGGGTTGCCGTTGAGTATCGCGCGGGCGTGCGGCTCGACCATGGGGTCGAGGTCCACGTACACCACCCTGGACGCGGGGTGGGCGAACTGCGCGACCTCGTGGGTGTTCTCCACCGTGGGCAGCCCGGAGCCGAGGTCGATGATCTGCCTGATGCCGGCCTCCCTGACCAGGAAGTCGACGACCCGCCCGATGAAGGCGCGGTTGCACCAGACGAGGTCCACCACCTCGGGCACCGCGGTCCTGAGCTTGCGCGCCACCGAGCGGTCGGAGGCGAAGTTCTCCATGCCGCCCAGCAGCGCGTCGTGCACCCGCGCCACGCTCGGCCGCTCCGGATCCACCCCTGGAGGCGCCCACTCACCGCTCATCCGACCTCCTCGCGCGGATCGTATCCGCACCCGGGGCTCCAGCGCCCCGGATGGCGGGCGGTTGTCAGGAGAGTCAGATCAGCGTGTCGGCCACCCGTCAAGGATCGCCCCAGACATGGCCACGGGTTTACGAAACCACAGCCGGGTAGGTGAGGGCTTGCCCGAGAAGACGGAAGAAGAGAGGAAGAGAGCCCAATGGAGCTCTGGGACTATCGACCTGACGTCTACGACCGCGGGCAGGCTCTGGACCTGGTCGGTTACCACGTCCAGGCCACCGACGGGAAGATCGGGTCCGTCGACGAGGCGACGTACGAGGTCGGCGAGAGCTACATCATCGTCGACACCGGTCCGTGGATCTTCGGTAAGAAGGTCATGCTCCCGGCACGAGTGGTCACGAGCATCGATCCCCAGGAACGCAACGTGTTCGTGGCCCGCACCAAGGCCGAGATCAAGGACGCGCCCGAGTTCGACGAGGGCACGTTCAAGGAGCCCGAGTACCGGACGCGGCTGGGGGACTACTACGGCCGCCTCCCCGGGTGACTTGACGCCGTAAGCGGAGGGCCGCGCCGAGAAGGTGCGGCCCTCTGGCGTACCTGACAGTAGGTGACAGGTACGCCTGGAAGGCTGGTCCGCATGACGACGAGAGCAAGCCTCCTGGCCTTCACCATCGACTGCGACGACCCCAGGGCGCTGGCCGCGTTCTACCACGAGGTGACCGGGATGGAGGTCACGTACGCGGAGGACGAGTACGCCGCGATCTCCGACGGCACCGTCAACATCTACTTCGGCCGCGTCCCCGACCGCAAGCCGGTCCAGTGGCCGAGCCCCGACAAGCAGTTCCACCTCGACCTCCAGGTGCCGGACGTGGAGCGCGCCGCCGCGGAGTACGTCGAGCTCGGCGCCACCAGGCCCGAGTTCCAGCCCGGCGTCACCGAGGAGGGCACGCGGTGGATCGTGCTGCGGGACCCGCAGGGACACCTGTTCTGCGTCTGCCGCACGTCGTAGCCCCGCCCTCCGCGGGCCCTGGAGCAGGCCGCCGGCCCACCGCCGGCTCAAGGATGCGCCACATGTTCGTGCAGGTCGGAAGCAACATGTGCCCATTTTTCAGCCGAAAGGATGATTCTAGAGGTTCTGCTGCCTCTTAAGCTGGAGCAATGCTCCTGAAAGGACCCCTGCTCCTGCGCGGGCCGCGATGACCTGGGTCGGCATGCTGATCGCCCTGGCCGGAGCGCTGGGATACGCGCTCGGCGCGGCGATGCAACAGTTCGAGGTCGTGGCCGAGGGCGCCTCGCTCAGCCTGGTGAGACGCCCCCGCTGGTGGGTCGGCGGCATCATCTCCTTCAGCGGTGCCTGCCTGCACGCCGTGGCCCTGAGCTTCGCGCCGCTGGTCGCCGTGCAGCCGATCAGCGTCGCCACGCTGGTGTTCGCCGTGCCGCTGGCCGCGTTCATGTACGGCCGCAGGCCGTACCGCGCCGAGATCCTCGGCTCGATCGCGGTGGCCGTGGGCCTGCTCTGGCTCATGCTGCTGGTGCCCGCGCACAACGTGACGCCCGTGCTGAGCGACGGCGCGGCGCTGGCCTTCATCGCCGTGATCGCGGCGGTCGCGCTGGTCACGCAGCTCATCGCGAGCCGGGTGCACGGGCCGGCGAAGGCCATGCTGCTCTCCGTGGGGGCGGGGGTCGTGACGGCGAGCGTGTCCACGTTCGTGCGGGTGGTCGGCGGCGGGATGGAGGGCGACTGGGGGCGGTTGATCCACTGGTTCAGCCTGGCCGTGCCCGTGCTGCTGGTCTGCGCTGTGGTGCTGCTGCAGCGCTCGTACGCCGTGGGCTACTTCGGCATCGCCTACGCCGGAGTGCAGGTCATCGATCCCATCACCTCCGTGCTGGCCGGCGCGATCCTGCTCGGCGAGCCGCTGCCGACGTCCCCCTCGACGGCCGTGCCCGCCGTGCTGGCCGCCGCGCTGACCATCGCCGGCACGATCACGCTCGGCCGGCTCGCGCCCGACCACCACGCCAAGCCGGCCGCCGCGGCCGAGGCCGTGCAGGCTCCGGTCCCGCTGGAGCTCCCGGTGGCGGCGCCGGTCGTCGTGCAGACGTCGGTCACCGTCCAGCCTCAGCCGGTGGACGCCAGCTCAGCACCTCGTCCATCGACCGCAACATCAGATCTGGGCTGAGCCGCGCGGCGGCCGACAGCCCGAAGTCACGCAGCCCCACCGCCAGCGGATTGCGGAGCTTGCTCATGCGGCACAGGCTCCAGGAGCGCTGGACGATCTTCGCGGTCCGCTCCACGCGCGCGGCGCTGTAGGCCGCCAGCGCCCCGCCGGGCAGCACACTGCCGCCTCCCGGTGAGGCGTGGCCGGCGTGGTGCGCCAGGACCACCCCGTCCTCGATCGCCTGGCAGGCGCCCTGCCCGAGGTTCGGCGTCATCGCGTGCGCGGCGTCGCCGACCAGGGCGACCCTCCCCCGGTGGAAGGCGGGCAGTGGCTCGGCGTTGTAGTAGACGTCGTTGCGGATGATGCGGGCGGGATCGGCCGCCCGCAGCAGGGCCGGGATCGGGTCGTGCCAGCCGCCGAACCTGCGCAGCAGCTCCGCGCGCTCGTCCGCGTGCACGGTGCCGGCGGGCAGCACGTCGGTGGCGTAGACGTAGACGACGTCGCCGGCCAGCAGGTGGATGCCGAACACCGTGCCCCGGCCCCAGCTCTCGCAGCGCGGGACCTGAAGCCCGTCGCGCGGGACGAGCCCGCGCCAGGCCGTCACCCCGGAGTACACCGGCCCCGGGTGCGCGGGGAAGAGCGCGCGCCGGGTGGCCGAGTTGATCCCGTCGGCGCCCACGACGAGGTCGGCCTCCAGGTCGCCCGCGTCGGTCCGGACGAGGCCCTTGTCGGCGTCCACCTCCGAGACGGTCGTGCCCAGGCGCAGGTGCTCGCGGCCGAGCGCGTCCATGAGCACCTCCATCAGCGTGGCCCTCAACATGACCACCACCGAGTCGCCGTACTTGGCGTCCGCGACGGCCTCCGTGGTGTGCGTCAGCCACCTCCCGTCCGCCCGGCGCAGGCCGAGCCGGCCCTCCACGGTGGCCAGCTCCCTGACCCGGTCCCCGACGCCGAGGACGTCGAGCGCCTTGAGCGCGTTGGCGGCGATCGCCAGCCCGGACCCGACCGGCTCGATCACGGGAGCGCGCTCCAGCACGGTCACCTCCCACCCCTTGCGCCGCAACGCCGCCCCGGCGGCCAGCCCGCCGACGCCTCCGCCGATCACCACAGCCCTTGCCATCACGGCCCCCTTCACTACGTCTGTAGTGTCACCATACTACGTCTGTAGTTTCCGGTCACTACCGCTGTAGTATCGGGTTCCGTGAAACGCTCCGACCTTGTCGCCGACACGGCCATCACCCTGCTCGCCGAGCGGGGCATGCGCGGGCTGACCCACCGGGCCGTCGACGAGGCGGCGGACCTGCCGCCCGGCTCCACGTCCAACCTCGCCCGCACCCGCGCGGCGCTGCTGGAGCTGACGTTGTCACGGCTCACCGAGCTGGAGATGCGGGCCCTGGCGGGGGCGTACGACAGCGACCCGGACGAGCTGGAGCGCCTGCCCGCGCGCATGGCGCAGGCGCTGCACATCCAGCTCATGGACCGGCGCCGCACGCTGGCCCGCTACGAGCTGGCCCTGGAGGCCACCAGGCGGCCGGAGCTGCGCAGGATCTACGACCAGGCCGGGCGGCGCTTCCGCGACCCGGCCGTCGCCATGCTGGCGGCCCTGGGCTCCGCCGACCCGGTGACGCACGCGCGCAACCTGGTGGCGTTCGGGGAGGGGCTGATGTTCGACGCCATCGCCGGCGCGGGCAGCGTGCCCACGCCGGCGGAGCTCGAGGCCGCGCTGGACGACCTGCTGGCGGGCATGCTGCGACCCGGAGGTCAGCGGACCAGCGGCAGGACCTCGCGCTCGTAGAAGTCGAAGAACGCGTCCTGCTCGGGCCCGATCTGGTTGACGTAGACCTCGTCGAACCCGGCGTCCACGTACTGCCTGATGGCCTGGGCGTGCACCTCGGGGTCGGGGCCGACCGGGCTGCCGGCGACGGCCTCGTCCTCCGTCACCATCCCGGCGAGCTGCTCGAAGTGCCGGGGCAGCGGCAGGAGCTGCGCGGCCTCGCCCTTGACGCCCTGCGTGGGCCACAGGCGGTGCACGGTCTTGCGGGCCGCCGCCTCGTCGGTGGCGTAGCAGGCCTTGAGCCCGCCGAGCGCGGGCTTGCCGGCGCCGCCCGCGTCGCGGAAGGCGCGTACGGCGCCGGCGTCCGGCGCGACCGAGATGTACCCGTCACCCAGCCGCCCGGCCAGCGCCGTGGACTTCTTGCCCAGCCCCGACACCAGGATGGGCGCCGGCTCGTCGGGCAGCGTGTAGAGCCTGGCGGTGTCCACGCGGTAGTGGCGGCCCCGGTGCGTGACCAGCTTGCCCGTGAACAGCTCCCGCATCAGCTCGATCGCCTCTTCCAGCATCTCCAGCCGCTCGCTCAGCGGCGGCCAGCGGGACTCGATCACGTGCTCGTTGAGCGCCTCGCCGGTGCCCACGCCGAGCCGGAACCGGCCGCCGGTGAGCGCGGCGGTGGTGGCCGTGGCGTGGGCGATCACCACCGGATGCGTACGGACCAGGGGACAGGTCACGGCGGTGGTGATGGGCAGGGACGTGGCCTCGGCCAGCGCGCCGATCACCGACCAGACGAACGGGGCCTGCCCCTGCTCGTCCAGCCAGGGGTGGAAGTGGTCGGAGATCCACAGAGCCTCGAAACCGGCGCGTTCGGCGGCCTTGGCCTGGCGAATCAGCTCCTTTGGGCCGTGCTCCTCGCACGACAGGAAATAACCGAAGGTCGTCATAAAGTTTTTCCCTGCCCCGACGCCTCATGTTATGCGGCGCTTCCTCAGGGCAGATGCCAGCGCATGGCTACTTTGCTCTGGATCATCGCAGTAATTCTCGTCATCTCCGGGATCTATGTGATCCTGGCCCGGCGCGACCTGCTCTGGGGAATCGTGCTCATCGTCCTCGGTTTCCTGGTCGGGCCTGGCGGGGTCAGCATCTTCAATGTGTAGGGGCGACGTTCGATTCGTTCATCGCCCCAAACCCACCGCTGGGCCGATCCCCGAGAACGGTCCAGCGGTCTCTACGTTTTGCTGAAATATCGACAGTGACGCTCCTCGATTCCCGCGCGGCGGGCATGAGGAGCGTGTGAGTAGATTTCCGCCGTTCAGCCGCTACGAGTCCGGGGCTGTCTCGGCGAGGGTTCGTGACCTGCTCGTACGGCTGCGCCTGCACATGCGGGACCAGGCCATCCTCGACGAGGCCATCGCCCGGCTCGCCACATCGCTGAACGTGCGGCCGGGCGAGGCGGCCGATCAGCTCACGAGGATGGCCCGGCACAGCGGCCTGGCGCTCGTCGAGGTGGCCAAGGGCATCGAGCGTCCCGCTGACGAGCCCAGGCAGCCGCTCGACGTGCCCGTCTGGGTGACCGGCATGCTGGAGGCCGTCCACGCCTCCGCGCTCTACCTGACCCCCGTCAAGGACGCCACGGGCCGCGTCGTGGACTTCCTGATCCTCGCCGCCAACCGGCACGCCAGGACGGTGGCCGGGCGTACCGCCGCGGAGCTGACCGGGTACCGGCTCATGGTGGCCAGCCCCGGCGTGGCCGGCTCGGGGCTGCTGGACGACTACATCGGCGTCTTCGAGACCGGCGAGCCCATCCACCGGGAGGGGCTGGAGTTCGTGGAGGTGCTCGACTACCTGCTCTGGCCGGCCACGCTGAGCGTGCGCGCGGCCCGCGTGGACGACGGGCTGCTGGTGAGCTGGCGCACCATGGACGACGAGGAAATGCTCGTCTCCGGCTGGGAGCGCGCGCAGCGCCTGGCCGAGCTGGGCTGGGGCGAGTGGAACCTGGCCACGCAGCGCACGCTGTGGACTCCCCAGATGTATGAGATGTTCGGCCGCGAACGCGACGAGGGGCCGATGTCGCTGGAGGAGCTGCCGGCCGTGGTGGTGCCGGAGGACCTGCCGATCGTCGAGGACCAGGTGCGTTCCCTGCTGGAGCACCGGGAGGCTGTCGAGACGGAGTTCAGGATCCAGCAGCGGCACGGGGTGCGCCACCTGAGCGTGTTCAGCGAGCCGATACTCGACGCGGACGGCGTGCCGGTCAAGGTGCGCTGCCTGGCCCAGGACGTGACGAAGCACCGGCGCAGGGAGCGCGCCCTGGCCGTGGCGCACGAACAGGCGCACCGGCAGCGTCAGCGGGCCGAGGAGGAGCACCGGGTCACCGTCCAGCTCCAGAACACGATCCTGCCGATCCGCCGCGGCCTCATCCACCTGCCGGGGCTGACCGTCGGCGTGCGTTACCTGCCCGGCGAGGAGCTCATCCGGCTCGGCGGCGACTGGTTCAAGGCCCGCCTCATCCCCGACGGCAGGGTGCTGCTCGCCATCGGCGACGCCATGGGACACGGGCTGACCGCCGCCAGCATCATGCTGCAGATGCGCTCGGGGCTGGCCGGGCTGGCCTACACGCAGGCGCCCGCCGACCGGCTCGCCACCTGGCTGAACGACCTGATCGTGCACTCCAACGAGGGCGTCACCGTGACCGGGACCGCCATCATCGGCCACTTCGACCCGGGGGACTGCACGTTCCGCTGGACGAACGCCGGCCATCTGGCCCCCCTGCTGATCAGGGACGGCCGGGCCGAGCCGATCGACGGCACGCAGGGGATGATGCTCGGCGCGTTCGACGTGACCGAGTACCGGATGACGGCCACGCAGCTCCAGCCGGGCGACGTCCTGCTGCTCTACACCGACGGGATCGTCGAGCGGCGCGGGCAGGACCTGGAGGCGGGCATGGAGGCCCTGCTCCAGGCCGCGCACCTCTGCACCGGGGACGACCCCGAGCAGATGATCAACTGCCTGCTCGACCGGCTGGGCGCCGACACGGCCGAGGACGACGTGTGCGTGCTCGCCGTACGGGTGCTCTAGCGGGCCGGCGCTCGCGTGGCTGCGGACCGTCCGGCTAGTGCTCGTGCAGCTGCATGTCGTCGGCGCAGTTGAGGCAGTACACCGAGTAGGCCCTGCCGAGCACCGGCAGCGCCACGTTGCGCACCCGGATGCCGCCCGGCGTCATGCCCTTCTCGCTGCCCTTGTGCGCATGCCCGTGCAGGATCAGGTCGGCGCCGGCCGTGTCCACCGCCTCCGCCAGGAGGTAGCTGCCGAGGAAGGGGTAGATCTCGTGCGGCTCGCCCTCCAGCGTCTCCTTGATCGGGGAGTAGTGCGACAGCACCACGCGGTGGTCGGCGACGATCTCCTTCAACGCCACCTTCCACGCCTCGGCGATGTAGCGCGTGTGGGAGACGAAGTTCTTGATCTCGCGCTCGCCGAACTCGCTGGCGCACTTGCCCGCGAACCCGCCTCCGAACCCCTTCCCGCCGACCACGCCCAGCTTCTTGTCACCGCACTGCACCACCACGCCGTCGTCGTCCAGCACGATGACGCCGGCGTCACGCAGCTCGGCGGCCATCTCGTACTGCAGGTCGGAGTGGTAATCGTGGTTGCCGAGCACCGCGACGGCGGGGATCGGCAGGCCGCGCAGCTCGTCGGCCACCACCTTGCCCTCCTCCAGCGTGCCGTGCCGGGTGAGGTCCCCGGCCAGCATGAACACGTCCGCGCGGTCCTCGATGCCTTCGAGCTTCTTCCTGTACTGGCCTCTGACGTCCTCGCCTAGGTGGATGTCCCCCACGGCGGCTATACGCAGGTCAGTCAAGATGCTCATCCTCCCCCGGCGCGTTCGCCTCAACGACGTTGATCTCGTTGTGCACATGGAGCTCGGGCGCGACCTCGTGCGCCACCTGGCCGAGCCGCTCACGCTGCTCGGCCCCGCTCACCTGTCCGCGCAGGAAAAGCTGGTCGCCTCTGATATCGACGCGAATTCCGAGCTCGTGCGTGCGTCCGTCCTCGGCCAGCGCCTGCTGGACACGGGCCGCGACGTACTGCGGAGCTTCCATCGCTCGCCTCCTTCTTCTGTCGGCGCATGCCCGGCTGCGAACCGCTCAAACGGCTCGAATCAGCTCAATGACCGCCCGTTCGACGGGGCCCGCCGTGGCGAGCTGCCCGAAATTCGCGTCCGCCCCGAGCTCGGTCAGCGCCGCCGCGATCGTTCTGTCCTGGTCGTACGCCTCCACCACGCGCGGGTCCACGTACGACGCCCGCGCCACGGTCGGGGTGTTGCCCAGGTACTCCGCGACCTCGCGCATCACCCGCGTGACGGCGCGTTTCTTGCTGGTGACGCCCGTGCGCGCGGGCCTGGACACCGCCAGGCCCACCGCCGCCAGGACGGTGGCGTGCCAGGTGCGGAAGTCCTTGGCCGTGACCTCGTAGCCGATGATCTCGCGCAGGTACTCGTTGATGTCCTCGCTCCTGATGTCGCTCCAGCCGCCCCGGTGCCGGTAACGCAGCAGCTCGCCGTCCACGCCCAGCGCCTTGAGCGAGCGCAGCACCTTGCACGCGGCCGGGTCGGCCACCTCGACCTCGCGCGCCACGTCGCCCTTGGCCTGGTAGGAGCAGGTGACCACGCCGCCGGAGCAGGTGACGTGCTCCATCCTGAGCGTGGCCAGGCCGTAGGTGTCGTAGCTCTCGCCGCCGATGCGGAAGAAGCCGATGTCGAGCAGCCTGGCCGCGGCGGCCAGCACCCGCTGCCTGGTCAGCCCGCGCCCCTGGAGCTGGTCGTCCACGGCCTTCCTGAACGCGGGCAGCCGCTCGGCCACCTCCAGCACCCGGTCGAACTTGGCCCGGTCCTGCTGCTCGCGCCACAGGTCGTGGTAGCGGTACTGGCGCCGGCCCGCGGAGTCCGTGCCGACGGCCTGCAGGTGCCCCCTGGGTGACGTGCAGATCCACACGTCCTGCCAGGCAGGGGGGATGGCCAGCGCCCTGATCCGGGCGAGCGTGGCCGGGTCGCGCACCGGGCGGCCGTCGGGGCCCTCGTAGCTGAACCCGCGCCCGCGCCGCCGCCGCACGATGCCCGGCTCGCTCTGGTCGCTGGGGTGCAACTCGTCGGTACGTTGATCTCGCTCGGGCACGCAGGCGGGCTACCCCGGACGTTAGGCGGCAAACGGCACGGGCAGGTGAGCCGCATGTCTGACAACGGAGAATGGCACGAGGAACGGGACCGCAGAGGCCATGCCATGGTGCCTGCCACCCCGCGCGACATCATGCACGTCAGGGTGGGCTCCTTCATCCTGGTGTTCCTGTTCGCGTTCGCGGTGCTGGGGCTTCTCACCGGGGCTTTCCTCATCACGGGCGTCGCGGTCGTGCTGGCCATCGCCACGGCGGTCGACATCACGTTGGCCATACGGCGGCAGAAGCAGCAGCAAGGACCGGACAGAGAGGCGGGCTGATCACGACATGGCACCACTTCGTGGACGCGTGGTAGTGGTGACGGGCGCGAGCGGCGGGGTCGGGCGCGCGGTGGTGCGCGAGCTCGGCGCGCAGGGCGCCAAGGTGGCGCTGATCGCCCGCGGCACGGCCGGCCTGGGCGCCGCCGCCGTGGACGTGGGGGTGGAGGGCGGCACGGGGCAGGTGTACGAGGCCGACGTGGCCGACTACGAGCAGCTACGGGCGGCGGCGGAGCGCATCGAGAAGGAGATGGGCCCGATCTCCGTCTGGATAAACACCGCCTTCTCCTCCGTCTTCGCCAAATTCACCGATATTTCCCCAGATGAGTATGAGCGCACCACTGCGGTGACGTACCTGGGCTACGTCTGGGGCACCAAGGTCGCCCTCGACCTGATGCGCCCGCGCAACGCCGGCGCCATCGTCCAGACCGGGTCCGCCCTGTCGCAGCGCGGCATCCCGCTGCAGTCCGCCTACTGCGGGGCCAAGCACGCCATCAAGGGCTTCACGGAGTCGGTGCGTACCGAGCTCATGTCCGACGGCAGCAACGTGCACGTCACCCTCGTCCAGCTTCCGGCGGTCAACACCCCCCAGTTCGACTGGGTGCTGTCCAAGCTGCGCCGCCATCCGCAGCCCGTCCCCCCGATCTACCAGCCGGAGGTGGCCGCGCGGGCGATCGTGCACGCCGCCACGCATCCGGAGCGCAAGGAGTACTGGGTCGGCACCAGCACCGTCGCCACCATGCTCGCTCAGCGCGTCGCGCCTGCCCTGGTGGACCGCTACCTTGCCAGGACGGGTGCCCAGTCGCAGGTGACGGACGAGAAGGCGCCCACCGGGGTGGCGAACCTGTGGGAGCCCGCCGACGAGAACAGCGACTACGGGGCGCACGGCTCGTTCGACCACCGCTCGCACAAGCGCAGCCCCCAGCTGTGGCTCTCCCAGCACCGCGGCCCCGTCCTGCTCACCCTCGCGGGCACCGCCGCCGCCGCGGCCCTCGCCGCCGTACGGCGTACGCGGCGCGGTTGACCCACCCGCCCTTCCCCTGAGAGGACCCCGGCCGGAGCGCGGCGGCCGGGGGCGCGGGCGTGTGTGCCGAGTTAAGCGGCGACACCGGGGTAGGCGGGGCGGAAACCATCTCAGGGGAGGTCATGATGCCTGACCGCGATCTTCAGTACCTGGCCGAGCTGGCGGCGCAGTTGCGGGTGGACTCCGTGCGGGCGGCGGCGGAGGCCGGTTCCGGCCATCCGACCTCGTCCATGTCCGCGGCCGACCTGATGGCCGTGCTGTTCGCGTGCCACCTGCGCTACGACTTCGACAACCCGGGCAACCCGGCCAACGACCACCTGATCTTCTCCAAGGGACACGCCTCCCCCCTGCTCTACTCGCTCTACAAGGCGGCCGGGGTGATCAGTGACGAGGAGTTGCTGTCGTTCAGGCGAAGAGGCAGCCGGTTGGAGGGGCACCCCACGCCCCGGCTGCCCTGGGTGGACGTCGCCACCGGGTCGCTGGGACAGGGGCTGCCCGTGGGGGTGGGGGTGGCGATGGCCGGGCGGCTGGAGCGGGTGCCGTACCGGGTGTGGGTGTTGTGCGGTGACAGCGAGCTGGCCGAGGGCTCCATCTGGGAGGCGACCGAGCACGCGGGCAGCGAGGGGCTGGCGAACCTGACCGCGATCGTGGACGTGAACCGGCTCGGCCAGCGCGGCCCCACCAGGCACGGCTGGGACACCGGGGCGTACGCGCGCAGGTTCGGGGCGTTCGGCTGGCACACGATCGAGATCGACGGGCACGACCCCGGCCAGATCGACTACGCACTGAGCGACGCCCGCAACACGCGGCGGCGGCCGACCGTGATCCTGGCCAAGACCCGCAAGGGCGAAGGGGTCCTGGAGGTCGAGAACCGCGAGGGCGCCCACGGCAAGGCGCTGAAGGACCCGGGCAAGGCCGTCCAGGAGCTGGGCGGGCCCAGGAGCGTGCGGGTCGAGGTGCACAAGCCGGAGGTGGACGCGGCGCCGTTCCGGTTCGGGAGCAACGGGATGGCCCTGCCCTCGTACCCGGTGGGTGAGAAGGTGGCGACGCGGACGGCGTACGGGGCGGCGCTGGCGGCGCTCGGCTCGGCCCGCGGGGACGTGGTGGCGCTGGACGGCGAGGTGGCGGACTCGACGAAGACGGAGACGTTCGGCAAGGAGCATCCCGAGCGGTTCTTCGAGATGTACATCGCCGAGCAGCAGCTCGTCGCGGCGGCCGTCGGGCTGCAGGTGCGGGGGTGGAAGCCGTACGCGGCCACCTTCGCGGCGTTCCTGACCAGGGCGCACGACTTCATCAGGATGGCGGGCGTGAGCCGGGCGGACATCCGGCTGGTCGGCTCGCACGCCGGGGTGGCCATCGGCGAGGACGGGCCCTCGCAGATGGGCCTGGAGGACCTGGCGATGATGCGGACCGTGCACGGCAGCACCGTGCTGTACCCGTGCGACGCCAACCAGACGGTGGCCCTGATCGCCGAGATGGCGGACCTGGAGGGCGTGTCCTACCTGCGCACCACGCGGGGCGACACGCCGGTGATCTACCAGCCGGGTGAGCGGTTCCCCGTGGGCGGGTCGCGGGTGCTGCGGCAGTCGCCCGGCGACCGGGCCACGATCGTGGCGGCGGGCGTCACCGTGCACGAGGCGCTGGCGGCGGCCGACGACCTCCAGGCGGACGGCGTCCGCGTGGGGGTAATCGACCTGTACTCGATCAAGCCCGTCGACACGGCCGCGCTGGTCGAGGCGGCGACCACCACCGGCAACCTGATCACGGTGGAGGACCACCGGATCGAGGGCGGCCTGGGTGACGCGGTGATGGACGCGGTGAGCGAGCTGGGGCCGCGCGTGGTGAAGCTGGCCGTGACCGATCTGCCCGGGTCGGCGACGCCGCAGGAGCAGCTCGCCGACGCGCGGATCGACCGTCACGCCATCGCCGACGCGGTGAAGCGGCTGCTGTGAGCGGGGCGGCTGCGGGCGGGCATGAGTGAGGGCCGGCGATCCATCGAGATCGGCGGCCCTCTGGTCGGTCTGCCAGTGGCGCAGGTACGCCCCGCTCAGTCAGCGGGACTTCTTCGCCGTGGAGCTCTTCTTGGCAGCGGTCTTCGTCCTGGACGTCGACTTGGACGTCGTCGACTTGGGCCCCGACTTCACCTTGGACGTCGTCCTGGGGCCGGACTTCGAGGAGGAAGCCGCCTTCGTGCTGGTGGACTTGGCACCGGACTTCGTGCTGCTGGACTTCGTGCCGGTGGACTTCGTGCCGGTGGACTTCGTCGTGCCGGTGGACTTGGTCGTGCCGGTGGACCTCGTGCTGCTGGACTTCGCGCCGTTGGACTTCGTCGCGCCGTTGGACTTCGCGCCCGGGCGGGACTTGGCCGTGGCCGTCCTGTTGGCCTTCTGGATGGCGCCGACCAGCTCCTGCTTGGTCATCTTCGACCGGCCGGTCACTCCCAGCTTCGCGGCCACCTTCTGCAGGTGTTCCTTGCTGGCGTTGGCGTCCACGCCCTCGGCCGTCCGGCCGGAGCGGTCGGTGGCGCCCTTGTCGGAAGGGCCCTTGCCGTTCTTCGCCTCCCAGTGGTCGCCCACCTTCTCGAAGGAATGTTTCAGCGCGGCGAACGCGGTCATGTGGGCGCGCCGCCCCTCGCCGTACTCCTTGACGGCCGAGTCGTGCGCCTTGATCCACGTGTTCTGCGCCTTTTTCGGAGAACGCTTGATGGTCGACGGCAGCTCTTCAACGGCTGGCATGTCGATTCACCTCCTACAGCGGTGGTTCGTCGTAGTGGCGACGCTCCTCGTAGACCGTGGTCCTGCGCGTCTCGGGCTCCTCGTAGATCTCGTGACGGTGCACCGGCTCGTCGATCGGGCCGACCGCGCGGCGCGTGACGGTGATCCTGTATATGCCGAACAGGAGCCCGACCAGGCCACCGAGCATGAGGATGACGCCCACTACGTTGATGTCGAGGCCGGCGAGGTCGAACTCGACGGCCCAGGTGAGGATCGCACCGAGCATGATGAGGATGATGCTTCCGGCGATGGTCATCAGATTTACCTCCTTGACACGAAGGAACCTCTATCCACATGTCGAAAAACAAACCAGTCGTGATGATCGGGCTCATGGGCGCGGGTAAGACGACCGCCGGCCGCTTGATCGCTGAGGCGCTCGGGTTGCCCTTCACCGACAGCGACCAGTACCTCCAGGACAGGCACGGCGCCACCTCCGCGCCGATCGCCGCCCGCGAGGGCAAGCAGGCGCTGCACCGGTACGAGGCCGAGCACGTGCTGGAGTCGCTGGCGGGTGAGCCGAAGGTGATCGCCGCGGCGGCCAGCGTGCTGGAGAACGCCCAGGTGCGCGCGGCGATGCGCGCGGCGTTCGTGGTCTGGGTGGACGCCGACGACGCGGTGCTGGCCGAGCGCATGCGCACCAGCAAGCACCGCCCCGACTACGACCCGCGGGAGATGCGGGCCCGCCGCGAGGTGTACTTCCGCGAGGTGGCGGACCTGATCTGCGACGTCGGCGTGCTCAGCCCCGAGCAGGTGCGGGACACGGTGCTCGGGAAAATGGGTTTGCCCGGTGTTGATCGCGACTGATAGCCAGAAGGGATGTTCGCCGAGAAACCCACGCTGAAGGGTGCGCGCGTGACGCTGCGCCCGGTCGGTCCCGAGCACGTCGAGGGCCTGCTGGAACTGGTCTCCGACCCCGACGTGCGCAAGCTGACGGGCTCGCACGCCGAGTTCGACGCCGAGGGCCTGCGCCTGTGGTACGCCACGCGCGGCGACCATCCCGACCGCCTCGACCTGGCCATCATGGCGGACGGCGAGTACGTCGGCGAGGTGGTGCTCAACGAGCTCGACGCCGCCAACCTGGCGTGCAACCTGCGCATCGGGCTGATCGGCCCCCGCGTGTTCGGCAAGGGTTACGGCACCGAGGCCATCGAGCTGGTGCTCCGCCACGCCTTCACCACCACGCCGCTGCACCGGATCAGGCTGGGCGTCTACGCCTTCAACGAGCGGGCGCGGCACGTCTACAAGAAGCTCGGCTTCGTCGAGGAGGGCGTCGAGCGCGACGCGCTCCTGTGGGACGGGGAGTGGCACGACTGCGTGCTCATGGCCGTCCTGCGGCACGAGTGGCAGGCCGGATCGCGAAGCCTGGCATAATGATCATGACGCATGGGTCCCCCGAGGCGCGCGGGGGACCTGTGGCGTCCCTCCCGGTTACGTGGTCCCGGACAACCAATGGGCGGTGTCGTGCATCTAAGCTCCAGTGACGATGCGCTTGGTGCCCGGTGACCCAGAAAGGCTTGGCGGCTATTGGCTGGCTGCCAGGCTGGGCGCGGGCGGGCGCGGCGTCGTCTACGACGCCTACGACGACGAGGGCCGCAGGTTCGCGGTCACGGTGCCGCGGGGCGAGGTCGGACGCCGGTACGAGCGGGTGACCTGCCGCCGTCTGGCGGAGGTGGTCGCCGTCGGGTCCGACCAAGGCGTCCCGTACGTGGTGAGCGAGTTCGTGAACGGGCCCGACCTGCGGCAGGCCGTCGCGCTGCGGGGGCCGTACACGGGTGACGAGCTGGTCGCGCTGGCCGGGGCGCTGGCGGAGGTGCTGCGCGCGCTGCACGACGCGGGGCTGACCCACCGGGGGCTGAACCCGGAGAGCGTGCTGCTGGCCGACGACGGCCCCAAGGTGATCGAGCTGGGGCTGCCGGTCTCCGGGCCGGTGGGCGGGTACACCTACCAGGCGCCCGAGGTGCTCACCGGCCAGGCGGCCGAGGCGGCGGCGGACGTGTTCGCGTGGGGCGCGGTGGTGGTGTTCGCCGCGACCGGGCACGATCCGTTCCGCGGGGAGAGCCTCGGCGGCGTCATGCACCGGCTGCTGACCGTCGATCCCGACCTGAGCTGCCTGCCCGACTCCCTGTGCGAGCTGGTCGGGCGGGCGCTGGCCAAGGACCCCGCCGACCGTCCCACGGCGGCCGAGCTGCTGGTGGACGGCGTGGCGGAGCTGCGCCCGCCGCAGGCGTACGTGCGGCAGCGGTCGCTGGGCGAGCTGGCCGAGGAGGTGTACGCGGGGCTCACGCCCGCCCAGCAGCAGGAGGTGCCCGGCCTGCTGCTGCGCCTGCTCGACGGCGACACGCCGCACGACGAGGGCGACGTGCTGCGGCCGCTCATGGAGGCCGGCCTGCTGGTACGCCGCAGCGTACGCGTGACGGGCGTCGAGACCTCCGTCGGCAAGCTCGTGGCCGTCAGCGACGACCGGGTCGCGCCGGCCAGCGCCGCGCTCTACCGGGCCTGGCCGCGGCTGCGCGGCTGGGTGGCCGACGAGCGCGAGGGCATGCTGGTGCACCGCCGCATCCGCCAGGCCGCCAGGCACTGGTCCGAGCACCGGCGTGGGCGCGGCCACCTGCTGCGCGGTCAGGAGCTCGACACGGCGCTCGGCTGGGCCGCGACCAAGCGCCGCCACGTGCGGCTGAACCAGCTCGAACGCGACTTCATCAACGACAGCGTGGCCCTGTCCAAGCAGCGCAGGAAGCTGCTGGTGCCCTCCCTGACGACGGTGGCGGCGGTGCTGGCGGTGGCGGTCACGATGACCGTCGTGTCCGTTCACGGGCAGAACGACCTGCGCGAGCGCCTCATCGAGGCCGACGCCCGCGCCGTGGCCGCCAGGGCGGAGGCGCTGCGCACCTCCGACCCGCGTACGGCGATGCGGCTGAGCGTGGCCGCGTGGCGGCTGGCGCCGGTCTTCGAGGCGCGGGCGGCGCTGCAGGCCTCGCTGGTGCAGCCGGAGCTGGCCGTGTTCACCGATCCCGAGGCCGATGCGCGGGCCCGTTACCTGCTGCGCGGCGACTCGCTGGTCAGGTGGGACACCGGTGCGCTCACCGTCTGGGACGTGCCGTCGAGGCGGCGGGCGGCGTCGTACGCGCTGCCTGCCGGGGCCACGGCGCTGAGCGACGACGGCCGGTACGCGGAGGGGGGCGGCGGCGGGCCGATCGACGTGACCACCGGGCGCGCGCCCGCCGCCGCCGTCTACGCGATCAGCAGGGGGAACAGGACGCGGGTCTACCGGGGGACACGCGTGCTGCTCGACGTGCCGGACGCGAAGGTGGCGCTGTCGCCCGACGGGACTCGGGCGGCCGTCTCGCGGTCGACCGGGCGGGTCGAGCTGTGGGACCTGGCCGCGGGCCGTACCAGGACCGGGGTGGTGGAGGTCGAACCGCTCGCGGACGCGGCCGCCCCCGCCCTCGCCTTCAGCCCCGACGGGCGCACGCTGGCGGTGGCGGGGCGCGACGGGGTCACGCTGGTGGGGGCCAAGGACGTCCGGTCGCGTGCGGGGTCCGCGGAGACGTTCGGCGCGGCCGTGGAGCCGGGCCCCGATACCCCCGCCGACCTCGCCCGCAGCCCGGGGCCCGCCCCGCCCGCGGCCGCGCAGAGCCCTGGTGTGCTCGCGCTTCCGACCCCCGCCCAGGCCCGCCCCTCGGCCCCGGCCGCCTCCCCGGCTCCCGCCACGGCCGCCTCGCAGGCTCCAGCGACGGGCACCTCGCGGGCCCCCGCGACGGGTACCTCACAGGCCTCCACGGCAGCCGCCTCGCAGGCTCCCACGGCGGGCGCCTCACAGGCTCCCGCGGCGGGCGCGTCCGAGGGCACCGGCGCGGGCGCGCCGGCGACCGGGCGGGACGGGGTCCAGACCTTCAGCGCCGGCGGCGGCCAGACCGCCGGGCCGCAGGCCCGCGCGACCGGAACGGGCCGGCCGGACGCGCGGGCGGGGACGGCGCAACCCGACACGAAGACCCGCGCGAGCGAGGCCACCAGGCCGGGCACCGGCGACTCGGGCACCGCCCGGCCGCAGCCTCGCGCGACCGGAGCGGACCGGCGGGACGCCGGCGATGCGGGTGCCGGGCAGCCCGACGGCGGCGATCCCCAGGCGGCGCGCACCCGCGACAGCGAGGCGGCACGCGCCCGCGACGGCGAGGCGGCACGCGCCCGCGACGGCGAGGCGGCGCGGACCCGCGACGGCGAGGCGACCCGGCCGGGCGGCGATACGGGGGCCGCGCCGACCACGGGGCGGGAGGCCGAAGCCGGGCCGCCGCAGGACGGGGCGTGGGGGGCCGAGGTCGTGGAGGGGCTGGAGACGACCCCTGACGCGTCGGCGGGCCCGCTGGTCTTCAGCCCTGACGGCCGCCTGCTGGCACTCCCCGGCGACGGCGAGGTACGCGTCTGGAACGTCGCCGAGCGCCGCCTGGCCGGCTCCTACCCCCTCCAGAACCCCGGCCACGGCCTGACCTTCTCCTCGGACGGCCGCCAGCTGCGCTACCTCAGCGGCAGCGGCTCGGTCGTCTCGCTCGACGTGTCCGGCCTGCCGGCGCCGTCCGACGACGGGCACGTCGCCGCGTTCTCCGGCAACGGCCGGGTCGCCGCCAAGGAGGTCGGCGACGCCATCGAGCTCACCGACACCGAGGAGCACAGGAAGCTGGGCCGCATCGCGGCGGCCGGCGACCTGGCGTTCGACGCGGGCGGGCGGCTGCTGGCGGTGGCGGGCGACCCGGTGACCGTGTGGGAGGTGGCCGGCGGCAGGCAGGTGTCCATGATCAGGGCGGGCGGCGACGTGCCCGCCGTGGCGCTCTCCCCCGACGGCGGCACCCTGGCCACCGCTCGCGGAACGCTGCTGGAGACGTGGGAGGTGCGCACGGGGCGGCGGATCAAGGCGTACGCGGGCGCGGGCGACCTGGCGCTGGCCTTCAGCCCCGACGGCGCCACGCTGGCCGCCGGGCCGAACCTGCTCGACCTGTCCACCGGCCGGATCACCCCGCTCGACCTGAGCGACGGCGCGGCCCCGACGGCGCTGGCCTTCTCCCCCGACGGCGCCAGGCTGGCGATCGCGCTGGACGCCGGCAGGGTGCTGCTGTGGGACGTACGCGAGCGCGAGCCCATCGGCACGATCGAGACCGGCTCGGCCCCGGTGGACGAGCTGCGCTTCTCCCCCGGCGGCGACCTGCTGGCCGTCGACGCCGCCCGTACCTCGCTCTGGGACACCGCGGCACTGCGCGAGGTCGGCCAGGTCGGGTCGTGGGCCGCCGGGCTGGCCTTCAGCCAGGACGGCAAGCGGCTGCGCGGGGTCGCGCTCGACGGGACCGTACGGGAGGTCGCGGTCGACCCGGGGCTGACGGCGCGCGAGGTGTGCGCGCGGGCGGGCGGGGCGCTGAGCAGGGCGGAGTGGGCGCGCCTGATCCCGGAGAGCGGCTACCAGGACAGCTGCTGACCCTGCGGACGGACGCCCCGCCGACCCGGCGCCGCCTTCGGCGGCCTGCTTGCGGCGGCGCTTGCTGCGGCTTGCTCCGGTCAGTCGACGACCTTGAGCACCTTCCCCTGGGGGTTGGCCACCAGGTAACCGCCCCGGTTGTACTCGTCGGATGCGTAGACCAGCAGCACCTGCCTCGTCGAGGTGAACGAGTAGTCGGGGTCCACGATCATGTGGTGGGAGATCGGAGCGCGCGCGCCGAGGTCCTGCTTCGCCTTCTTGAGCAGGTTCGGCAGGGCGTTCCAGTTGAACTTGGCCAGGTCCACCAGGGGCGTGTCGAACGTGCTTCCCGCCGTGGGGCCGGTGACCTCGCCGTCGCGGTAGTCGTAGCTGTCGTAGACCTCCGGGTCGTCCTTGCGGGGCACGTAGACGGAGGCGTGCGTCGGATGGATCGACATCTTGACGACCTTGGTGCCGCCGATGACCGGCTTCAGCTTGGCGATCATCCCGCGCATGCCGGCCGGGGTCAGCAGGTCCTTCTCGGCGGGCTGCTCCGTGGGTTCGTCCGTGCGTTCATCCGTGGGGTCGTCCGTGGGGTCGTCCGTGCGCTCCTCGACGGGCTCATCGGCTGGTTCCGTGGTGGCGGGGCCGGTCCCGAGGCTCAGGCTGGTGGCTCGCGGGTCGCCGCCGGCGCCCGGGGTGGCTGGCGGGAGGAACCGCCACACCAGCACGGCCGCCACCACCGCGATCGCCGCCGCGGACACGGACACCGCCACCACCGCTCCGCGCCGGCTGCGGCGCGTGTTCGCGGTGTCCGCGCCCTGGACCGGCCCCGGGCCCCACGGGGGCTGCTGCGGGGCCTTCGCGTACCCGGGCGGCACGGTCTGCCCTGCGGCGGACGGGAAGGCGTGCCCGGGCGGCACGGTGTGCCCGGCAGGCGGGAAGGCGGGCGCGGGCTGCGCGGGGCCGGAGAAGGCAGGCGCGCCCGGCCCGGAGGAAGCGGGCGCAGGCTGCGCAGGCCCAGAGAAGGCAGGCGCGCCCTGCACGGGCCCGGAGGAAGCGGGCGCGGGCTGCGCGGGCCCGGAGAAGGGGGGCGCGGGGTGCGCGGGCCCGGAGAAGGGGGGCGCGGGGTGCGCGGGCCCGGAGAAGGGGGGCGCGGGGTGCGCGGGCCCGGGGAAGGCGGGGCCGGGAGCCATGGGCTGCGGCGTCGCGGGGCCGCCGGCGTACGGGCCGGGCTGCGGGGGTGTGCGGCCGGCTTCGGCCTCCGCCAGCATCCGGTCCAGGGTCTCGGGGTCCGGCCGGGCCGACGGCTCCCGGACGAGCAGGGCGCTCAGCACGGGGGTGAGCGCCCCGGCCCGCTCCGCGGGCGGCACGTCCTGGTTGAGCACCGCGGCGAGCGTCGCCAGCGTGGTGCCGCGGCGCAGCGGGTGCCGCCCCTCCACCGCGACGTACAACATCATGCCCAGTGACCACAGGTCGGAGGCGGGATCGCCCTCGACCCCGTTGATCCGCTCGGGCGCCATGTACTCGGGCGAGCCGATGAACGACCCGGTGGCCGTGAGGCTCGTGGACTCCCGCATCGCCGCGATGCCGAAGTCCGTCAGTACCGAGCGGCCGTCCTCGCGCAGCAGCACGTTGGCGGGCTTGACGTCGCGGTGCTGGATGCCGACCGAGTGGGCGGCCCGCAGCCCGGACAGCACCTCCCGCCCCAGCCGCGCCGCCTCCCTGACCGGTAGGGGGCCGTGCTGGAGGTGGTCCTGGAGGGAGCCGCCGGTGACCAGCTCCATGACGATCCAGGGGTAACCGTGCTCCCCCGGGTCCACGATGTGGTGGATGGTGGCCACGTGGGGGTGGTTCAGCCGGGCCAGGGCGCGGGCCTCGCGCAGCACCCTGGAGCGCAGCTCGCGGGCGAGGGTGGGGTCGTGCTCCTCGATGGCGGGGTCGGGCGGGCGTACCTCCTTGAGCGCGACCTCGCGGTGCAGGGCCACGTCCCAGGCGCGCCACACCAGGCCCATGCCCCCGCCACCGAGCCGCTCCACGAGCTCGAAGCGACCGTCGATCACCCTCTTGTCCATGCGGGAAGCGTAGGGCCGGGCCGCCGGGGTCCGCTACGCGCCCGGCTTGTCCTCCAGGCGCGGGAACAGGACGGCGCCCTTGGTGATCGTCGAGCCGGCCGGGAGCCTGCCCCATTCACCGGCGTCCTGGACCCGCTGGCCGGCGAGGGCGCCGAGGGCGGGCTCCGCGCCGAGCGACTCCCAGAGCCGCTGGGAGCTCTCGGGCATGAACGGGTTCAGCAGCACCGCGACCGCGCGCAGGGACTCCGCGGCGGTGTAGAGGATCGTCGCCAGGCGGGCCCGGCCCTCCGGGGAGGCGTCCTTGGCCACCTTCCACGGCTCCTGCTCGGAGATGTAGCCGTTGACCTGCTTGACGAAGTCGAAGATGGCCTGGATGCCGGCCTGGAACTCCACGTCGTCGCCGATCTTCCTGTCGGCTTCCGCGACCGTCTTGGCCAGGCTGTCGTGGACGGCCCTCTCGGCCTCGCCGTCGGCGGTCGCCTCGGGCAGGACGCCGTCGAAGTACTTGCCGACCATGGCCGCCACGCGGGAGGCGAGGTTGCCGTAGTCGTTGGCCAGCTCGGAGGTGTAGCGGGCGGCGAGGTCCTCCCAGGAGAACGAGCCGTCCTGGCCGTAGGCGATCGCGCGCAGCAGGTACCAGCGGAAGGCGTCCACCCCGAAGTGGGAGGTGATGTCGCGCGGGCTGATGCCGGTCAGGTTCGACTTCGACATCTTCTCGCCGCCGACCAGCAGCCAGCCGTTCGCGACGATGCGGCCGGGCAGCCGCAGCCCGTTGGCCATCAGCAGCGCCGGCCAGATGACCGCGTGGAAGCGGAGGATGTCCTTGCCGATCAGGTGCACGTCGGCCGGGAAGCTGCCCTCGAACGTGTCCTGGTTCTGGTTGTAGCCGACCGCCGTCGCGTAGTTGAGCAGCGCGTCCACCCACACGTAGATGACGTGCCGGCCGTCCCACGGGACGGGCACGCCCCAGTCGAAGGTCGAGCGGGAGATGGACAGGTCCTGCAGGCCCTGCCGGACGAAGTTGACGACCTCGTTGCGGGCGGACTCGGGCTGGATGAAGTCCGGGTTGGCCTCGTAGTGAGCGAGCAGCCTGTCGCCGTACTCGCTCAGCTTGAAGAAGTAGTTCTCCTCCTTGAGGATCTCCACCGGCCGCTTGTGGATCGGGCAGAGCTGCTCACCCGCGTGCTCGCCCTCACCGGCGATCAGTTCGCCGGGGAGTTTGTACTCCTCGCAGCCCACGCAGTACGGGCCCTCGTACCCGCCCTGGTAGATCTCCCCCTTGTCGTACAGGTCCTGGACGAACTCGCGCACCCGGTCGGTGTGCCGCTTCTCCGTGGTGCGGATGAAGTCGTCGTTGGCGATCTCCAGATGCCGCCAGAGGGGTTTCCACGCCTCCTCCACGAGCTTGTCGCACCATTCCTGCGGGCTCACCCCCTTGGCCTCGGCGGTGCGCAGCACCTTCTGGCCGTGCTCGTCGGTGCCCGTCAGGAACCACACCCGCTCGCCGCGCTGCCGGTGCCAGCGCGTGAGCACGTCGCCCGCGACGGTCGTGTACGCATGGCCCAGGTGCGGAGCGTCGTTGACGTAGTAGATGGGAGTGGTGACGTAGAACGCCTTTCCACTCTGATTCCCTGATCCGGAGGCCGCCATGGGCGAGATCCTACTGGCCGCGTGACCGTCGTTTCGCGTGAACGGGCCGGACGCCGGATCCGCCGCGCGAGCAGGATGCTGCCGGTCAGGCGAGCGTGGCCAGCTCGTCCGCCGCTACGCCGTGCGCGAACGGCAGGCCCCGGGCGTACCTGTCCAGCTCGTCCACGGCCAGGTCGGCGATGCGGGCCAGCTCCCCGCCCAGCGACCCGGCGATGTGCGGGGTGAGCAGGACGTTCGGCAGGTCGTACAGGGGCGAGTCCGCCGGCAGCAGGTCGGGCTCGGTGACGTCGATGACCGCGTACAGCCGCCCGGAGGCCAGCTCGGCGACGAGCGCGTCCTGGTCGACGAGCACGCCGCGGGCGGTGTTGATCAGCGTGGCGCCGTCGCGCATGCGGGCCAGGCGGGCGGCGCTGACGAGGTGGCGGGTCTCGGGCAGCGCGGGCGCGTGCACGCTGACCACGTCGCACCGCTCGAACAGCTCGTCCAGCTCGACGTGCGGCACGCCCAGGTCCTCGGTCAGGTACGGGTCCGCGACCAGCACGTCCAGCTCGAACGGCCGCAGCAGCTCGATCACCCGCCGCCCGATCTTGGACGCGCCGATGATGCCGACCGTGCGGCGGTAGTTGCCGAACCCGGGGAACATCCCGTCGTAGTCGAGCCGCGTCTCCCGGTGCTCCCGGTAGAGGCGGGCGATGTCGGTCACCCGCTTGTTGGCGAACAGGATCGCGGCCAGCGTGTACTCGGCGACGGGCTCGGCGTTGGCCGCCGCCGCGGAGGAGACGAGCAGGCCGCGCTCCCAGCACGCCTCGGTGACGTGGTGCTTGACCGAGCCGGCCGCGTGCACGACGGCCCGCAGGCGCGGCGCGGCGGCCAGCACCTCGGCGGTGATGGGCGGGCACCACCAGCTCGTGTAGAGCACCTCCGCCTCGGCCAGCGCGCCGGCCACGGCCGGGTCGGCGAAGTCGGCGGCCACCAGGCCGGGGTCCACGTCGGCGATCGCGACCAGGCGCTCGCGCACCGGCCCCGTGATGAGCCGGGTGGCGATGTCGGGTCCCATCGCGAGCAGGGTCTTCGGCCGCGAAACGGTCATCACGCTCCCCCGAACGTCAATACGGTCAACGCGATCATAACGATCACGCGCGGGCCGGGCCCGCGCGGGCCGCCTTGACGGCGCCACCGGGGGCGCGTCACTCACCGAGATCGCTCAGCTTCCCGATCAGCGCTGTCCGGGAGGTGATGCCGAGCTTGGTGTAGATGTGGCTCAGGTGGTACTCGACGGTCTTGACGCTCAGCACCAGCTTGCGTGCCGCCTGCCGGTTGGTCAGCCCCCTGCTGATCAGCACCGCGACCGTGTGCTCCTGCGGCGTCAGGCCGAGCCTGGCGGTGTCCTGCGGGCGCAGCACCGCCCGCCCGCTCGCGGCCAGCTCCAGGTCGCACTGCTCCAGGTACGGCAGCGCGCCCAGCCTGGAGAGCGTGAGCTGCGCCGCTTCGAGCTGCTCGGCGGCGGCCGAGCGGCGGCCCCTGCGGCGCAGGAACGTTCCGTAGGCGAGCTGGATCCTCGCCTCCTCGAACGGTGTCTCGATCTTGGCGGTGTGCTCCAGCGCCACCTGGTAGCAGGCCTCCGCCTCGCCCGGCTCGTGCCTGGCCGCGTGCAGCCCCGCCCTGGCGCGCGCGGCGGCGGCCAGGGCGCCGCGCCGCTCCCTGTCCAGGGCCAGCAGCTCGCACGGCAGGAGGACCTGCTCGGCCTCCTCCGGCCTGCCGGCGTTGACCAGGGCGTCGGCCAGGAGCGTGCGCCAGAGCACGGCGGCCGGCTCGTCGGGCAGGTCCGTCCTGGTGAGCGGGGTGAGCGCGGTGACGACCGCGTCGTGGTCGCCGCGGGCCGTGGCCACCAGGGCCTCGGCGGCGGCCGTGCTGACCTGGGCGCAGACGTTGCCGGGCGAGCACGCGGCGCGGGCGGCGCGTACGTGGGTGGCGGCCCGCTCCCACTCGCCGCGCGCGGCCGGCACGAGAGCGGCCACGGCGTGCGCGTAGCTCGCCAGCCACGCCTGGCCGAAGTCGTCGGCGGTCGAGGCGCCGAGCTCGGCGTGCCCGGCGGCGTCGTCCCACCTGCCGAGCCGGTACTCGGCCTGGGCCAGCGTGATCGCCACCAGGAGCTGGAACGGCGCCGACCTGCCGGCACTCACGGCGAGCAGGCCGAGCAGGTCCGCCTGCGCGCCTGTCAGGTCGTCGGCCCACAGGCGCAGGGTGCCGCGGCCGAGCAGCGCGCCCAGCTCCCCTGCCGTGCCCTGGGCCGGCACCGGCAGCTCGGCGCTTGCCGCCAGCCCCTCCTGGACGTGCCCGGCCAGCCCCAGCCCGACCAGCCGGGCGAACCGCACGAACGCCCGCCCGCCGCCGGCCGCCTCGGCACCGCACGGCTGCCGCCGACGAGCAGCCACCCGCCCACCGCTCGCCCCGCCCTCCGCCGCCCCGCCCTCCTTCGTGGCGCGTTCCGTCGTGCCGCGTTCCGTCGTGCCGCGCTCCGCCGTACCGCGCTCCGCCGTACCGCGCTCCGCCGTGGCGCGTTCCGCCCAGCGGGCCGCGTCCGCGCCGCGGCCGCGGAGCAGGCCGGCCATCGCCTGGCGGGCGGCGATGGCCGAGGCGAGCCACGCGTCGCCGCCCGCGTGCGTCCACGCCTCGTCGAGCAGCCGCACCGCCTCCTCGACCCGCCCCGCCACCAGCGCCACCGACCCCTGCACGTAACCGTGCACCCCGCGATCCCCGCCGGGCGCCACCTGGGCTCCCAGCACCCCGGCGTCTCCCGGCCGGCCGGCGGCCAGCAGGGCCTCCACCGCCTCGGCGATCAGCCGGTCCCGTTCCGGCCCGTTCTCCGTGAGCTGCACGGCCCGGGTCAGGCACCCGCACGCGCCGGCCCAGTGCCCGGCCGCCGCCTGCCGCCGCCCCACCAGGGCGACCTCGCGGACGAGCGCGTCGTCCACCTGGTCGGCGGCGGCGAGCCGGTGGTGCAGCCGATGCACCACGTCGTCCACCAGGGAGGCGGCCAGCAGGTGCAGCCGCCGCCGCGTGGCGGGCCCGAGGTCGTGGTAGACGGCCGCCCTGACCAGCGGGTTCGGGAAGCCCACCGACACCCCCGCCCCCGTACGCCACTCCACGAGCAGCCCGGCGGCGGTGAGCTGTTCCAGCGCGGGCAGCGGCTCGGCCAGCTCGGCCATGCGGGCCACGAGGTGCAGGGGCGCGGACGTGCCGAGCGCGGCGGCGGCCGTGAGCAGCCGCTGCGCGGAGGTCTCGCACCCGACCAGCCGCCCGCGCACCAGCGTGGCGTACGCGCGCGGCGCCGGCAGCGGGGCGTCCACGTCGGCCAGGGTCTCGGCGCGCACCTGCTGGAGCAGCGCCCGCGCGTGCAGCGGCACGCCCTTGGTGTGCTCGTGCAGCCGCTCGGCGGCCTGGGGCGTCAGCCGTACGGGACCGAGCCCGGCGCTGAGCGCCTGCAGCTCGCGCGCGCTCAGCCCGCCCAGCGGCAGCCGCAGCGCCGCGCTGCTGCGCAGCAGCCGCCGCAACCCTTCGGGCAGCCGGGGATGGTCGTTCTCCCTGACGATCACGACGGCGAGCACCCGGTCGGTACGCAGCCGCCGCAGCGCGAACGTCAGCGCCTGCAACGAGGGCAGGTCCGCCCAGTCCGCCCCGTCGATCGCGACGACCACGGGCGCGGTGAGCTGGAGCTGGGCCAGCAGCTCCAGCAGCGCGGCCCCCACCGCCAGCGGGTCGGGGGTGGCCCCGGCGGCCAGCCCGGCCAGCACCTCGGGCACGTGCTGCGCCTGCGCCCCGAGCTGGGCCAGCACTCCGTACGGCAGCTCGGACTCGCCGTCGTCCCCGCTGACCTCCAGCACGACCGCGTTCTCGATCGCGGACAGGAACTCCCCTGCCAGCGCCGTCTTGCCGATCCCGGCCGGCCCCTCCAGCACGACGAGGCTCGACCTTCCCTCACAGACCCGCCCGAGCTGGGCGTGGAGCACCGCCAGTTCCCGGCACCGGCCGACGAACTGTTCGTCCCGGGAGCGCTCGGGTCCCTTGCGGAGGGCGCGGGCTGCCATCGGACTCACCCCCTCGCCGGATGTTCCCTGGGCCGAAGTTCATCGTGTGCCTTGGCCCGGCGGGCGTCCAGTGTCCTTGACCCGAGTCAGCTCTTTCGGTCATTAGGGAAACGCCCCGGGGTAATCCCCAGGGCGTTCCCTGATGCTCGCGGCAAAACCCGTTCATACCGTCCAACGTGGACGAATGCCCCAAACGCCGGGAGAACATGATGCCGTCCTACATCGCAGAGGAGCAGCGGGGAGCGGAGACACGGATCCTCAACGTGCTGTTCCCCACGATCCTCCAGGGACTCCAGCTGACCCACCAGGCAGCGGACCAGTTCGGCGCACGTCCGCAACAGGCGCACATGCTGCCGATGAGGCCGCGCATGGAGCACCGGCCCGTGGAGTACCAGCAGCACCAGTACGCCGGCCCGGAGACCTACGCCCGGCTCGCCGCCGACCGGTCGTTCATGGACGTGGCCGCCGTCCTCATGCCGGTCGTGCAGGCCATCATCCCGCCGCTGGTGGAGCAGCTCCTCTCCTTCGGCCCGGCCAAGGCCGACACCGACCAGAACGAGGAGGACCGTTTCCTGCAGTTCGTGCCGCACCTGCTCGGCACGGTCACCCCGATCATGATGCAGGTGCTGCCCGGCCTGCTCCAGGCCATGCACGGCATGCGGGCCGAGCACCCCGTACGCGTGACCGACCGTGAGCTCAACCAGCGCTACTTCGGCCCTATCGCGCAGGCCACGCTGCCCGCGATCGTCTCGCAACTCCCCGAGCTGCTGGCCATCGTGCACGGCGACCAGCGCTCCCCCCTCCGCTACGAGCGCATGCCCGGCCGCGGCCCGATGCAGCTCATGCGGATCACCAGGAACGACCTCGCCAGCGCCCACCGGCTGCGCGACGGCGACGTCCTCCACCTGACCGAGACCCCGGCCCAGCCCGGCACGACCGAGATCCGCATCACGACGGCGCCGCACAGCATCTGGTGGAAGGGCATCCAGGTCACCGACGAGACCGACAGGCAGCTCTGCTTCGTCGAGACCGACGGCGACCGCTACGCCGTCTTCGAGTCCAGGGCCGTGCAGGCCGGCGGCTCGATCGTGCTGTGGAAGGCGCGGATGTTCGGCGAGCACGCGCCGATGTACGTCATCCCGGTCGGCGACCTGTCGCCGGACGGCAAGTGCTTCAACTTCCACTGGGCCGCCGACTGATGGCCGGGCCCACGCTGCGGCTCGGCAGCAGAGGAGAAGAGGTCAGGCGGCTGCAGGAACTGCTGCGCGCCCGCGGCCACCGGGTACGGGCCGACGGGTACTTCGGCGGCGCCACCTACGGGGCCGTGCTGAGCGTCCAGCAGCGCGCGGGGCTGCCCGCCGACGGCGTGGCGGGCCCCGCCACGTGGCGGGCGCTCGGCCGGACCCCGACGGCCATGGCGGACGAGCCCCGCCCGGACGGGCAGGCCGAGTGGACCGTCATGATCTACATGGCGGGCAACAACAACCTGTCCGACGCCGCGGGACGCGACCTGGAGGAGCTGCGCGCCGTCCAGTCCTACAACGGCGTCCGGGTCACCTGCTTCGTCAAGCGGCAGGACGCCGGCGGGCGGGCCCAGCACATGGAGATCAGGGCAGGCGGCGCGCCCGACCTGATCGAGGAGCTGCACCCGCCGGTCGACTCCGGCCACCCCCAGACGCTGCTGGACTTCGTGCGCTGGTCCGCCGCCCGCGCGCCCGCCAGGCGGTACGCGCTGGTGATCTGGAACCACGGCGGCGGCTGGACCCCGGACGACCTCGACCAGATCTACACCCAGGTCAGGGGCCGCGCGGTCCGGCGCGACGTGGAGAGCGGCTACGTCCGCAGGGCGCCGCGCGCGGCGATGGCCGACGGCGAGCCGGCCTTCTCGGAGCTGTCCAGGCTGACGGAGTCGCAGGAGATCACCAAGGCGCTGTTCACCACGTCCCTGACCGAGGTGCTCCGCCTGCCGACCGGGCAGGACCGGGCGATCGCCGGCGACGACGGCACGCTGCACTCGCTGGACACCATCGAGCTGTGCAACGTCATGCGGGCCGTCCACCAGGACCTCGGCCGGCCGATCGACCTGCTCGGCATGGACGCCTGCCTGATGAGCAACCTCGAGGTCTGCTACGAGATCCGCGAGCACGCCGGCGTCGTGGTGGGCTCGGAGGAGCTCGAACCCAACGAGGGCTGGCCGTACACCGAGATCCTCACCGCCATGGCGGCCGACCCGCGCATGGACGCGCGCGAGCTCGGCCGGATCGTGGTGGAGGAGTACGTCAAGTCCTACCGCGGCACGCACCAGACCGTCACCCAGTGCGCGGTGGACGCGACGCGCATCGAGGAGTTCATGCGCGAGTTCCAGACGCTGGCCGAAGGCATGCGCCGGCAGGTGCGGGTCAACCGGTCCGTGGTGGACAGCGTGCAGTCGGTCGCGACCCGCTTCCACATCGACCGGTCGCTGACGGACCTGCGCACGATCTGCCTGGCGCTGGTGGCCGACTCGCGGACCGACCCGACGCTGGCCTCGGTGGCCGACAAGCTGCTGGCCATCCACGGGCCGGGCGGCTTCGTGATCAACGAGGGGCACCTGGGCGAGAAGGTCGAGGAGTGCGGCGGGCTGAGCGCGTACTTCCCGATGGAGCGCACGATCTCGCGCTACTACGGGGACCTCCAGATCGCCCAGCACACCGAGTGGGACGAATTCCTCAGGGACTACGCGAAGGCGCGTACCATCAGACGGTAGGAGGGCGTCAGAGGCCACATGCCGGCGTTCCGCCGGCGTCGCTGGGGCTATTGCGGCCCGGGACCGGCCGCAATAGCCCCTACCTTTACTGTCATGGATCCCCTCATCAGCCGCAGGGCGCTCAACCGGGCCACGCTGGAGCGCCAGCACCTGCTGCGCCGCACCGGCAGCTCCGTGACCGAGGTCGTGGAGCACCTGGGCGGGCTGCAGGCGCAGACCCCGCACACCTGGTACACCGGCCTGTGGAACCGCATCGCCGGGTTCAGGCCCGCCGACGCCGCCGACCTGCTGCTCTCGCGCGAGCTCGTGCGCATCGCGCTGCAGCGCTCCACCATCCACCTGGTCTCCGCCCGCGACTGCCTGGCCATGCGGCCGCTGCTGCAGGCGGTGACCGAGCGCATGACGCGCACGACGTTCGGCAAGCGGCTGGCGGGCGTGGACCTCGACGAACTGGCGACGGCGGGGCGGGCGCTGCTGGAGGAACGGCCGATGACGTTCGCCGACCTGGGGCGGGCGCTGGCCGAGCGCTGGCCCGGCAACGACCCGCACGCGCTGGGCCAGGGCGTGCGCTGCCTGGTGCCGCTGGTGCAGGTGCCGCCGCGCGGCGTGTGGGGGAAGAGCGGGCCGATCGCCCACACGAGCGCGGAGTCCTGGATCGGGTTCGAGGTGCCGCCGATGACGCCGGCCGAGCTGGTGCGGCGCTACCTGGCCGCGTTCGGGCCCGCGTCGGTGCAGGACGTGCAGGCGTGGTCGGGGCTGACCCGGCTGGGCGAGGTGGTCGAGTCGATGGACCTGGTCAGGTTCAGGGACGACGCCGGCAGGACCCTGTACGACCTCCCGGACGCGCCCCGGCCCGGCGAGGACGTGCCCGCCCCGGTGCGCCTCATGTACGACTTCGACAACCTCTTCCTGTCCTACGCCGACCGCTCCAGGGCGATCACCGAGACCGGGGCGGCGGTGCTCCAGGGCTTCATGGGCACGAACGTGATGCCCCGCGTGATCCTGGTGGACGGTGTCACGGCCGGCGACTGGACGGTCACCCGGGCCAAGGGCGTCTCCACGCTCAACCTCCACCAGTGGGAGCCGATCAAGGTCCTGGACGAGGCCGAGGAGGAGGGACGGCGGCTGCTGGAGTTCCTGGCCCCGGGCGACAAGCACGAGATCTCAGTCCTTGACGGCCCCTCCAAGTCCTGACACCAGCCGCCGCTGAACGGCGACGAAGAAGATCAGCACCGGGATCGTCATCAGCGTCGAGGCCGCCATGATCCCGCCCCAGTCGTTCTCGTCCGGTTTGAAGAAGACGAGCAGCGCCGCGGGCAGGGTCTGGTTGTCCTTGGCGGAGATGATGAAGGTCCTGGCGAAGACGAAGTCGTTCCAGGCGGTGATGAAGGAGAACACGCTGGTCGCCACCAGTCCGGGCGCGACCAGCGGGAACAGGATGCGCCACAGCACGGTCGCCCGCCCGGCCCCGTCGATCATCGCCGCCTCCTCCAGCGCCTCGGGCACGGCGGCGACGAACCCGCGCATCATCCAGATCGCGAACGGCAGCGTGAACGCGAGCTGCACCACGACCAGCGAGACCAGCGTGTTCAGCAGCCCCAGGTCCCGCACCACGAAGAACAGCGGGATCGTCAGCGCCTCGACCGGCACCATCTGCGCGATCAGGAACATGATCAGCACGGTCGTCCTGAACCGGAACCTGAACCTGGTCACCGCCACGGCCGCGAGGAACGCCACCGCGGCCGATAGCACGACCACGCTCAGCGCCACGCCCGCGCTGTTGAGCAGGTAACGCCCGAAACCCTCCCCGGTCAGCACCCTGGCGAAGTTGTCCAGGGTCGGGTGGAGGGTCCACGGCCTGACGTCCAGCGACTGGATCTCGCCGTCGGGCTTGAGCGCCGACAGCACCATCCAGTACAGCGGGAACGCGGTCAGGAACGCGACCACGCAGGCCACCGTGCCGGGGACGATTCTCCTCATAGCCGTTCCCCTCCGCGATGCAGCGCCCGGATGTAGAGCAGGGTGAACACCAGCAGCACGAGCGTCATGACCACGGCGATGGCCGAGCCGAGCCCGTACTCCGAGGAGCCGAACGCGGTCTGGTAGGCGTAGACGTTCAGCACGGTGTTCTGCCCGGCGACGCCGCCGCCGTTGGTCATCACGTAGATCTGGGTGAACACCTTGAAGTCCCAGATCACCGACTGGATGACGACGATGGTGACCAGGGGCCGCAACATCGGCACGATCACCTTCCAGAACGCGTGCCAGGCAGAGGCCCCGTCGAGCGCCGCCGCCTCCAGCACCGAGCCGGGGATGGCCTGGATGCCCGCGTACAGGGTGAGCATGACCAGCGGGAACGAGTGCCACACGATCGTCGCCCCGACCACGAGGAAGGTCACCCACCGGTCGTAGAACCAGTTGAACCCGTCCAGGCCGAGCACCTGGTTGACCAGCCCGAGATCGGCGTCGAACAGGAACATCCACACGGTGCTGCCGGTCATCGCGGGCGCCGCCCACGCGCCCAGCGCGGCCAGCGACAGCGCGGTCCTCGGCACCGGCCCGGTGCGGGTCAGCAGCACCGCCAGCGCCGCTCCGACCGCCAGCGTGGCCAGCACCAGCGCCGCCGCGAAGGCGACGGTCTGCAGCAGCACCTCCCAGAACCGGCCGTCGCCCAGCAGCGTCGCGTAGTTCCCGAATCCGACGAACGTGCTCGGCTGCCCGCCGCTGACCTGGGCCTGCCGGTAGTCGAAGACCGACAGCAGGCCCAGCATGTAGAGCGGGTAGCCGAACAGCGGCACGAGCACGGCCGCGGCGGGCAGCAGGTAGAGCCACGGCCGGTGGTCGAACCGGGCTCTCACGAGCGGCCGAAGGCCGTCTTGACGGCGGCTGCCGCCTCGGTGGTGGCGGCGTCCACGGTGGCCTGGCCGGTGGCGATCTTCTGCAGCATCGTGGGGATGACCTTGCCGTTGTCGATCTTCACCCAGGCGGGGTCGATCGGCACGAACCTCGTGCCCTTGGCGACCGTGTCGAGGAACGGCTTCAGGAACGGGTCCTTGGCCGCCAGCTCGTCCCGCGCGGAGGTCAGCGTCGGCAGGTTGCCCATGGCCTCGTACATCTTGACCTGGTACGCCTTGCCGCCCAGCAGCTCGACGAACTCCACCGCCAGCGTGCGGTGCCTGGCGTGCTTCATGACGCCGAGGTTGTTGCCCCCGGCGAAGGCCGGCGCGATCGAGCCCTCGGCCGAGCCGGGCAGCGGGACCACCGCGTACTTGCCGGCCGCCGCCCCCGCGTCCACGGCGGAGCGGTTGAAGTTGCCCAGGATGCCCATCGCGGCCTTGCCGCTCGCGAACAGCTCGACGGTCTTGCCGCCGGTGAGCGACACGCAGGCCCGGGGCGGGCAGATGTCGTCCGCGAGCAGGTCCGTGTACGCCTTGACGCCCTTGCGCGAGGCCGGTGAGTCGAGGGCGGTGATGTCGCCGCCGGCGTCCCAGACGAAGGGCAGGGCGCCGAAGGTGTACTCGCCGCCGACGGCGATGCCGTACAGGCCGGGCTTCTTCGCGCGGATCGTGCGGGCGGTCTCGGTCAGCTCGGCGATCGACGACGGCGGCTCCAGTTTCAGCTCCTCGAAGACGTCGGTGCGGTAGTACAGGGCGCGGACGCCGATGAACCAGGGCATGCCGTACTGCTTGCCGTTCACGGTGGCCGACTCGACCAGGGCCGGCGTCAGGTCCCCGGCCGGGAGGCCGAGCTCGGCGAACCCGCCGGCGGCCGCGTACTCGGCCAGGTCGGTGTTGCCGTACTCGGCCACGTCGGGCGAGCTGGCCGGGTCGTTGAAGGCGCCCTTGAACCTCTCGTGCCTGGCCGGCGTGGTCGGGATGTAGGTCACCTCGACCTGGACGCCGGCGTGCGCGGCGGTGAACTCCTTGATGGCCTCGCCGACGACCTTCTCCTTGGGCGCGCGGTTCGGCTCGTCGAAGAGCCAGACCCGCAGCGTGCCGGTCTTCTCGTCGGCGCCGCCCGGGGCGGGGGCGGTCGAGGGGGCGCAGGCGGCCAGCGCGAGCAGGGCGGCGCCGGCGGCAACATAGTTAAGAAACTTCACTATTACCTCCCGAGCGCGACCCTAGGAAGCGCCGGGCGGGACGGAAAGCGCTCACGCAGGTTGTTGTGCAATGCACAACAGCATCTTGCATAGCGACTTCCCCCGCTATGGTGGGCGACGTGCAGGAACGCAACCAGTCCGCCTCGCTCAGGCGTGCGCTGACGGTGCTCGACCACGTACGCGAGCACTCGGGCCTGACGCTCACCCAGCTCGCCGAGGCGGTCGGCCTGTCCAAGAGCACGGTGCTGCGGCTGACCGTGCCGCTCGTCGAGGCCAAGCTGCTCGACCGCGACCGCAGGACCGGCGTCTACCGCCTGGGCCACGGCACGCTCCGGCTCGGGCAGGCCTACCTCGCCACGCTCGACCTGCGCGCCGTGGCGGCCGAGGAGTCGCACCGGCTGATGAGCGAGGTGCGCGAGACCGTCCACCTGGTCGTCCACGACCACCCGCACGTCGTCTACATCGACAAGGTGGAGAACGAGGCGAACGTGCGCATGGCCTCCCGCATCGGCAGCCGCGGCCCCCTCCACTCCACCGCCGTGGGCAAGGCCATCCTGGCCTGGCTGCCCGAGGAGCTCCTGGCCGAGCTGGTCCTGGAGCCCAGGACCAGGCACACGATCACCGACACCGAGCGGCTGCGCGCGGAGCTGGCGCACATCAGGCGCCGCGGCTACGCCGTGGACGACCGCGAGAACGAACCCGAGGTGCGCTGCGTCGCCGCACCGATCTTCAACCACCACGACGCCGTCGCCGCGGCCATCTCCGTCTCCGGCCTCACCTCGCGCATCACCGCCGCGCGGGTACGCGAGCTGGGGCCGCTGGTGGCCGGGGCGGCGGCGCGCATCTCGAGAAAGCTGGGTAGCACGAGCCGATGACTGAGCTGGTGACCTTCGGCGAGACCATGGCCCTGTTCGCCGCCCGCCGCACGGGCCCGCTGCGCTTCGCCCGCGACTTCGACCTCGGCCTGGGCGGCGCCGAGTCCAACGTCGCGATCGGCGTGGCCCGGCTCGGCCACGACGTGACCTGGATCGGCAGGGTGGGGGCCGACGAGTTCGGCGACCTGATCCGGGCCACGCTCGCGGGCGAGGGCGTGCACGCGCACGCGATCCCCGACCCCGCCGCGCCCACCGGTCTGATGATCAAGGGCAGGCGCACGGCCGACCTCATCGACGTGCGGTACTACCGCAAGGACAGCGCGGGCTCCCGGCTGAGCCCCGCCGACCTCGACCCCGGCCTCATCCGCGCCGCCAGGGTGCTGCACGTCTCCGCCATCACGCCCGCGCTGTCGCAGTCGGCGCGGGAGGCCGTGCGCCACGCGATCTCCGAGGCGCGCTCCGCCGGGGTGACCGTCTCGCTCGACGTCAACTACCGGCGCGCGCTGTGGACGCCCGAGGAGGCGGGGGCGTGGCTGCGGGAGGCGGTCGGCGAGGTGGACGTGCTGTTCGCGACCGAGGCGGAGGGCCAGCTGATCGCCGACGTCGAGGGGGCCGAGGAGCTGGCCAGGGCGCTGGCGGGGCTGGGGCCGCGGCACGTGCTGCTCAAGTTCGGCGCCGAGGGGGCGATGGAGCTGTCCGGCGGCGTCGTACGGCGGGCGGAGCCGTACCGGGTGACGGAGGTCGACTCGGTGGGCGCAGGAGACGCCTTCGCGGCCGGCTGGCTGGCCGACTGGCTGGCGGGGGCGGAGCCCGAGCAGCGGCTGGCCACCGCGTGCGCGGCCGGCGCGTTCGCCGTCACCAGCCAGGGCGACTGGGAGAGCCTGCCCCGCCGCGCCGACCTCGACCTGCTCCGCCGCCCCGCCGACGGCGTCAGCCGCTGACCACCACCGGCCCGGCAGCCAGCGGCCCGGCAGCGCGGTGGCGCGGTGGCGCGGTGGTCGGCTGTGTTGGGAAATGCGGTGCAGTCCCGACATGTCGTAGCCTGCCGGAATGCTTGATCACCATCTCGACGCGCTCTTCCAGGCCGCCGCCGACCGCGACCCCGACCGGCTCTTCGGCCACGCCTCGCAGCTCTACGCGGCCACGGAGACCGCCGACGAGGCGACCCTGTCCGCCGTGGCGGCCCGCTTCGGCGCGGTCTTCGACCTGGTGCCGCCCGGCATCGGCGCCCGCCTGGGCATCGTGGCCGGCGCGCTGGCCGAGCGCGGCGCCGACCCGGTCCCGCTGGCCGAGCCCCTGGTCGACCAGCTCACCGGGCTGCTGGAGCAGTCGGCGAGGTTCGCCGCGGCCTGGCGGTCGGCCACCGGCGAGGAGCCGCCCGAGCCCGACGACAACGACCCCGGCTGGCTGCAGAGCACGGCCGGCCGCCTGACCGGCCTGCCGGAGCGGGAGGCGTTCGGGCTGGCCGACGCCTGGGCGAGCGTCCACATGGCGCACATGCCGATCCTGTCCATCCTGCAGCTCTCCCCGAAGCTGCGCGCCGCGCTGCCCGGCCGCGAGCGCCTGGTGGCGGCCCTGTCGGCGGTGGCCGGCGACCGCGACGACCTGGAGTGGCTGGCCGGCCTGCTCGCGGTGCTGGAGGACGAGCACCTGATCGTCCTGCACAGGGAGACCGGCCGCGGCTACGAGGTCGTCATCGGCGGGATCGGCGACAACTTCCAGCTCCACACCCTGCTGGCCGACGTGGTGAGCGGCCCGTCCGACCACGGGCTGATCGAGGGCGTGCAGCCGGACCCCGAGTGGGTCATGGCCGCCTCCGACGGCGACGTGGATCCGGAGGACGGCCCGGTTCACGGCCAGTTCAACCTGGTGGACGCCTACGGCAAGTGGATCTGGAACGAGGGTGTCCCCGCCGACATCCCGCGGCTGGACGGGGTGCGGGTCGTCGTCCTCGACCCGCCGCCGTACGCGCGGTCGTGGAGCCCCGGCAGGCGCTACCCCATGATGCCGGGCACCATCCGCCTGGAGCGGATCCTGCCGGCCGACGAGGCCGCGGCCTGGATGGCCAGGATCGCCCCGGAGGGCGGCACCGAGTAGGCCCGATCCGGCGGCGCGGGCCTCGGTCATGGAACCGGGCCGCACCGGCCCCCGATCGGCGACGGGCCGATCGGGGCTCAGCCCTTACCATGTGGGGCATGAAGCGCCCTCTCGGAGAGCTCGAATCCACGATCATGGACAGGATGTGGTCCTACCGCAGGCCCGCCTCCGTCCGTGACGTGCTCGAGGACCTCCGTACGGAGCGCGATATCGCCTACACCACGGTCATGACCGTGATGGACAAGCTGCACACCAAGGGCCTGCTGCGGCGCGAGCCGGTCGGCCGGGCCTACGTCTACGAGCCGGTCGCCACGAAGGAGGCCTACACCGCCGAGCTGATGCGGCACGCGCTGGCCACCAGCGGCAACCAGGCCGCCACCCTGGTCCACTTCCTCGAGCGCCTCACCCCGGAGGAGGCCACCGCCCTGGAGGCGGCGCTGCAGGTCTTCCCGCCCGGCAGCCGCCGGTAGGAGCAACCTTTGCCCGTTTCCGTTCCGGCCTTGAGGGCAGGCGGGGAAGATCTCGTCCCGGGGAAGGAACAGTGCGATGACAGACGTTTCGGGCATGGGTTCAGGGCCTGACGACAAGCGCGAGGTGCTCACCAACCGGCAGGGGCACCCGGTCTACGACAACCAGAACCAGCGCACGATCGGCCCGCGGGGCCCGGCGACGCTGGAGAACTACCAGTTCCTGGAGAAGATCAGCCACTTCGACCGGGAACGCATCCCCGAGCGCGTGGTGCACGCCAGGGGCACGCTCAGCTACGGCTACTTCGAGGCGTACGGCAGGCTCGGCGACGAGCCGATCGACCGCTACACCAGGGCCAAGCTCTTCCAGCAGGAGGGCAAGCGCACGGACGTCGCGGTGCGCTTCTCCACGGTCATCGGCGGGCGCGACTCGGCCGAGACCGCCCGCGACCCGCGCGGGTTCGCCATCAAGTTCTACACCGAGGACGGCAACTGGGACCTGGTCGGCAACAACCTGGCGGTCTTCTTCATCAGGGACGCGATCAAGTTCCCCGACGTCATCCACTCGCTCAAGCCGGACCCGGTCACCTTCCGGCAGGACCCGAACCGGATCTTCGACTTCATGTCGCAGACTCCGGAGAGCCTGCACATGCTGGTCAACCTGTTCAGCCCGCGCGGGATCCCGGCCGACTACCGGCACATGCAGGGGTTCGGGGTGAACACCTACAAGTGGGTCAACAAGGACGGCCAGTCGTTCCTGGTGAAGTACCACTGGATGCCGAAGCAGGGCGTGCGCAGCATGACCGAGGCGGACGCGGCGGCCGTGCAGGCGCACGACCTGGGCCACGCCACCAAGGACCTGCACGACGCGATCGAGCGCGGCGACTACCCGGAGTGGGAGCTGCTGGTCCAGATCATGAGCGACGACGAGCATCCCGAGCTGGACTTCGACCCGCTCGACGACACCAAGGTCTGGCCGGAGAACGACTTCCCTGCGCTGCCGGTGGGCCGGATGGTGCTGAACAGGAACGTGGAGAACCAGTTCGCCGAGAACGAGCAGTCCGCGTTCGGCACCGGCGTGCTGGTGGACGGGCTCGACTTCTCCGACGACAAGATGCTGATCGGCCGGACGTTCTCCTACAGCGACACGCAGCGTTACCGGGTGGGCCCGAACTACCTGCAGCTCCCGGTCAACCAGACGAAGGCGCCGTGCCGTACCAACCAGCGGGACGGCCAGATGACGTACTTCGTCGACACGGCCGGCGAGAGCCCGCACATCAACTACGAGCCCTCGCTGCGCGGCGGGCTGCGCGAGGCCCACTACCCGCACCCGGACGAGGTGGGCCCGGTCGTCACCGGCCGCCTCACCCGCAAGCGCATCCCGCGTACCAACGACTACGTGCAGGCCGGCCAGCGCTACCTGCTGATGGAGGAGTGGGAGCGCGACGACCTCGTCCGCAACCTCGTCGCCAACCTCAAGCAGTGCGACCGGATCATCCAGGAGCGCATGGTCTGGCACTTCCTGCTGGCCGAGGACGACCTGGGGCTGCGCGTCGGCGAGGGGCTGGGCATCACGCCGGACGACGTGGCGGGGCTGGAGCCGTTGCAGAGCCAGGACCTGACCGACGAGGACCGCAGCCGGCTGGCCAAGCTGGGCAGGAACGGCCCCCGCGACGTCGAGAACCTCAAGATGACCCACTGCGTGCCGAACGAGCGCGCGGCACACGCCGACCGCTGACCGCTTCTCTTTACGTCCGCCTCTCCTGGAGAGAGGCTGGACGTAGGGAGGTGGTCGTCATGGAGTACAAGCAGTGGAACGTGCAGATCTGGATCAGCGAGGATGACGACGACGCTCTGACCACGGCCACGGCCGTGCTGTTCACGCCCGACGGCAAGCGGCACGAGAGCGTGTCGCACGCCCGCCGCAACCCGACCGACCAGCCCGTGCCCGGGATCGGGGACGAGCTGGCCGTCGGACGGGCGCTGTCGGACCTGGCCTCGAAGCTGATCGAGGACGGCGCCGCGGACGTGGCCCAGTTGACGAGCCCCGCGCAGCGGAGCCCTGTCTAGAGCAGCCCCGCTCAGAGGAGGCCCGCTCAGGCAGGCCTGCCTAGAGGAGCCCGGCGCCGGCCAGGAGTTTGCCGATCCGGCCGACCTCGTCCTCGTTCAGCGGGATCTGCGGCAGCGCGGTGATCGGGCAGTCGATGACGCCGCGCAGGTGCAGCGCGGCCTTGAACGCCCCGAGGCCCGACGAGCTGCCGCCCATGCGGTCGCCACCGACGTGGACGATCTCGAACAGCCTGACCAGGCGTTCCTGCTCGGCCCTGGCCGCCTCCCAGTCGCCCTGGGAGGCGCACCGGTACAGCTCGACGTACCCCTGCGGGTCCACGTTGCCCAGCCCGGGCACCACGCCGTCGGCGCCCATCCACAGGGCGGAGTCGACGGTCACCTCCGACCCGGTGAGCACGCTGAACGGCGCCTCGCGGCCCATGACGACCGCGCGCAGGCCGCCGTCGTCGCCGCTGGAGTCCTTCAGCCCGGCCAGCACGCCTTCGGCGGCCAGCTCCAGCACCAGCCCGGCGCTCAGCTTGGTGTGCACGGACACCGGCAGGTCGTAGGCGTAGACGGGCAGCCCGGACCGCTGGGCGATCGTCCGGAAATGGGTGCGGATCTCCTCGGGATGCGTGCGCGTGTAGAACGGCGCGGTCGCCACCAGCCCGGACGCCCCGGCCTCGGCGGCGACGCGCGCGTGTTCGAGCACCCGCGGCGTGGTCATGTCGATCACCCCGGCCAGCACCGGCACCTGGCCGCCCACGTGTCCGGCCACGGTGTCCAGCACCGTGCGTCGCTGCGCGTCCGTCAGGTAGGCCACCTCCGACGAGGAGCCCAGCACGAACAGCGCGTCCACCCCGCCGTCGATCAGGTGGTCCACCAGCCGCACCAGTGAGACGGTGTCCACCTCGTACTCGGGGGTCATGGGGGTGCACACCGGCGGGATCACACCGGACAGCGTCGCGGGCTCGGCGACGTGAGAAGGCGTCGCGGGCTCGGCGACGTGAGAAGGCGTCGCGGCCTCGGCGACATGGGGAATCGTCATACTCGCTCCTGGATCAGTTCGATGTCGGTCGCCCCGGCCGCCACCGGATGGTGGCAATGGAACAGGTGGTCGCCCTCGACCGTCGCCTCGGGCATCTCGGCGGCGCAGACGTCGTCCGCGCGCCAGCACCGCGTGCGGAACGGGCAGCCGCTCGGCGGCCTGGTGGCCGACGGCACGACGCCTACCAGCGGGATCGGGTTGATCGGCGAGATCAGCCCGGGCGTGGCGGAGAACAGCGCCCTGGTGTACGGATGCCGCGCGCCCAGCGGCACCGACTGCGCCGGCGTCCGCTCCACGATCCTGCCCAGATACATGGTGACCACGCGGTCGCTCATCCTGCGGACCGTCTGGATGTCGTGCGAGACGAAGACCAGCGCCAGCCCGAGCCGCTCCTTGAGGTCCAGCAGCAGGTTGAGTATCTGCGCCCGCACCGACACGTCGAGCGCGCTGGTCGGCTCGTCGGCCACGACGAGGTCGGGTTCGAGCGCCAGGGCCCTGGCCACGGCCACGCGCTGCCGCTGGCCGCCGGAGAGCTGGCCGGGCAGCGCGTCGGCCGCGCCGGCGGGCAGCCCGACCAGGTCGAGCAGTTCCCGTACGCGGGCGTCGCGCTGGGCGGGGGTGCCGCGGCCGTGCACGTTGAGCGGGTCGCGCAGCACCTGCCTGATCGGCAGCCGCCGGTTGAGCGCCGTGGACGGGTCCTGGAAGATCATTCCCACGCTCGATCCGACCAGCTCGCGCCGCTCGGACTCCTTCATCCCCCACAGGTCCCGGCCGCGGAAGGTCACGGTGCCCGCGGTCGGCTTCTGCAACCCGACCAGCACCTTGGCCAGCGTGGACTTGCCGCATCCCGACTCCCCCACCACGCCGACCGTCTCGCCGGGGTTCACGACGAGGTTGGCGGCGGTCAGCGCGTACACGCGGTCGCGCCCGAGCAGGCCGCCCGAGCGGGCCTTGTGCACGACGTGCACGTCCTTCAGCTCAAGCATGCTGCTCGCTCCTCACCAGCGTCTGCGCCGGGTGGTGGCAGGCCACCTGGTGCGTGGCGTCCCCTTCCAGCACCGGTTTCTCGGTACGGCACACGTCCGTGGCCATCGGGCACCGGTCGGCGAAGCGGCAGCCGGGCGGGAAGTCGGCCGGTGCCGGCACCACGCCGCGGATCTGCGTGAGCCGTTCGGCACCCGCCTCCAGCGACAGCACCGAGCCGAGCAGGCCGCGGGCGTAGTGGTGGGCGGGCTTGCCGACCAGGGACGCGGTGACGCCGGTCTCGACGATCTGGCCGCCGTACATGACGACCACGCGGTCGGTCACGTCGGCCACCAGCGCCAGGTCGTGCGAGACGAGGATGAGCGCGAACCCGAGCTCCTCGCGCAGCTTCAGCAGCAGCTCGATGACCTGCGCCTGCACGGTCACGTCGAGCGCGGTGGTGGGCTCGTCGGCGACGATCAGCTTGGGGTCGCGCGAGAGCGCCATGGCGATCAGCACGCGCTGCCGCTGCCCGCCCGACAGCTCGTGCGGGTAGGCCGACAGGGTGCGGCGGGCGTCGAGCCCGACGAGTTCGAGCAGCTCGGCGGGGGTGCGCCGGCCGCCTCGCCGGGTGAGCTGCTTGAGCTGGGCCTTGATGGTCATGGCCGGGTTCAGCGAGGAGAGGGCGTCCTGGTAGATCATCGCCATCTCGTGGCCGAGCAGGCGGCGGCGGGCGCGCCTGGGCTCGGCGAGCAGCTCCCGCTGGTCGAAGCGGACGTGGCCGCTGACGCGGGCGTCGCGGGGCTGCAGGCCCATGATGGTCAGCGCGGTCAGCGACTTGCCGCAGCCGGACTCGCCGACCAGGCCGAGCACCTCGCCGGGGCGTACCTCGAAGCCGATGCCGTCCACGATGTCGACGCCCTCGGCGAAGCCGATCCGCAGCCGCTCCACGGCGAGGATCGGCGGGCCCTGCGGCAGCGGGCGGGCCCGCTCGGCCAGCCTGCGCGCGGCCTCCTCCAGCCCCGGCAGCTCGACGATCTCGCCGGAGCCGGGCCGGGCCTGCTCGAACGCGTCGTCGTCCTTGCGCACCTGCGCCTTGCGTGCCGCCGGGGCGGCCCAGGCGTCGGAGATGCCCTCGGCCAGGATGTTGAGCGCCAGCACGGTGATGAGGATGAGCAGGCCGGGGAAGACCGTGGCCCACCAGCCGCCGAGCAGCACCAGGTTCTTGCCGTCGGCGATGACGCTGCCCCAGGACGGGTTCGGCGGGCGCACGCCGGCGCCGATGAACGACAGCGACGCCTCGAACACGATCGCGTCGGCCACCATCACCGTGCAGAACACCAGCACGGGCGCGGCGCAGTTGATCGCGACGTGCTTGACCACGATGTGCGGCGTGCGGGCGCCGATGATGCGCTCGGCCGCCACGTAGTCCTCGCCGTACTGCGCGATCACGTTGGCCCGCACGACGCGGGCCACGGACGGCATGTAGAGGAACGCCATGGCCATGACCAGCACGGGGATGCTGCCGCCGAACACGGCCACGAGCACCGCGGCCAGCGCGATGCCGGGGAAGGCCATGATCACGTCGAGCACGCGCATCAGGGTCTCGTCCACGGCCCTGCGCGAGGTGGCCGCGACGGCGCCGATGACCGCCCCGGCGACCAGGGCCAGCCCGGTCGCGCCGAGGCCGATGATCAACGACCAGCGGGCGCCGTACAGCAGCCTGGACAGGATGTCGCGGTTGGCGCTGTCGAGCCCCATCCAGTGCTGGGCCGACGGGCCTCCGCCCGCCGCCTCCTGGAAGTACGGCGAGTGCGGCGCGATCCACGGCGCCAGCACCGCGGCCAGCACGACCACCGCGATGATGCCGACCGAGACCCACGACAGCGGCTTCAACCGGCGGAAGGCGAGGCCGGGCCGTGCGAGGCGCTCTGTCAGTCCACGTCTCATGTGGCACTCCTGAGGCGGGGGTTGACCAGCAGGTACAGGATGTCGACGACCAGGTTGACGACCATGAAGCCGATCGCGATGGTCAGCACCACGCCCTGGACGACGGCCGGGTCGCCGTCGCGCACGGCGTTGATCATGAGCTGGCCCATGCCGGGCAACCCGTAGATCGTCTCGATCACGACCGTGCCGCCGATCAGGTAGCCGATGCGCAGCCCGAGCACCGTGAGCGGGTTGATCAGGGCGTTGCGCAGCACGTTCCGGCCGACGACCACGATCATGGGCAGGCCGCTGCCGATCGCGGTGCGCACGTAGTCGCGGTCCAGCTCCTCCACCATCGACGTACGGATGATCCGGGTGAGCTGGGCGGCGATCGGCAGCGACAGCGACAGGGCGGGCAGCGTCATCGACTGCAGCCAGCCGGCGAGCGAGTCGGCCGGGTTGATGTAGCCGCCGGTCGGGAAGAGCCCCTCGCCGACGGCCAGCCACTGGATCATCAGCAGCGCCAGCCAGAACGCCGGAGCCGCCACCCCGATCAGCGACACCATGCGGATCACCTGGTCGGGCCACCGGTCGCGGAACAGCGCCGCCGTCACGCCGAACACCAGCGACAGCACCACCGCCACGGCCAGGCCGAGGAAGGTGAGCTGCAACGTCAGCGGCAGCGCGGTCGTCACGGACTCGAGGACCGGCTTCTTGGTCAGCACGCTGGTGCCCAGGTCGCCCTGCGCCAGGTCCGCGACGAAGCGCACGTACCGGACGGGCAGCGGGTCCAGCAGGCCGTTCTCGAGCTGGAACTGGTGGATCTGCTCGGGGGTCGGGTTCGCGCCCTGGAAGTAGGCGTACTCCGGTTTGACGCCGGAGAAGCGCATGACGATGAACACGAACGCGATCACGCCGAGCACCAGCGGGATCAGGATGAGGAGCCGCCGCAGCAGCATCCGGGCGACGAGCGTCATGTCCTCTTGGCCTGCAGCAGGTTGATGCCCGGGTACGGCTGGGCGCGGATGCCGGACAGCTTCTTCGGGTCCCAGGCGGTCATCAGCTCGTTGTGCACGACCGGGTAGAGGATGGCCTGCTCGGCCACGAAGTCCAGATATTTGTGGATAAGCTCCGTGCGCTTGGCCTTGTCCGTCTCCTTGGCGGCCTCGTCCATCATCGCGAACAACTTCTCGGCGTCCTCGGTGCCGTCCCAGTGGGCGTACTTCATCCACAGGCCGCCGGGCACGTAGTTGTAGTGCAGGATCAGGTCGGCGTCCATGCCGAACTGGTTGGGGTTCGAGGCCGCCGCGACGACCTGGTACTCCTGGAACTGGTCCATCTTCGTGAACAGGGCGGCCGTGTCCTGCGGCTCCAGCGTCGTCTTGATGCCGACGGCCTCCCAGGAGGAGGCGATGGTGGGCAGGCAGTCGGCGATCCAGCTCACGTTGACGGCCATGAGGTTGATCGTCAGGTTGCTGACGCCGGCCTCCTTCAGCAGCGCCTTGGCCTTCTCCGGGTCGTGGTCGTAGACGACGGAGGCCCGCTGGTGGTCGGGGTGGCCCTCGTTGAGGAAGGAGCTGGAGGCCGTGCCGTGGCCCTTGAGCGCCACGTCGATCATCTTCCGCTTGTCGATGGCGTAGTGCAGGGCCTGGCGCACCCGTACGTCGTCGAACGGCTTGGTGGCCGTGTTGAACATCAGGAACATGTGGTTCATGCCCTTGCCGCCCTCGACCGTCAGCCCCTGCTGCTTGAGCTGCTCGACGTTGGCGTACGGGATGTTGTCGGCGATCTGCGCCTCGGCGGACCCGCCGGAGATCTTGGCCACGCGGGCGGCGGCGTCCACGATCGTCAGCCAGTTCATCTTCTTGACGGTGGCGGGGCGCGGCCCGTTGTAGCCGTCGAACGCCTCGAACGAGGTGTTGGACTTGGGGTTGTGCGCGGTCAGCCGGTACGGCCCCGAGCCGACGGCCTTGCCGCCCTTGGCCTGGTCCCACGCGCCGGCCTGGCTGAAGACGTGCTTCGGCATGATCTTGGCGATCGTCAGGCGGGGCGCCGCGTCCGGGAACGGGAACTTCAGCACCAGCTCCACGTTCCTGTCGTCCACCTTCCTCACCTCCCGCAGCCAGGACTTGAAGAAGTTGCCGGCCAGCACGTTGTCGGGGCCGAGGATCCGCTCGAAGGTGAAGACCACGTCGTCGGCCGTGACGGGCTGCCCGTCGTGCCACTTGGCGCCGTCCCTGAGCGTGAACTTCCACGTGGTCGCGTCCGGGTCGGCGGGCAGCGCGGTGGCGAGCGCGGGATAGGGCTCGCGGGTGATGGGGTCGGTGTCCAGCAGGCCCTCGTAGACGTGGTTGATGCCGGCCATGGCGAAGGCCGAGGCGGTCTGCGTCGGGTCCCAGCTCTGGTCGTTGCCGTACCCGATGACGGCGGTGATGAGGTCCTTGTTGGATCCGGCGCCGACCGAGCCGGTCGAGGCCGGGCCTCCGGAGCAAGCGGAGAGCGTGGCCGCGATGAACGCCGCCGCACCGGTCGCCCCGCTGTAACGCAGGAAGTCGCGGCGACTGAACTCAGAGCTCACGGTTGCCTCCTGAAGATGATAGGACGTGGGACATCCCATGTCCTACGATGTGCGTAAGGTGGACGCTAATTGCCACCACGGCTTGAGGTCAACGGAAGATTTCCGGATTGTTACCTGTGATGAAAGGATTCTTCATGACCACAGTCCCGCGTCCGGCGCGCCCGAGCCGCGCCGTCGAGGCCCAGGAGGGCGTCAAGGACCTCATCGTCAGACGCGGGCTGGTGGCGGGCGACCCCCTCCCCACCGAGTCGGAGCTCATGGAGGAGCTCCAGGTCAGCCGCAACTCGATCCGGGAGGCGCTGAAGGCCCTGCAGGCGGTGGGCATCGTGGACATCCGCCACGGCTTCGGCATGTTCGTCGGCCGCATGTCCCTGGCCGGGCTGGTGGACGAGCTGACCTTCCACAGCCGCATCACCCTCCAGAACGGCGCGAACCACCTCGCCCACCTGGTCGAGATCCGCGAGATCCTGGAGACCGGCCTCGTCCAGCGCCTGATCGAGCTGGGCCCCGAGGTGGACCTGACGCCGGTCGCCGAGGTCATGGCCCGGATGGAGAGCGAGGCGCAGGCCGGGCTGGTCTCCCCCGAGACCGACCGCCTCTTCCACGACGTCCTCTACCGCCCGCTGGGCAACCCCCTGGTGAGCCGGCTCCTGGGCGCGTTCTGGGACGTCTACTACCAGCTCCGCGACGCGCTGGGCGCTCCCGACGAGCCGCCCGCCGACGTGGCCAGGCGGCACCGCGACATCTACACCGCCGTGCTCAAGGGCGACAGCGACGCCGCCGTGGCCGCCGTGCACGCGCACTTCGAGGGCGTGCGCAACCGCACGGCCAGGATCGGCGGCTAGCGGCTCATGAAGCCGGCCAGCGCTCGACGCGCCGCCACCGCCCCCGCCACTCGCCGAACCACTGCGCGAACCACGGGTGCGCCCCGGCCAGCGGCATGATGTACGCCACGGTCTCCAGGTAGTAGCGCCGCTGGAACCGCCACGCCATCCGGTGCAGCTCCTGCACGTTGCTGACCCGATCCGACAGCTTCACCAGCACGGCCCGCGGCGGCGCCTTGACCAGCGAGGCCAGGTAGTCGGCCTTCGAGCCGCCGCCGGGCTTGGTCACCCACCGCACGAGCGCCGCCACCTCGGGCCCGAAGCGCCGCGCGACCTCGCCCTCGGTGCACGACGTGTCCTCCAGCACGTCGTGCAGCACGGTGGCCACCAGCACCTCCCTGTCGCTCAGCCCCGCGCCGGTCACCGCCACCTCCAGCGCCTCCAGCAGGTGCTCGACGTACGGCCGCCCGGTCGGCCGCTGCTGCGACCCGTGCATGCGCCGGGCGAAGGCGACCGCGTCGCGCAGGGAGGCGACGGTGGACGCCGGGAGCGCCCGGCTCAGCGGGCCTTCCGCGTGCGCCCAGGACGGCCAGCTCGTGAAGATCTGCATCCCGCTCCTTCGCATGGGTGGTGCCGCGAGCGTGTCCTAGGCTGAGAATATGGCCGAGATCGCTGTCCCAGACGGGTCATGGACGTTCAATGGGGAAATGCTGCGGATCGTCCCCGGTAGCGACAAGGACATCGACGAGCTGCGCCGCACCCTCGGCGAGGTGCGGGTGCCGCTGGAGGCGATCGCCGGCGTGGCCTTCGAGCCCGCGCGCAAGGGCGGGCACCTCCGCCTGCGGCTGCGCAAGGGGGCCGACGCGCTGTTCGACGTGGCGGCCGGGGCGCTGGGCCCGCCCGCCGACCCCTACCGGCTGGCCGTGCCGAAGGCCCGCGCGGGCGCGGCCGAGTACTTCGCCGACGAGATCCGCGACACCATGGCCGTCTACCAGACGCCGGGCGGCCCCTGCGACGGCTACCTCCTGCCCGTCCCCGACGTGCCGATCTCGGCCACGGCAGGCGACGGCGCGGCGCTCTTCGACGGCGAGCGCGTACGGCTGGAGTGGACCGGATGGGCCAGCTCGGAGAAGGAGAAGGCGGGCCCGCAGGAGTTCCCGCTGTCCGACGTCTCCGGCGTGGAGTGGAAGCCGCAGTCCGGCATGGGGTACGGCACGCTGCGCTTCCGCATCAAGGGCGAGGCGCCGAGCGCCAGGCCGCCGCAGAAGGACCTGCGCTGCGTGTCCTGGGGTGTCCAGCGCTTCGGCGGCGCGACGGCCCTTGTCGCCGCGGCCGTGCTGGCCCGCCTGCCGCGCGAGCAGCCCGAGCTGCCCGCCGCGCCCCCGCCGGTCGCCGACGACGTGCATGACGCGGTCCTGCGCCGCCTGGCCGAGCTGGGCCAGCTGCACCGCTCGGGGGTGCTGACGGACGAGGAGTTCGCCGTGGCCAAGCAGGCGATGATCCGCCGGCTCCAGGAGTCGTAATCCGCTTTTCCCGTCGCCACTTGTTGCGTACGCTCGACCACGCACAGTGACTTCGGGAGGGGCAATGATCGCAAGATCACACATCGCGGCCGCGGCGACCGGGGCAGCCTTCGCGCTCATGTCGGCGGGGATGCCGACCTCGGCGTCGGCGGCGGCCACGGTGCTGCGGTGCGACACCTACGTGCACGCCAACGACAACGACCTCGGCATCGCCGCCTGCAGCAACCCCACGGGCCAGACCTGGATCTTCCGGGCCGTGGTGGTCTGCGGCCGGGCGCCGGACGTGGTGGGAGAGTGGGTGACGCTCCCGCCGGGCGGCTACGGCGAGTCGCAGGGTTACTGCGGCGGCATCTTCACCAGCGGGGTCGGGGCCGTCGGCGTGGACGAGCGGCTCGCCTGAGCGGGAAAGACGAAGGGCACCGTCGCCGGACGGTGCCCTTGTCAGTGGTGGTGCGCCGCCAGGGACTCGAACCCCGGACCCGCTGATTAAGAGTCAGCTGCTCTGACCAACTGAGCTAGCGGCGCAACAAGAGAAACTCTATCAGCCGCCGGGCAGTGGTCGCGCCGGGTCACCCCAGCCGGGTGGCCAGCTTCTCGTACGCCCCGATCACCAGGTCCCAGAACGCGGGCACGTCCACGGAGGTCGCCACCAGCGCGTTCGCCTCCCGGTCCGTCACCTTGAAGTCGGTCACGGTCATGCCCCGGGTGAACTCCCCGGCGGTCTCCACGTTCACCACGGCCGGCACGCAGGTGAACAGCGCCGGGTCGAGCACGTACGCCACCGCGCACGCGTCGTGGATGGCCGGGCCGCCCTCCGCCGTCACCACCCCGTAGAACTGCGCGGCCGGCACCAGCAGGTCGGCCAGCCGGCCGAGCGGCCGCATCCGGTCCAGCACCCCGGAGTTGACCACGGCCTTCAGCGTCACGTCGAGCCCGAGCATCGTGACCGTCCACCCGGCCTCGAACACGATCGCCGCCGCCTCGGGGTCGGCCAGCATGTTGAACTCGGCCGCCGGGTTGTGGTTGCCGCGGGTGTAGGAGCCGCCCATGATGACCAGGTCGCGGGCCCACTCCACGACGCGCGGCTCGCGGCGTACGGCGAGGGCGATGTTCGACAGCGGGCCCACGGCCACCAGCGTGATCTCGCCGGGCGCGGCCTTGAGCGTCTCCACGATGAAGTCGACCGCGTGCCCCTCGGACGGACCCCGCGCCGGCATGGGCAGCACCACGTCACCGAGCCCGGTGGTGCCGTGCACGGCGGTGGCCCTGACCGTGCGGCGCAGCAGCGCGCCCGCGCTGCCCGGCGTCACGGGCACGTCGCCGAGCTGCAGGAACTCGCGCAGCGCCAGCGCGTTCGCCGTGGTCAGCTCCAGATCGACGTTGCCGCCGACCGTGGTGACGCCGACGAGGTCGAGGGAGTCGGCGGATCCGGCCGCCAGGGCCAGGGCGAGGGCGTCGTCGATGCCGGGGTCACAGTCGATGAGAACTTTCTTCACGTAACCGGAGGATACGCATGGATCGGGCCGGGCAGTTCCCCCAAAGCTGCCCGGCCCGATCACTGGCGGTCCAGGCCGGCGCTTTCCCCCAAAAGCGCCGGCGGTCCCGCACTTGCGAACCGCGGTCCCCCTCCGCGTCCGCATCGGTGAAGGTCCTTCGGCCAGTCGCAGAGCTCCTGACCTGCTACAACGCTACCGAGACGAATGCAACGCTCGCGTCATAACGGGGTCGAATATCTGTCTTATCCGCCTACGGAAGCTCCAACCGCACCTCAGTGCCTTCCTCCAGCGACCGGCTCACCGTGCAGTACTTCTCGTGCACGCGGCCCGCCACCGCCCTGAACACCTCGTCGGCCTCCTCGGAGGGCAACTCCACGTCGTACGTGATCGTCACCGGGCCGAGCTTGTTCTGCTCGACCTTCTCCGCCTGCACCGTCATCGCCAGCCGCACCAGCCGATGCCCGCGCTTGGCGGTGAGCGGCTCGACGGTCACGATGTTGCACCCGCCCACCGCCGCCAGCAGCAACTCGACGGGGGTGAACACCCCGTCCTCGTCGCCGCTCCCGATGAGCACCTCGGCGCCGCGGGCGTTGGTTGCCCGGAATCCGCCTTCTTCAGTCCGCTCGACACGTACGTTAGCCATGTTTCAGACCCTACTCAGGAACCTTTCATGTTCGTTCAGGATCGTGAAGTCATGGCTAGCGAGGTGAATGTTCGTCAGGGCCCGATCCTCTTCTGGAGCGGGGTCGCGGTGGCCGAGTTCGGCGCGATCGGGCCTGGTTTCGGTTACCCCTGGTCCCCGGCCGCCCTGGCGGCGGCGGCGCTGCTCGTGGCGCTCGGCTTCCTCAGCGTCAAGGCCGCCGACTACCTGCGCACCGAGGAGGCCAGGCAGCGCCTGCGGCTCGGCGGTTACCTCGCGGGCGCGCTGCTGGTGGCGCACCAGTTCAGCTCCACGGCCCACGTGACCAGCCTGAGCCGGGTGGGCTCGCTGCTGCTCTACGCCATGGCGGCGGTGATGGCCGTCCGGAGCCACCGGGTTCCCCACGGGACCAGGCCGGCCCTGCTGATCGCGACCGGGCTCGACCCGGACTCGCTGCGCGAGCGCCTGGCCGGCGCGACGGACACCGTGGCCGTCTACCGAGCGGATCGCGCCACCGACGAGCTGCGCGACCTGGAGCGGCGCTACAGCCTCATCCTCGTGGTGGGCGACGAGCACGACCCGCGGGTCAAGGAGCGCGTCAGCGCCTCCGGCCTGAGCCGCGAGATCCCCGACATCGCCGAGCGCGAGGTGGTCGTGGCGGGGCCGCGGCGGTTCAAGCGGTACGTGGGGGGCGCGCTGTCACGCCTTGCCATCCCCAAGTCACAGATTCATTTCAAATCAGGACAAAGGGTTTAGGCTCACCATACGCCCCACCTGGCAGCGTGGGTCCCAGGACAAGGAGGCAAGGTGACGACTTCTCAGATCGCCCAGTCCGCGACGACGTTCCCAGGAAGCGCCCGTGTCGAGATGATCATGGGCACGCCCGTCAGCGTGGACATCCGCACGGCGCTCCCTGCTCGTGAGCTGACCCCCCTGCTCGATGACGCGTTCGCCTGGCTGAGGTGGGTGGAGGACACCTTCGACCCGGCCAGGCCCGACAGCCAGATCGCCCGCCTCAACCGCGGCGGGACGATCAGGCAGGTTCCCGAGCTCATCGAGGTCCTGCACCGCTGCGAGGAGCTCAGCGAGGCCACCGGCGGCTGGTACGAGCCCCGCATCGGCGGCGTGATCGACCCGTCGGGCTACATCAAGGGCTGGGCGCTGGAGCGCCTGTCGCGGGCCCTGTCCAACGCCGGCGCCGGCGATCACCGCATCACCGCGGGCAACGACATCAGGGTGCGCGGCTCCTCCGCGCCGGGCAGGCGCTGGCGCATCGGCATCCGCGACCCACGCACCGACACCGTACGCAAGGTCGTCTTCGCCCACGACCTGGGCGTCGCCACCTCGGGCGGCTCGTCCGTCGTCGATCCGCACTCGGGGCAGGCCGCCGACGGGCTCGGCTCGGTCACCGTGATCGGCCCGGACCTCGGCATGGCCGACGGCTACGCCACCGCCGTCTACGCCATGGGGCCCGTCCGGGGCCGCCGCTTCGCCGCCGACCTCGCGCGGTCGGGGCCGTACGAGACGATGATCATCACCAGGGACGGCCAGGAGCTCACCACGCCCGGTTTCCTCGACCACAGCGGCACGCAGGCCCGCCTCGCAGGCTGACCCACCTCGCTCCGGCCCGGCCCTCCGCCTGGCCCGGCACACCCTCGCCGGCCCCGCCCGGCGCGGCCCGTCCGGCCCGGCCCTTCGCCTGATCCGGCGCAACCCCGTCCGGCCCGGCCCTTCGCCTGGTCCGGCGCAACCCCGTCCGGCCCGGCCTTTCGCTTGGTCCGGCCTTCCGCGGGGTTCGGCCACGCCTTCCGCCTGCCTCGGGGCATCCTTCGCCTGGCCGGTCACGCCCGTCACCTGAGCGGGCCGCGCCCTTGCGAGGCGTCCGGCCGACGGGGCACGCCGGGGGCGGCGGCCCGCGCCGGCCAGGCGCCGGTAGGCCGGCTAGGCGTCGGGATGCTTGCGCAGGTAGTCGATGTAAACCGGCCGCAGCGCATCGCCCAGCTTGCCCTCGCCCGCCGCGATGGCGTCGCTGAGCAGCGCGGAGACCTTGCTGAGGTCGTTGGCGGTCTCGTTGGCGTGACCGCTGGCGGCCTCGGCGGCCGGGATCACCTTCAGCAGCTCCCACAGGAACCCCAGGTCCCCATGGCGTACGGCGTACCGCACCGCTCGCTCGTGCAACTCGTTGGCCGGCAGCGACTCGAGCCCGTTCGCGTCCATTTCGCTCCCTCCCCTGCACGCCTGTTCCCCCGTTGGAGCGACGATAACCGGGACTACGGACAGTGACGGTCGGGCATCGTTGTGACTACGCCCTCTATCGAGTGCCGATCTCAAGTGGGAGGATCAACCAGCGTGAGATTCATCATCAGAACCCTCGCCGCCGCGGTGGCGCTGTGGGTGGCCATCCAGTTCATCGACGGCATCGACGTCGACGCTCCCACCAACTCGGCCAGATACTGGGGCGTCCTGCTGCTCGTGGCGCTGATCTTCGGCGTCATCAACGCCATCGTCAAGCCCATCGTGAAGGCGCTCGGCTGCGCCGTCATCGTGCTGACCCTGGGCCTGTTCCTCCTCGTGATCAACGCCGCCATGCTCTACCTGACGAGCTGGATCGCGGGCGAGTTCGACATCCCCTTCCACGTCGACAACTTCTACCCGGCGGCGTTCTGGGGCGCGGTCATCGTCAGCTTGGTGAGCTGGCTGCTCGGCCTGTTCATCCCCGACAAGGACTGACCCTCCCCCATGGAGCTCGACGGTGCCGGCCTGACCTGCGCGCAGGTCCACGAGGTCGCGTACGGCGGGGCCCGGGTCACGATCGCCTCCCTCGATCGTGCCCGGGCCGCGTGGGTCACCGCCCAGGAGCTGACCAGCCCCGTGTACGGCAGGAGCACCGGCGTGGGCGCCAACCGCGACGTCGTGGTGGCGGGCGCGGGCCTCGACCTCCTGCGCAGCCACACGGTGGCCGCCGGGCCGCCCATCCCGCCCGCCCGGGCCAGGGCCATGCTGGTGGTCCGGCTCAACCAGATCCTGGCGGGCGGCTCCGGCGTGGACCCGGCCGTCTGCCTCGCGCTGGCCCGCGCGATCAACCACGGCTACACCCCGCCCCTGCACACGTACGGCGCCATCGGCACCGGCGACCTGACGGCCCTCGCCACCACCGCCCTGTGCCTCCTGGGCGAGCTGCCCTGGCACCACGACCCTCCGGCGTCGCGCGCGCACGCTCCCACCCCATCCCAACGCGGCCCCCGCCACCCCCTCACCTCGGATGACGCGCTGCCGTTCATCAGCTCGGGCGCCGCCACCCTCGCCGACGCCGCCCTCGCCTGTCACCGCCTGGGCCACCTCCTCGACGCGGCCATGGACGTGGCCGTGATGTCGTTCACCGCCGTGGACGCCTCGCCCGAGCCGCTGGCCGCCGTCGTGCAGGAGGCCCGCCCGCAACCGGGCCAGGCCGTCGTGGCCGCCCGGCTGCGCGGCCTGCTCGCCCCCGAGCCCACCACCCGCGTCCAGGACCCGTACGGCTTCCGCGCCTTCGCCCAGGTGCACGGCGCCGCCCTCGACACGCTCGGCCGGGCCGTCACCACGATCGAGACCGACCTCAACGCGGCCACCGAGAACCCCCTCTTCGCCGCCTCCCTCGCCTGGCACAACGGCAACTTCCACTCGGCCCCCGTGGCCCTGGCGCTCGACGCGCTGCGGGCCGCGCTCGTGCAGACGGCCCAGCTCAGCACGTCCCGCCTGGGCACGCTCATGGACCCGGCCTACACCGGCCGCCTGCCGTTCCTCGCCGACCGGCCGGGCGCCTCGGGCGCGCTGATCCTCGAGTACGTGGCCCAGGACGCCCTGGCCACCCTGCGCCACCTGGCCGGCCCGGTGACCACGGGCACGGCGGTGATCTCGCGCGGCGTGGAGGACCACGCGGGGTTCGCCACCCAGGCCGCCCGTCACGCCCTGTCCTGCGTGGAGCCTCTGGAGCTCGTCCTGGCCTGCGAGCGCACCGCCGCCACCCGCGCCCTGCGCGCACCGGGCCCCGACCGCCCCCTCACGGCGGACCTGGAGGGCTCCCGCAGCGCGCTGTCACCGGGCTAGGCGCCTCAGGACGCGCGGCCTCAAGGCACCCGAACGACCGGCACGACCTCAAGGCACCCGGCCGACCGGCGCCACCTCAGGGCACCCCTGCCACCAGCGCGACCGCAAGGCATCCGAGCGATCGGCACCACCTCAGGGCACCCGCGCCACCAGCGCGACCTCAGGGCACGCGCGCCACCGACCCGCGCTCCCTGAGCGTGGGTTTCTGCATGACGCGCCGCCGTCGGGCCCCGCCGTCGGCCGCCGCCGAGATGAGCCGCACCGCCGCCCGCACGATCCCGGCGATGTCCCAGTCGACGGTCGTGAGCCCCGGCGACAGCAGCCCCGACATCGGATGATCGTCGTAGCCCATGACGGACACGTCACCCGGGATCGACAACCCCAGCTCCTGCGCCGCCGCGTACACGCCGTAGGCGATCGAGTCGGCGAAGCAGAACACGGCGCTCGGCTTCTCGCCGCTGAGCAGCTCGTGGGCGGCCGCGGTGGCCCCCGCCAGCCCGTGGGGGGCGGTGGCGACCTCGATGTCCAGCCCCAGCCGGTCGGCCTCGGCCGTGACGTACACGTCGGCGGGCCGGTCGGGCGTGCTGGCCTGGGTCGAGGTGAGCACAGCGACGCGGCGGTGGCCGAGCGCGCGCAGGTGCTCGAGGGCGAGCGTCACCCCGCTGCGGTTGTCGAAGACGACCTCGCCGGCCGTGCCGGAGATCGAGTCGCCGATCGCCACCACCGGCAGCGACTCGCACAGCTCGGGCCAGAACTCGGCGGCCGGGTCGATCGGCTGCACGATCATGCCGTCGACGCGCTGGTCGCGGAGCTGCTGGGCCAGGGCCCGCTCCCTGGCAGGATCGCCGAACGCGTCGAGGATGAGGGCGTAGCGGTCCTTCTCCCGCAGCCCTCTGCTGATGCCGACCGCCAGGGACTGCTGCCAGAGATCCTCCAGCGAGCCGCACAGCAGGCCGATCATGCCGGTGCGCCCGCTGGCCAGAGCCCTGGCGATGGGATCGGCCTCGTAGCCGAGCTCGGCGGCGGCGGCGCGCACCCGCTCCATGGTCTCCTCCGACACCTGCAGGCCGCGGAGCGCGTAGGAGACGGCCGCCGGTGACAGGCCTGTGGCCTGGGCCACCTCACGGATGGTCGCTCTCTTGCGAGGCATTCCGCAAGCCTATTGCGTGACGCCGACAGAAGCAGATTCCCTGTCATCGATTTGTCAGGTTTGCCGTCATCCCGTAAATCCGTGCTTACCAGCCCGCACCCCGTCGTACCCCGGGTCGAACGCCGGCGCCGGCTGATCGAGGAGCTGCGGGCCACCGCGCCGCGCAAAGCTCACAGCGCGCTCGCCGACCGAGCGGACCGGCGTGAGCACCAGGACGGTCGAGCGTCAGCTGGCCGCGCTCCAGGACGGTCGAGCGTCAGCTGGCGCGCTCCGGGCCGCCGGCGTGCCGATTACCGGCATCCGCGGCACGGGCGGCGGGTACGCGATCGACGCCCGCAAGGAACTACCCCCGCTCGCCCTCACCCCGGGCGGGACGTCGGCGCCGGCGGCCTCCCTCGTGGCCGTCGGTCCCTGCGCCTCGGTCCCTGCGCCTCGGTCCCTGCGCCTCGGCCGCCGCCCAGCCGGCGCTCGCCGAGCTCGTGGCGGCCCTCCGGGGGTCCCCGCCCGTTGACAAGCGCTAAGTGAAGCGGTTCACTGAACCGTATCACTGAAACGGTTCACGGTATGGACGTCGCAGTACAGAGCGTTTACATGTATTGTGAGTAGGAAATAGCGGAAGGAGGCGCCCGCCGATGAGCATCGACGTGCATCAGCACCTGTGGACGAGTGCGTTCGTCGATGCCCTGCGCGCCCGCGACACCCCTCCGTACCTCGACGGCTGGACGCTCGTCCTCGACGGCGAGCCGCCGTACGAGGTGGATCCCGCCGACCACGAGCAGCGCGACACCACCGGCCTTGAGCTGGCGCTGGTGTCGCTGTCGAGCCCGCTCGGCATCGAGTTCCTGCCGCCCGAGGAGTGCTGGCCGCTCATCGACGCCTACCACGACGGCGCCCTGGCGCTGGGCGAGCCGTACGGGGCCTGGGCGGCCACCTGCCACAGCGAGCCCGACCCCGACCGCCTGGCCAAGGATCTCGACCGCGGGTTCGCGGGGCTGCAGATCCCGGCCACGGCCACGCCCGGCGACGAGCTGCTCGAGGTGCTGACCAGCCGCGACCTGCCGCTGTTCGTGCACCCGGGGCCGGCCGGACCCGCGGTCGGCACGCCACCGTTCCCGCACCGCGGGCACGCATCCGCCACGCCACCGTCCCCGCGCGGCGAGCACGCGCCCGCCACGCCGCCGTGGTGGCCCGCGCTGGTGCCGTACGTGCAGCAGATGCACGCGTCGTGGCACTACTTCCACGCCGTCGTCCGCCCCAGGCACCCGCGCCTGCGGGTCTGCTTCGCGCTGCTCGCGGGGCTGGCGCCGCTGCACTCCGAGCGCCTGATCGCCAGGGGCGGCGGCGGGCGCGGCCTGGTCGACCCGAACTTCTTCGTGGAGACCTCCTCCTACGGCCCGCGCGCCATCGACGCGATCGTCCGCGAGCTCGGCATCGACGTCGTCGTCAACGGCTCCGACGCCCCCTACGCCAGAGCACCCGAACCCGGCCTCGGCGCGGCCGCCGACCACGCCATCAAGGTCGTCAACCCCCGTCGCCTCATCAGCGGAAAGGAGACTCGTACGTGAACACTGAGCAGATCCAGGACGGGGGCACCTGTGCCAGGCTCCCGGAGCGCGTGCTCGACCGGCGCGAGCTGCGCGACCTGGTGAACGAGCTGGCCGCCAACCCCGCGGAGTGGCGCGACCAGGTGGACTTCCCGGCCGACGGCGGCCGTCATTACGCCTCGCTCTACCGCGACGCGTACGTGGACGTCTGGCTGCTGTGCTGGCGCCCCGAGGACGACACGGGCTGGCACGACCACGACACCTCCTCGGGAGCCGTGCACGTGGTCCAGGGCGCGCTGAAGGAGTGCAACCCGCGCATCGGCGGCGAGCACCTGGAGACGGTGGTTCCCGAGGGGCAGTCGTTCTCGTTCGGGCCCGACCACATCCACCGGCTCACCGGCGCGGTGGAGCAGAGCGTGTCGATCCACGCGTACTCGCCGCCGCTGTGGCGGCTGGGCCAGTACTCGATCGACGGCACGGGCGTCATGCGCCGGGTCTCGGTGAGCTACGCCGACGAGCTGCGGCCGATGGACACCGGCCCCGAGCCGGTCGCCCCCGAGCCCGCCGGCGTGACGGCGCTCAGCCCCGATCCGGTCGGCTCCGTGGCCTGAGCACGCAGCAGCTCCCGCAGGGCTCCACGCCGGGCAGCGCGATCCACAGGCAGCAGGTCCTGCGGAAGTAGCCGTCGCCGGCGGGCTCGACGAGCCCGTCGAGCGGCCGGCCTAGCTCCCTGAGCAGCTTCATGTAGTCGCCCGGCACGATCGAGGTCAGCGGGTGGGCGATGGCCTCGGCCGTGGAGCCCCACAACGTGCGCTCGCCCACCTTGGCCAGGGAGCTGATCGCCTCGACCAGCGGCCGCTGCGACTCCTCCAGCGCCTCGCGGATCGCGCCGGCGCCGGAGGCCCAGCTCACGCGCGTGGCCGCGAGCGTCACCCCCGCGCCGGACACCTTGAAGTACGTCTCCGCCAACCGCATGACCGGCACCCGCCCGTCCAGCGCCCACCCGAGCGCCATGGGCAGCGTGTGCCAGTAGCCGTAGGTCTTCCAGAACAGCGCCGCGCCGACGTGCCGCGGCGCGTTCCAGCGCGCGGCCGTCTCGTCCACGAGCCGCGTGAGCAGCGTGTACGGCTCCCGCACCAGCTCGCGCACCGGTGTCCAGCTCTCGTCGGGCTCGATGACGAGGCCGGGCTCCACCCCGATCACCCCGCCGCGCCCGTCGGCCATCCGCTGGAGCGTCTCGGTCAGCACGCTGCAACTCCTGGAGGATCTAAGGGTCGGCTCTGCCCAACGTAGCAGGGCGTCCGGCGAACCAGCCCGCCAGGATCTGCCCCGCGAGCACCCCCAGCCCCGCCAGCAGCGGCACCGTCCACCCGCCTGAGACCTGCCGCAGGAACCCGAACAGCAGCGGCCCCACGGCCGCGATCACGTACCCCACGGACTGCGCCACGGCCGACAGCGCCGTCACCTCGGCGGGATCGGACGGGCGCAGCGCGATGATCAGCAGCGCCAGGGCGAACGAGGCCCCCTGCCCGATGCCGAGCACGATCATCCACACCCACGGCAGGGTCGTCGGGGCGAGCAGCATGCCGAGGTAGCCGAGCACGGTCAGCACGCCGGCCCCGACCACGTACGGGACCTGCGAGGCGCGCCGGCCCGCCAGGACGGGAACGGCCAGCGAGGTGCCGACCTGGACCGCGTTCGTCAGGCTGAGCAGGTAACCGGCCTGGTCGGCGGCCAGGCCCGCCTCCAGGAAGATCGTGGGCAGCCAGGCCAGCATGACGTAGAAGGTCAGCGACTGCAGGCCCATGAGGCCGGTGACGTACCAGGTGACGCGGCTGCGCAGCACGGTGCCGAACGGCCGCGGCCCGTTCTGCCCGCCCCCCTGCTTGCGCAGCGCCTGCGGGAGCCAGAGCAGCGCCGCCAGTAGGGCGGGCACGGCGAGCAGGGCGGAGACGCCGCGCCAGCCGTAGCCGGAGGCGTGCTCGATCGGGATGACCAGGGCGGACGCTGCCGCGGCGCCGGCCACCACGCAGGAGACGTAGACGCCGGTCATGAGGTTGACCCGGGTGGGGAAGTGCTGCTTGACGACGCCGGGCATGGAGACGTTCATGACGGCGATGGCCGTGGCGGCCAGGGCGGAGCCGAGGTAGAGGACGGGCGCGCCGTCCAGGCCGCGCAGCGCGACGCCCGCGGCGATGACCAGCAGGCCCGCCATCAGCGTGCGGTCGAGCCCGATGCGCCGCGCCAGCAGCGGCGTGACCGGCCCGAACACGCCCAGGCAGACCACCATGACCGTGGTGATCGCGCCGCCGCCCGCGGGCGAGAGGCCGACGTCGTTCATGATCTCGTCGAGGAGGGGGGAGATGCCCGCGATGGCCGGGCGGAGGTTGAGCGCGGCCAGGGCGAACCCGGTCACGAGCAAGGCGGATCTCAACGACATAGAGGACCACTCTCGCACAACGCCTTGACAACGTTGTCTGCCCCTGCCGCATGAGACATGATCCAGGCGTGAGACCGACGATGAAGGACGTCGCCTCGGCGGCGGGCGTGGCGCTCAAGACCGTCTCGCGCGTCGTGAACGGCGAGCCCGGCGTGCACCCCGCCACCGCCGAGCGGGTGCGCGCGGCCATCGACCGGCTGGGCTACAGCCGCAACGAGAGCGCACGCGTGCTGCGCAGAGGCAGGACCGCCACGATCGGGCTGGTCATCGAGGACGTGGCCGATCCGTTCTACTCGGGGCTGAGCAGGGCCGTGGAGGGCGTGGTCATCGAGCACGGCTGCCTGCTGCTGAGCGGCTCGTCCGGGGAGGAGCCCGGCAGGGAGCGGGAGCTGGTCGAGACGTTCTGCGCGCGCCGGGTGGACGGGCTGATCATGGTGCCCGCGGGCGACGACCACACGTACCTGCGGCCCGAGCTGGAGACCGGCACGCCGGTGGTGTTCGCCGACCGGCCGCCGGGTGCGGGGATCGACGTGGACACGGTGCTCACCGACAACGTGGGCGGGGCCAGGCAGGCGGTCCGCCACCTCATGACGCACGGCCATCGCCGGATCGCCTTCCTCGGCGACGACCCGGCCATCTTCACGGCCTCGCAGCGGCTGCGCGGCTACCGCGAGGAGCTGGGCGGGCTCTTCGACGGGCGGCTGGTGTCGATGCGGCCGCCCGCGATGGAGGCCGCCCGCGAGGACCTGGCACGCATGTTCGCCCTGGACGATCCGCCGACGGCGCTGTTCACCGGCAACGGCCGCCACACCGTGACCACCCTGCGGGCCCTGGAAGGGCGGCGGGTGGCGCTGGTCGGGTTCGACGACTTCGAGCTGGCCGACCTGCTCAGGCCGGGGGTGACCGTGGTGGCGCAGGATCCGTCGTGGATGGGACGGGTCTCGGCCGAGCTGCTGTTCCGCCGCCTGCGCGGCGACGGCGGCCCGTCCGAGCACCTCGAACTCCCGGTACGGCTCATCCCCCGCGGCTCGGGCGAACTCCCTCCGGCAGGCTAGGCCCGCTTCGGGGAAGGCTGGGCCGTGACCTGGGCGGGCGCGGGCCGCAACACGCGCACCAGCGCGAGCGCGACCAGGATCCCCGCCGCGCCCGACACGGCGATGGCCTGCCCCGGCGCGATCACCTCACCCAGCGCCCCGATCAGCGCCGCCCCCACCGCCTGCCCGGTCATGAGCCCCGCCGACTGCAACCCGAACGCCTGCCCCCGCGCCTCCTCCGGCACCGCGTCCACGAACCGCCGCTGCAACCCGAGCTGGTACGCCAGCCCGGCCGCCCCCATCGCCGCCAGCGCGGCCGCCCAGCCGACCCCCGGCGAGGCGGCGAACCCCAGCCACGGCACCCCCAGCAGCACCGCCAGCGGCATCGACAGCCGCTCCCGCAGCGCGGGCGCCGCGAACCGCCCCACCACGAACTCGCCGACCGCCATGCCGCCCGCCGCCGCCGCGAGCACCACCCCGGCCTCCCCCTGCCCGCCCAGGTAGGGCACGACCATGGCCTCCGCGCCCGCCAGGCACACGCACGGCAGCCACCCGGCCAGGAGCAGCCCGCGCACCCGCCCGTCGGCCAGCAGCCGCCGGTTGACCTGCCAGGTCTGCCGCACCGCCCCCTGACCACCGGCCTGCCGCGCCGCCCTCTGCTCACCGGCCTGCCGCGCCGCCCCCTGACCACCGGCCTGCCGCGCCGCCCGGTACGGCAGCCCGAACCGCAGCACCAGCGCCGCCACCACCGACAGCCCGGCCGTGACCGCCAGCGCCCCTGGCGGCCCGGCGAAGGCCAGGAAGGCGCCCCCGGCGGCCAGCCCCACGATCTGCGCCCCGGCCGAGGCCACGTTCAGGACCGACCGTCCCAGCACGAACGCGTCGCCCGGCAGCACTTCGGGCAACATCGCCGCCCGCGCCGCGAAGAACACCGGCGAGAACAATCCCGTGGCCACCACCAGGGCCAGCATGCCCCACACGGGCAGCCCGGCGTAGGCCAGCAGCAGGCAGGTGACCGCCCTGACCAGCTCCCCCGCGATCATCAGCGCCCGCGGCGGCAGCCGGTCGGCCAGGGAGAGCAGGAACATCCCGCCGAGGAAGAACGGCAGCCACCCGGCCATGTACGCCGCGGCCGACAGCCCCGGCGACCCGGTCCGCTCGTACACCAGCACGGACAGGGCCAGCATCTTGACCCCGTCGCCGGCGATCAGCAGCACGAAGCTGCCGAAGAGCACCTTGAACTCCCTGACGGCGAACACCTCGCCGAACGTCGCTGCCTTCACGCTCACGATGCTGGGTCCGGCCCCAGCTCTGGGGCGAATTCTTCGGATATAACCGAAAGGTGCTGATGACGATCGAGGTCGTTCCGCAGGATCTGATGGCGAGCAGGTTCGCGATCTCGCCCCTGATCGAGACCATGCACGCGCAGTGGGTGCTGACGGGCCGCTACCGGGCGGGCGCGCACGGCCCGTGGGTGGCGCGGTGGCGCGGGACGTACAGGGAGCTGGTGCGGCGGCATCCCGTGCTGCGGGCCGCCGGCGCCGTCAGCGGCAACAGGGGGGACGCGAACGTCGACTTCATCGCGCCTCCGCCGACCGCCGTGGACGTGCCGTTCGAGGCAGAGCTGGCGGCCATGCGGGCGACCCCGCCGGCGCAGGCGCACGCGGAGATCGAGCGGGTCCTGGCCAAGCGGCCTCCGGTGGCCCGCTGGGTCAGGGAGCTGCTGCTGGGGCCCGAGGTGGTGGCGCGGTTCGCTGATGCGTACGAGGCGCTGTGGACGGAGATCCTCGCCCACGACTGGCCGCGCTTCCGGGCGATCCTGCAGCGGGACGTGGCCTACCGGGCCGGGCGGCTGGCCGCGTACGGCTGGCAGGCGGCGCTGGAGGACCTCAGCCCGAAGGTGCACTGGCGGGCCGGCGGCCGGATCGAGATCGAGATGAACTCCACGGGCAGCCACCGGCTCGGCGGCAAGGGGCTGCTCTTCGTGCCCTCGGCGTTCATGGAGACCATCGGCACCTATCTGGAGGACGACTGGCCGTACGCGATGGTCTATCCCGCCAGGGGCATCGCGGCCGCGCCGGCACCGCCACCGCGGGACCTGGCCGCGCTGATCGGGCGCAGCCGGGCCCGCATCCTGAGCGAGCTGGCCGAGCCCGCCACCACCACCCAGCTCGCCGTCCTGCTCGGGCAGGGCGTGGGCACCGCGGGCGAGCACATCGCCGCGCTGCGCAGGACGGGGCTGATCGCGGGCACGCGTACGGGCCGCAGCGTGTTGTACGCGCGCACGCCACTCGGCGACGCCTTGATCAACGGCTAGCCTGTGCTCCGGGAAGCACGAAGCTATAGTTGTTGCGCATCAGTTCTGCAAAAATGTTCACGCACCGCACCCAGGAGCGCGCGAATGAATGCCGCCGACGTCGCACCCGAGGCTCAGGCCAGGTTCCCCCACGAGCTGATGTACGCGGCGGCCCAGCAGTACTACCTGGAGGACGCCACCCAGGGCGACATCGCCAAACGCCTGGGCGTCAGCAGGGCGACCGTGAGCCGGCTGCTCACCGAGGCCCGCAAGCAGGGCATCGTCGAGATCAAGGTGCACCGCCCGGCCGCGCTGGGCGACGGCCCGCTGGCCGCCGAGGTGGCGCGGGCGCTCGGCCTGGACCGCGTCCACCTGGTGCCCAAGGTCAGCGGCCCGGCGCTGGGCCCGTGGCTGGCCCCCGGGGTGACCCGCGCGCTGGCCACCGTCGGCCTGGAGTCGGGCGACGTCGTGCTGGTCTCCTCCGGCACCACGGTGTACGAGTGCGCCCGCGAGGGCCTCGGCCACTACCCCGGTGTCACGATCGCCCCCGCCGTGGGCGGCCAGGAGGAGCCGCAGCCCTGGTTCCAGACCAACGAGACCACCCGCATCCTGGCCGAGCGCATCGGCGGCGTGCCCGCCTACCTCTACGCGCCCGCGCTGCCGGGGCCCGAGCTGTTCTACTCGCTCCAGCACGAGCCCTCCGTGCGCCGCGTCATGGATCTGTGGGCGCACGCCAAGTGCGCGGTCGTGGGCGTCGGCTCGCCCCCGCTGACCAGGCAGATGGTGCCCTCCCTGATGCCCCGCGACGCCGAGGGCCTGCGCCAGGCGGTGGGCGACGTGTGCATGCGGACCTACGACCGCGACGGCGCGCCCGTCACGTACCCGGGCAGCGAGCGCCTGGTGGCCGCCAAGCCGGAGGAGCTGCGCCGCATCCCCCACACGATCGCCGTGGCGGTCGGCGCGGAGAAGGTGCTCTCGATCGTGGCCGGCGCGAAGGGCGGGTACTTCAACCAGCTCGTGACGGATACGCCTACGGCGGAGGGCCTCCTGGCAGCCGCTCACCAAGTCTGAACACTTTTGCTGGACAAAGTTTCTGAACGCGCGCTAACGTGAGCCGCACCACAGGGTGTGCGCTCGTGTGAAGGCGTTCCCTGTGTCGGGGGCAGGTTGCGTTCAGACCCGGCGTAAGTGAGGAAAAAAACCCGTGAACAGAGCTCATATGCGGACCTCCGCGTTCGCCGCAGTGGCAGTGCTCGCAGTCTCCGTGCTGGCGGCCTGCGGCTCAGGCCCGGACGCAGGCGGGGGCACCGGCGGTGGCGACGGTGGCGTGCAGAACGCCAAGGTCGCCTTCCTCATGCCCGACCTCGCCTCCACCCGGTACGAGCTGCAGGACAAGCCGCTGTTCGAGGCCAGGATGAAGCAGCTCTGCCCGACCTGCGAGGTCATCTACCAGAACGCCGACTCCGACGCCGCCAAGCAGCAGCAGCAGGCCAACTCCGCGCTCGCCCAGGGCGTCAAGGCCATCGTGATCGACCCGGTCGACTCCGCCGCCGCGGCCACCATCGTCAAGTCCGCGCAGGCGCAGCAGGTGCCGATCATCGCCTACGACCGGCCCATCCCGGCCACCCCGGCCGACTACTACATCTCCTTCGACAACGAGAAGATCGGCTCCCTGATCGCCCAATCGCTGGTCGACCACCTCAAGGCGGAGAACGCCGAGGGCGGCATCCTCCAGGTCAACGGCTCGCCCACGGACGCGGCGGCCGGGCTGATCAAGAAGGGCATCCACAGCGCGGTGGACCCGAGCGGGTTCAAGCTGCTGGCCGAGTACGACACTCCCGACTGGCAGCCGGAGAAGGCCCAGACCTGGGTCAGCGGCCAGATCACCCAGTTCAAGGACCAGATCGTCGGCGTGGTCGCGGCCAACGACGGCACCGGCGGCGGCGCGATCGCCGCGTTCAAGGCGGCGGGCGTGAAGGTGCCGCCCGTCACCGGCAACGACGCCGAGGTGGCCGCCGCCCAGCGCATCATCTCGGGCGACCAGTACAACACGATCTCCAAGCCCATCAAGATCGTCGCCGAGGCGTCGGCCAACGTGGCCTGGGAGTTCATGCAGGGCAAGAAGCCCGCCGGCAAGACGACCCTCTACGAGACGCCGTCCGAGCTGTTCGTCCCCACGGTCGTGACCAAGGAGAACATCAAGGAGGTGCTGTTCGACAGCGGCATCATGAAGGCCGCCGACGTCTGCTCCGGTGAGTACGCCAAGGGCTGCGAAGAGCTCGGGATCAAGTGATGACCGTCCTGTCCCTGCGCGGGATCAGCAAGACCTTCGGCGCCGTGGCCGCGCTCACCGACATCGAGCTCGATGTCGCGGCCGGCCAGGTCGTCGCCATCGTCGGCGACAACGGCGCGGGCAAGTCGACGCTGGTCAAGATCCTTTCCGGGGTGCACCCGCCGGACGGCGGCACGATCACGTTCGAGGGCCGCGAGGTGGAGATCCCCACCCCGGCCGCCGCCCACAAGCTGGGCATCGCCACCGTCTTCCAGGACCTGGCGCTCTGCGAGAACCTCAACGTCATCCAGAACCTGTTCCTCGGCCAGGAGATCCGCCCCCTCCGGCTGAACGACGTGGCTATGGAGACCCGCTCGTGGGAGCTGCTCCGCCAGCTCTCCGCCAAGATCCCGAGCGTGCGGGTGCCGGTCGCCGCGCTGTCGGGCGGCCAGCGCCAGACGGTGGCCATCGCCAGGTCGCTGCTCGGCGACCCCAAGGTCATCATCCTGGACGAGCCCACCGCCGCGCTCGGCGTGGCCCAGACGGCCGAGGTGCTCAACCTGGTCGAGCGGCTGCGCGAGAACGGCCTGGGCGTCATCATGATCAGCCACAACATGGCGGACGTGAAGGCCGTCGCCGACACCGTCGCGGTGCTGCGGCTCGGCCGCAACAACGGGCTCTTCGACGTGGGCAGCGTCTCCACCGAGGACATCGTCGCCGCCATCACCGGCGCCACCGACAACGTGGTGTCCCGGCGCGCCCAGAAAGGACAGAGGTCGTGACGACAACGGCGACCGACCGCCAGGACGAGCGGCTCCAGAGCCGGGAAGGGCTGCGCGGCGCGCTGACCGACGTGGTCGAGCGGGCCCGCGGCGGCGACCTGGGCGTCATCCCGGTCGTGGTGGGGCTCATCGTCATCTGGTCGGTGTTCCAGATCCTGAACCCGATCTTCCTGTCCAGCGCGAACCTGGTGAACCTCACCCTGGAGTCCGCCGCCGTCGGCATCATCGCGCTCGGCATCGTCTGCGTGCTGCTGGTCGGCCAGATCGACCTGTCCGTCGGCTCCGTCAGCGGCCTGTCGGGGGCGGTGCTGGCGGTGCTGTTCGTGAGCGAGGGACTGCCGGTCTGGCTGGCCATCCTGGCGTCGGTGCTCATGGGCGCCGTCATCGGCTGGCTGTACGGGCAGCTCTTCAACCGGTTCGGCGTGCCCAGCTTCGTCATCACGCTGGCCGGGCTGCTGGCCTTCCTGGGGCTCCAGCTCTACGTGCTGGGCACCAAGGGCTCGATCAACCTGCCCTTCGACTCGGGGCTGGTGAACTTCGCCCAGCTCGACTTCGTACCGGCCTGGCTGTCGTACACCTTCGCCGTGATCGCGGCCGTCTGGCTGTTCGCCGGCGGATACCTGCACGCGCGGGAGCGGCGCAGGGCCGGGCTGTCGGCCAAGGGTGTCTCCACGCTGGCCCTCAGGAGCGTGGCGCTGCTGGCCGTCCTGGCGTTCGTGGTCTGGTACCTCGGGCAGACGCGCGGCGTGGGCTGGATGTTCGTCTTCTTCGTGGCACTCGTGCTGATCATGCACTACCTGCTGTCGCGGACGAAGTGGGGCCGCGCCGTCTACGCCGTGGGCGGCAACGTGGAGGCCGCGCGCCGCGCGGGCATCAACGTCAGGGCCGTCTACACCTCCGTCTTCGTGCTCTGCTCGACGTTCGCCGCGGTCGGCGGCATCCTGGCCGCGGCCCGGCTGGCGGCGGCCAACCAGAGCAGCGGCTCGGGCGACGTCAACCTCAACGCCATCGCGGCGGCCGTGATCGGCGGCACCAGCCTGTTCGGCGGGCGCGGCACCGCGTTCGGCGCGCTGCTCGGCATCATCGTGATCCAGTCCATCTCCAGCGGCCTGACCCTGCTCAACCTCGACTCCTCGATCCGGTTCGTGGTCACCGGGGCGGTGCTGCTGCTCGCCGTCATCGTCGACTCCGTGTCGCGCCGGTCCAGGACCTCCCACGGCAGGGCCTGATGGCGATCATCTGCGTGGACGCGGGCACCACGGTCATCAAGGCCGTCGGGTACGACTCCACCGGCGCCGAAGCGGCCGTGGCCAGGCGCGGGACCGTCGTGTCCAGGCCCGCGCCCGGCCACGCCGAGCAGGCCATGCACGCCGTCTGGGACGCGGTCGCCGCCACCGTGCGCGAGGTCGCCGCCCAGGTCGGCGGCGCCGACTTCGTCGCGGTCACGGCCCAGGGCGACGGCTGCTGGCTGGTGGACGCCGACGGCGAGCCCACCGGGCCCGCCGTCCTCTGGAACGACGCCAGGGCCGCCTCGATCGTCGACAGGTGGACCCGCGACGGGCTGGCCGCCGAGGCGTTCCGGGTCAACGGCTCCTCGGCCGCGTCCGGGCTGCCGCACGCCGTCCTCGCCTGGCTGGGCGAGCACAGCCCCGCGCGGCTGGCCCGGTCGAGCACCATGCTGACCTGCGGCGGGTGGATCTTCTCCCGGATGACCGGGGAGCTGGTGGCCGACGAGTCCGACGCGTCGGCGCCGTTCATGGACCTGCGGGCGCGGGCGTACGCGCCGGAGCTGCTGTCCATGTTCGGGCTGGGCTGGGCCGAGCGGCTGCTCCCGCAGGTCCGCCCCTGCCCCGTCGCCGGGCTCACCTCCGAGGCGGCCGCCGCGCTCGGGCTGGCCACCGGCACGCCCGTCGTGATGGCCCCGTACGACATCGCCTCGACCGCGCTGGGCGCGGGGGCGGTGGAGCCCGGGCAGGCGTGCGGCATCCTCGGCACGACGCTCTGCACCGAGGTCGTCGTCGGCTCCCCCGACCTCGACGGCGAGCCGATCGGCATCACGATCGCGCTGCCCGGCGGCTACCTGCGGGCGTTCCCGACGTTCGCGGGGACCGAGGTGGTGCAGTGGACGTGCCGGCTGCTGGGGCTGTCGGAGCCCGCCGAGCTGGGCGAGCTGGCAATGTCGAGCCGGCCGGGGGCGGGCGGGCTGGCGTTCCTGCCGTACCTGTCGCCCGCGGGCGAGCGGGCGCCGTTCTCCGACCCGCTGGCCAGCGGGGCGCTGCTGGGCATGTCGTTCGAGCACGACCGCGCGGACGTGGCCAGGGCGGTGCTCGAAGGGCTCACGATGGTCATCCGCGACTGCCTGGCGGCCACCGGGGCGGCGCCCGGCGAGCTGCGGGTGTGCGGGGGCGGCTCGAACAGCGCCACGTGGCTGCGGCTGATCGCCGACGTCACCGGGCTGCCCGTGCACCGCTCGGCCGACACCGAGGTGGGGGCACGGGGGGCGTACCTGGTGGGGCTGGCCGCCACGGGCGCCGCGCCGTCCGTGGCCGCTGCCGCCGCCGAGCACGTACGGCTGCGCGACGCGGTCGAGCCCGACCCCGGCCGCCGCGCCTTCTACGACCGGCTCTTCCAGGACTTCCTCGCCCTGCGCGGCACCAGCTCCAGCACGTGGCCGCTGCTGGGCGACATGAGGAGCCGTCCATGAGCGCGTGGATCGGCATCGACCTCGGGACGCAGAGCGTGCGGGCGATGGCCGTCGCGGCCGACGGCCGGGTGCTCGGCACCGGCAGCCGGCCGCTGACCAGCCACCGCGACGGGCCCCGGCACGAGCAGGACCCCGAACAGTGGTGGCGCGAGCTGGCCGCGGCCACCCGCGAGGCGGTGAGCTCCGCCGGCGGGCCCATCGAGGGCGTGGCGGTGGCCGCGACCTCTGGAACGATCCTGCTCACGGACACGTCGGGCCGCCCGCTGACACCCGCCCTCATGTACGACGACCGCCGCGCCGACGCCTCCCGGGCCAACGAGGTGGGGGCGCAGGTGTGGGAGCGGCTCGGCTACCGGCGCATGCAGCCGAACTGGGCGCTGCCGAAGCTGCTGTGGCTGCTGCGCGACGCGCCGGCCGGAGCCCGGCTCGCCCACCAGAGCGACTTCGTCAACCGGCGCCTGACCGGGCACGCCGTCGCGACCGACCTGAGCAACGCGCTCAAGACCGGCGTGGACCTCATCGAGGAGCGCTGGCCGCTGGAGGTGTTCGACGCGCTGGGCGTTCCCGGCGCGATGCTGCCCGAGGTCGTGCGGCCCGGCACCCGGCTGGGCGTGGTGTGCGCCGCGGCGGCCGAGGAGACCGGCCTCCCTGCCGGCACCCCCGTGATCGCCGGAACCACGGACGGCTGCGCGGCCCAGCTCGGCGCGGGGGCCCTGCGGGCGGGGAGCTGGAACTCCGTGCTGGGCACGACCCTCGTGCTGAAGGGCGTGACGAAGGAGCTGATCCACGACCCGCTGGGCGTCGTGTACTCGCACCGGGCTCCTGACGGGTCCTGGCTGCCGGGCGGCGCGTCCAGCACGGGCGCGGGCGCCCTGACCCGCGACCTGCCGGGCCGCGACCTCGACGCTCTCAGCGCCGAGGCGGCCACCCGCGAGCTGCCCCCTGCCGTCACGTACCCGCTCGTGTCGCGCGGCGAGCGGTTCCCCTTCGACGCCCCCGGCGCCGAGGGCTTCACGCTCGGCGAGCCGGTCGACGACGTCGAGCGGTACGCCGCCATCCTGCTCGGGGCGGCCTTCGTCGAGCGCCTGTGCTTCGACTACCTCGACCTCCTCGGCGCCCCCGTGGACGGCGAGCTCGTCCTGACCGGCGGCGCCACCCGGAGCGCGTACTGGACCCGGCTCAGGGCGGACGTCCTGGGGCGGCCCGTGACGCTGCGGGAGAACGCCGAGCCCGCGCTGGGCATGGCCGTCCTGGCGGGCGGCGACCCGGCGAGCATGATCAGGACCAGGGCGGTCGTGGAGCCGTCGGGGGCCGACCTGCGCGAGCCGTACCTGCGGTTCGTCACCGAGCTGGAACGGCGCGGCTGGCTCGACGCCACCGCCGCCGCACACGCCCGCGAGAGGACCACCACCCGATGACCGACCTCGTGCTCGTCCGCCACGGCGAGACCGTCTGGCACGCCGAGAACCGCTACGCCGGGATCACCGACGTCGAGCTGACCCCGCGCGGCCTCGACCAGGCCGCGCGACTGGCGGGCTGGGCGGCCGGAGCGGGCCTGGAGGCGGTCTGGGCCTCCCCGCTCAGCCGCGCCAGGATCACCGCCGAGACCGCCGCCGCCAAGGCCGGCGCCACGGTACGGCTCGACGAGCGGCTGCGGGAGCTGGACTTCGGCCAGGGCGACGGCCTCACCTCGGCCGAGATGAAGGCCCGCTTCCCTGAGGCCCGCGCCGCGTTCGAGGCCGACCCGGCCGCGCACCCGCTCCCGGGAGGCGAGGACCCGCACCGCGCCGCCGGCCGTTTCGTCGCCGCGCTCGACGACATCGCGGCGGCGCACCCGGGCGGCCGCGTGCTGGTGGTGGCGCACACGACCGCCATCAGGCTGGCCCTGTGCCGGCTCATCGGCGTGCCGCTGGGCGAGTACCGGCGGCTGTTCCCGCGCCTGGACAACTGCGCCCTGACCGAGCTGCGCCTCCGCGATGACGGGCAGGTGGCGATGCTGCAGTACAACTCCCCGATTGGAGCCGTTCGTTGACCATCCGAGTCCTTGCCGCGGGCGATCACTTCGTCCAGAACCGCCTGCTCATCGACGCCATCCGGCACGCGGTCCCCACCGAGGTGGACATCCGCGAGCTGACGCTGCCGTGGCCGGTGGTGCCGTTCGGCCGGGTGGGCGAGGTGGACGAGGCCTCCGACGTGGAGGAGGAGCTGATCGAGGCGCTGCGCGGCGTCGAGGTGTGCGTGACCCAGATGGCCCCGCTCACCAAGCGCGTCCTGGACGCCTCGCCCGACCTGCGGCTGTTCTGCGTGAGCAGGGGCGGCCCGGTCAACGCCAACCTGGAGGCCGCCGCGCGGGCCGGGGTCGCGGTGACGTTCGCGCCGGGCCGCAACGCGGTGGCGACCGCCGAGCACACCCTGGCCATGCTGCTGGCCGCCACCCGCCGCATCCCCCAGACGCACGCCGACCTGGCGGCGGGCGTGTGGCGCGGCGACTACTACACCTACGACAACGTCGGCCCCGAGCTGGAGGGCAACACGGTCGGCCTGGTCGGCTACGGCGCGATCGGCCGCCGCGTGGCCCGCATGCTGGAGGGCTTCGGCGCGAACGTCCTCGTCCACGACCCGTACGTGGCCGCCCCGAACAGCGTCGGCCTGCCTGAGCTGCTCGAACGTTCCCTGTTCGTCTCCCTGCACGCCCGCGCCACCCCGGAGACCGCCGGCCTGATCGGCGCCACCGAGATCGCCGCCATGCCGAAGGGCTCGGTCCTGGTCAACTGCGCCAGGGGCGCGCTGCTCGACTACGACGCCCTGTGCGACGCGCTCGACTCCGGCCACCTGTTCGGCGCCGCGATGGACGTCTTCCCCGAGGAGCCCATCCCCCAGGGCTCGCGCCTGCTCACGACGCCGAACCTGGTCATGACCCCGCACCTGGCCGGGGCCAGCAAGGAGACGGCGATGAAGGCCGCCGCGATCGTGGCCGCCGACGTGGCCCGCTACGTGCGCGGCGAGCCCCTGGCGCACGTCGCTACCCCTTGAGCGCCCCCGCCATGAGCCCGCGCATGAAGAACCGGCCCAGCAGCACGTAGATCAGCATCGTCGGGATGGACGCGAGGATGGCCGCCGCCATCTGCTGGCTGTACGGGGTGGCCTGCGCGCCCGCGATGTTGTTCAGCATCACGGTCGTGGGCCAGCTCGTCGGCCCGGTCAGGAAGACGGCGAACAGGAAGTCGTTCCAGAGCGAGGTGAACTGCCAGATGATCACCACGGCGATGGCGGGCCCCGACACGGGCAGCACCACCGACCAGTACGCCCGCAGCAGCCCCGCCCCGTCCACCCGCGACGCCTCGATCAGCTCGTCGGGGATCGTCACGTAGTAGTTGCGGAAGATCAGCGTGCAGATCGGGATGCCGTAGACCACGTGCGCCAGCACCAGCCCGGGGATGCCGCCGTAGAACACCCCCTGCAGCCCGGCGAACTGGTCGATCGACACGAGAAGCTGCACCAGCGGGATCATCACCCCCTGGTACGGGATGAACATCCCGAACAGGAACAGCGTGAACAGCAGGTCCGCTCCGGGAAAGCGCCACTTGGACAGCACGTACCCGTTCATGGAGCCGAGCGCGCACGACAGCAGCGACCCGGGGACGGCGAGCAGCACGCTGTTCCACAGTCCGGGGGCGAGCTTCTCCCACGCCACCCGCCACGCCTCGGTCGTCCACGTCACCGGGAGGTTCCAGGCCTGGCTCGGGTCCGCCTCGGTGAGCGGCTTGAAGCTGGTGACGAGCAGCACGTAGATGGGGATCAGGAAGACCACCACGAACAGCACCAGCAGCCCGAACCTGGCCCACCCGAAGACGGCCGCCCTGCGCCCCGCCACCGCCGTCATGATCGCCTCTCCTTGCGCACCGACCAGATCAGGTACGGGATCACGAAGATCGCCACGCTGAGCACGATGTACGAGGCGATCGTGGCCCCCTTGGCCGGATCGTTGGAGTCGAACACCGCCACCCACATGAACACCGCCGGCACGTCGGTGATGATCTGCTTGCCGGACACCGCCACGATCAGGTCGAACACCTTGAGCGAGATGTGCCCCAGGATGATCAGCGCGGAGAGGGTGACCGGCCGGAGCAGCGGCAGCACGACGTACCGGTAGACGCCCCACTCGGTGCAGCCGTCCACCCGCGCGGCCTCCCGCAGCTCCTCGGGCACCCCCCGGAAGCCGGCCAGGAAGAGTGCCATGACATATCCGGACATTTGCCAGATGGCCGGCAGCGCCATCGCCGCCATCCCCCAGTCCGGGTCCCGGAACCACTGCCACTGCGGCAGCCCGATCCAGTCGAAGAGCCGGTTCAGCCCGACCGCCCGCTCCTGCGTGCCCGAGTTCATCAGCCACCGCCACACGATGCCGGTCGCCACGAACGAGATGGCCATCGGGAACAGGTAGATCGCCCGGAACGTCCCCTCGCCCCTGATCCCCTTCTCCATGAGGAACGCCAGCAACCATCCGAGCACCAGCGCGCCCAGCACGAACACGATCGTGAACATGATCGCGTGGTTCACCGAGAGGTGCCATCGCTGCTGATCCCAGATGTCGATGAAGTTCTGCAGCCCGACGAACTCCCCCTCGGACACCGCGTCGTGCTGGTCGGTCATGGCGACCCGGAAGTTCCAGCCGAGCATGCCGTACACGAACACGCCGATCAGGATGATCGACGGCGCGACGAGGAGCAGTCCGGGCAGCCACGTGCGTGCCCGCCTCACATGCTTTCCCTTCCGGGGGACGGCCGCGGCCGTCCCCCGTGTGCCGAATTACTGGGCGTTGGCCGTGGCCGCGTCGGCCAGCCCCTGCTGCAGCGCCTTGACGTCCTTGCTGCCCAGGTAGAGCCCGACCGCCTCGTTGATCGCGGCCAGCCACGGCTGGTTCACCGCCACGCCGTGCTGGATCGACCCGGCGAGCTTGTTGCTCGACCAGTCCTTCAGCGCGTCGGCCAGGTAGTCGGTGTAGAGCGACTGGTCGGCGTCCTTACGGGCGGGGATGGAGCCCTTCTTCGGGTTGAAGGCGTCCTGGCCCTCCTTGCTGGCGGCGACCTTCAGCCAGGCCATCGCCCCGTCACGGTTCTTGGCGCCCTTGGGCAGGGTGAAGCTGTCGGACAGCCACAGGTAGGTGCCCTCGGTGCCCGGCGCGGGCGCCCAGTCGAAGTCCGTCTTCGACTGCTTGCCCAGGCCGCCCTCCGGCGGGTTGTGGAAGTAGCCGTACGCCCAGTCGCCCATGATGTTGAACGCCGCCTGGCCGTCGGCCACCTGCTTGGCCGCGGGCTGCCAGTCGTCCTGCGGGTCGCCCGCGTACTCCATGATCTTGGCGAAGTTGGTCAGCGCCGTGGTCACCTGCGGGCTGTTCCAGTCGGCGCCCGGCTTGAACAGGGCGTTGTACGCGTCGGCGCCGAGCGTGCCGAGCAGCACGCTCTCCATCAGGTGGGTGACCGTCCACTCCGACCCGATCGACAGCGGGATCTTGCCCTTGGCCTTGACCTTCTCCAGCGCCGCGATGAACTCCTCGATCGTCTTCGGCGCGGCGGCGACCCCGGCGTCCTTGAGCACGGCGGGGTTGAACCACAGGACGTTCGAACGGTGGATGTTCACCGGCACGGAGTAGATCTTGCCGTCGACGCTGATCTGCTCGACGAGCTGGGCGGGGAAGACGTCCTTGAGCTTGAGCTCGTCGTAGAGCGGGGTGAGGTCCTCCAGGTTGCCCGCCTTGATGTAGCCCTGCAACTCGGCGCCCGCGTGGCCCTGGAAGGTGTCGGGCGGGGTGTTCGCCTGGAGTTTCGACTGCAGCAGCGCCTTGGCCTTGTCGCCGGAGCCGCCGGCCACCGCCGCGTCGAAGAAGGTGAGGTTCGGGTTCTGTTGCTCGAAGAGCTTTCTCATCGCCTGCAGGCCGTCGGCCTCGCCCGGGCCCGTCCACCAGGAGAAGACCTCAACCTGCTGCTTCCCGCCGCCGCTCGCGGCGGGCGCCTGAGTGGCCTGCCCTCCGCCACCGCCTCCACAGGCCGCCAGGCCGAGCACACTCGCCATCGTGATCGATACGGCCGCTAACCACCGTCGCATTCCACACCATCCCTTCGAAATCCCCCGAAGTTGGTGATTTGACAACGTTGTCAACAACGGCTATCAACCCACTTCGGGCCGCGCGTCGTCAAGGGATGGGCGGTAACAGCTCCGCATATTCGACAGAGCGCTCGCGGACATGCGACCTCAGGCGACGCGCTCCAGCGTGCCGTCGGCCCTGGTCACGACCGTGACGCCGAAGTCGTGGCGGGTGCCGTCAAGATCGCCACCGTCCGCGGCCACCACCAGCGCGCCCTTCGACACGCCGAGCCCGACCAGCGCGAGCAGGCCGCAGCCGCCGTCGGGCGGCCACGTGGCCAGCACCACGTCCGTCTCGGACAGGTGTACCGGGAGGTCGAGCGCGGCCATCCTGGCCAGCAGGTCCGCGTGGGACAGGCGGGCGCCGTCGGCCAGGAGCACGGCGAGCTGGCGCTTGGCGTCCAGCGCGGGCAGCGCGGTGGGCTCCAGCGTGAGCAGGCAGCGGAAGTCGATCGTGTCGAGCGCCGGGCCCAGCGAGACGACCTGGCGCACCCGCGACTCCTCGGCCGCCAGGATCGCCGTCTCCGCCAGGTCGGGCGTGGTGATCAGGACGCGGGCGTCGCACTCGCGCAACCACGCCGCCATCTCGTACGCGCCCAGCCCCGGATCGATCGGCGCCGCCACCCCGCCGGCGGCCACCACCGTGTGGACCGCCAGCGTCTGGGCGCCCGCCGTGGACACGTGCACGCCCACCACCTGGTCACGCCGGGCGCCCCTGCGCACGAGCCCGGAAGCCGCCCTGGTCACCTCGGTCACCAGCCCGCGGTAGCCATGGACGTGGCCGCCGCGCAGGTCGATGAGGGCGGGGCGGTCGCCGCGCTCGTAGGCCCGGCGGAACACTTCATGGATCACGGTGCCGGTGGCCGAGGCGGTGGGTCTCATGCCCGTCAACGTACGGCCGCCGGGACGGCCCGAGCATCCACCGATGTATGTAGGCCACTGTGCATTCCCCTGCGGGAGCCCTGCACTCCCTTCGCCAGGTGGGCGGGCCCGAGCCCTGCGCGGCTCGAGCCCGCTGTCACACGCCCGGAGCCGGACCCCCACCCCTCCGAGAAGGTCCAGCCCCACGCGGACGCGTGACGTCCCCGACCGATCGGCCGCGGCGCCCCCGTCGCGAGGGGCGAGGTACGCGCGGTGCGGTCGATCACATAGGGAACGGTAGGCGTGCACAGGGTGCCCGCACATGCGCTGACATGGCCATTCGACGATGTACGCGCGATGTGTAGAAGGCTCACCGGCTGCCGATCACCCATGCGGCGATCTGTGTACGCGTGGCGAAGCCCAGCTTCGCCAGGATGTTGGCCACGTGCCGGGCCACGGTCGCCGGGCTGATGACGAGCTCGTCGGCGATCCCCCGGTTGCTGAGCCCCCTGGCGACCAGCTCGGCGATCTCCTGCTCCCTGGCCGTGAGCCTGCTGTCCTGGCGGACCGGCACGACCGGCACGGCCGGCGGCTCGGGCAGGTCGCCCTCGAGCGCGCAGGCCACGGCCTGGTCGGCGGTGAACCGCGTGCCCTCCGCCCACAACACGCCGACGACGGCCTCGCCGAGGCTCTCGCGGGCCGGTCGCAGCACGTCCTCCGTGCGGGCGTCCGGCTGCCGCCCGCCCAGCGTCACCGCCGCCGCCACCAGCAGGACCGCGCGCCGGTGGTCGCCCTCGGCCGTGACCAGCGCGGCCCACGCCTCCAGCCGGCGCGCGATGCCGGCCCGCAGGCCCGCGTCGCGGCTGAGCAGCAGCGCCTCGGTGAGCCTGGCCCTGGCCTCCGCCAGGTCGCCCTCGTCCAGCGCCACCCGGCCGAGCCCGGCCAGGCAGCTCACGATCTGCTGCCTGGCGTCCACGTGCTTCAGCAGGCTCAGCCCCGACTCGTAGTGCCGCCTGGCGGTGCCGGGGTCGCCCGACCGCCTGGCCACCTGCGCCAGGCCGATGTGGCCGACGGTCCGGCCGTAGTGGTTGTCGAGCTCCTCGCTGATCGACAGCACCTCCTGGTAGGCGCGCCGCGCCTCGTGCAGGCGGCCCTGGTGCAGGCCGTAGCGTGCCCTCGTGGCCTGGGCCAGCGACTCCAGGACGAGATCGCCCGACCGCCTGGCCGTGTCGAGCGCCCGGTCGATCGCCGCCTGCTCGCCGGTGAGCTGGGCCAGCGCGATCGTGCCGAGGGCCGTGCCGTACACGTCCCCGGCGGCGGAGCACAGCTCCAGCCCGGCGCGGACGTGCCGCAGGCCCGGCTCGAAGTCGCCCGCGGCCAGCGCCAGCTCTCCGCGGACGATCGTGGCCCGCCCGCGCAGCCCCTGCGGCACCTGCGGGGCGTCGAGGGCGAGCAGCCGGTCGAGCCGCTCGGTCGAGTCGAGCTTGCGACCGCTGCCGATCAGCAGGAAGCGGATGTCGGTCAGCAGGGTGAGCGCGGTCTCCGGCATGCCGATGGCGATCGACCAGTCGCAGGCGGAGTTCACCTCGGCCTTGAGGCCGTCGAAGAGGTTGACGTAGCGCTCGATCACCGGCCACGACGTGCGCACCCCTGGGGCCAGCGACTCCCTGAACCCGGCGGCCAGCCTGGCCAGCGCCGTCAGGTGGCGGCGGCGCAGCTCGGCCTCCTCGCCGGACTCGGCGAGCTGCTCCAGCGCGTACTCGCGGACGGTCTCCAGCAGCCGGTAACGCGCGTGCCCCGCCACCTCGCCGTCGAGCACGACCAGCGACTTGTCCACCAGGTCGCAGAGCCGGGGCAGCACCTCCTCCTCCGCGAGCCCGGGGCCCGAGCAGACCCATTCGGCCAGGTCCAGCGTCCAGGCGGAGCGGAAGGCGGCCGTACGGCGCAGCAGCAGCCGCTCCTGCGGGGTGAGCAGCCGGTAGCTCCAGTCCACCGCCGCCCTGAGCGTGCGGTGCCGGGCCGGAGCCGTACGGGCGCCGCCCGCCAGCAGCCTGAACCGGTCGTCCAGCCGCTCGACGAGCTGCCCCACGGACAGCACCCGCACCATGGCGGCGGCCAGCTCGATCGCCAGCGGCAACCCGTCGAGCGCCTGGCACAGCTCCACCACCAGCGGCCGCGTCTCGCCGGTCAGCTCGAAGCCGGGCCGCGCGGCCGTGGCCCGGGCCACGAACAGCCGCACCGCCTCGCTCTCGGCGCCCTCCCCCGCCTCGCCCACCGACAGCGGCGGCACCCGCCACACCGTCTCGCCCGGCACCCGCAGCGGCTCCCTGCTGGTCGCCAGCACCGTCACGCCCGGACAGGCGCGCAGCAGGTCGCGGCAGAGCTCGGCGCACTCCCCGATGACCGGCTCGCAGTTGTCGAGCAGCAGCAGCACGCGCCGGTCGCCGATCGTCTCCACCAGCTCGCCCGAGATGCCGAGCGCGGCCGCGACCTGCTCCCTGAGCTGCCCCTTCTCCAGGTCGGCCAGCTCGCTCACGCACACGCCGCCCGCGTCCGCGCAGGCCAGCCTGGCGGCCAGCCGCAGGGCCAGCCGGGTCTTCCCGATGCCGCCCGCCCCGCACAGCGTCACGATCCGCGAGACGCGCATCAGGTGGACGAGCTCGTCGACATCCGCCTCCCGGCCCACGAACGGGTTCGGCTCCGCCGGGAGGCTGCTGAGGTCCGCGAATCGCTGCATCACTGTGAGTGTGTCACTAACCACGCTCCGCGCCCAGACCATATTCGGATGAAGAAGTGCCGCCCCGGGTGGGCACACTCACACCATGGCCGAAGAGCCGCTCGAACTCGGGGAGATGTCCTTCTCCGAGTGGTACGCCCACACCGACAAGATGGCGGAGGTCGGCTTCCTGACCATCGCCAGGAAGCTGCCGTCCCTGGTCAGGCAGGCGATGCGGATGGCCTGGCGGGCCAGCCCTCGCGACACGGCGGCCACGATCGTGCTCAACCTGCTCGGCGGCGTGTTCACCGCGTTCGGTCTCCTGGCCACCACCGGCGTGCTGACCGCCCTGTTCAGCGAGGGCCCGACCCCCGACCGCGTCATGGCCGCCCTGCCCAGCCTCGCCCTGGTCGCCGGGGCGGCCGTGCTGCGCACGACCACGCAGGCCGGTGCGGGGTGGGCCCAGTCACGCCTCGACCCGCAGGTCACCCGGCTGACGGAGGAGCGCCTGTACGGCCTGACCAGCCGCGTGAACCTGGTGGCCTACGACGACCCCGACTTCCACGACGCCCTGCAGCGCGCCCGGCTGCGCGGGGCTGCCATGGCCGACTCGGTGGTCACCTGCACCATCGACGTGGTCACCGCCGCCGTCGGCATCGCCGCCGTCGCGGGCGTGCTGGGCGTGCTGCACCCCGTCCTGCTGCCGCTCCTCCTCCTGGCCGTGCTCCCCGACGCCTGGGCCGCCGTGCGCAGCGCCCGCATGCAGTACGCCACGATGTACTCCCTCATCCCCGCCAACCGCCGCAAGTGGATCATCGGCCAGCTGCTGGCGGAACGGGATCCCGCCGCCGAGGTGCGCTCCTTCACCATGCGCGGCTTCCTGCTGCGCATGTACGACGCGGTGGCCAAGGCCGAGCAGGACGTCCTGCTCGGCCTGGCCCGCCGCCAGACCCTGGCCCGCCTGGCGGGCGAGGCCCTGGGCGGCCTCGGCGCCGCGCTCGTCTACATAGCGCTCGGCGTCCTGCTGGCCGTCGCCGCGATCCCCCTGGCGGTGGCCGGCACCGCCGTCCTGGCCATCCGCTCGGCCCAGGGATCGCTCGGCCGGCTCATGTACGCCACCAACCGCCTCTACGAGGAGGGCCTCTACTTCACCGACTTCCTCGACTTCTGCGCCGACGCCGAGAACCGCATCCCCGGCCCCCGCCACGCTCCCGTCCCGGAGTCCTTCGAGCGCATCACGGCCACCGACATCACCTTCTCCTACCCGGGTGCCCCCGCCCCCGCCCTGCGCGGGGTGTCCATCGAGATCAAGCAGGGCGAGGTGATCGCGTTCGTCGGCGAGAACGGCTCCGGCAAGACCACCCTGGCCAAGATCCTGTCCGGCCTGTACGAACCCGACACCGGCACCGTCCACTGGGACGACACCGACCTGCGCCAGGTCAGCCCCGAAGCCCTCCGCCTGCGCACCGCCGTCATCGCCCAGGACCACACCCGCTGGCCGCTGACCGCCCGCTACAACATCACCATGGGCACCGGCAAGGGCGAGCCCGCCCTGCACGCCGCCGCCGCGGTCGCCGGCGCCGACGAGGTCATCGCCGGCCTCCCGCACGGCTACCGCACCCTGCTCGACCGCCGCTTCAAGGACGGCCACGAACTGTCCGGCGGCCAATGGCAGCGCATCGCCGTCGCCCGCGGCTTCCACCGCGACGCCGACCTGCTCATCTGCGACGAACCCACCGCCGCCCTCGACGCCCGCGCCGAACACGCCCTCTTCGAACGCATCCGCCACCACGCCGACGGCCGCACCGTCCTGCTCATCACCCACCGCCTGGCCAGCGTCCGCTACGCCGACCGCATCTACGTCCTCGACCACGGCGAGATCACCGAACAGGGCGACCACGACACCCTCATGTCCCTCAACGGCCTCTACGCCGACCTCTACACCCTCCAGGCCGCCGCCTACCGCTGACACCCGCCAGGCCGCCGCCTACTGCTGACACTCGCCAGGGCTCTGGCCGCGGCCCTGCGCGCAGACCCGGCTCACCGCAGCGCGGCCTGGATGACGGCACGGGCGATGGCGGCCACGGCGTCCACCCGATCCCCCGGCCGCTCCAGCACCACCCCCACGGCCACCTCAGGCGCCTCCGCGGGCGCGAAGGCCGTGATCACGGCGTTCTCCCCCGGCACCCCCTCCGACGCGGCCGTCTTGGCCGCCATGCGCACGCCGGGCGCCCCCGGCACCCCACCCACCTCAGGCATCCCCGTCCCGGCCCTGGACCCCTTCCCGGAGGCGGGCGAGGCGGCCGTCATCATGGCCGCCAGGTACCGCGCCAGCAGCGGCGGCACGACGGTCCGATACGGCACGGGCGAGGCCCGGTTGATGACCGCCCCGTCCGGCAGCCGGGCCTCCTCCACCAGGTACGGCCGCATCAACAACCCGTTGTTCGCCACGGCCGCCGACAACATGGCCACCATCAGCGGCGTCACCCGGCTGTCGTGGTGCCCGATGGCCGCCAGCGCCATCTGGGTCCTGTCCACGACCGTCGGATACCGGCTGGGCGTCGCGAGCAGCGGGATCCGCAGCTGGCCCGCGTTGAACCCGAACGCCTCCGCCTGATCCCGCAGCAGGTCCTGCCCGAGTTGCAGCCCGATGGCGGCGAAGGCGGTGTCGCAGGACGCCTGGAACGCGTACGCGAGCGTCGGCCGCCCGTTCCCGCACCGCCCGGTCTCCAGGTACGCCGGCGCCCCCGGCAGCCGCAGCCGGGCGGGCGCGTGCACCGGGCCCGCCGGCGTGTACTCGCCGGACGCCAGCGCCGCCGCCGCGGTGACGAGCTTGAACGTGGACCCGGGCGGATAGAGCTGGTTCAGCGCCCGGTTGAGCAGGGGTTGCGAGGGCGCCTGCCGGAACCGCCGCGCGGTGTCGGCCAGCAGCCTCCGGTCGAAGGTGGTCAGCGCGTTCGGGTCGTACGTCGGGTACGTGGCCAGCCCCAGCACCGCCCCGGTGGCGGGGTCGAGTGCCACCACCGCCCCCGGGATGCCCGCGGTCCGCAGCCCCTGGTACGCCGCCCGCTGCACCCGGTCGCGGATCGTCAGCCGGACGTCGGCCCCTCCGACGGTCCCGTCCCCGACCAGCGACCTGACCCTGACCTTGGCGTCGTCGCCGGACAGCACCGCGTCCTGCGCCTGCTCGATGCCTGTCGTGCGGTGCAGCGACACGTGCCCGGTGACGGCGGCGTACTCCTCGCCCCGGGGGTAGGCGCGCCGGTACCGGTACGGGCCGCCGGTGGCCAGGCTGGTGGCGATGGGGGTGCCGTCGTGGGTGAGGATGTCGCCGCGCGGGCGGCCGTACCTGTCGATCAGCGTGCGCTCGTTCCTGCGGTCGGCGTTGAGCGCGTGCGAGCCGAACGCCTGGATGAGCGTGATGTGCGCGAGCAGGGCGAACAACATCGCGGCGCACAGTGTGGCGACCCGGCTCAGCGGGACGTCGCGCCGCCTCCCCCTCGATCCAGCCATGGATCGAGGTGTAGCAACCGGGCCGCAAAGGCAGGGCTACAGGAGGCTGCGGTAGTAGGAAATCTTGTGGTGGATGTAGCTCTGGCGCTCGGCGAGGTTCGCGATCTGGGCCTGGACCTGCCGCTCGTGCTCTTCCAGGAGCTCGATGCGGTCGGGGATGGTGTGGTCGCCCGCCCGTACGAGCTCGGCGAAGCGCAGCATCGTGGCGATGGGCATGCCCGTGTCGCGCAGGCAGCGGACCATGCCCAGCCAGCCGACGTCCTCCTGGCTGAACCTGCGCTGCCCGGCCGCGTTGCGGTCGACGCGCTCCAGCAGGCCGATCTTCTCGTAGTAGCGGAGGGTGTCGATGCTGAACCCGGTCTCTTCGACGACTTCCGCAGGTGTGTACACGCTCACGTAGCCAAGAATCTCACCTGGAGCGCACTCCAGGTCAACCGGCTTGACATGGAGTGCGCTCCAGGTCCCAGAGTCTGCGCCATGGACATCGCACTGGGCACGATCCCGTTCGGCACCGCCGTCGACCTGGACACCACCTTCGCCATCCTGGACCGGTTCGTGGAGGCCGGCGGCACCAGGATCGACACGGCCAACAACTACCCGTTCTGGGTGGAGGGCCGCACGGGCGACGAGAGCGAGCTGGCCATCGGCGCGTGGCTGGCCGCCCGCGGCAACCGGGACGAGGTCGTCATCAGCACGAAGGTCGGCGCCCGCCCCACCGTCCCCGGTGACCTCACCCTGGACTCGGCGGAGGGCCTGTCCGCGGCCGCGATCGCCAAGGGCGCGGAGGGCAGCCTCACGAGATTGGGGACGGACTACATCGATGTGTATTGGTCGCACATCGAGGACCGTTCCGTCCCGTTCGAGGAGACTCTGGGGGCGTTCGACGAGCTGGCCCGGGCCGGCAAGGTCCGGGCCATCGGCGCGAGCAACATGCCGGCCTGGCGGCTGGAGCGGGCCAGGAACGTCTCCGCGGCCCGCGGCTGGATCCCCTACACCTACGTGCAGCAGCGCCACACCTACCTGCGCCCGCGCCCGGGCACCAGGCTCCCCGAGTCGGGGCACACGCTGGTGTCGGACGACCTGCTGGGCTACCTGGCGGCCGAGCCGGACCTGACGCTGTGGGCGTACAACACGCTGATGTTCGGCGCCTACACGCGGCCCGACCGGACCATCCCGGAGATCTACGATCACCCGGGCACGACGCGCCGCCTGGCCGTGCTGCGGGAGATGGCCGGCGAGCTGGGCGCGACCCCGAACCAGGTGGTGCTGGCCTGGCTGATGGCCGGTGGCATCGTGCCGATCGTGGGGGTCTCCACGATGGAGCAGCTGGAGGAGGCGATCGGGGCGGCGGACCTCAAGCTGGACGACGAGCTGCGCGCCCGCATGGACGCCGCCGCCTGAGCCGCCGCCGGCCGCCTCCTGGCCGCCGCCCGGCAGCCCGCTCAGCAGCCGCCCAGCCGCCTCCTGGGCGACGTCAGGGCAGGTGGTCCGCCAGGTAGCGGCGGACCAGCTGCTTGCATTCGGCGATGAGCTCGGGGTCGCCGGCGGGATCGACGCGGAAGGCCAGCTTGAGCACGGCGTCGGTGGCCTCGACCGCCACCACCAGCGCCCGGTCGAGCCCGGGGCCGACGGGGGCGTCGAGCAGCTCCATCGACAGGGCGCGCAGGCGCTCGGCCACCACGACGTTGTTCTCCTGCGTCTCGTCGAGCGCCCACTTGCCGCCGTCGCCGGGGGCGCCGAGCACCTCGCCGAAGTCGACCACGGCGAAGCCGGGGGTGGTGCGCTTCATGTCGACGAACTCGTCGATGGCCAGATCGGCCAGATCCGTCCAGTGGCCGAGGTCGGCCGTGGGGATGAGCTCGATGATCCGCTGAAGGAACGCCTCGAGGTTGCGCCGCGCCAGCGCCCGCACCAGCCCCTGCTTGTCGTGGAAGAACTGGTAGAAGGTGCCGATGGGCACCTCGGCCCGGCGCGCGACCTCCTTCGTGGTCAGCGCATCGTAGCCGACCTCGTCGAGCAGGAGCGCGCACTCGTCGAGCATCCGCTCCACTCGCTCGACGCTCCGGCGCTGAGCGGGTCGGCGGCGCAGGGTACTGGTCATGCCTCCATCCTTGCGCATCGCCGCCACGATGAGTCAGAGTCTGTGACCGCGGGATAACATGAGCCACCCTCACGTAGGAGGCGGGAATGTTCTTGTGGGGCACGGCGACGGCGGCCTACCAGATCGAGGGCGCGACCGGCGAGGACGGCAGGGGCGCCTCCATCTGGGACACCTTCTCCCACGAGCCCGGCCGCACCAGCCGCGGGCAGACCGGCGACGTGGCGTGCGACCACTACCACCGCTGGCGCGAGGACGTCGCCCTCATGGCGGGGCTCGGCGTGAACGCCTACCGCTTCTCGATCGCCTGGCCGCGCGTGCTGCCCCTCGGCTCGGGCCAGGTGAACGCGCCGGGCCTGGACTTCTACGACCGGCTGGTGGACGCCCTGCTGGCGGCCGGGATCCAGCCGGTGCCGACGCTGTTCCACTGGGACCTGCCCCAGGCGCTGGAGGAGCGCGGCGGCTGGCTGAACCGCGACGTCTGCGAGCTGTTCGCCGAGTACGCCGCCGTGACCGCCGGACGGCTGGCCGACCGCGTCCCGCTGTGGATCACGCTGAACGAGCCGTTCGTGCACATGGCGTACGGCTACGCCATGGGCGTGCACGCCCCGGGCCGGGCCCTGCTGACCGGCGCCCTGCCCGCCGCCCACCACCAGCTCCTCGGCCACGGGCTGGCCGTCCAGGCGCTCAGGGCGGCCGGCGCCCGCCAGGTGGCGCTCACGAACAACTGCACGCCCGTCTGGCCGGCCTCCCGGAAGGAGCCGGACGTGCGGGCGGCCGACGCGTACGACATCCTGCACAACCGCCTGTTCAACGACCCCGTACTCCTGGGCAGATATCCGGACCTGTCGGCGTACACGCCCGCGCTGGACTTCGTCCGCGACGGCGACCTGGCGACCATCGCCGCCCCGCTGGACGCCCTCGGCGTCAACTACTACAACCCCACCCGCATCGCCGCCCCGACCGGCGACGGGCTGCCGTTCGACGACGCCGGCGTCAGCGGCTACCCGACCACCGCCTTCGGCTGGCCGGTCGTCCCCGACGGCCTGCGCGAGCTGCTCACCGGCCTGCGGACCCGGTACGGCGCCGCCCTCCCGCCGATCCTGATCACCGAGAACGGCTGCTCGCAGGAGGACGTCCCGGCCGCGGACGGCACGATCGACGACGCCGCCCGCGTCGACTTCCTCGACCGGCACATCGCCGCCATGCGCCAGGCCATGGCCCAGGGGGTGGACGTGCGCGGCTACTTCGTCTGGTCGCTGCTGGACAACTTCGAGTGGGCCGAGGGTTACGACCAGCGCTTCGGCCTGGTCCACGTGGACTTCGACACGCAGCGCCGCACGCCGAAGCGCTCCTACCACTGGTTCGCGGAGTTCCTCAGGGGTCAGAACACCGACACGTGAACGTGGTCGTAGTGGTTGGCGGTCACGCCGCCGCGGTCGGACATCGGGTCCCAGCCGCCGCCTGAGCGGATGTCGTAGTAACGCTGCTTCCAGATGATGTACATGACACCCAGCCGGGGGCCGTTCTTGATCAGCCAGGCGGACAGCGCGTCGCCGTTGGCCGCGTCGGAGCCCCCGGCCATCCTGCCGCCGCTCGACATCATGAAGTCGCAGGCCCGGCCCTTGCCGTGCTCGCCCGGGTCGCCGGGGCGCAGGCAGCCGACGCCGTACTTCATGGGGAAGTTCGCCATGATCTCAGCGCGTACGTTGATCATGCGCGGCGTCAGGCCCTCGGCGCCGCCGGGCTGCTGGAAGCCGTACTTCTGGAGCAGCTTCTGGATGTCGTCCTTCTTGTTCTCGAGGGCCTTGATCTCCTTGCGCAGCTTCTCGATCTTCTCGTTGGCGTTGAGCTTGGCGTCGTTGGACTTGTCGATGAGCTTCTTGATGCTCTCGACCCGTTCGGCCCGCTCGTTGGCCATGTAGGTCAGGTTGGCGGCGCCGCCCAGCATCGCGTACGGGTCGCTGCTGGGCGTGAGGAGCCGTACGCCGTCGAGCGGCCCCAGCATGTAGGAGGTCTGGGCGATCCGGCTCACCTCGGCCTGGGCGGCCCTGAGCTGGGCCTGCAGGTTGCCGGAGTTGTCGGTGGCCTTCTTGGCCTGGATCCTGATCTCCTCCAGGCTCTGGATCTGGCCGCGGTAGAGCTCGTTCAGCCGGGCGGCCTGCTTGGTGAGCTTGCGCAGCTCGGCTGGGCTGGGATCGGCCAGGGCCGGTGCGGGTGCAGGCAGTCCGAGCAGCCCGGAGAGTACGGCGACGAGAACGGCGAGCCGCCAGATTCTCACACCCGTCCCCTCCCCTCATAGACGGACCGAAACTATAGAAGATGATCTTGATCTCTGTCATCCGAACGACCGAACTGCTGCACCTTTGGCGAAACTTATAGGGTTTTGTCCGAATCGGTGACTCCCCCTGGCGTCATCGAGAGGGGTGCGGCGCGCCGGCCCCGCACGGCTCTTGCGCGGGCGGACAGAACATGATTCGGTCGCCTTGGGACATGCCGAAGACAAGCAAGCATTCGGTCAAGCGGGAGGCTCACGACATGCGCCAGCACGACAAGCTGTTCATCGGGGGCGAATGGGTGGCCCCAGCGGGCACCGGGACGATAGACGTCATCTCGCCCCACACCGAGGAGATCGTCGGCCGGGTGCCCGACGGCACCGCCGAGGACATGGAGCGCGCGATCGCCGCCGCCAGGGAAGCGTTCGACCACGGGCCGTGGCCGCGGATGACGTTCGCCGAGCGGGCCGGCGTGATCGGCCGGCTCGCCGCCATCTACAACGAGCGGCAGAGCGAGATGGCCCAGCTCATCACCGAGGAGATGGGCTCGCCGATCACCTTCTCCAACCTCGCGCAGGCACCGCAGCCGCTCGGCATGCTGCAGTACTACGCCGAACTCGGCAAGACCTTCCAGCAGGAGGAGCAGCGGCCCGGGCTGTTCGGCCCGATCACCGTGCGCCGGGAGCCGGTGGGCGTGGTGGCGGCCGTGGTGCCGTGGAACGTCCCGCAGTTCGTGACCATGACCAAGGTCGCGCCCGCGCTGCTGGCGGGGTGCACGATCGTGCTCAAGCCGGCGCCCGAGACGCCGCTGGACGCGTACCTGCTGGCCGAGTGGGCGGCCGAGGCCGGCGTGCCCGCGGGCGTGCTCAACATCGTCGTCGCCGGCCGCGAGGTCGGCGAGCACCTGATCTCGCACAAGGGCGTGGACAAGGTGGCCTTCACCGGCTCCACAGCCGCCGGACGGCGCATCGCCGCCGTCTGCGGCGAGCAGCTCAAGCGGGTCAGCCTGGAGCTGGGCGGCAAGTCGGCCGCGATCATCCTGGACGACGCCGACCTGGCCGCCAGCATGGGCTTCCTGTCGATGGCCTCCCTCATGAACAACGGCCAGGCGTGCGTCGCGCAGACCCGCATCCTGGCCTCCCGCAACCGCTACGACGAGGTCGTGGACGCGATCGCGGGCATGGTGAGCTCCCAGGCCGTCGGCGACCCCGCCGACGCCACGACCGGCATCGGCCCGCTGGTGGCCAAGCGGCAGCAGGAGCGGGTGGAGGGTTACATCAAGCTCGGCATGGACGAGGGCGCCAAGATCGTGGTGGGCGGGCTCGACCGGCCGTACGACAGGGGCTGGTACGTCGCGCCCACCGTCTTCGCGGGCGTCAGCAACGACATGCGCATCGCCCGCGAGGAGATCTTCGGCCCGGTCCTGGCCGTGATCCCGTACGAGGACGAGGCCGACGCCGTCCGCATCGCCAACGACAGCGACTACGGCCTGGCCGGCACGGTCTGGACGGCCGACGCCGACCACGGCATGGAGGTGGCCCGCCAGGTCCGCACGGGCACGTACGGCGTGAACTGCTTCATGCTGGAGACCAACGCGCCCTTCGGCGGTTACAAGGCCAGCGGCATCGGCCGCGAGCTGGGCCCCGAGGGTCTCAACAGCTACCTGGAGTACAAGACGATCAGCCGGCTCGGCTGAGGTTCCACACGAAGCGGAGGGCCCCGCCACCCACGGCGGGGCCCTCTTCGCGGATGGTGACCCAGCGCGCCCCCGCGACGCTGGGCTACCGCCCGACTACAGCAGTATGTCCCACGTCCACCGCACCGGCGGTTTCCTTCCCCAGGGACTTTCTCCCGGCGGTTTCCTTCCATCCGCCCTAGGTAGACGTGTTTTACTCAGGAAAAGTTCGAAGAGATCCATTTGCCGATCCGGCGGACGAGTTCGGGCGTCGCCGCGGCCTCCGCGTGGCCGAATCCCGGCTCGATCCAGAGCTCCTTCGGCTCCCGGGCGCCGTCGTAGAGCTGCCGCGGGTGATCCAGCGGGAAGAACGTGTCCGCGTCCCCGTGCACGATCAGCAGCGGCGCGGGCGAGATGAGCCCGGCGGCCTCGTGCGGGGGCATCGGGATCGGGTCCCACTCCTCCCGCGCGATCCGGGTCCGCTTGGCCACCCGCGCCGCCCACCGCCCGGCCGGCCGCTCGATGGCCCAGTGCACCTGCCGCATCGGCTTGGTCCCCCGGTAGTACCAGCGGGCGGGACCGCTCACCGCCACCACCGCGTCCACCCCGCCGCGCAGCCCGGCGTGCCGCACGGCCACCGCCGCGCCCATGGAGAAGCCGACGACCGCGATCTTGGAGTAGCCGACCACGCGGGCGTGCCTGACCGCCGCCTGCACGTCGAGGATCTCCCGGTCGCCCACCGTGGTCTCGCCGCCGGACCTGCCGTGCCCGCGGAAGTCGAACGCGATCACCCCGCCGTACCCGCTCAGCACGTGCACGATGCGGCGCGCGGGGCGGTCCCGCCACGACCCGGTGAAGCCGTGCGCCACCACGATGCCCACGTCGGTGCGGGCGGAGGGGGTGTGCGCGGCGTCGATGCGGACCCCGTCCTCGGTTCTGAGCATGACGGGAAAGTTGGGCGCGAGAGGCATGGCAACGAGGTTATGTCCGCCGCACGTCGATCCCGCGCCCGGCCACCCGCACCGCGATCCCGCGCTCCCTCGGCGTCAGGCAGGCGTACCGCGGGCCCGCCCCCACGCCGGCGGGCAGCGACCCCCGCACCGCCCTGGGCGATCACCTGGCGTGCGGGGTCAGCAACCGGTCGGATACGAATGCGAGGCGCTCAGGTCTGCGACGCTCATGATGATCCGCACCCGCGACTCGTCGGCCGCGTCGAGGGCCTGGCGGACGTTGGAGACCATCACGCGGGCGCCGCTCTCCTGGATGCGGTCGCGCAGCGCGGCGGTGTCGAGATCGGGCGGCAGGGGCCAGACGACACCGCCCGCCGCGATCACCGCGTTGGTCGACACCAGCAGGTCGGGCCCCACGGGCAGGCAGATGAGCACGGTGTCTCCAGCGCGCACTCCCCTGCGTCGCAACTGGACGGTCGCGACCGCGGACCTCTCGTCCAGCTGCTCCTCGGTGAGCTTCAGGCCCGTGCCCGAGTCCACCATCACGATGCGCTCATCCATGGGGCCCACCGTAGGGAGGGCGTCTCGTGCACACATGGGGCGGAATATGCAGATCCCTATGCAGAACTCGGCGCGGCTACGGGGCGCCCTTCTGATGCTCGGTGGCCCACACCGCGATCTGCGCCCGCGAGGTGTAACCGAGCTTCTCCATGATGTTGGCGATGTGGCGGGCGACCGTCGCGGGGCTGATCACCAGCTCCTCGGCGATGGCCCGGTTGGACAGCCCCCGCGTGAGCAGCCCGGCGATCTCCAGCTCGCGCGAGGTCAGCAACGAGTGCTTGACCGGCTCGGCCGTCACCGGGGCCCTCGGCGCGAACCGCTCGCCCGCCAGCACGTGGCGGGCGGCGTCGTCGGGGCTCGTCGTCCGGCCGCGCGACCACAGCGAGGTCGTCCGGCCCTCGCCCAGCTTGGTACGGGCCCGGCCGAGCAGCTCCTCGATCCTGGTCGTGGCCGAATGTTGCCCGATCGACTCGCGCAGTCCCGCCGCCGCCGCGGCGGCCAGCACCGCGCCCTCCAGGTCGCCCTGGCACTCGGCCAGCACCGACAGCCCCACCAGGCAGCGGGCCACGCCCTGCCGCTGGCCGGTGGCCCGCGCCAGCTCCAGGCTGGCCGCCAGTTGCTCGCGGGCGGCGCCGAACTCGTGCAGCATCGCCGCCACCCTGCCGATCCTCGCCAGGCAGCGGGTCAGCTCGGGGTCGCTGCCCAGCTCGCTCAGCCAGGGGACGGCCATCTCGTACTGGGTCTTGGCCGTCATCAGGTCGCCGCGGGCCTCGGCCACCGAGCCGAGCTGGACCGCCGTCCTGGCCATCAGCCAGCGATGACCGTGCTCGCGCGCCCGCGCCAGCGCCTCCTCGCCGTGCCGCTGCGCCTCCCGCAGCCTGCCGCGCACCAGCGCCACCGCCGACAGCCCGAGCAGGCCCGCCGCCTGGTTCCAGGTGTCGCCGGTGCGGGCGGCCAGGGCCAGGCCCTCCTCGGCGTGGTGCAGCGCGTCGTCGGCGCGCCCCATCCGCAGCAGCACGACGACGAGGAGGCTGTGCATGACGCAGCGCGGGAACACGTCGTCGCGCGACATCCTGGCCAGGCTCTCCTGCGCCGCCTCCAGGGCCCGGCTCAGCTCGTCGCGCGCCTCCAGCCCGTAGGCGAGGTACGCCTTGGCGTGCGCGATCTGGCCCGCGGGCACCCCGGCCAGATCGAGCGAGAGCAGCCGCTCCAGCCGGCCGACGATCTCCATCACGTTGCCGGCCAGGGGCAGCAGCCCCGTGCTGGTCCTGCACAGGCGCAGCCCCGCCGCCACGTTGCCGGACTCGACCGCCCAGTCGAGCGCCACCCGCTGGTCGTCGATGAGGTCGCGGCTGGCGGTCAGCGCCTCCAGCCGCGCCGGCCACGGCACGTCCGGCTGCACCATCTCGGTCGTGAAGTGGCGCTCCTGCAGCTCGCACAGCACGTCGAGGTGCCGCTCGCGCAGGACCTCGCGCTCGCCGGCCTGTTCGAGGCGCTCGACGGCGTACCGCTTGATGGTCTCCAGCAGCCAGTAGCGCCTGCGGCTCTCGTCGCACAGCACGAGCGACTTGTCCACCAGCCCGCCGAGCAGATCGACGATCTCGCCCTCGGGGATGGGCCGCTCGGCGCAGACCCGCTCGGCCAGCCCGAGGTCGAAATCACCGGCGAACACCGACAACCGCCGCAGCAGCACCTGCTCCTTGGCCGAGAGCAGGTCGTAGCTCCACTCGACGGCCGCCAGCAGCGTGCGCTGGCGGGGCGGAGCGGTGCGGCCACCGGTCGTCAGCAGCGAGAACCGGTCGTCGATGCGGTCGGCGATCCGGCCGGGGCTCAGCAGGCTCGTACGGGCCGCGGCCAGCTCCAGCGCCAGCGGCAGCCCGTCGAGCGCCCGGCACAGCCGCACCACGTCGGGCAGGCTCTCCGGCCCCAGCCGGGTGCCCGCGGCCGCCGCACGGTCCATGAAGAGCTGCACGGACTCGGCGTCGGGCGTGACGCGGTCCGGCAGGTCGAGCGGCGGCACCCGCCAGATCAGCTCGCTGGCGATGCGCAGCGGCTCCCTGCTGGTGGCCAGGACGCGCAGCGACGGGCACGCCGAGACCAGCGCGGCGACCACCTCGGCGCACCTGTCCACCAGGTGCTCGCAGTTGTCCAGCAGCAGCAGGCAGCGCTGGTCGCGCAGCCGGGCCGTCATGGTGTCGAGCAGCGGCCTGGCGGCCTCCTCGCGCACGCCGAGCACGCGGGCCACCTCCTGCTCGACGAGCTCGGGCCGGCCGAACCTGGCCAGCTCCACCAGCCACACGCCATCCGGGTAGGACGGCAGCAGCCCGGCCGCCACCTGGAGGGCCAGCCGCGTCTTGCCGATGCCGCCGACCCCGCACAGCGTCACCACGCGCGTCTCGCCGAACAGGTCGTGGAGGTCATCGAGGTCGCGCTCGCGTCCGACGAACCGGTTGGGCTCTGCCGGAAGGTTGTGCCGGGGGGTAGTTGGCATGTGCTCACCCTGCGTCGCGGAAGGATCACACTCTCCCACAGTGTCGCACTTTTCACAGGCCAAGCGAGCTCACGACCGCCCTTTCGTCGACGACGCGCAGGATGGGATCCCCGAGCAGCCTCCTGGCCAGGTCGTACGGCGCCACGACCATGGTGGCCCGCCGCTCCTGGGCCAGCACGCGGCAGCCGACCAGGCTCGGCTCGTGGGCGACCACGACGTGGGCGCCGGCCGTCATCGCCAGGTCGATCACCCGCAGCCCCCTGAACGGCTCGCTCACCGCGCTGATCACGACGTCGTCCTTGCCGACCACGAGCCGGGTGGCGAGCCTGCGCAGGTCGGTCGCCAGCTCGGTGTTGTCGAACAGGCGCGCGCCGTCGAGCGTGAGCGCGGGCCCGGCCAGCGGCCCGAACTCGACCGCGCCCGCGGTCAGCAGCTCGGTGAACGACCTGGCCCCCGGCGTGGGCCGGAACGCGAAGACCTGGTCCACCTTCACGGCGGCGGGGTCGTAGTGGTCCTGGGCGATCATCAAGCGGGCGCTGCCGGTGGCCGAGAGCACCGCCACCCCGCCGGCCCAGGCGACGGCGTGGACGGCCACGGGCATGGTGGCGCCGAGCGGGATGTTGACCAGCACGTGGTCGCCGTAACGCAGGCCCTGGGCGCGCAGACCCGCGGCGGCGCGGGTGACCCGTCTGGCGAAGGTCGTGTAGGACAGCACCTCGCCGGTCCTGACGTCGCTCACCGCCGGCTGCTCGCCCTGCATCGGTGCCGCCGCCATCACGAGCTCTGTCCAGGTCATGACCACAATCTAGGGACCAGGGCCAGGATTGCCATGCGCACAATTGTGCAAGCCCCTATGTAGGTGAGGCTCATCCGGCCGGAAAGCACCGTCGCTTCACCCGCGCGTACGCTCACCGCCACCTTGTCCCGCTCTTGCCATCAGAGGGGATCAACTAGACTTAGTAGGTCGCGACTTCGCGCGGCGGCCCCCACGACACAGAGCGAGACGTCATCATGCCTTTGAACAGCCGCGACGACCTGCGGAACATCGCGATCATCGCGCACGTCGACCATGGCAAGACCACGCTGGTCGACGCCATGCTCTGGCAGTCCGGGGCTTTCCGCGCCAACCAGGATGTCGACGACCGCGTCATGGACTCCAACGACCTCGAGCGCGAGAAGGGCATCACCATTCTCGCGAAGAACACCGCCGTCCAGCACGGCGGCATGACGATCAACATCATCGACACGCCCGGCCACGCCGACTTCGGCGGCGAGGTCGAGCGCGGCCTGTCGATGGTCGACGGTGTCGTGCTGCTGGTGGACGCCTCGGAGGGGCCGCTGCCGCAGACGCGGTTCGTGCTGCGCAAGGCGCTGTCGGCCAAGATGCCGGTCATCCTGTGCATCAACAAGGTCGACCGGCCCGACGCCCGCATCAAGGAGGTCGTCGACGAGGTCTACGAGCTGTTCATGGACCTCGACGCCACCGAGGAGCAGATCGACTTCCCGATCGTCTACGCCTCCGCGAAGGCGGGCCGGGCCTCCATGGAGCGCCCCGCCGACGGCGGCATGCCCGACTCCGAGGACCTCGAGCCGCTGTTCGACATCATCAAGTCGACGATCCCGGCGCCCACCTACGACCCCAACGCCCCGCTGCAGGCCCACGTCACCAACCTCGACGCCTCCTCCTACCTGGGCCGCATCGCGCTGTGCCGGGTCCACCAGGGCGTGCTGCGCAAGGGCCAGCAGGTGGCCTGGTGCCGCACGGACGGCTCGATCCAGAAGGTCAAGATCACCGAGCTGCTCATGACCGAGGCGCTGGAGCGCAAGCCCGCCGAGGAGGCCGGGCCCGGCGACATCATCGCCATCGCCGGCATCCCCGAGATCATGATCGGTGAGACGCTGGCCGACCCCGACGACCCGCGCCCGCTGCCGCTCATCACGGTCGACGAGCCGGCCATCTCGATGACCATCGGCACCAACACCTCGCCCCTGGTCGGCAAGGCCAAGGGCTCGAAGGTGACCGCCCGCATGGTCAAGGACCGCCTCGACAAGGAGCTGGTCGGCAACGTCTCGCTGCGCGTGCTGCCCACCGACCGGCCCGACGCCTGGGAGGTGCAGGGCCGTGGCGAGCTGGCGCTGGCCATCCTGGTGGAGCAGATGCGCCGCGAGGGGTACGAGCTGACGGTCGGCAAGCCGCAGGTGGTCACCAAGGTCGTCGACGGCAAGGTGCACGAGCCGGTCGAGCGGCTGACGGTCGACTGCCCCGAGGAGTACCTCGGCGCGGTCACCCAGCTCCTGGCGGTGCGCAAGGGCCGCATGGAGCACATGACCAACCACGGCACCGGCTGGATCCGGATGGAGTTCGTGGTGCCGGCGCGCGGCCTGATCGGCTTCCGTACCGAGTTCCTCACCGAGACGCGCGGCACGGGCCTGGTGCACCACGTGTTCGACTCCTACGAGCCGTGGTTCGGCGAGCTGCGCACCCGCAACAACGGCTCGCTGGTGGCCGACAGGTCGGGCCCGGTGACCGCGTTCGCCATGCTCAACCTGCAGGAGCGCGGCGTGCTGTTCGTCTCGCCGACGACCGAGGTCTACGAGGGCATGATCGTCGGCGAGAACTCCCGCTCCGACGACATGGACGTGAACATCACCAAGGAGAAGAAGCTCACCAACATGCGCTCCTCCACCAGCGAGGAGACGGAGAAGCTGATCCCGCCGCGCGTCCTGTCGCTGGAGCAGGCCCTGGAGTTCATCCGCGAGGACGAGTGCGTGGAGATCACTCCTGAGGCCGTGCGCATCCGCAAGGTCGTGCTCGACGCCGCCACCCGGGGCCGCGCCGCCGCCCGCGCCAAGCGGAGCTGACGGAAAGCTTCATACCGAGCCGCGTTTTGCTCGCTTTTCGCGAACAAAGCGCGGCTTTCCGGTAAGTACGGGGAGTAAGCCTCCCGGCTCGGCCACGTGCGATGGATGGACTCTCCCGGGTCACGCCGTAAAGAAAAGTTGTTATGGGAGCAGCTGTAATCACACCGTGACCCGGAGAGATAGAACAATGCCGCATGCCGGAGAATCATCCAAATTGTGGGAAAGCTCCGGATGGCAATCGCGTTCGGGCTGGCGCTGGTGTCGTTGGGGGCGATCGTTTGGTGCACCGTTGCAGCCAGACCGGTAGCGGAGCCTGCTCCGCCGAAAGGCACCGCAGGTCCCAACCCGTGGGTGGCCGCGGCCACCCGCGCCGACCCCGACGTGCGCTGGGCCCGCAGGGCCGAGACCACGGTGATGATCTCCAGGGCGGGCCACGCCGACCTGGAACCGGTCCCTGACGGCCGGCTCGATCCCCGGCAGCGCCACGTCAAGGTGACCATCGAGCACCGGCTCCACCTCGCCGGCAAGGACACCCTCATCGAGGCGTTACGCCAGGGCAGCGGCTTCCCGGGCACGCTGCAACAGGTCACCGACGCCGCGTTCGGCGCGATCAAGGTGGACGGCCCCGCCCTGGCGCCCACCACGCGCCTGGCACCGGTCCTCACCTCGCAGGGCGGGCGCACCACGGCCCGGTTCACGGTGACGGTGCTGCGCCAGCTACGGCCCGACCAGTTGCTGAAGCTGGACTTCGAGGAGCCCAAGGCCTTCCCCCTCATCGTGACCGGCCGGTCCATCTCCGTGCTGCCCGCCGAGTGGACCGTGCTGCGGCTGGAGGGCATCACGCCGGAGCAGGAGGAGGTGGAGCGGCTGGCGTTCACCGTCGGGGCGTACCCGGTGAGCATGACGCTGGCCCACGACTCCTTCGGCTTCGCCGACGTGGTCGTCGAGGAGGACTTCTCGTGGGCCACCGCGCTGGGCGTGCTCACCGCGATCGCGCTGATGGTCTTCCTGGTGCGCTCGCTCGGCGAGGGCTGGTGGGCGCGGCTGGCCAACAGGGAGCTGGTCATCGGGCTGGCGCTGGCCGCGCCCGCGCTGCTGATCCCGCTGTTCGCGGAGGACTGGTCGGCGGTGGCGTACGTGATCCTGTTCATCGCCGTGCCCCTCCTGGCGCTGCGGCACGCCGGCCGGGTGCTGCCCACCAGCCCGCCGTGGGACACCCGCGACCTGCTGGTGGTGACCGGCGTGGGGGTGATGATCGGGCTCGGCATGCTCGTCTGGTCGTGGCTGCACGGGCAGCTGTCCGGGCAGGCCCTGCTGGCGGGCGGGGCGGTGGCGGCCGTCGCGGCGGCGGGCTCGGCCATCGCGTTCAGCGTGGACCTGGGGGTGCGGCCGGTCGTCGTGCGCCTGGCGGTCCTGTCGGCGGAGGCGGCGATCGGGTTGCTGGCGCTGGCGCTGTGGCTGCGGGCGCTGGCCGACGGGGTGTACCCGCCCGACAGCGTCCGGCTGGTGTTCGCGCTGAGCTGGGCGCTGATCCCGATCGCCGCCATGGCCGTGGCGACCAAGCAGTGGAAGCGCCAGGCCGTGGTGGGCGCCGTGTTCATCAGCCTGCTCGTTCAGGGGTGGCCCACCGAGTGGCTGGACGCCGGGTCGTGGAGCCTGGCCGTCGCCCAGGAGGAGCCGCGGATCGGCAGCCTCGTGCTGACGCCGATCGTGCGCGGGGTGATGGGGCTGCTGCTGCTCGGGTTTGTGATGCTGGTGCTGCGGCTGCGGCGGCTCGGCGGGCAGCTCTCCACGGTCGACAACCCGGTGGCCGAGTCGACCATGATCTGCGTGCTGATGGTGCTCTACATCACCCCCAGCGGCAGCACCACGCTGGCCGACATCGACGTGCCGCTGCCCCTGCTTGCCATCACCTCGCTCGTGGCCTGGGCGACCGCCCAGTGGCTGCTCACGGGGCCGCGCATGGCCATCCCCGAGCCGATGGACCTGGAGGAGCACCGGGCCCTGGTCAGGGCCGCCCTGCACAAGCGGCTGCTGCTCGTCTCCGAGCAGGAGCTGTACCGGATCGGGCGGGGCAGGATCGGCGCGGGCGAGCTGACCATGGCCGACTTCGACCAGCAGCGCAACACGCTGGAAGCGGCCTTGAACCGGCACGGCAGGCACCCGGAGACCGCGTTCGCCACCTCCTCCGGCTGCACGCCCTGGTACAACGGCATCCACGCGTTCACCGTCAGCCTGCTGCTGAGCCTGCCCTTCGCCCTCGTCTACGGCTGGCCCGAGGGGGTGGACCTGACCAGCTTCGTCTTCGACGGGCGTTACCTGATCACGCTGCCCGCCTTCGGGTTCCTGTTCGGCTACTTCTACCCGCGCATCCGGGGCACCCAGCCGATGACCAAGGCCCTGCACCTGACGGCCGCCGCCCTGCTGACGGAGCTGTCGGGCTACCTGTCGACGCTCGCCGAGCCGGACATCGGGGCGATGGACAAGGCGCAGGTCGTGGCCATCGTGGTGGGGCAGGTCATGATGGTGTGCGTCGGGCTCGGGCTGTTCTGGGAGTGGCGCATCATGCACCTGGCCGGGGAGCCGTGGGCGCGCGTGCGCAACCTGCGCAGCATCCGCAGCCTGGCGGCACCGACGCTGGCGCTGGTGCTGGCGGCGGGCACCACGGCGGCCTCCTCGGCCGCCGGGCAGACGGTGGACCGCATCCTGAAGGGCGACCAGATCGTGACGATCCAGGCGCCGCGCTGACCTGCCGCCGGCGGGCGGCGCGGCGCCTGGGCAGGCAGGTCAGCGGCGGGGCAGCTCGCTCCCGCGTACGTGCGTGCACAGCCACTCCACCAGCGGCCCGAACGCCCGCCAGGCGTGCTCGACCCGCCCGCGCACCTGCGCCGTGTGCACCCATTCCTGCGGCTCGAACCGCATCCCGGCGAAGAGCGACCGGTGCCGCAGCAGCTCGATGCGCGGATGGTTCTCGTCGAACCCCCGGGGCCGCGTCTTGAGCCGATCGCCCAGCAGCTCGTACCCCTGGGCCGCCAGCGCGCCGGTGATGGACTCCAGAGGCTTGCCCGACAGGTCCTCGTCCACGGCCGCCCGGTAGCGGGCCACCTGGTCGGAGGCCGTGGAGTAGACGCCGCCGGCGACGAACAGCCCCGCCGCGCTGATCTCCACGTAGAGCCCGATCGCCGGCATGGCCTCCACGAACGCGCCCTGATGGGTCTTGTAAGGCGCCTTGTCCTTGGAGAAGCGCACGTCGCGGTAGGGCCGGAAGAGGTGGGCCGGCCCGAACTCGGCGGCCAGCTCGTCGGTCAGCGCCAGCATGGGCGCCCGCACCGCCTCCTCGTAGAGCTGCTTGTGCCGGCCGAAGTACGTCTTGGAGTTGTCCGCCTCGAGCCCTTCGTAGAACAGGAACGCCTCGTCGGGAAAGCCGCTGAAACCCATGCCGACAAGACTGCCACGCTGCACCGACAGGTCAGCGGGCGGTGTACGTCCTGCCCGGCGCGGGCGTCTTGCCGTACAGCTCCGACACGGTGACGAACGTGTACCCCTTCTTGCCGAGCGTGTCGAGCATCGCCGGCACCGCGTCCACCGTGCTGCGGTGGATGTCGTGCAGGAGGACGATCGAGCCGGGCTTGGCGGCGCCCGCCCGCTTGGCCACGGTGGTGGCGACCCGGTCCTGCCAGTCGAGGGTGTCGACGTTCCACAGGATCTGGGCCAGGCCCTCGCGGCGCGTCTCGGCCGCGACGTCGTCGTCGGTGGACCCGTACGGCGGCCGCATCACCCGCATCCGCACGCCGGTGAGCCGCTGCACGATGTTCTCGGTGTGCTTGAGCTCCTTCTTGAGCGCCTCGTGCGGCAGCTCGGCGAGCGGCGGATGGCTCCAGGAGTGGTTGCCGATCTCGTGACCGTCGTCCACGATGCGCCGGACCGTCCGCCCGCCCTTGTCGGCGGCCACCATCTGCCCGATGACGAAGAACGTGGCCCGCACGTCGCGCTGGCGCAGCATGTCCAGCAGCCGCCCGGTGTGCTCGCCGGGGCCGTCGTCGAAGGTCAGAGCCACGCACTTGAGCCGGGCGCAGTCGAACTTACGGCTGGCCGGCCAGCCGTGCTGCATCGATCTCAGCCGTTTGGCGAGTGCCACGGGATCGACGACGACCGGCCGTGACGGCACGATCTGCACCCTGGCCTGCTGCCGGCGCGGCACCGACTGTGTCACGCAGCTCACCAGGGCGACAAGGGCCAGCGGCAGGGCCCATACGCGCATGCTTCCCCCCGAAACGCCGCATGCGGGGGCCTACGGATAATCCTGGACCGGTACCCCCCGCAGCTCCCTGGCCAGGTCATCCCACCAGAGTGGGACATCAGCCTGCAATTCCTGGTAGCGGCGCGCCACGCGCATGGCACATCCGACCGGATCCGTACCCAGATGCCGACGTTTCACCGGTCCTTCCTGCCACCGGTAAAAACCATCCCTGTACCGGACGACCAGGCCGATCCATACCGAGATGGTCTCGTCGTCGCCCACCTCGTACGCACTGGTGACACCCAGACCATGAAGCTCCGCATGGAGTTTCTCCGTCGCCGCTCGGGCCTCACTCACACGCCACCCCCTGCCGACGTCGTGCAGCAACGCGGTGATCGTCGCAGGCGTTCACCGCACACAAGGGATGTACCCAACAACGGGCATCAGCCGTCCAAGACATGGAGTAATCATGAAACTCCGGGGCGTGATCAGGGGGACTTTCGCGCTTATTGGTCAGGCGAGTCCTGGGAGTCCAGAGGATACCGGGAGTCGTGGGGCTCGCGTGGCTCGGCCACCACCATCACGAACCTGAGCTCGGCCTCACCCCTGTTCGCGTAGCGGTGGGGGCGGTCGGCGGTGAAGAGCACGGCATCGTCTTTCCCGATCACATGGCTCTTGCCGTACACCGTGAGCGTCAGCTCTCCCTCCAGCACCGTGAGCATCTCGCGGGTGCCGGCCGGGTGGGCGTCGCCGTCATGGTGCTCGCCGGGGGCCAGCCGCCAGTCCCACAGCTCCAGGATCATCGGCATGTCCGCGCCCACCAGCAGCCGGGCCTCGCCGTTCCCCTGCCGGAACGCCACCACGTCCGCCTTGTCCACCACCCGCACCATCGGCACGTCGCCCACCTCGACCAGCCGCGCCACGGTGACGCCGAGCGCCGAGGCGATCCGGGTCAGCGTGGAGACGCTGGGGTTGGTCCGCCCCTGCTCGACCTGCACCAGCATGCCCCTGCTCACGCCCGACCTGGCGGCCAGCGCGTCGAGTGTCAGCCCGCGGTGCGCCCGCTGGGCGCGGACGTTGTTCGCGATGGCCTGCGTGATCAGCTCCGGGTCTTCCATGGGAGTGCAGTCTAGTGAAATGAATTTGCAGTGGAATGTACCCTCTGTGTTGTACTACCAGTGCAATCCATTGAACTGAGGGGAGATCACGGTGACGGTGCTCCTGGCGACCGCCTGCGCGATCGTGTACGGCACGGCTGACTTCTTCGGCGGCCTGGCCACCCGGCGCACGCAGGTGCTCTCCGTCGTCGTGCTCTCGCAACTCGCCGGCCTGGCGCTGATCCTCGGCCTGCTGCCTCTGCTGCCCGGCACGTACAGCGATGCGGCGCTGGCGTGGGGCCTGGCCGGAGGGCTGTCGGGGGCGGCCGGGCTGGTGCTGTTCTACCGGTCGCTGGCCACGGGCGTCATGTCCGTGGTGGCCCCGACGACCGCCGTCACCTCGGCCGCGCTGCCCGTGGTGTTCGGGCTCATGGCGGGCGAGCGGCCGCAGGTCTGGGCCCTCGTGGGGGTGGTGCTGGCGCTCGGCTCGGTGCTGCTGGTCAGCCAGGAGAAGCCGGGTGGCGGACGTGGCTCGCTCGGCTCGGTGCTGACCGCGCTGGCCGCCGGCGCGGGGTTCGGCGGGTTCTTCATCCTGCTCGCCATGGCGCCGCACGAGGCGGGCCTGTGGCCGCTGGTCGGCGCGAGACTGTCGTCGGTGTCCACGGTGGCCCTGCTGGCGCTGCTGACGCGGCGCGCGCTCAAGCCGGGCCCCGGCTCGCTGCCCGTCATCCTCGCGGCCGGCGTCCTCGACATGGCGGCGAACGTGCTCTACCTCCTGGCGCAGCGTGACGGCCTGCTCAGCCTGGTGGCCGTGCTGGTCTCGCTCTACCCCGCCAGCACCCTGCTGCTGGCCAACCGCGTGCTCGGGGAGCGGCTGCGGGCCGTCCAGGTGTTCGGGGTGGTGTGCGCGCTCGCCGCGGTGGCGCTCATAGCCGTTGCGCAGCACCTCTAGCGCTTGCTACGTTTCGCCCGTGCGCCCTGTGCGGGCACGTTCCGATGGCGAGTCGTTGAAGCACGTGGCCGTGCCGTACGACTCTGATGAGCGCTTTCTGGATCTGGCCGTGCCGCGGGTGCGCGCCGCGCTGGACGAGGGCAGGCGGGTGCTGGTGATCACCGGCGCCGCCAAGCTGGCCCAGCTGCGCGAGGCCCTCGGGGGCGACGCCGAGCGCGTCGACAGCCGCGTGCCCGCCTCCTGGTACGACCATCCGTACCGGATGCTGGCCGCCTACCACGAGTACACCCGCGGCCGCCGCACCCTGGTGATCGGCGAGCCGAGCTGGACGGGCATGAGCCGGCGCCAGGTCAGGGAGCTCATCCGCTGCGACTCCGTCATCAACGCCGCGCTCCGCGCGACGGCGGCCATCATGCTCTGCCTGTACGACCTGCGCCGCGTCCCGGAGGCCGTGCTCCACTACGGCCCGGTCAACCATCCCGTGCTGCTCGGCTCCGAGGGCGAGATGGCCAGCAACCGGTTCGTCGAGCCGCACGAGCTGGTGCTGCACGACGACCAGGCCCCGCTGCCGGAGCCGCCCGGCGACGCCGGCACCTTCCGCTTCACCGCCAGGGAGCTGAAGCGGCTGCGCCACCACGTCGGCGACTACGCCAGGTCCGCCGGCATGGACCGCAACCTCATCACCTCGCTGGTGATCAGCGTGTCCGAGATCGCCGCCAACAGCGTCGAGCACGGAGCGGGGTACGGCACGATCACGATGTGGACCGGCGACGGCGAGCTGGTCTGCGAGATCGCCGACCCCGGAGGCGCGCTCGACGACCCGTTACCCGGCTACATACCACCGGAGCCCGAATCCCCACGGGGATACGGGCTCTGGATCAGCAGGCAGCTCTGCGACCTGGTGGAGTTGCGCGCGGAGGACGGGCTGTTACGCGTCCGCCTCCATCTCGGCATGGGGGCCTAGGCGGCACGCTGCGCGGGCAGGCGCACGGCGCCCTCCTCGCGGGCGTACTCCTCCAGCATGCCCCGCAGCTGGCGGCGGCCACGGTGCAGCCGCGACATCACGGTGCCGATGGGCGTGCCCATGCGCTCGGCGATCTCCTTGTAGGCGAACCCCTCGACGTCGGCCAGGTAGACGGCCACGCGAAAGTCCTCGGGAAGCGAGCGGAGGGCGTTCATCACGACGCTGTCGGGCAGCCGGTCGAGCGCCTCGGTCTCGGCCGAGCGCAGGCCCGTCGAGCTGTGCGACTCCGCGGCGTGCAGCTGCCAGTCCTCGATGTCCTCGGCGGCGGACAGCTTCGGCGAGCGCTGCTTCTTGCGGTAGTCGTTGATGAAGTTGTTGGTCAGGATCCGGTGGAGCCATGCCTTGAGGTTGGTGCCCTCGCGGAACTGGTGGTACGACGTGTAGGCCTTGGCCACCGTCTCCTGCACCAGGTCCTCGGCGTCGGCTGTGTTACGGGTCAGGCGCATGGCGGAGGCGAACAGCTGCGACGTCACGGGCACGACATCGCGCTCGAACCAGTCCTGACGCTGCTCATCGGTCATAGTGATCAAAATTTCATTCCCCCTTGCGCTATCCCCCGTATTCGGCACAAGCCGCCTGACAGCGGTCCCATCTTCGCAAGTCCCTGGTAAGGGACGCGTTAGAGAGCTCCGCCTTGGTCAGAAGGGGTTGATCGTCCATCTGCTCGCGGCGTGCGTGGTCACGTCCACGGCCGGACAAGATCTCATTATCATAACACTACCCACCCAATTTTGTAGGAATAGTGGCGAGAGTCACATGGGATAGCGTATGAGGATGAGATTCGTGGACCGGCACCATTCGGGTACACGCCGCTGGGTGGCTGAGGCCATACGCAAGGTCGAGGCCGATGCCAACCGTAGTTGCGACACACATCTGCACGTCTTTCCGCTTCCCTCGCACTGGGGCGTAAACCTCTACTTGAAAGACGAGTCGGTGCACCCAACCGGTTCACTGAAACATCGTCTGGCCCGCTCCCTATTCCTGTACGGTCTCGCCAACGGCTGGATCGGCCCGTCCACGACGATCGTGGAGGCCTCCAGCGGCTCCACGGCCGTCAGCGAGGCGTACTTCGCCCGGCTGCTCGGCCTGCCGTTCATCGCGGTCATGCCGGCGGCCACGTCGCCGGAGAAGATCCACCTCATCGAGTTCTACGGCGGGAAGTGTCACCTCGTCGACGACCCGGGCACCATCTACGACGAGTCCCACCGCCTGGCCGCCGAGACCGGCGGCCACTTCATGGACCAGTTCACCTACGCCGAGCGGGCCACCGACTGGCGCGGCAACAACAACATCGCCGAGTCCATCTTCTCCCAGCTCTCCCTGGAGCCCCACCCGGAGCCGGCCTGGATCGTGGTGGGCGCCGGCACCGGCGGCACCTCCTCCACCATCGGCCGCTACATCCGCTACCGCCGCCACGCCACCCGCCTGGCCGTCGTGGACCCGGAAGGCTCGGCCTTCTACCCGAGCTGGACCTCGGGCGACACCTCCGTCACCGCCCCCGGCTCGCGCATCGAGGGCATCGGCCGCCCCCGCGTGGAGCCCTCGTTCCAGCCCACGGTCATCGACCGCATGATCGCCGTGCCGGACGCCCGCTCGATCGCCGCCATGCACTGGGCCCGCGAGGTGACCGGCCTGGACGTCGGCGGCTCCACGGGCACGAACCTGGCGGCCTGCGTGGACCTCGTCCAGGAACTGCGCGAGTCGGGCGAGCAGGGCAGCATCGTGACCCTGGTGTGCGACAGCGGCGACCGGTACAAGGGCACGTACGGCAACCCGCGCTGGCTGGCGGACCAGGGCCTGGACATCGAGCCCCATCTGGCGGAGCTGCGCGCCTTCCTCGCCACCTGAACCCGAGTTAGGTTAGGGCAGCCTAAGCTGTCATACTTCAGCGGGATCGGGAATTGCTGAGGAGGACCTGGGTGAGCGCAACCGCCGTCGCCCCGCGCCTCCATGACCTCCGCCGCCACCGCGTCACCGTGCTGCTCGCGCTGCTCGCCTGCGTGGCGGTGGCGGTCGTGCTGAGCATCACGATCGGCTCCAAGTCCGTGCCGCCCGGCGACGCCTGGCACGCGCTCACCACCCCCACCGGCACCGAGAACGACATCGTCATCCGCTCCCTGCGCCTGCCCAGGACCGCCCTCGGCGTCCTGGCCGGCATCGCGCTCGGCGTGGCCGGCGCGCTCATGCAGGGCCACACGCGCAACCCGCTCGCCGACCCCGGCCTGCTCGGCGTCACGCAGGGGGCGGCGTTCGCGATGGTGGCCTCGATCATCCTGCTCGGCGCCTCCAGCCTGCTCGCCTACATCTGGTACGGCCTGGCGGGCGCCCTGGTGGCCAGCGTGGCCGTGTTCGCCCTCGGCATGGCCGGCGGCAGGGGCGGCCCGACCCCGGTCACCCTGGCGCTGGCGGGCACCGCCGTCAGCGCCCTGCTCTACGCCCTGACCTCGACCATCGTGCTGCTGGACGAGCAGGCGATGGACGTCTTCCGCTTCTGGCAGGCCGGCTCGATCGCCTCCAGGGGCGCCGACGTGGTCTGGCAGGTGCTCCCGTTCGTGCTCGCCGGGCTGGTGCTCGCGCTGGTGAACGCCCCCGGGCTCAACGCGCTCTCCCTCGGCGAGGACGTGGCCCGCAGCCTCGGCCAGAACATCCCCAGGACCAGGACCATCGGCGTGGCCGCCGTCACGCTGCTGTCGGGCGCGGCCGTCGCCGCGTGCGGCTCGCTGGCCTTCGTCGGGCTCATCGTGCCGCACCTGGCCCGCCCCCTGTCGGGCACCGACCACCGGTGGCTGCTGCCGTACTCGGGGCTGATCGGCGCGGGCCTGCTGCTGATCGCCGACGTCGTCGGCCGCGTCGTCGCCCCGCCGGGCGAGCTGGAGGTCGGCGTGGTGCTCGCGCTGCTCGGCGCCCCCTTCTTCGTCGCCCTGGTCCGCCGCAGAAAGCCCGTGCGCCTGTGATGACCACCCTCCCCCTCCGCATCGGCGCCCTGTCCTGGCGGGTACGGCTGCGCGGCATCGCGCTCACCGTGACGGGGCTCGTCCTGCTCGTCCTGCTCATGGCGGCGAACATGCGCATCGGCGACATCGAGCTGACCCTGCCCGAGGTGCTCTCCGGCACCTTCGACGTCAACAGCGCCGCCCACTTCGTCATCATGGAGCTGCGCCTGCCCCGCGCGCTGACCGGCGCCCTGGTCGGCGCCGCGCTCGCGCTGTCGGGCGCGATCATCCAGTCGATCGCCCGCAACCCGCTGGCCAGCCCCGAGATCCTCGGCGTCACCACCGGCGCCTCCGTCACCGTGGTGGCCGGGCTGGTGGCCTCCGGCAGCGCGTACGGCACCGTCAGCGGCCTGCTGGCCACCCTCGGCATCCCCGTGCTCGCCCTGCTCGGCGGCCTGGCCGGCGCCGCCGTCGTGTACGGCCTGGCGTGGCGGCGCGGCCTGGACGGCTACCGCCTGGTGCTGGTCGGCATCGGCGTGGCCGCCGTGTTCACCAACGTCAAGTTCTGGCTGCTGACCATCGGCGACGTCAACGACACCGCCAGGGCCATGGTCTGGATCAGCGGCTCGCTCAACGGGCGCGGCTGGGAGCACGTGACGCCCACCGCGCTGGCCCTGGCCGTGCTGGTGCCGCTGACCCTGCTCGGCACCCGCTCGCTGGACGCCCTGCGCTTCGGCGACGACACGGTGACCGGGCTCGGCATCCGCATGAACCCGGCCCGTGCCCTGCTGATCCTGGCCGCCGTGCTGCTGGCCGCCGTGGCCGTCGCGTCGGCGGGGCCGATCGCGTTCGTGGCCCTGGCCTCGCCGCAGATCGCGCTGCGCCTGGTCCGCTCGGGCCGGCCGCCGCTGCTGTGCTCCGCGGTCGTCGGCGCCGTGCTCACCACGGCCGCCGACCTGATCGCCAGGACGGCCTTCTCCCCCATCGAGCTGCCCGTCGGCATCGTCACGGCCGTGCTGGGCGCCCCGTACCTGATCCACCTGATCTGGAGGTCGCGAAAGTGAGACTGCAGGCAGCCGGCGTCAAGCTCGGGTACGGCGACCGCGTCATCGTGGACGGGCTCGACCTCGGCATCGAGGCCGGCACGGTGACCACCATCATCGGCCCGAACGGCTGCGGCAAGTCCACGCTGCTGCGCGCCCTCGGCCGGCTGCTCAAGCCGCAGGGCGGCGAGGTGCTGCTGGACGGCAAGCGCATCGACAAGATCCCCACCCGCGAGGTGGCCAAGATCCTCGGCGTGCTCCCGCAGTCGCCCTCCGCGCCCGAGGGCCTGACCGTTGCCGACCTGGTGGCGCGCGGGCGGCATCCGCACCAGACCTGGTACCGGCAGTGGTCCTCCGACGACGAGGGCGCGGTCGCGGCGGCGCTCGACATGACGGGCCTGTCCGACCTGGCCGAACGGCCGCTGGACGAGCTGTCGGGCGGGCAGCGGCAGCGGGCGTGGATCTCCATGGCGCTCGCCCAGGGCACGGACCTGCTGCTGCTCGACGAGCCGACCACGTTCCTGGACCTGGCGCACCAGGTGGAGGTGCTGGAGCTCGTCCGCCACCTGCACGAGGAGGCCGGCCGCACGGTGGTCATGGTCCTGCACGACCTCAACCTGGCCGCGCGCTACGCCGACCGCCTGGTCGCCATGCGCGCCGGCCGGGTGATCGCCTCCGGCACCCCGCACGAGGTGCTCACCGAGGACCTGCTGCGGGAGGTGTTCGAGCTGGACGCCAAGGTCATCGCCGACCCGGTGGCCGGCACGCCGCTGGTCGTCCCGATCGGCCCGCTCAGCCACAGCCGGGGCGGCGCGCCCCTCACCCACGGCTAGGACGAGCTCCACCGGGCGAGGGCTCGCTGGACGTCCCCGTCCCCGGGAGCCAGCTCCGCGGCCCTCAGCAGGTCCTCGCGCTCCTGCGCGTCCAGGCCGACCGCCCGATACACCAGCGACCGGTTGAACAGCAGCTCCGCCGACTCCTCCAGCTTCAGCGCCCGCGTCAGATCCGCCAGCGCCGCCTCGTGGTCGCCCCGCTCGAACGCCAGCTCGGCCCGGCCCGCCCAGGCGGGCACCAGCTCGGGGTCGAGCTCCAGCGCCCGGTCGAAGGCCATGCGCGCCTCCGGGTAACACTCCTCGGCCAGCTCCACCTGGCCGAGCACGCACAGCAGGTACGCGTCGCCGGGCGTCAGCGCCAGGCCGCGCTCCACGTCCTGCCTCGCCCTGGCGTAGTCGCCGGCCGCCGCGTGGATGCCGCAGCGGTTGACGTACGCGGGGGCGAACCCGGGATCCAGCTCCAGCGTGTGATCCAGGTCCGCGAGGGCCCCCTCGACGTCGCCGGCGGCGTAACGCACCTCCGACCGGTTGTAGTACGCCTCGGGGAACGGCGGGCTGAGCCGCATGACCGCCTCGTAGTCGGCCAGCGCCTCCTCCTCCCGGCCCAGCTCGTGCAGCAGGTTGCCCCGGTCGAGGTAGTAGTCGGGATAGCCGGGGTCGGCCTCGATGGCGCGCGTGTAGTCGGCCAGCGCCGCGTCGCGCAGCCCGGCCATGGCCAGGAGCTGGGCCCGGTTGGCGTACAGCACGAGCCGGTGGATCGGGTGCTCCTCCGCCAGGTGCGCCTCGGCCAGCCCGATGGCCTGCCCCACCAGCTCCATGGCGGCGTCCCTGCGGCCCCTGCGCAGCTCCACCAGGGCCTTGCCGTTGAGGTCGAAACCCAGGTGGAAGGCGCGCTCACCCGGGTCGGGCAACAGCGACGTGATCGTGACCGCCTCGTTGATCCAGGCCAGCGCCTGCTCGGGGTCGCGCCGGGCGGGGTCGTGGTGGCGTACCAGGATCATGGCCGTGGCGTAGGCGGCGGTGGCGCGGTGCTTGGGGTCGGTGCTGAGGCGCCTGGTGCGGTCGTAGAGCTCGCGGGCCTCCTCCTCGCGCCCGACGGCCTCCAGGGACGCGGCCACCCGCTGCAGCAGCCGCTGCCAGCGCTCCGGATCGTCCTCGTACGCCAGCCCGCGCAGCACCTCCAGGCCCGACTCGGCCATGGCGTGGTGGAAACCCTCGTCGCGGTAACGGTCGAAGTCGGCGGGCAGCGGCCCCGCGCCGGGGCGGGACGGCCCCTCCTCGATGGCCAGCAGGCCGGGATCGAGCCTGCGCCGCAGCACGGCCACCAGTTCCGCGTCTGTGTGGTCGGCCTCGCCGAGGTTGGCCACGTGCACGCGGAGCGGCCCTGAGCGGCTCAGGCAGCCGCGGACGAACTCCGCCAGCCCGTTCGCGATCCGCAGGCTCCGGCGCACGCCCGGCACCAGCACCCGCTGCTCCCTGGGCAGGTCGTCGGCCAGCGATCGCCGCCGGACGGGCACCACGTCGCGCAACCGCGGCGCCGCCGCCCTGATCTCGATGTCGTGCGCCGCGACCAGCTCCGGCCGGTGCTCCAGCTCTGCCGGGACCAGGTGCCCGAGCAGCGCGGCGGCAAGCGTGTACGGGCCGCCGATACGGCGATCCGCGTCGATGAAGATCGTGTCCACGCGGTCCCTCTCCCGTGGTCAGACACGGCCGGCGCCCCCGCGCGGCACACCCCTCCGTCAGCCGTGCCCCACCACGGCCGACACCTGTCACGGCACCAGCTTGAACCCCGTGACCCCACCACGGCCAGCCCCTGCCGCCGCCTGTCCGCCCCATCCCCTCCCCAAGGACCCCCGCCGGAGTGCGGCGGGCGGGAAGGGGACGCGGGCCCGCACAGCGGGCTACGGGCGGATCAGGCGCTGTGCCTGGGCGCAGCCCCGGCAGTCGGCTTCACGGTGCCGGGCTTGTGAACAACGATCTTCTTCATGAATGGCCTTTCACGTTCCAACGGGACCGAACGATCAATGACCGGTACATGTCAACACATCGAAAAGTCGTCGATCAAGGTTTCATCTGGTAAAGGCCCATTTCAACGACATTTTGGACGAGCCCGAAAGCTCACTCCCCGCCGAGGATCGCGTCCACGAACACCTCAGGATCGAACGGCGCCAGATCGTCGGGCCCCTCGCCCAGCCCCGCCAGCTTGACCGGGACGCCCAGCTCCCGCTGCACCGAGATGACGATGCCGCCCTTGGCGGTGCCGTCGAGCTTGGTCAGCGCGATGCCCGTGATGTTCACCACCTCGGCGAACACCTGCGCCTGCCGCAACCCGTTCTGCCCGGTGGTCGCGTCGAGGACCAGCAGCACCTCGTCGACCGTGGCCTTCTTCTCGATGACCCGCTTGACCTTGCCCAGCTCGTCCATGAGCCCGGTCTTGGTGTGCAGCCGCCCGGCGGTGTCGACGATCACGACGTCGACCTTCTCCTCGATGCCCTTGGCCACCGCGTCGAACGCCACGGACGCCGGGTCACCGGCCTCGGGGCCGCGCACCGTGTCGGCGCCCACCCGCTCGCCCCACGTCTGGAGCTGGTCGGCGGCGGCGGCGCGGAAGGTGTCGGCCGCGCCGAGCACCACCTTCTTGCCGTCGCCGATCAGGGAGCGGGCCAGCTTGCCGGTGGTGGTGGTCTTGCCGGTGCCGTTCACGCCCACGACGAGGACGACCGCGGGCCGCTCGCCGTGCCTCTGGACGTGCAGCGTACGGTCGAGGTCGGGGTTGACCTGGGCCAGGAGCTGCTCCCTGAGCAGGCCGCGCACCTCCTCATGGGTGCGGCTGCCCAGCACCTTCACCTTGGTGCGCAGCTCCTCCACCATGGCGCGGGTCGGCGCGACCCCCACGTCGGCGGTGATCAGGCTCTCCTCGATCTCGTCCCACACCTCGTCGTCGAGCCGGTCGCGGGACAGCAGCTCCAGCAGCCCGCGCCCGAGCGCGTTCTGCGAGCGGGCCAGGCGCGAGCGCAGCCGCACCATCCGCCCCGCGGACGGCGGCGGGACCTCGATCTCGGGCGCGACGACCATCGGCTCGGCGGGCTTGACCGGCGGCGGAAGCGTGGTGGTCGCGCCCTCGGCCTCCTCACCCGCTCCCGCGGGCCGCTTCTCCTCCTCGGGAAGCACGGGGGCCTCTGGCGGCTTGACCGGCGGGGCCGCCTTGCGACCCGGCCTGAACAGCAGGAAGAGACCGCCGGCCGCCAGCAGGGCGACGACGGCCACGATCACGATGACGCCGAGGTAACCATCCACAAGATGTCAGTTTTCCAGATCGACCACCATGGTCACGCCCAAGGGCACACCGATCAGGCGGACTCGCGCCAGCCGATCAGGCGGATTCGCGCTCCCTGAGCCGCTGGCTGACGACCTGGGTCACGCCGTCGCCGCGCATCGACACCCCGTAGAGCGCGTCGGCGATCTCCATCGTGCGCTTGTTGTGGGTGATGACGATGAGCTGTGAGCTCTGTCTCAGCTCCTCGAACAGCATGAGCAGCCGCTGCGTGTTCGTGTCGTCGAGGGCCGCCTCGACCTCGTCCATCACGTAGAACGGCGAAGGTCGCGCCTTGAAGATCGAGATCAGGAACGCCACCGCCGTCAGCGACCGCTCGCCGCCCGACAGCAGCGACAGCCGCTTGACCTTCTTGCCCGGCGGCCTGGCCTCGACCTCGATGCCGGTGGTCAGCATGTCATCGGGGTCGGTCAGCACCAGCCGCCCGTCGCCGCCGGGGAACACCCGGCCGAAGATCTGCTCGAACTCGCGGGCCACGTCCTCGTACGCCGAGGCGAACATCTGCTCCACCCGGTCGTCGACCTCCTTGACCACGGTCATCAGGTCGCGCCTGGTCTTCTTGAGGTCCTCCAGCTGGGAGTTGAGGAAGGAGTGCCGCTCCTCCAGGGCCGCGAACTCCTCCAGCGCGAGCGGGTTGACCTTGCCGAGCTGGTTCATCTGCCGCTCGGCCGCCCTGGCGCGCTTCTCCTGCTCCTCGCGCACGTACGGCACGGGCGGCTCGCCCGGCACCGGCGCCTCGGGGCCGTACTCGGCGATCAGCGCCTCGGCCTCGACCCCGAACTCCTCCAGCGCCCGCTGCTCCATCTGCTCCAGCCGCAGCCGCTGCTCGGTGCGCGCCACCTCGTTGCCGTGCACCCGGTTGACCAGCTTGTCCAGCTCCTGGCCCAGCTCGCGGACGCGCAGGCGGACCTGCTTGAGCTCGGCGTCCACGGCCACCCTGGTCAGATCGGCCTCGTCACGCTCCCTGGAGGCGAGCTGGACGGACGCCGCCAGGGCCTGGAGCACCTGCTTGGCGCCCTTGCTGACGGCCTCGGCCAGCGCCGCCTGGCGCCTGCGCCTGGCACGCTGAGCGGCCGCCTGGGCGCGCTCCTCGCGCTCGCGCCTGGCCGCCCTCAGCAGGCCGTCGGCGCGGCCCTCGATGCCCGTGACGCGCTCCTCGGCGGTGCGCACCTGCAGGCGGGTGTCCATCTCGCGCTGCCTGGCGGTCTCCACGGCGCTCGCCAGGTCGTCGCGCAGGTCGGTGGTGGGCTCAGACTCCAGCTCCTGGGCGTACTCGGCCTCGGCCAGGCGGATCTCCAGCTCCGCCAGCTCCTCCTGGCGCTCCGTTCGGGCCTCCTCCGCCTTGGCCACGCTCCTGGCCAGGCGCTCGGCCTCGTCGCGGGCCGCGTTGGCGGCGGCCTCGATCTGGGCCAGCCGCTTGGCCGCCGCCGCGTTGCGCTGGTCGGCCTCCCGCTGGCGGGCGCGTACCTGGTCCAGCGCGCCCTGGGCGGCGCTCACGCCGGCCTGGGCGGTGGTGACGGCGGTCTGCGCCTCGCCGACGTGGGCCTGAGCGGCCTCCAGGGCCGCCTGCGCGGCCTGCTCCGCCTCGACGGCCTCGTCCAGGGCCGTGGCGCTCGCCTCCGCCCTGGCCTCGGCCTCCTTCAGGTCCCTGACGGCCTCGTCGAGCGCGGCCCGCACCTGGAGGACGGACGTGCCGCCCTCGGCGCCTCCGGCGGCCAGGTGGGCGCTGACGAGGTCGCCCGCCCTGGTGACCGCTCTGAGGTGAGGGTGGCGGTCGGCGATCGCCCGGGCGGCCTCCAGGTCGTCCACGAGCACGACATCGGCCAGCACGTGTTCCAGCGCGGGGAGGAGGTGATCGGGCACCGTCACCAGGTCCGCCACCCACCGGCCGCCGCCTGGAGCCGCCGCACGCGAGCGCCGGGCCCCGCCGGGCGCCTCCTCGCCGTGGCCGAACCCGTTGCCGGCCACCAGGAGCGTCGCCTGGCCCGCCCCTTGCGAGCGCAGCAGCTCCAGTGCCTCGACGGCGGTGTCCAGGGTCTTGACGGCGACGGCCTCGGCGGCGGGGCCCAGGACGGCCGCCACCGCCTGCTCGGCGCCCGGTGTCACCTGCATCGAGGCCGCCAGCGGCCCCAGCACCCCCGCCAGGTCGGCGTCCAGCACCGCCGCGCCGCCGTCGCCCTTGGCCAGGCCCAGCTCCAGGGCGTCACGGCGGGCGGCGAGGGCGGCGACCGCGCGCTGGGCCTCCTGGTCGGCGGCGCGAGCCGTGCTCACGCCGGACTTGGCGGACTGCAGGGCGGCGCGGGGCGCGTCTAGGCCGGACTTGGCCTCCTCGAGGGCGGCGCGCGCCTCGTCGGCCACCGCCCCGGCCTCCTCGACCACGGCCTGCGCGGCGGCCAGCTCCTCGGCCAGCCCCGGATCGACGGCGGGCTCCTCCAGCCGCTGGGCCTCCAGATCCTCCCTGGCCTGCCGCTCACGCTCGCCGGCGTCGGCCACGGCCTGCTGGAGGCGGCCGATCTCCTCCCCGGCGGCGCGGGCGCGGCTGCGTACGGAGTCGACCTGGCCGCGCAGCTTGGCCAGGCCCTCGCGGCGGTCGGCGGCGGCCCTGGCGGCCAGCGCGAGCCGCTGTTCCTCGGCGCTCAGCCCGGCCTCGGCCTCGGCGCGCCGCTGGACGGCGTCCTCCAGCAGCTCCTGGGCCTGTTCCAGCTCGGCCCTGAGGATGAGTTCCCGCTCGCGCACCTCGGCGGCCTCGCGTTCGAGGTCTTCCGGGTCGCGGCCGCGGCGCTCGATGGCGGCGGCGTCGAGGGCGTGGCGGTGGCGCTCGGCGGCGAGCTGCTCCAGGCCGGTGATGCGCTCGCGCAGGGAGGACAGCCTGAAGTAGGTCTCCTGGGCGGCGGCCAGCCGGGGCTGGGCCTCGGCCTCGGCGGCCTCCAGCGCGCTCTCGCGCTGCTGCGCCTGGGCCAGCTCGGTCTCCACCTGCTGCCGCCTGGCCGTGATCGCGGCCTCGTCGGCGGCCTCGCGCTCCAGCGTGGCCCGCAGGATGCACACGTCGTCGGCCAGCAGCCGCAGCCGGGCGTCGCGCAGGTCGGCCTGGATGACGGCGGCCTTGCGGGCGATCTCGGCCTGGCGGCCCAGCGGCTTGAGCTGGCGGCGCAGCTCGGTGGCGAGGTCCTGGACGCGGGTGAGGTTGGCCTGCATCGCGTCGAGCTTGCGCAGCGCCTTCTCCTTGCGCTTGCGGTGCTTGAGCACGCCCGCGGCCTCTTCGATGAAGGCCCGCCGGTCCTCGGGGCCCGCGTGCAGCACGGTGTCGAGCTGGCCCTGCCCGACGATCACGTGCATCTCGCGGCCGATGCCCGAGTCGGACAGCAGCTCCTGGATGTCGAGGAGGCGGCAGGTGTCGCCGTTGATCGCGTACTCGCTCTGCCCCGACCTGAACATCAGCCGGCTGATCGTGACCTCGGTGTAGTCGATCGGCAGCGCGCCGTCGGAGTTGTCGATGGTCAGCGTCACCTCGGCGCGGCCCAGCGGCGGCCGGGAGGAGGTGCCGGCGAAGATGACGTCCTCCATCTTGCCGCCGCGCAGCGACTTGGCGCTGTGCTCGCCCATGACCCAGGCCAGGGCGTCGACGACGTTGGACTTGCCGGACCCGTTGGGGCCGACCACGCAGGTGATGCCGGGCTCGAAGCGGAGGGCGGTGGCCGAGGCGAAGGACTTGAAGCCGCGCAGGGTGAGGGTCTTCAGGTACAAGCGCGACCCCCTTCTCCTGAACGGACCTTGAACAGACCTCGGAAGAGCCTACTGGTCCCAGCTGTCCGGGGTGGGCATCTACAGTCGGGTCCGCGCTCCGCCAGGAGTTTCCCTGCCAGGAGTTTCAGTGCCAGGAGTTTCTGCGCAAATAACAAGGGACGCCTCTTCGAGACGTCCCTGGGTCTTGCGCTCCGATCACTCTCAGGTGAGTGCCGGCTCGCGCTCCTGCACGCGGCTTAGCGCCTCGTCGCGGGTTTGCGCTGCAAGAGCGTCATTCGTGGCCTGAAGTCGGATGAGTTCTGCCTCCAGATCCCGGATACGCTGCTGCAGGCGGCGCATCTCCGAGACCATCCGAGGGTCAGGACCGCCGACGTGGCCGAGTAGAGCCTTCGCCATGGTAAAGGGTCCTCCACGCTGAGTGACCAGACTGGTTCGCGCACTTCTATTCCGCGGGAGGGGTGCGCGTGGTACCTAACAAGAGTCGCACCGGCAGTGTGGGCGGTCAAGTCGAACGAACCGCTGAGCCCTACTGATGGGCACTCCCGACATACAACTATACCCTATTTAGGCGGTTTGACGAAACGGGCTACCTCTCCATGAATCCGCCCAAACTACCTCGGGGTTCGCTCCAGCGTTCCACTACTCCATCCACCCTGCCCGGCGTGTCGCAACCTCTGAGCAGCTCCAGGAGCTTGACGCACGCCTCGCGCGTCCCCTCCGCGACCACCTCGACCCGGCCGTCATCGGTGTTGCGCGCCCAGCCCACCAGGCCGAGCTCCAGCGCGCGCGCCCGGGTCCACCAGCGGAAGCCCACCCCCTGGACCCGTCCGCGGACCCAGGCCGTCAGCCGGACGTCCTCGCTCTGCGACATGCCATCCCCTTCACGCGACCAGTGCCATGGCCGACTCGCGGACCGCCGCCTCGTTGAACGCCCTGACGGCGGCCGTCTCCCTGCCCCGCACCCAGGCCAGGCCCAGGACCGACGGAGGCAGCCCGGTGACCGGCACGAAGCTGAGGTCGGGGCGGGCGAGCTGGAGCGCCGTGGGCGTGCAGAACAGCATGCCGCCCCTGTTGAGCGCCACCTGAGTCAAGCCCTCCTGCGTGGTGGCCACCTTACCGGCCCGGGAAATCGAACGTCCGGAAGGGGTGACGGAGGGCGATATCCGCTCGTGCCACCAGCGCGGCGCCGGCCCGTCGAGACCGATCAGCGGGACGGAGGCCAGCTCCTCCACCCCCAGGCCCGCCCGGCCCGCCAGCGGGTGCCGGACGGAGAGGCCGAGCAGGTGGGAGACGTGGTTCAGCCCTTCACCGGTCGCCAGGTCCGGCTCGTCCACCGGCAGCAGCGTGAACGCGATGTCCACCTGCCCCGCCCGCAGCTTGCTGAAGGGGTCGGAGAGCGGGATCTCCACCAGCTCGACCGCGCACCCGGGATTGCGGCGCTCGAAGGCTCGCACGCTGCCCGTCACGACGTCCGTCGGCGTGGCCAGGAACCCGACCCTGACCACCCCGGTCACCTCGCGCGCCGCCGCCTTGGCCCTGGTCACGGCCTGCGCCATGCCGTCGTAGGCGGGCCGCAGGTCCGCCAGGAAGCGCTCGCCGAGCGGCGTGAGCCGCACGCGCCTGCTCGTCCGGTCGAAGAGCCGGCCGCCGATCCTGGTCTCCAGGGAGCGCATGAGCTGGCTCACCCGGCCGGGCGACAGGTAGAGCCGCTCCGCCGTACGGGCGAAGTGCAGCTCCTCGCTGAGCACGATGAAGCATTCCAGCTCCCTGAACTCCATGGCCCGCCCTCCGGCTCGATCGCTTAACCTGCCTAAACCAAGCCTTCGAGGTTCGTCATTGTTCCCGCCCGCGGCCCGCAAGAGGCTGGGCCGCATGACTGTGACAGATGTTTCCGTACAGGCGCGCTGGCTCGCCGTGACCTCGGTGGCGGTGGGCACGTTCACGGTGGTGACCAGCGAGATGCTGCCGGTGGGCCTGCTCACCTCGATGGCCGCCGACCTGGGCGTCTCGGCGGGCACGGCCGGGTTGACGATGACGGCCCCCGGGCTGGTGGCCGCGGCCGCCGCGCCCGTCCTGGCGATCGCCGCGCGCCGGGCCGACCGGCGGCTCATCCTGCTGGGGCTGATGGCGCTGCTGGCGGTGGCCAACCTGGCGGCAGCGGCGGCGCCCGCCTATCCCGTCATGCTGGCCGCCAGGGTGCTGACCGGGGTGAGCATCGGCGGGTTCTGGGCGTTCGCGGCCGGGATCGGGACGCGGCTGGTGCCGGAACGGTCCGTCGGGCGGGCCACGTCGATCATCCTGGGCGGGGTGTCCGTGGCGTCGGTGCTGGGAGTGCCGGCGGCGACGTTCGTCTCGTCGTTCGCGGGCTGGCGCAGCGCGTTCGCCGCCGCGGGGGTGCTGGCGCTGGCCCTGCTCGCGTTGCTGGCCACGTCGCTGCCCCCGTTGAAGCCGCTGACGGGGCCTGAGCCGCAGCCGGGGTCTGAATCGTCACCCATGCCGGAAAAGCGCTCCTCGTGGCTCTCAGGGCCGCTCAAGCTCGTCCTGGTGCTGACGGCCCTGACCGTCTCCGGCCACTTCGTGGCCTACACCTACGTCCGCCCGTTCCTGGAGGAGGTCGCGCAGGCCGGCCCCGCCCTCGTGAGCACCGCGCTCCTGCTGTACGGCGCCGCGGGCGTGGCGGGGAACTTCGCCGCGGGCGCCCGGGCGGCCAGGAACCCCCGGCTGACCCTGATCACGCTGGTCACGCTCATGGCGGCGGCCATGGCGGCGCTGGTGCTGACCGGCGTGCCCGCACTGGCCGCGCTCGTGGTCTGGGGGCTCGGCTACGGCGGCGTCGGAGTGACCCTGCAACTGTGGATCATGCGCTCGGGCGGCGGCGAGCTGGCCACGGCGCTGTTCGTCGGCGCCTTCAACGTCTCCATCGCGCTCGGCGCGCTCGCCGGCGGGCGGATCGCCGACGGGCTGTCGGTCTCGGCCGTGATGTGGGCCGGAGCCGGGCTCGCCGTGATCAGCGCGGCCCTGGCCGCCGTCGGAGGCGGGACCGGCGCCCGAGGCGGGGTCAGCGCGGCCGGCGCTGGCACCGGGGGCAGGAGTAGGACGAGCGGTTCATGAACGCCTCGCGCCTGATGGCGGTGCCGCAGCGGGAGCAGGGCAGGTCGCGCCGCCCGTACACCTCCAGCGAGCGCTCGAAGTAACCGCTCTCGCCGTTGACGTTGACGTACAGGCTGTCGAACGAGGTGCCGCCCTGTTCCAGCGCGGCCCCCATCACGGTGCGCACGGCCGTCAGCAGCTCGGCCACCTTGGGCCTGGTCAGCGTCTCCGTCGGCCGGGCCCAGTGCAGCCTGGCGATCCACAGGGCCTCGTCGGCGTAGATGTTGCCGACGCCGCTGATCAGCGACTGGTCGAGCAGCGCCCGCTTGACCTCGGTGCGCCTGGCCCTGAGCCTGCGGGTGAACTCGGCCTCGTCGAACGCCGCCTCGAACGGGTCGGGGGCGATGTGCGCGATCGGCTCGGGCACGCCCCCGGCCAGGGGGCTGAGCATCACGTGGCCGAACGTGCGCTGGTCCACGAAACGCAGGTCGGGGCCGCCGTCCGCGAACCGCAGGCGGACCCGCAGGTGCTTCTCCAGCGGCGAGTCCGGCGGCACGACCAGGAGCTGGCCGCTCATCCCCAGGTGGGCCATGAGCGCCTCATCGGGGCCCGACAGCGGCAGCCACAGGTACTTGCCGCGGCGCTGCGCCGACAGCACCGTGCGGCCCTTGAGCCGCGCGGCGAACTCGTCGGCGCCGGGCACGTGCCGCCTGATCGCGCGGGGGTGCAGCACCTCCGCCGAGGCGATCTCGCGCCCGGTCACCCACTGCGCGAGGCCGCGCCTGACGACCTCGACCTCCGGCAGCTCAGGCACTTCCGACCTCTTCCGAACGGGGGTACACGACTGTCACCCTGTGGCCAACGCCCGGCGGCCCCGCGTACCTTCCCGGGGGCTCAGCCCGCGGGCTGGCTCTCACGCTGGTCGCGACGGGCCCTGATGCGGGTCCACGCCGCCTCGGCCGCCTGCTGCTCGGCCTCCTTCTTGCTGCGCCCGGTGCCCGACCCGTACGACTCGCCGCCGACGCGGACCATGGCCGTGAACGACTTGGCGTGGTCGGGGCCGCTCTCCTCGACGTGGTACTCCGGCACCCCGAGCGCCTCGGAGGCGGTCAGTTCCTGCAGCGAGGTCTTCCAGTCGAGCCCGGCGCCGAGCGAGGCCGAGCGGACGATCAGCGGGTCGAACAGCAGGTGCACCACCCGGAACGCCTCGTCGAGGCCCTTGTCGACGTAGATCGCGCCGATCAGCGCCTCGAGGGTGTCGGCCAGGATGGAGGACTTGTCGCGCCCGCCGGTGCCCTCCTCGCCCCTGCCGAGCCGCAGGAACCGGCCCAGCCCCAGGCCCCTGGCCACGTCGGCCAGCGCGCGCATGTTGACCACCGCGGCACGCAGCTTCGCGAGCTGGCCTTCCGGCAGGTCGGGGTGGTTGCGGTAGAGGGTGTCGGTGACTACCAGGCCCAGCACCGAGTCGCCGAGGAACTCCAGGCGCTCGTTGGTGGGCAGGCCGCCGTTCTCGTACGCGTAGGAGCGGTGCGTCAGCGCTCGCTCCAGGATGTCGGGGTCCAGGCCGACCGACAGGACCCGCTCCAGCTCGTCTCTGGCGACCTCGACGGCCACCGGCTTAGGACCTGCGCCCACGTGCTTCCTCCTCGGACATCTTCCATGGCGCGCCGACTGCGGAAGATGCCCGAAAACGTGGTGGGCGTCGGGGTAACGCGTTAGCCCCGGCGTCCACCACGGCCGCGGGCGAACCGCCGCCGCACGCATCTGAGACGTTAACGCCGACCGAGGCACTTTGGCACCCGGTCGGCATCACGTCAACTGCTACAGGATCAGGCGGACGGCTCGATGACCTGACGACGGTTGTAGGTGCCGCAGGTGGGGCACGCGATGTGCGGCTGCTTGGGCGAACGGCACTGCGGGCAGCTCACCAGGGCGACAGCAGTCGTCTTCCACTGGGAGCGACGGGCGCGGGTGTTGCTCCGCGACATCTTTCGCTTCGGGACGGCCACGTCACTTCTCCTGATCGTTATCTTTGTCGGTAATCAGACCTTGCAACGACGCCCAGCGGGCGTCGATCTTCTCGTGCCGGTGATCGTCGCCGGCCTCGGCCAGCTTGATCCCGCACTCCGTGCAGAGCCCCTCGCAATCCTCTCGGCACACGGGGCTCAACGGCAGTGCGAGCACCACCGCGTCGCGGAACGTCGGCTCGAGGTCGAGCAGCTCGCCGTCGAGCAGCGAATCCTCCTCCGAGGCGTCCTCGTCGGAGTAGAAGAACAGCTCCTGCAGGTCGACCTCGATCTCCGAGGAGACCGGGTCGAGACAGCGGGCGCACTCCCCGGCGAGCGGGGCCTGCGCCGTGCCTGAGACGAGCACGCCTTCCATCACTGCTTCGAACCGGAGATCCAGCTCGACTTCGGCGTCCTTGGGGACACCGATCATGTCGACGCCGAGATTCGCCGGTGCCGGGAGGGTCAGGGTCATCTGCCGCATCGTCCCCGGACGCTTACCCAGGTCATGAGTGGAGATCACCCACGGGGAGCGGGGGTCGAGGTGCTGAGTCATCCTGCTCTCGCTAGGCATGGCGAAAACAATCGCCGTCGTACAAGGCCGAAATGAAAGGATAGCAGCTCGCGGTCAGCCCCTGAGCCGCTCGATGAGCAGCTTGTGCACCAGATCGGGCACCAGACCCGAGACGTCCCCACCATACCGGGCGATCTCCTTCACCCGGGAGGAGGACAGGAACGAGTATTCGGGGTTCGTGGGCATGAACAGCGTCTCGACCCCCGACAGGCGGTAGTTGAGCTGCGCCATCTGCAGCTCGTAGTCGAAGTCGCTGACCACCCTGATGCCCTTGACGATGGCGGGGATGTCGTTCTGCCTGCAGAAATCGACCAGGAGGCCGTGGAACTTCTGCACCTTGACGTTCGGAAATTCCTTGGTCACGGTCTGCAGGATCTCGATCCGTTCGTCAACCGTGAACAGGCTGCTCTTCTCGACGTTGATGAGGACTGCCACGGTCACCTCGTCGTACAGCCGTGCGGAACGGCCGATGATGTCGAGGTGGCCATTGGTGATGGGGTCGAACGACCCCGGGCAGACTACGCGGCGCAAGACGCCTCCCAGGTCTACGGGTTCCCGGCGGCGCGACCGTACCAAACGGACGCTTCGCCATAACGACGGACCCTCTCCTCAACGTAGCCTTCCGGCCACATCAAGGACTTTCCCCTGCTTTCCCTCTCGAACGCCACCAAGGCCTCGCCCGCCAGCCAGCCGTTGTCGCGCAGCAGCGCCAGCACCGTCTGGACCTCGTCGTCCGGCACGGCGTAGGGCGGATCGGCGAACACGATCTCGAACGGCGCCTCCGGAGGCTTGCCCAGCAGCCGCTCCACCTTGTCGGCCACCACCTGGGCGCCCTCCAGGCCGAGCGAGGCCACGTTCGCCTTGATCGTGCGGACCGCCTTCGGGTCGGACTCGACCAGCACCGCCTCGGCCGCGCCCCGCGACAGGGCCTCCAGGCCGATCGCGCCCGAGCCGGCGTACAGGTCGAGGACGCGGGCGTCGCGGAGTCCGTACAGTGAATCGAGCGTCAAGAAGATCCCTTCCCTGGCCCTGTCGCTGGTCGGCCTCGTGCCGCGCCCCGGCGGCACGGCCAACCGCCGCCCACCTGCCACGCCTGCGATGATCCGCGTCATGTGACCCATTGTTCCGCATGTTCACGCAGGTCAAGAGTGGACAAGTGTCTGCCTCGAGTGCGCAAGGGTGATTCACATCGGGGGGCCTGGCCCGCAAGATGATGACTGCGGCCTTCAAGGTGACCCACGTGAAGGCCGACCGGCGTGATCGTGAGCCCTTCCGCACGCCGGTTCCCTCGGCACCTGACCCGAGGGTGGGCCCAGCCGGGGACGGCATTCGGGGGGAGGCCGTCCCCGCGGCTGGGTTCTTTTCCAGATCGTGATCTTTCACGGCGCGGCCGACGTGGCCAACCACGCGTACGGCCGGCGATAAACCACCAGCGGCGGTCAGGCCTTCTCCAGGTACTCCGCCCGCTCGTCGGCCAGCAGGCGCTCGATCTCCGCCCGCAGCCCCTCGTGCCGCGTCAGCTCCGGGTCCGAGTCCAGCAGCGTGGCGGCCTCGTCGCGGGCCACGGCGATCACGTCCTCGTCGCGGAGCAGCTGCAGCAGCTTCAGCGACGACCGCTTGCCCGACTGCGCGGCGCCCAGCACGTCGCCCTCCCGCCGCTGCTCCAGGTCCACCCGCGACAGCTCGAAGCCGTCCAGCGTGGCCGCCACCGCGTCCAGGCGGGCGCGGGCGGGGGTGCCCTCGGGGAAGTCGGAGACCAGGAGGCAGAGGCCGGGCAGGCCGCCCCGGCCGACGCGGCCACGGAGCTGGTGGAGCTGGGAGACGCCGAAGCGGTCGGCGTCCATGATGATCATGACGGAGGAGTTGGGCACGTCGACGCCGACCTCGATGACGGTCGTGGCCACCAGGACGTCGAGCTCGCCGCGGGTGAACGCGCGCATGATCGCGTCCTTCTCCTCCGGCGGGAGCTTGCCGTGCAGGGTGCCGACGCGCAGGTCGTGGAAGGGCCCCTGGGTGAGCAGGTCGGCCACGTCCAGGACGGCCAGCGGGGGCCTGCGCTCGTCGTCGGAGGCCGCGCCCGCCAGGTCGCCCTCGTCGCCCTCCAGGTCGCCGATGCGGGGGCACACGATGTACGCCTGCCGGCCCAGCGCCACCTCCTCCCTGACCCGCTGCCAGGTGCGCTCCAGGTAGTGGGGCTTCTCGGCGGCCGGGACGACGTGGGTGGTGATGGGGGCGCGGCCCGACGGGAGCTGGGAGAGCGTGGAGACCTCCAGGTCGCCGAAGACGGTCATGGCGACCGTGCGCGGGATCGGGGTGGCGGTCATGACCAGGACGTGCGGCCGCCCGCCGCCCGCCTTCTCGCGCAGCGCGTCACGCTGCTCCACCCCGAACCGGTGCTGCTCGTCCACCACGACCAGCCCCAGATCGGCGAACTGCACGTGCTCCTGCAGCAGCGCGTGCGTGCCGACGACGATGCCCGCGGTGCCCGAGGCCGCGTCGAGCAGGGCCGAACGGCGGGCGGCGGCGCCCATCGAACCGGTCAGCAGCGTGACCGCCGTGCCGCCGAACATGCCGCCCTGCGCCAGGTCGCCCAGCATGCTCGTGATCGAACGATGGTGCTGCTGGGCCAGCACCTCCGTGGGCGCCAGCAGGGCCGCCTGGCCTCCGGCGTCCACGACCTGGAGCATCGCCCGCAGCGCCACGACCGTCTTGCCCGCGCCGACCTCGCCCTGCAGCAGCCGGTGCATGGGGTGCTCGCGCGCCAGGTCGTCGGCGATCTCCTCGCCGACCTGGGCCTGACCCTCGGTCAGCGAGAACGGCAGCCGCGCGTCGAAGTCGGCCAGCATCCCGTCGGCGCGCCGCGGCCTGGGCTTGGCCGGCCAGGCGGTGGCGGCCTGGCGCCGCTGGAGCAGCACGGCCTGCAGCACGAACGCCTCGTCGAACTTCAGCCTGTTGCGCGCCCGCCCCACCTCCGCGAAGTCCTTCGGCCGGTGGATGGCCACCAGCGCCTCCCCGAGGTCCTGCAGCTTGTGGCGGGCCCGCAGGCTCGCGGGCAGCGGGTCGTCGAGAGGGCCGAGCGTGTCGAGCACCATGCCGATCGCGCGCCTGATCGCCCACGGCGTCAGGTCCTTGCCCGCCGGGTAGATCGGCACCGGGGCCGACGCGAACTCCTCCGCGCTCGCCTCGCTCTCCTCGAACAGCTCGAACTCGGGGTGAGTGAGCTGCCAGCGCGGGTTCGCGCGGGCTCCGAACAGCCCCACCTTGCCGGCGAACATCCCGCGCCGGCCCGGCTTGAGCCGCGACTCGGCCACGTGGGAGCCCTTGCCGAAGAACGACAGGTAGATCTTGCTGCCGTTGCCGTCGACGACCTCGACCTCCAGCCAGGTGCCGCCGCGGTTGCGCATGGGTTTGCGCATGAGCCTGGTCACCTCGCCGACCACGGTGACGTGCTCGTCGACCTCCAGCGCGTCCAGCGAGGTCAGCTCGCCGCGCTCGGCGTAGCGTCGCGGGTAGTGGCGCAGCAGGTCGCCGACCGTCTCCAGGCCGAGCACGCTGTGCAGCAGCTTGGCGGTCTTCGGGTCGAGCGCCTTCGTCAGAGGCTCGTCGAAACGGCTCACGGCATTATGTTCTACCGCCTGGGGCCGACAGGAATCCCCGATGACGCCGCCGGCACCGGTTTCGTGCAGTGGCCGAGGTCACTCCACGCCGATCAGGAGCGGGTAGCCGCCCTGCTCCCCGTCGTAGACCACCAGGTCCACGTCCGGCCGCGTACGCCGCAGGTGCTCCTCCAGCCCGCCCGCCAGCCCCTCCGGCGCCTGCGCGCCCGTGACCAGCGTGACCAGCTCGCCGCCGCCCGCCAGCATCCGGTCCACGACGACGGTGGCCACGCCGTCGACCGAGCCGCCGATCACCGCCACGTCCCCGTCGATCATGCCGAGCACGTCACCCGGCCGGCACACCCCCGCGCTCGTGAACGCCTCCCTGTCCGCCACCGTCACGTGCCCGTACCGGGTGTGCCCCGCCGCGTCGGTCATCGCCACCACGTCGTCGTCGAAGCGGCGCAGCGGGTCGTGCACGGCCAGCGCCGCCAGCCCCTGCACGGTCGCCTTCGTGGGCAGCACGCTGACCGTCACGCCGTCCTCGCGGGCGATCTCCGCCGCCGCGGCGGCGACGGGGCGCACGCCGTCGTCGTTCGGCAGGACGGCGACCTCGCTGCCCGCCTCCCTGATCGCGGCCAGCATCGCGGGAAGCGCCGGCCGGGTGCCGGGCGCGCGCCGCACCACGACCGCGCCGCACTCCTCGAACAGCGCCGCGATCCCGTCGCCCGCCGCCACCGCCACGACGCCACGACCCGCGCTGCCGCGGTGGACGCGCTCGGCCAGGTACGTGATCCGGATCCGGTGCGGCCTGCCCGCACGGATCCCGGCCTCGACGGCGGGCCCCGCCTCAGGCACGTGCACGTGGACGTTCCACAGCCCGTCGCCGCCGACCACGACCAGCGAGTCGCCCATGGTGTCGAGCTCCCCCCGCAGCCGCGCCACCGCCCCGTCGTCGGCCTCCAGCAGGTACATCACCTCGTACCCCACCCCCACCTCCGTCATCGGCGACACCCTTGAGGTGGGCGCGGGCACGTCGTAGTGGCCGGCGGAGGAGCCGCCGATCACCTCGGCGAGGGTCTCCAGCACGATCGCCGCCCCCGCGCCGCCCGCGTCCACGACGCCGCTGCGGGCCAGCACCTCGAGCTGGCCGGGCGTGCGGCGCAACGCCGCCCGCGCCTCCCCCGCCGCCTGCCTGGCCACCTCGTGCAGATCCCCGTCCACGTCCTGTACGGCCCGCGCCGCGGACTCCAGCACGCTCAGCACCGTGCCCTCGACCGGCCTGGCCACGGCCGCCCTGGCGAGCACGGCCGCCCTGAGCAGCCCGGCCCGCAGGTCGGGGCCGTCCTTCAGCACCTCGGCGAGGCCACGCAGGGCCTGGCTGACGATCACCCCCGAGTTGCCGCGCGCCCCCACCAGGGCGCCGTACGAGAGCGTCTGCCACACCACGGCCACGTCCACGTCGTCGGGCAGCGACTCGACGGCCTCGGCGGCGGACAGCATGGTCAGGTGCAGGTTCGTGCCCGTGTCGCCGTCGGCCACGGGGAACACGTTGAGCGCGTCGATCTCCGTCCTGGCCTGGCCGAGCGCGTCGGCGGCCAGGCGGGCCCAGCGCCGCACGGCGGGTGGTTCGAGGATCTTCATACGACCTCCCACCCAGCCAGGATGCGCTACCGTTGTCCGTGGAGAATATCGCCGCTCGGGATCCGGTCCAGATGCTCTGGTTCGCGCCCATCGGCGTGGATCAGATATCCTCGTCTGGCTGGCCGGTTGTCCCGGCATGCCCTCCGCCCGGAAAGCATCAGCGGACAGGGCTACATCGACTGTTTTAAGGAGCGATACCGTGGCTTCCGTCTGCGATGTCTGCCGCAAGGGACCGACCTTCGGCAACAACGTGTCCCACTCGCACCGCCGTACCCCCCGTCGCTGGAACCCCAACATCCAGACGGTCCGCGCGGTCGTCGGCGGCACGCCGAAGAAGCTGAACGTGTGCACGTCGTGCATCAAGGCGGGCAAGGTCACCCGCTAGTTCGCACATCCGCGAAGGCCCGCGTCTCCCGTTGAGGGAGCGGCGGGCCTTTGTCATGCCCTGGGACGCACGAGCCGCCGGCACCGCACCCTGAGAACGGGCCGGACCGCACAGGCAGGCCCGGCGCCGCGCAGGCCAGGACTGGCGCCGCACACGCATGGCCGGCGCCAGTGCGAGGGCGCCGGCCCGCAGGCATGGCCGGCATGGCCGGCGCAGGTGTGAGGGAGGGCGCCGGCACGCAGGCGCCCGACCCTCAGCGCGTGCAGGCGACCCTCCTCAGCGTGTGCAGGCGACCGGTCAGCGCCGTGGGCGGGCCTTCTGCGCAGTGGGCGGGCCTTCTTGGCGCGGCCGGCCCTCTGGTGCGGGACAGGCCCTCTCCGGGCGCGGCCGGCTCAGGTGACGGCGCACTCCCCCGCGACCAGGCCGCAGTTCTGCGCCTCCGAACCCCTGCCCGTGGCCGTGAACGTGACCTCCACCGAGGCCCCGGCCGCGATCGACGCCGTCAGGTCCAGGATCAGCAGGTCGCCGTCCTGAGTCCATTCGGCCCCGTCCACGTCCGTGACCCGGCCGTCCACCGGGACGGAGACGGTGGGGTTCTGGAGCGTCTCGGGAGAGGTGTTCGAGAGCGTCAGGTTCGCCGAGTAGGTGGCGATGCGCTGCTTGATCGTCTGCTTGACGTTGACCGAGCTGCCCGCGCCGCTGCCCGACGAGCTCACCGTGCCCGTGGAGGTGGGCACGGGGGTGCTGCCGCTGGGCGAGCCCTCGCCCGTGTCGGTGTGGGAGTCGTCCAGCGTCGAGACCTCCTCGCTCGGGGTCTCCGACGCGCTCTCCTCGACCGGCGGGTCCTCCGTCTTCTCGTCCGCGGGCTCCGCCGGCTTCTTCGTCCTGCTCTTGCTCGGCGTGGGCGTGGGCGAGGCGGCCGTACGGGGCGGCGTGCGGACGTTGGAGGAGGCGGTCGGCGTCGGCGTCTGCGCGGGCTCGGTCTCCTCGGCGGCCTCCTCCGCGAGCTCGTCCTCGGGCGGCGCCTCGGACTCCTCCTCGGCGGGCCCGGACACCGACGGGCCCGGATTGCTGCTGGTGGCCTGTACGGCCGCGCACGTCGTCCCCTGGCACCCGGCCGGGTCACCCGACGAGCTCATGAACTTGACGCCCGCCACGGTCCCGCCGAGCACGACCGCGACGGCGGCCACGGACAGCAGGGCCACCCGGCCCTTGCCCGCGCCCGAGGGGGCGGCCAGCACGTCGTCCCCGCCACCGCCCCCGCCACCGCCCCCGCCGCGCCCCGACTTGCGGCGGCCTCGGCGGCCACGGGGCTCCTCGTCGGGTGCGTCGGTGTCGTTCGACCAGCCGGAGTCGAGGAAGCCGGTCTCCGCGCTCGCCCAGGCCGGGGCCAGCGCGGCGGTCGGCTCGCCGGCCACCTTGACGTCGCCGGGCTCGGGCGGGGCGCTGTAGACCTGGCTGGGGTCCGACGGCGAGTCGAACCTGGCCGTGCGCTCGGGGTCGTCGAAGGGGTCGCGGCGGTCGGCGTCCCCGTCGAACGCCCCAGGCCCGCCGAACGGCCCCGAATCGGCCCCGGACGGGCCGAACGGACCTGACCCGTCACCGGGCTGGCCGAACGGCCCAGGCCCGTGACCAGGCTGGCCGAACGGCGCAGGCGCGTCACCAGGCTGGCGGAAGGGACCGGGACCCGTCCCGTCACCGGGCCGGCCGAAGGGTCCAGGCCCGTCGCCCGGACCGTCGAACGGCCCGGGATGCCCGGGCGGCCCGTCGGGCGCGCCCATGCGGTCGGCGGGCCCGTTGCGGTCGGCGGGTCCGTCGAAGAACGCCGTGCGCTCAGCCGGTACGTCGAAGAAGCTGGTGCGTTCGGCGGCGGCGTCAAGCGGGCTCGGCCGGTCGAAAGGGCCGGAGCCCTGCGCCCCAGGGCCCTGTGCCCCGGGCATGCCCGGCCCACCGAAGGCGGCCGTCTGCTCGGGGCCGCGGAAGGGGGGCTCGCCCGGCCCGTTGGGAGCCGGGGGGAAGTCGCCGGTCGAGGGGCCGGAGAAGCCGCCGTGGCCGGCGGGCTGGTCCCATTCCGGCGGCCGGGCGAAGGCGCCCGTCGTCTCGAACGGGCCCACCTCGTCCTCCCTCGGCCCTCTGTGCGGCGGGAAGGCACCCGCAGGGTCGTTGGCAGCCGGGAAGCCGCCGGCGAGGTCGTTGGGCAGCGCGAAGGCCCCGGTGGTCTCGAACGGCTCCGGCTGCGGCCCATGCGGCGGCGGCGCGTCGGTGCGCCGCGGCATGGGGGCCCACTGCCCCGTCACCTCCGGTCGGTCCGGCAGCGATGGCCAGCCTGGCGGCTCGGCCTGCTCGTCAGGACCCCAGAAAGCGCTGTCCCCCCGTTCATCCCCGTCGTCGGATCCACCTGTGCCGTGGCGGCCCATGGCTGCCCTTTCTTCCGGTTACAGTGGCCGCCAATCTTCATAACACCTTTGCTACGCCGTTGTCACAGCAATCCCACTAGTCATACCCCAAACACGGAAAATATCACTTAAATCGGGACAGATCATCACCCAAAGTGATCCCATCCGCGATGCCCGATTTCGCGCCCATACACCAGCACGCCCTCCCCTTCGACCACCCGGCCCACCACGTGCCACCCGGCCGGCAGCCGTACCTCCGGAGGGAACACCGCCGCAAGGGCGTGATCCTCGCCACCCGCGAGCACCCACTCCAGCGGATCGGCCCCCAGCTCCTTGGCCGCCGCCGCCACCGGCTCCGCCACGGGGAACGCCTCGGGGTCCAGCTCCACGCGTACGCCGCTGGCCTCGGCGATGTGCCCCAGGTCCTGCAGCAGCCCGTCGCTGACGTCCAGCATCGCGCTCGCCCCCAGCTCTGCCGCCACGGGCCCCATCGCGTACGGCGGGCACGGCGTGCGGTGGCCGGCCACGGCTTCCAGCAGCGCGCCGCTGTCGGCCGGAACGCCCGCCTCCAGCAGTGCCCATCCGGCGGCGGCGTACCCGAGCCGGCCCGCCACCGCCACCACGTGCCCGGGCCGAGCGCCCGAACGCAGCACGGGAGCCCGGCCCCCGAGGTCGCCCAGCGCGGTCACCCCGATGACGACCAGGTCGCACCGGGTCACGTCACCTCCCGCCACGCTGGCCCCGACCGTGGCGCACTCGTCGGCGAACCCGTCGGTCAGCGCGTCCAGCCAGCTCAGCGGCAGGTCGGCGGGCAGGCCGAGCCCGACCACGAGGGAGGTCGGGCCGGCGCCCATGGCGGCGACGTCGGCCAGGTTCTGGGCGGCGGCCTTGCGGCCCACGTCGTAGCCCGTGGACCAGTCGCGGCGGAAGTGCCTGCCTTCGAGCAGCAGGTCGGTCGAGACGACCACGCGCCCGTCGGGGGCGCCGATGATGGCGGCGTCGTCACCCGGGCCGAGCATTACCGCCTCACCTTGGGGCAGACGAGCGGTAATACGATTTACCACACCGAATTCGCCGAGATCTCCGACTGTGATGACGCACCTCCTGACGCACACAGGGTACGGTGGGCGTTCGGCGTGATCCAATCGCCCGGGAGGACGTGATGGTGCAGGCCTACATCCTTATCCAGACCGAGGTCGGCAAGGCCGCCGCCGTGGCCCGCGAGATCTCCGGGATTCCGGGGGTCACCCAAGCGGAGGACGTGACGGGGCCCTACGACGTGATCGTTCGTGCGGAGGCGAGAAACGTCGACGAGCTGGGCAAGCTCGTCGTCGCGCAGATTCAGGCCGTGGCCGGGATCACGCGTACGCTGACGTGCCCGATCGTTCACATCTAGAGGTAGTCGTCGCATGCGTGCCGCCGCCGTCCTGCTCGTTCTCCTGGCACTCGCCGGTTGCGGCGGCACCGTACAGGTCGAGCCACCCGTCCCCGAGGGCGAGGCGGTCGCGGCCTGCGACAAGCTGGCCACCCTGCTGCCACAGACCCTCGACGGCGACGAGCGCGGCACGTCCACGCCCGAGTCGCCGTACGTGGCCGTCTGGGGCTCGGGGGCCGTCGCGCTGCGCTGCGGCGTGCCCCGGCCCGCCAGGATGGCGCCCACCGACACGCTCCAGGAGATCGGCGGCGTGGGCTGGTTCCCCGATCCCGACAAGCCCGCGCTGTTCACGGCCGTGACCGACACCGCCTACGTGGAGGTCACGGTCGGCGGCGAGCACGTGGCCGCCGAGGTGCTGGCCGACCTGTCCAAGCCGATCGCGCAGCTCTCCCCGCAGGCCGGCTGAACGCGAGCAGCCTCACCGCAGGCCGGGTGAGCCACCCCGCAGGCCGGGTGAGCGGCCAGCGGCCTCCCCCGCAGGCTGGTGAGCGCGAACGGTCTCACCGCAGGCCGGGTGAGCGCGACAGGGCGAGCTCGATGAGCCGGTCCACCAGCGCCGGGTAGGACAGGCCGGAGGCCGCCCAGAGCTGCGGCGCCACCGACAGCGACGTGAACCCGGGCATGGTGTTGATCTCGTTGAAGACCAGCTTGCCGTCGGGCGTGTAGAAGAAGTCCACCCGCGCGAGCCCCTCGCACTCGAGCGCCTCGAACGCGCGCACGGCCATCGCCCGCAGTTCCTCGGCCGTCTCCTGCGGGATGTCGGCGGGCACGGTCAGCGACATCTGGTCGGGGTAGTACTTGGCCTCGAAGTCGAAGAACTCCTGCCCGCCCTCGACCCGCACCTCTCCCGGCATCGACGCGGTGGCCGGCTCGTCGCCGAGCGACTGCAGCACCGCGCACTCGATCTCGCGGCCGGCGATCGCCGCCTCGACGAGCACCTTGGGGTCGTGCTGCCGGGCGAACTCCACCGCCGCCTCCAGCTCGGCCCTGTCGGAGGCCTTGGAGATGCCCTGGGACGAGCCCGCCCTGGCCGGCTTGACGAAGACCGGGTAGCCGAGCTCCTCGGCCTCCTTGAGCACCTGCTCGCGGTTGAGCCGCCAGTCGCGGTCGCGGATGACGGTGTAGGGGCCGGTCGGCAGCCCGGCGGCGGCGATCACGGTCTTCATGTACGCCTTGTCCATGCCGACGGCGCTGGCCAGCACGCCGGAGCCGACGTACCGCACCCCCGCCATCTCCAGCAGCCCCTGGATCGTGCCGTCCTCGGCGAACGGCCCGTGCATGACGGGGAACACCACGTCCACCGAGCCCAGCTCGACGGGGATGCTGCCGGGGTCGTAGGCGACCAGCGAGCCGGAGCCCGACGGCAGCGCCAGCGCCGCGCCGGTGGTGTCGACGACCGGCAGCTCTCCGGCCTCGATGGCGAACCGCTGGTCGGAAGCGGCCAGCACCCACCTGCCGTCCTGGGCGATCCCGATCGGGACCACTTCGTACTTGCTCCTGTCGATCGCATCCAGCACGCTGCCCGCGCCCATCAGGGACACGGCGTGCTCGGAATTGCGGCCTCCGAAAACGACGGCGACGCGTGGCTTGCTCATGGTGTCCGAATCTACCGGGGTGTCCCTGTCACAGCGAGCCAAGCACGCCGTATTCAGGTCATTCTCACACTCCGTAACGCTCCGGCTTGGGCGAGCGGGACATGAGCAGCATGCCCGCCTCCGACGGCGACATGCCGTCGTGCACGACGCCCACGACCACCTCGGTGATCGGCATCTCGACGTCGTGCTTCCTGGCCAGCTCCAGCACGGACTCGCAGGACTTCACGCCCTCCGCGGTCTGCTTGGTGACCGCGACGACCTCCGCCAGCGTCATGCCGCGGCCCAGGTTCTCCCCGAACGTACGGTTGCGCGACAGCGGGGACGTGCACGTCGCCACCAGGTCGCCCATGCCGGCCAGGCCCGCGAACGTGTGCGCGTCGGCCCCGAGCGCCGCCCCCAGGCGGGAGATCTCGGCCAGGCCCCTGGTGATGAGCATGGCGCTGACGTTGTCGCCCATGCCCATGCCCGCGGAGACGCCGACCGCCAGGGCGATCACGTTCTTCACCGCGCCGCCCAGCTCGACCCCGACCACGTCGGGGTTGGTGTACGGGCGGAACCACGGCGGCAGGTGGCAGATCGCCTGCAGCCGCTCGGCCACCGACAGGTCGGCGCAGGCCACGACGGTGGCGGCGGGCTGGCGCGCGGCGATCTCGGGCACCAGGTTCGGCCCGGAGACGACCGCGACCCGCTCCTCCGGCACTTCCGCCACCTCGCGGATGACCTCGCTCATCCGCTTGGTGGTGCCGACCTCGATGCCCTTCATCAGGCTGACGAGCACCGCGCCGTCCGGGATCAGCCCGCGCCAGCCCGTCAGGTTGGCGCGCAGCGTCTGCGACGGCACGGCGAGCACGACGAACTCGGCCCCGTCGAGGGCCTCGGCTGGGTCGGTCGTCGCCCGCAGGGCGGCCGGCAGCGTCACGCCGGGCAGGTAGTCGGCGTTGACGTGGTCGCGGTTGATCGCGTCGACCACCTCCTGCCTGCGGCCCCACAGCGTGGTGCGGCTGCCGGCCTCCGCCAGGATCATCGCGAACGTGGTGCCCCACGAGCCTGCGCCGAAAACGGCCACCTTCGTCATTCCATCACCGTCCGGCCGGATCGTAGGGAGTCGCCGGGGCCTTCTCGCCGCGCAGCTCGGCGAGCTGCGCGGTGATCGCGGCCATGATGTCGGCCGTGGCGTCGCGCAGCACGTCGGCGTGCGTCGGCTTGCCCGCGTACTTGGACAGGTCCACCGGCGGCCCCACGCTCACGCGGAACGTTTTGCGCGGGAACAGCCTGGGCCTCTTCTCACCGTACGGCAGCAGCTCCTGCGCCCCCCAGTGGGCCACCGGGATGACCGGCGCGCCGCTCTCCAGCGCCAGCCGGGCCGCGCCCGTCTTGCCCACCATGGGCCACAGGTCGGGATCGCGGGTGCAGGTGCCCTCCGGGTAGAACAGGATCGCGCACCCGTCGCTGAGCCGCTGCGCGGAGATGCGCAGCGACCTGGCCGCCTCGCTGCTGCCCCGCTCGACCGGGATCGCCAGCAGCGAGCGGACGGCCCAGCCCAGGAACGGCACCCTGAACAGCCCCGACTTCGCGAGAATCACCGGCCAGCGTCCGTTGTTGTACAGGAAGTGCGAGAGCAGGACGGGGTCGGTCCACGACAGGTGGTTGGCGGCGATGATCACGCCGCCGGTCCTCGGGATGCGGTCGCCCTCGCGCCAGTCGCGTTTCACCAGGAGCCGCGACAGTGGCTTGACCACGACGACGGCGAAGGTCTCCCAAAAACGCGACGGTCGCGTGGGGCGGCTCATGGTCTCCTCCAACCCGTACGGGATGCGCCCAAGTCTCCCGGTTGGCCGCTCGGGATGTCGAGGCGCGATGCTAGGCCTTTGGCTGCTCCCCGCCCGGAGGACGGGGATTCCTGCTTCACCGCCGACCGCCCGCCGAGGACTCCTCTTGAGGTCTTACATCAGCTCTGCAAGCGTTTCGCCTCTCCACCAGCCCGGCGGCGAGGGTGTTGCGGGCTGCGTTGGCATCCCGGTCGTGCACCGTACCGCAGGCGCGGGCCCACTTCGGCCCGCGCCGGGCGCGCTCGCAGGCCGGCGTGCGCGCCTGGTGCCCGGCGGTCGGGTAGAAGCGGTACTTGTACCTCCGCCTACCTCCGCCGCACGAGCGACGCCACAACGACATTCTCGTACCGATCCCTCACCCGTCGTGCACACGTTCGATCCTGCCGCCCTTCCACAGCTTCCCCCGCCCTGGGCCTGCGAGGACGGGTTCCACGCTCAAGGAGACTTGATGAGCATCCGCTGGTCCCTGGTCATTCCGGTGAAGACGCTGGTCGCGGCGAAGACCCGGCTGGCCGCCGCGACGGGCCCGCACCGCACCCGCCTGGCCGTGGCCGTCGCCGCCGACACCGTGGCGGCGGCGCTCTCCTGCCCGCCGGTCGCGCGGGTGATCGTCGTGACGGCCGACCCCGCCGCCGCGGGGCCGCTCGCCGCGCTCGGCGCCGACGTGGTGCCCGACCCCGACCGCGGGCTGAACACGGCGTTGCGTACGGGGGCGGCGCATGCCGTACGCGTGGCGCCGGGCGACGCGGTGGGCGCGCTCCAGGCCGACCTGCCCGCCCTGCGGCCGGCCGAGCTGGCGGTGGCGCTGGAGGCGGCGGCCGAGTTCGACCAGGCGTTCGTGCCCGACGCGCTGGACGTCGGGACGACGTTCTACGGGGTACGGCCCGGCAGTCCGTTCGCGCCCCGCTTCGGCGGGGAGTCGCGGGCCAAGCACCTGGCCGGCGGGGCCAAGGAGCTGTGCGTGCCCGGGATCGACTCGGTCAGGCGCGACGTGGACACGCCCGACGACCTGCGCGCGGCCATCGCGCTGGGGCTGGGCCGGCACACGGCCGCGGTGGTGGCGGACCTGTGGCCGGACGCCGCCGTCACCGCGCCTCCCCGCGCATCCGCCTGATCGCGGTGGCGGGCGTCACCGTGCCTCCCCACGCATCCGCCTGATCGCGGTGGCGGGCGTCAGCGTGCCTCCGCGCCCGCCCGCCTGATCGCGGGGGCGGTGACGATCGCGAGGTACGACAGCCCGAGCAGGGCCACGCCGGCCACGAACACCCCGTGACCGCCCAGCCACTCCCCCAGCACCCCGCCCGCCAGGCCGCCCAGCGGGGTCGTGCCCCACATCAGGAAGCGCATGCTGGCGTTCACGCGGCCCAGCAGCGGCTCAGGGGTGATGCGCTGGCGGTAGCTGAGCTGGGCCACGTTGAAGACCACCGCGGCGGCGGCCGCCAGGGCCGAGGCGACGGGGAAGAACAGCAGCCGCCATCCGGGGCCGGTGGCCACGGCGGGGAGCTGGAGCGCGATGACGAGCACCGCGGAGCCGTACAGAGTGGGGCCGACGCCGTGGCGGCGCGTCATCCGGGCCACCAGCGGCGCGCCCACCAGGGCGCCGACGGCCGGCGCCGACAGCAGCAGGCCGTAGGTGGTGGCGTCCACGCCCAGGTCGACGACGAGGTAGAGCGGGTAGCCGACCGCGCAGACGCCGAGGGCGATCCGGGTGAGCGCCCCGCCGAGCGCCACCCGGTTCAGCACCGGCTCCCTGATCACGAACGTGATGCCCTCGCGTACGTCCGCCCGTAATGGCCGTCTCTGCGGGGGGCGGGGCCGCTCCTCCACCCGCACCCTCGACAGCAGCAGCCCCGAGGCGAGGTAGGCGACGGCGTCGGCCAGCAGCGCGAACGGCGCCGTCAGCGCGCTCACCAGCCATCCGCCCGCCCCGGGCCCCGCCAGCACGGACACCTGCCGGGTGACCTCCAGGCGCCCGTTGGCCTGCTCCAGCCGCGCCTTGGGCACGACCGCGGGCAGGAAGCTCATGTGGGCCACGTCGAAGAACACGGCCCCCACGCCGAGCACGAGCGCGACCGCGTACAGGTGCGGCAGCGTGAGCACGCCCATCCAGGCGGCTGCAGGCACGGTGAGCAGCAGCACGCCCCTGACCAGGTCGGCCCGGACGAGGATGGGACGGCGGCGCAGCCGGTCCACCCAGACCCCCGCGGGCAGGCCGATCAGCAGGAACGCGGCCGTCTGCACGGCCGACAGCAGGCCGAGCTGGAAGGCACTGGCCTGCAGGGTGAGCACGGCGGTCAGCGGGAGGGCGACGATCGTGACCTGGGTGCCGAAACCGGAGATCCCGTTGGACCACACCATGCGCCCGAAGTTCCCCCGAGGCCCCATGCCGCGATCGTGCGTGCTCGTCCGCCCGGGGGCAACCGATTACGCTGGACGCGTGCAGGCGACCGTACGGAGTTTCGACGAGACCACGCGCTCGGGCACGGTGTTCCTCGACGACGGGACCGTGCTGGAGTTCGCCACCTCCGCCTTCGACGCGGGGCCGCTGCGGCTGCTGCGCTCCGGTCAGCGGGTCAACCTCGGGATGTCGGGCGGGCAGATCGCCTACGTCACGCTGTCCACATTTCCGGTTCCGGAGGATTTCCAGCGCGCGTGACAAACGTCACGCCCGGGCCGTGGGCCCGGGCGTGCTGGTCAAGCTTCGCGGAGTTACTTCCGCTTGCCGATTTTCTTGCCGCCCTCGTTCACGAGATCTTTGAAATCCGATCCGGGACGGAACTTCGGCGCCCAGCTCTCCGCGACGTTGATTTCCGCGCCGGTCGACGGGTTGCGCGCCGTGCGAGCGGGCTTGTTCACCATCTCGAACGCGCCGAAGCCCGTGATCGAGACCTTGTCGCCGCCGGCCACGGCCTTCTGGATGGCGTCGATGACCGCGTTGACGGCCTCCGTGGCCGTCTTCCTGTCGCCCACCCGATCCGCGATGGCCTCGACGAGTTCACGCTTGTTCATGAAAGTCCTGCTCCCCCAGTTACGGCTCGGGGTTCCAGCTCACGACTTCGACGTAGAAACCCCTTACGCGCTCGAAAGTAGGCGGGATCGCGGGGGAACTCAATCACCCAGCGTGTTTTCCCCATCGCGTGGCGTGTCGAGCGGCCCGGGAAGGAGCTCGTCAAGGGCCGTCAGAAACACCTCAAGGCGGGCGGCGGCCCTTTCCGGATCACGCTTGGCCAGATCGCAGATCGCCAGATAGCGGCGCGCGCTGCGTTCCTTGTCGGCGGCGGGGAGCATGCGGACGCGGCGGTGCGCATCGCGCAACCGCCGCGCCAGTTCGTCGTCTTCTAGACGGTCGTCGGCAGCCATGGCTGCCGACCATTCTCGTACGCCGCCACCTCGTCGGCGTGACGCAGGGTCAGCCCGATGTCGTCGAGGCCCTCCATCAGCCGCCAGCGGGTGTAGTCGTCGATCTCGAAGGGCACGACCTCATCGGCCCACCTGACCTGGCGTTCGACCAGGTCGACGGTGATTTCCAGCTTCGGGTCCGCCTCGACGGCCGCCTGCAGGGCCTCGACCCTGTCGCCGGGCAGGACGACCGGCAGCAGGCCCATCTTCGTGGAGTTGTTGCGGAAGATGTCGCCGAAGCGGGCGGCGATCACGACGCGGAACCCGTACTGCTGCAGCGCCCACACGGCGTGCTCGCGAGAGGAGCCGGTGCCGAAGTCGGGGCCGGAGACCAGGATCGAGCCGCCCTCGTAGGCCGGGTCGTTCAGCACGAACGTCGGGTCCTCGCGCCAGGCGGCGAACAGGCCCTTCTCGAAGCCGGTGCGGCTGACCTGCTTGAGCCACACAGCGGGGATGATCTGGTCGGTGTCGACGTTGCTGCGGCGCAGCGGCACCGCCGTACCGGTGTGGGTGGTGAAGGCTTCCATGGAACGTGATCTCCCTTACAGGTCGGCGGGCGCGGTCAGGCGGCCGGTGACGGCGGTCGCGGCGGCGACCTGCGGCGACACCAGGTGGGTACGGCCACCCTTGCCCTGGCGGCCCTCGAAGTTGCGGTTGGAGGTGGAGGCGCTGCGCTCGCCGGGCTGGAGCGTGTCGGGGTTCATGCCCAGGCACATCGAGCAGCCGGCCTCGCGCCACTCGGCGCCGGCGGCCTTGAACACCTCGTGCAGGCCCTCCTCCTCGGCCTGCTTCTTGACCATCATCGAGCCGGGCACGATGAGCGTGCGGGTCCTGACCTGGCGGCCGCGCAGGATCTCGGCGGCGGAGCGCAGGTCCTCGATGCGGCCGTTGGTGCACGAGCCGACGAACACCGTGTCGACCTCGATCTCGCGCAGCGGCGTGCCGGCGGTCAGGCCCATGTACTCCAGCGCCCGCTCGGCGGCCGAGCGCTCGACGGGGTCGGCGAACGACTCGGGGCTCGGGACGCTCGCGCCCAGCGGCAGGCCCTGGCCCGGGTTGGTGCCCCACGTGACGAACGGGGTCAGCGTCGAGGCGTCGATCTCCACGACCTTGTCGAACACGGCGTCGTCGTCGGTGCGCAGCGACTTCCAGTACTCGACCGCCTGGTCCCACGCCTTGCCCTCGGGGGCGTGCTTGCGGCCCTTGAGGTAGGCGAACGTGGTCTCGTCCGGCGCGATCATGCCCGCGCGGGCGCCGGCCTCGATCGACATGTTGCAGACCGTCATGCGGCCCTCCATGGAGAGCTTGCGCACGGCCTCACCGCGGTACTCGACGATGTAACCCTGGCCGCCGCCGGTGCCGATCTTGGCGATGATGGCCAGGATCAGGTCTTTCGCCGTGACGCCGACCGGCAGCTCGCCGGAGACCTCGATGGCCATCGTCTTGGGCCGGTAGGCGGGCAGCGTCTGCGTGGCCAGCACGTGCTCGACCTCGGAGGTGCCGATGCCGAACGCGATGCCGCCGAACGCGCCGTGCGTGGAGGTGTGAGAGTCGCCACACACGATGGTCATGCCCGGCTGGGTCAGGCCGAACTGCGGGCCGATGATGTGCACCACGCCCTGACCGGCGTCGCCCATCGGGTGCAGCCGGATGCCGAACTCCGCGGCGTTCTTGCGCAGCGTCTCGACCTGTGTCTTCGACACCGGGTCAGAGATCGGGCCGATCACCGTCGGGACGTTGTGGTCCTCGGTGGCGATGGTGAGATCGGGCCGCCGCACCTTCCGGCCGGCGAGACGGAGCCCGTCGAACGCCTGCGGGCTGGTCACCTCGTGGATGAGGTGCAGGTCGATGTAGAGCAGGTCCGGCTCGCCCTCCGCGCGACGGACTACGTGTTGCTCCCAGACCTTCTCGGCCAGTGTGCGGCCCATGATCTCCTCCTTGAGAATCCTCCGACTTGCTTTCTCATATGTCGAGACTGCAGTATCGGTGTATGGACAACTCTAGCGGAGTCGGAGTACTCGACAAGGCAGTTCTTGTACTCAATGCCCTGGAAGCGGGACCCGCTTCACTGGCTCAGCTCGTTCAGGCCACCGGCCTGGCCCGACCCACTGCCCACCGGCTGGCCGTCGCTCTTGAGCACCACCGCATCGTGAGCCGTGACACGCAGGGCCGGTTCGTGCTCGGCCCGCGGCTCTCCGAGTTGTCCACGGCGGCCGGCGAGGACCGGCTGCTGGCGGTGGCCGCACCGGTCTTGATGCAGCTCAGGGACCTCACCGGGGAGAGTGCGCAACTCTACCGGCGCCAGGGTGACGAACGGGTCTGCGTGGCCGCGGCCGAGCGTGCCAGCGGCTTGCGTGACACCGTTCCCGTGGGCTCCGCGCTGCCCATGACGGCCGGTTCGGCGGCGCAGATCCTGCTGGCCTGGGAGGAGCCCGACAGGCTGCACCGCGGGTTGCGCGGCGCCAAGTTCACCGCCGCCACGCTCGCCTCCGTGCGCCGCCGCGGCTGGGCCCACAGCGTGGGCGAGCGGGAGCAGGGTGTGGCGAGCGTCTCAGCGCCGATAAGGGGCAGCGGCGGCAAGGTGATCGCGGCCGTGTCCGTCTCCGGGCCCATCGAGCGGCTCACGCGGGCGCCCGGACGGCTCCACGCGGTGCCCGTGATGGCGGCCGCCGAACGCATCACCGAGGCGATGCGCCGCACGTCATGATCGGGAAAAGGATGTATTTGGGGAGCCGACTGCCTCCCCGGCGCACTAGCCTGAGTGCGTGACAGATCGCATCGAGGTAGCCGCCACTGAGCTGCGACCCCTGCTCGAAGAGTTCATCATGTGGGCGCGTGCGAACGCCCCCGGGAGCGACCCCGAGCTTGTGGGACCAGCCGCTCTGTGGCACCGTCTCGCCTTCTCGCAGGACCTCGGCACGTGGAAGCGCGCCGACCTGCGTAACCTGCTGCTCGACCGCATGCCCAAGGTCGTGGAGGATCCCGACGCCGCCGCCGACGGGATGCTCCCGGCCGTGGACGCGTACCTGACGTTCCTCTCCCAGACCGGCCGGCTGAACAAGGGCTCGGACAGCCTCGCCGATCTGCAGGCAGAGCTGGACGACGTCGAGGACGAGTTCGTCGATCTCATGGAGGAGCTGCTCGACGACACCGAGGGCGACGACGAGGAGGACGAGGCCGGCGACCTGGGCGACTTCGAGCCGTTCGCCGACGAGCTGGCCGAGCTCGACACGATCAGGCTGCGGCCCGACGCCGAGCTCGCCGAGGCGGCCCGCCAGGCGCCGCTGATCGCCAAGGCGCGCGATCTGGCCGTCTGGGTGGGCTCAGGGCGCACGGTGGGCGAGGACACCCTGCTCAGCGACGCCGAGGTCGAGGAGGCGCTGGCGGCCGTCGGCCTGCCCCGGCCGGAGACCGACGGCCCCATCGCCGAGGCCGTCCCCCAGCTCTGGAACATCTGGAACCTCGCCGTGGACCTCGAGTTCCTCGAGCCGGGCGAGGCCGGCACGGTGGCCGTCCAGGACGACACCGCGGAGTGGCCGTTCGACGACGACGAGGACGTGCTCGACGCCTGGATGCTCGGGCTCCACTCGGTCGACTACGGCGACCCCGAGCTGGAGGACGACGACCTCACGATGGCCCTGGCGGGCCTGACGCGGGGAACGCTCATCCGGCTGCTGCTGGCGGGCGGCTCGCGCGAGCGCGCCGACCTGGCGCGGGACCTCGCGGAGGCCGCGGCCGACCTCGACGAGCTGGGCTCCGACGCGTGGGAGGCGGCGGGCGACCCGCTGGCGCCCGCGATCGACTGGCTGATCGGCTACGGCATGGTCGAGCTCGACGGCGACACCGTCCGCCTCACGCCGCTCGGCACCGAGGGCGTCGTCCACCTCATCGACGACGCCGACATCGAGGTCGACGCGCGGCCCGCCATCGAGTCCATGAGCGCCCACGAGCTGCTCGCGCTGAGCGCCGAGCTGCCCGAGGAGGAAGCCGACGCCGAGTTCGCCGCCTGGATGCGGCTGCGCGAGCCGGAGAAGGCCGCCGAGGAGCTGCTGGACGCGGCGGCGGAGGACGACAGCGACGCGTTGATCAGGGTGCAGGCGGCCAGCGTCGTCGGCACGCTGGGCGAGGCCGCCATCCCGGCCTGGCAGGCGGCGCTCAAGCAGCCGTCGCTGCGCCCGTACGCGGCCACGCACCTGAGCCAGCTCGAGGTGGAGGGCGCGCCCGAGCCGACGCAGGACGACACGCACTGGCTCATCCTCGACATGTGGACGATCTCGGCGGGCCTGGGCCGCTCGGAGTTCGTGAGCAGCCTGCGCGACATCGGCCCCGAGATGGTCAACAACCTGCTGGAGGTGATCTGGAAGATCCCCCACGCCCACGTGGAGGAGCTCCTTGACCTCATCTCCCAGGTCCACCCGGACAAGCAGGTCGCCAAGGCCGCCCGCCGAGCCTTGTTCAAGGCCCGCTCGGTCTGACGTCACAGTCGAACGCCCCCACCGGTCGTGGTGGGGGCGTTCGGCTTTGGCCGGCGACTCTCGACGGTCAACAGGGGCGCACGTAACGGCGATCAGCTCGTGAACCGGAGGAGCGTTTCCCTGGACGGGGCCCGGCCCCGTGCGGCGGGTGGCGTCGCCCACCGCTTGCCGTAAAAACAAAAAAGCTCTTCTCGGAGAGAAGAGCAGGTAGTCCCGACCGGATTCGAACCGGCGCTACCGCCTTGAGAGGGCGGCGTCCTGGGCCACTAGACGACGGGACCTTAGCGGGCTTGTGGCAGTGGTAGTCCCGACCGGATTCGAACCGGCGCTACCGCCTTGAGAGGGCGGCGTCCTGGGCCACTAGACGACGGGACCTTGCCCACAAGCTGCTCTGCCGGGCCTCCCCGGCAACGCAGGTAACTCTACCGCACCCGGAAGACCACACCAAACCGCTTATCCGCCCACCAGATCAACCCAGCAGCCCCCTGCGGAAGGCCTCGGCGACGGCGGCCGCGCGGTCGCGCACGTCGAGCTTGGCGTAGATGTGCAGCAGGTGCGTCTTCACGCTGGCCTCGCTGATGAACAGGCTCGCCGCCGCCTCCTTGTTCGTCGCCCCGCCGGCCACCAGGCGCAGCACCTCCAGCTCCCGCTTGCTCAGCTTCCCCCTGGCGGGCCTGCGCAGGTGGTCGGCCAGCCGCCCCGCCACGGCCGGGGCGAGCACGGTCTCGCCGCGGTGGGTGGCCAGGACGGCGCGGACGAGCTCGTCCGGCGGGGCGTCCTTGAGCAGGTAGCCGCTGGCGCCCGCCTCGAGCGCTGGCAGCACGTCGGTGTCGAAGGTGGTCAGCACCAGCACCCGCGGCCCGGTGCCGCTGAGCAGGCGGATGGCGCTCACCCCGTCGAGGCCCGGCATGCGCAGGTCCATGAGGACGACGTCGGGGGCGAGCTCCGCGGCCAGGCGCACGGCCTCCGCCCCGTCGGCCGCCTCGCCGACGATCTCCAGGCCGGGCTCGCCGCCGAGCGCCGCCCGCAGGCCGTCACGCACGATCGGGTGGTCGTCGGCGATCAGCAGGCGCAGTGGCATCAGTCCAGCCTCTCATCGTTCGGGATGGCGGGGACGGCGGCGGCGACGGTGGTCCCCTGGCCGGGCTCCGACTCGATGTCCAGGGTGCCGCCCACGCTGCGGGCCCGCTGCCGCATGCCGTCCAGCCCGAAGCCGTCAGCGGGCCGCTGCGGGTCGAAGCCCGTCCCGTCGTCTCGGACGTCAAGGAGAACCGTTTCGTCCGTGTACGACAGGGTGAGGGCCGCCCTGGTGGCTTCGGCGTGCTTCGCCACGTTCGCCAGGGCCTCCTGCGCCACGCGGAACAGCGCCGCCTCCACGCCGGCGGCCAGGGCGACCGGGGTGCCGGTGACCTCGAACCGCAACTCCACACCCGCCGCCTCCGCCCACGACTTCGCCATGTGGCCGATCGCGTCCGGCAGTTCGGTGTCCTCCAGCGGCTCGGGCCGCAGGGCTCGTACGGATCTGCGGGTCTCGGACAGGCCGCGGCGGGCCAGCTCGGCCGCCCGGTCGAGGTGGCAGCGGCGGGAGTCCTCGTGCGGGGCGCGGTCGGCGGCGGAGAGCTGGCCGATCAGCGCCACGAGGTCCTGCGCGAGCGTGTCGTGGATCTCGCCGGCGACGCGGTGCCGCTCGTCCAGCACGCCCGCCCGCCTGGCCTGGTCGAGGAGCCTGGCGTTGAGCTCGGCGTTCTCCTCCATCGCGGCGCGCAGGCGCTCGACGAGGCGGCGGCGCCTGTCGTGCTCGGCGGAGACGTACCAGCCGGCCACGACCAGCGGCACGGCCACGCCGGCGATGACGGTGAGCAGGGTCGTCCCGGCTCCCGGGCCCGCCTGGGTGGTCACGTTGACGAGCGCCGTGAGCGTGACGCCGGCCATGACGAGGCGGCCGGGGAGCATGGCGATGGCCAGCGGGTAGCCGGCCGAGACGAACAGGACGAAGGCCAGGCTCTTGACGGCCAGCGCCGCGGCGAGGGCCATGAGGAGGAGGTAGTGGACCACGACGAGTGCCCTGTGCGTGTCGCGGCGCTGGTAGAGCCAGGGAACGGGAGCCAGCCAGGCGGCCGCCGCCAGCGCCGGCACCGGCCACGGCACCCCGGCCCAGAGCGCGGCGGCCCGCTCGGTGCCCGCCCCGCCGCCGGCCGGGATCAGGCCCGGCCCCGTACCTGTGCCCTGCCAGGCCGCCGTGATCGCGGAGATCGCGAGCAGCGCGTACGCCAGCGCCGCGTAGACCCACCTCTCGCGCCCGTCGATCCAGCTCATGCCCCCAAGCCTGGCACGCCGTCAACCGATCGGTGGATGGCGGCCGTCAACCGCTTCTCCGCCCGGGTGGGCGATGTGGCCCGTGTACGTCCTCGGCGAGCATCGAGGCATGACCGATCTGACTCGCAGAACAGCCTTCCAGCTCGCGGCTGCCGCCGGCGCGGGAGCCACCGCCACGTCCCTGACCAAGCGGAAGGAGGTCACCACGTTCGTCTTCGTGACCGGCTCGAACGGCGTGGCCAGCGGCGACGCGGAGCTGACGCTGCGCGGCCACCGCACCGTGGGCGTGAGCCTGCCCGGGCACGGCCCCGAGGACCAGCTCCACGTGGCCTACCAGGCTCCGCAGGACCTGGCGAAGCTGGCCGCGCTCCCCTCCACCATGGCCGGGGTGACGCTGGACGACTACGTCGAGGCCACGGTGGACGTGGTGCGCAGGGTCTCCCGGTACGGCCCGGTGATCCTCGTGGGCGGCAGCCTGGGCGGCTCGACCATCACCAAGGCCGCCGACGAAGTGCCCCACCTGATCGACCGCCTCGTCTACATCGGCGCCTACTGCTGCACGAAGCTGCGCTCCCCTGCCGAGTACCTGGAGACACCGGAGGGCAGGACGAGCCTGGGGGCCGCCATCCTGCCGGGTGTCGTCGGGGATCCGCGGGTGCTCAAGGCGATCCGGATCAACTGGCGCACGAACGACAGGAAGTTCCTGGACGCGGCCAAGGCGGCGTTCATGGCCGAGGGGACCGACGGGGAGTTCCTGGCGCTGCTCAACTCGTCGCTGCCGGACGAGAGCCTGGAGGTGTCGAGCGCGGACGCCCGTGGCCGCAAGGACGCCTGGGGACGGGTGCGCCGCGTGTACGTCAGGCAGTCGCTGGACCGGGTGATCCCGCCGGCCCTGCAGGACCGCATGATCAGGGAGGCGGACGAGGCGACGCCGGGCAACAGGTTCGAGGTCTTCACGGTCAGGACGCCGCACGCGCCGACGCGCAGGGCCTACCGGGAGATCACGAAAATCCTCGACGGGCTCGCGAAATGAAAAACGGACATCTCCGAAGAAGATGTCCGTTGCAAATGCTGGGGTACCAGGACTCGAACCTAGACTAACTGAACCAGAATCAGTCGTGCTGCCAATTACACCATACCCCACCGCTGCGATCTCCTCGCGGAGCGCTTTGGCGACGTCCGAAAGAATAGCCCAGCTCCGGGGCTAAGACCAAAACGATTAGCCGACCCGGCCTCCCGAGCCCCCACCACGTGCCCGATCGTGCCAAGCTGAAGGGGACAAAACACCACGTGGAGGAGCCCGAGCGTTGGCCGAGAATCCGTTCTTCGCCCCAAGCGACCTGCCGTACGAGCTGCCGCCCTTCGCGGACATCCGTGAGGAGCACTACCTGCCGGCGTTCGAGCGCGGCATGGCGGAGCAGCTCGCCGAGGTCGAGGCGATCGCGAGCAGTACCGAGACTCCGACGTTCGAGAACACGATCGCCGCGCTCGAACGGTCGGGCCGGATCCTCGACCGCACGGCCACGGTCTTCTTCAGCGTCGCCGCGTCCCACACGACCGACGGCATCATGGAGATCGAGAAGGAGATCTCCCCCCAGCTCACCCGGCACGGCGACGCGATCCGGCTGAACCGGGCGCTGTGGGCCAGGATCAAGCAGGTCAGCACGGCGGACGCCGAGGAGTCCTGGCTGCTGGAGAAGTACCGCGACGACTTCATCAGGGCCGGCGCCGACCTGTCGGAGCCCGATCAGGACCGCCTGCGCGCGCTGAACGAGGAGCTGTCGAAGCTCTCCACGCAGTTCGCGCAGAGCCTGCTGAAGGCCTCCACGGAGTCGGCGCTGGTGGTGACGGACCCGAAGGAGCTCGACGGCTTCGACGAGGCCAAGATCGAGTCGCTGCGCCAGGACGACGGCACGTACGTCCTGCCGCTGCTCAACTTCACCAGCCAGCCCGGCCTGGCCCAGCTCACCGACCGCGAGGTGCGCCGCCGCCTGTACGAGCTGAGCGTCGGCCGGGCCCCCGGCAACTTCGAGGTGGCGGCCAGGATGGCGGCGCTGCGGGCCGAGCGGGCGGCGCTGCTCGGGTTCCCCACGCACGCGGCCTACACGGTGGCCGACCAGACGGCCAAGACCGTCGAGGCGGTCGAGGAGATGCTCGGCCAGCTCGTCGGCCCCGCCGTCCGCAACGCCGGGCGGGAGGCCGAGGCGCTGGCGGAGCAGGCCGGGTTCCCGATCGAGCCGTGGGACTGGTCGTACTACTCCGAGAAGGTGCGCCAGGCCCGCTACGACTTCGACGGCGCGGCCATGCGGCCGTACTTCGAGCTCGGCCGGGTCTACCGCGACGGCGTGTTCTTCGCGGCCACCAAGCTGTACGGGATCGCCTTCACCGAGCGGCCCGAGCTGGGCGGGTACCACCCGGACGTGACCGTGTACGAGGTGTTCGACGAGGACGGGAGCCCGCTGGGGCTGTTCGTGCTCGACCCGTACGCCAGGCCGAGCAAGCGCGGCGGCGCGTGGATGAACAACCTGGTCGACCAGTCGTTGCTGTTCGGGCAGCGGCCGGTGGTGATGAACAACCTCAACGTCACCAAGCCGGCCTCGGGGCCGACGCTGCTGACGTACGACGAGGTGAACACGGCCTTCCACGAGTTCGGCCACGCGCTGCACGGGCTCTTCTCCCAGGTGCGCTTCCCTCGTGTCTCCGGCACCAGGGTGCCCCGCGACTTCGTCGAGTACCCGTCGCAGGTCAACGAGATGTGGGTGACCTGGCCCGAGGTGCTGGCCAACTACGCCAAGCACCACGAGACGGGCGAGCCGATGCCGGCCGAGCTGGTGGAGAAGCTGCAGGCGGCCGAGAAGTTCAACCAGGGCTTCAAGACCGTCGAGTACCTCGCCGCCACGCTGCTCGACTGGGCCTGGCACAAGCTGGCCCCGGGCGAGACCGTGGCCGACCCCGAGGCGTTCGAACAGGCCGCGCTGGAGGCCGCCGGGATCGCGTTCCCGCTGGTCCGGCCGCGTTACCGGACCAACTACTTCGCGCACATCTTCTCCGGCGGCTACAGCGCGGGCTACTACTCCTACATCTGGAGCGAGGTGCTCGACGCCGAGAGCGTGGAGTGGTTCAAGGAGAACGGCGGGCTCACGCGGGCGAACGGCGACCACTTCCGCCGCGAGCTGCTGTCCAGGGGCGGCAGCCTCGACCCGCTGACCGCCTTCCGCAACTTCCGCGGGCGCGAGCCCAGCATCCAGCCGCTGCTCAAGCGCCGCGGTCTGGACTGAACGCCTCGACGTGTTCTGCGGCCCACCGCGCGAACGTGCGCGGTGGCCGCCCCGTCACCTGCTCGACCGTGGGCGTGACCTGGTAGGCGCCCTCGGGCACGTTGCCGAAGACCTCGATCTGAAACTCGATCATCTGCTCCGGCACGCCCTGGGCCCGGTAGCGCTCGCGCATCTCGTCCACGGTCAGCTCCCTGAAGGTGATCTCGCGGCCGATCGCCTCCGACAGGATCCGCACCTTGGCGGGCACGTCGAGCAGCTCGGGGCCGGTGAGGCCGTAGGAGTGGCCCTCGTGACCGTCCTCGGTGAGCGCGGTGGCGATGACGGCGCCGATGTCGGCCTCGTGCACCATGGCGGTCCTGGTGGCCGCGAACGGCTCCTCGATCACGCCCTTCGTCCGTACGGACTCGGCCCACGCCAGCGCGTTGGCCATGAACTCGGTCGGCTGCACGTACGTCCAGGCCAGCTCGCTGCCGGTGACCGCGGCCTCCAGCGTGCCCGGTGACCAGCCGCTGAGCAGCGTCACCCTGCGCACTCCCGCCTCCCGGAGCGCTGCCACGATCTCCGTGCCGTTCTGGAGCGGCGCGTACGCGGAGTCGGCGGCGTCGATGAGGTGCACACCCTCGACGCCCTTCAGGGCCGGCACGAGGCTTCCGGCACGGCTGAGATCGCCCTGGACGACCTCGGCCCCTTCGGGCAGCCTGGCCCTGGCCGGGTCGCGGGTCAGGGCGCGGACGCGGTGACCCGCTTCGAGGAGATGCGCGACGACGTGCCTGCCTACGGAGCCCGTGGCTCCCGTCACCAAGAAGGTCATGGCGACGACGTTAGGGACTATTGCGGAACGTTCAGTTCCGCGATGCGCTGGCGGAGCCATTCCTTCTCCGCCCGGCTGGAGGCGCGGGCGATCAGCAGCATGCCGCGGCGGTACGGGTCCGGCTCGTCCCGCGCCCTGACCGGCTCGCCGCCCTCGTAGAAGAAGCTCGCGGGCGCCTCCAGGAAGGCCAGCCTGCGGCTGAGCACCTTCACCTGGTCGGCCGGGTCGGGCAGCGCCGACAGGAACGTCAGCAGCGCGAAGAACCTGGCCTGGTCGCTGATGTCGAGGTCGGCGGGCTCGCGCAGCCGCCGCAGCAGCTCCTCGCGGCCGGCCTCGGTGATCGTCAGCACCTGCCGGCGCGCGGCCGCGGCCCCCGCCTCCTCGTGCCGCTCGACCAGGCCCTTGGCCTCCAGCCTGGCGATCGCCGGGTAGAGCGCGCCGTCGCTGACCGGGCGCAGGTGGCCGGTCAGCGCGGCGAGGCGGGACTTGAGCTCGTAGCCGTGCATGGGGCGCTCGTTGAGGAAGCCCAGGATCGTGAGAGCGAGGTCGCCGCCGCTTGCCATGGCATGCATCGTAACGCTATACCTCTAAGCGATATATATCGAAAAGAGGTATCAATGATCAGGCTGGCGCTGCCCATCTACGTCGAGCTGCTCACCGCGGTGGTCGCGGTCGGCGTGATCGACCTGCTCTGGGTCTCGGGGCTGGGCGAGGCGGCGATCGCGGCGGTCACCGTGGGCACGACGGCCGAGTACCTGGCCTACGGCCTCTTCCTGGCCGTGCCGACGGGGGTGACCGTGCTGGTCGGGCGGCGTGACGGGCACGCGCCGCTGGGGCCGGTCATCAGGGCGGGGTGGGTACTGTGGGCGGTCTTCTCGGTGGCCGTCGCGGTGCCGGGGGTGCTGCTGCGCGAGCCGCTGGCGGCGCTGTTCACCGACTCGCCCGCGCTGACCGCGGACTTCTTCCTGATCTCGCTGGGCGGGCTGCCGGTGTACTTCGCCCAGACGGTCGTGGACGGGGTGCTGAAGGGGCTGGGCGATACCAGGCGGCCCATGCGGCACGCGATCATCTGCAACGTGCTCGTGGTCGTGCTGGACCCGCTGTTCATCTACGGGCTCGGGATGGGGGTGCAGGGTGCGGCGCTGGCCACGGTGATCGCTCGGGCGCTCACGCTGGCGGTCGCGCTCGCGTCCGTGACACGCCTGCGCGACGCGGCCGGCGGCCCCGTCACGGACGGCCCTGTCGCGGATGAGCCCGTCGCGGGTGGGCCCGTTGCGGGTGGGCCCGTTGCGGGCGGGCCGGCCCGTGGCGACCGTGGGCGGGTGGCCGGCGAGGTCATCGGTACCGGGCTGCCCATGTCCGGAGATTTCCTGGCACGCGCGCTGGTGGGGATGGCGCTGGTGGAGATCGTGGCCGGGTTCGGCACGGCGGCGGTGGCGGGTTACGGGATCGGGCAGAAGATCATGCTGGCCGGTGTGATGGTGTTCTACGCGTTGCGGCAGGCGGCGATGATCCGCACCGCCCGGTCCGAGGCCGTGCGGTCGCCGCTGGCGCTCGGGCTCGGGGCCGGCGTGGTGATCGCGATCGTGCTGAACGTGCCGGCCGCGCCGGTCGCCGGGCTGTTCACCGGCGATCCGGCGGTGGCCGTGGAGTTCCTGCGATGGATGACGCTCTACCTGGTGCCCTTCGGCGGGCTGATCGCCGTCGGCGGGGTGCTGCAGGCGAGCGGGAGGGGCAGCCGGCTGCTCGCCGCCACGCTGGCGGGCTTCGCGGTGCAGCTACCCCTCGCGTACGGCCTGAGCGCGTGGCTCGGCATCACCGGCGTGTGGCTGTCGATGGCCGCGGGAGCCACCATCAGCCTCACCGGCGCGCTGGTGGTGCTTGCGAGCCTCAGCCCTTCAGGCGCGTCAGAGCGGCGCGCAGGCGGTCCTGGGCGCGCTCCCGCCCCAGCACCTCGATCGACTCGAACAGCGGCAGACCCACCGTCCGGCCCGTGATCGCCACCCGCACCGGCGCCTGCGCCTTGCCGAGCTTGAGCCCGTGGGCCGTGCCGACCTCCTCCAGCGCCTGCTTGAGCGACTCAGGGTCCCAGCTCACGGTCTCCAGGCGCTCGAGGTAGCCGGCGAGGATCTCCTCGGGGGCGTTCTTCATCGCCTTGTCCCACGACGCCTGGTCGAAGACCGGCTCCGCCAGGAAGAGGAAGTCGACGTTCTGCCGGATCTCCGACAGCACCGCGATGCGCGTCTGGGCCAGCGCCGCGACCTTGCTGAACAGCTCGCGGTCCCAGGAGGGGTCGAGGTAGGGCGCGCAGCGCTCCTCGAACGTCTCCAGCGGCAGCGCCCGGATGTACTCGCCGTTGAAGGCACGCAGCTTCTTCTCGTCGAAGAACGCGTTGGAGGCGTTGACGTCCTCGAACCGGAACAGCGGCACCATCTCCGACCACGGCATGATCTCGCGGTCCTCGCCAGGCCCCCAGCCGAGCAGCATGAGGTAGTTGACCATCGCCTCGGGCAGGTAACCCTCCGCGCGGTAGTCCTCCAGCGCCACCTTGTCGCGCCGCTTGGACAGCTTCTTGCGCTGCTCGTTGACGATCACCGGGAGGTGGGCCCAGACCGGCGGCGTCGCGCCCAGCGCGGGCCAGAGCAGCTCCTGCCTGGCGGCGTTGGGCAGGTGCTCCTCGCCGCGGGCCACGTGGGTGATGCCCTGGGTGATGTCGTCCACGGCGTTGGCCAGCACGTACAGGGGCGAGCCGTCGCTGCGGGCGATGACGAAGTCCTCCTGCGCGTTGTTGGGGAACTCCACCCGGCCGCGCACCAGGTCGTCGACCACCGTGATGCCCTCGTCGGGGGTGCGGAAGCGCACCGCGCCCGCCGTCAGCCCGCGCTCGCGGCAGTGGCCGTCGTACCCCTTGTCCTTGGAGCCGGTGCGCTCCTGGACCTGCTCGCGGGTGCAGTCGCAGTAGTACGCCTTGCCGTCGGCCAGCAGCTTGGCCACGGCCTCGCGGTGCTGCGGCTCGTAGGCCGACTGGAAGTAGGGGCCCTCGAACACCGGGTTGGTGCCGTTGATGCCGATCCAGTCGAGCGCCGAGATGATGCCCTCGGTCCACTCCGGCCGGTTGCGGGTGGCATCGGTGTCCTCGATGCGCAGGATGAACCGCCCCTTGGACTGCTCCGCCACCGCCCAGTTGAACAGCGCGGCGCGGGCGCTGCCCACGTGGAACATGCCGGTTGGAGACGGGGCGAACCGCACCCGTACGTCAGTCACGGGAGACCACCTTGTTCGTGAGTGTGCCGATGCCTTCGATGCCGACGCTGACCTCGTCACCGATCTCGAGCGGGCCGACGCCCGCCGGCGTGCCGGTCAGGATGACGTCGCCGGGGATCAGCGTCATGACCGCGCTGACGTACGCCACCAGCGCGGGGATGTCGTTGATGAGCTGGCTGGTGCGCCCGCTCTGCCGGATCTCGCCGTTGACCGTGGTCGTCAGCGCCAGGTCGCTCGCGTCGAGATCGGTCTGGATCCACGGGCCGAGCGGGCAGAACGTGTCGAACCCCTTGGCCCGGGTGAACTGCACGTCCTTCTTCTGCAGGTCGCGTGCGGTCACGTCGTTGGCGCAGGTGTAGCCGAAGATGACGTCCTTGACCCGCTCGACCGGGACCTCACGGCAGAGCCTGCCGATCACCACGGCCAGCTCGCCCTCGTAGTCGACGCGGTCGGACAGCGACGTGGGGTAGGCGATGTTCTCGCCGTGGCCGATCACCGTGGTGGACGGCTTCATGAAGATGAGGGGCTCTTCCGGCACCTCGTTGCCCAACTCGGCGGCGTGCTCGGCGTAGTTCCTGCCGATGGCGATCACCTTGCTCGGCAGCATCGGAGCCAGCAGCTTCACCTGGGACAGCGGGAGGCGCTCGCCGGTGAACTGCACCTGGCCGAACGGGTGGCCGGAGATCGCGGAGACGAACTCCTCGCCGGGCCCGCCCTCGACCACGCCGAACGAGACGCCTTCGCCTGTGGAGAACCTCGCTATACGCACCTGACAAGGCTATCGCCGCCGCCGGAGGGGTCCGTCACCTTTTTCGCGCGCCACCCCGCACGAGTCAGGAGCCGTCCATTTTTATACCCAGAGTCCGTTTTGTAGGGCTTCGGGAGTGTAACAGGGGTTATCTCTCCCCTTGGAGAAGACACCTGAGGGGGTGACGGATCGTGTCGGACACGATGTCCAATCGGCCCACGGGGGCCGGCGCGACGGGGACCGTGCCACGGGCCAGGACCCAGGAGAGCACGACCTCGCTGGTAACGGAGAAGGGCACCACGAGCATCGACGACGGGGTCGTCGCCAAGATCGCCGGGCTCGCGGCCCGTGAGGTGTCCGGCGTGTACGCCATGGGCGGAGGCGCGGCACGGGCACTCGGCAGCATGCGCGGCATGGTCGGCGGGGACAGGAACGTCGCCCAAGGCGTCTCGGTCGAGGTGGGCGAGCGGCAAGCGGCCGTGGACCTGGACCTGGTGGCCGAGTACGGCACCGCGATCCCCGACCTGGCGGCGGCGGTCAGGAAGAACGTGATCGGCGCTGTCGAACGGATGTGCGGGCTCGAGGTGACCGAGGTCAACATCCGCGTGGACGACGTGCACCTGCCGGAGCAGGACCGCGACCGGGGGACTGACGGGCACCGGGGGGACATGGAGCAGGAGCCCCGGGTCCAATGACGTCCGCCGCCCCGACCGGTCCCGGCGGCCCGGCGAGCCCGGGCGGCCAGGCAAGCCCCGGCGCCTCGGCGAGCCCCGGTGGCACAGCGAGCGCCGGTGGCACAGCGAGCGCCGCCGGTGAAGCGCGCTCCGGCCCCGCCACCGAGGAACGGCTGATCGCCGACCGGGCGCTGGCCTGCCACGGGGTGGCCCGGCTGTCCGGTGGGCCGTTCGGGACGGTGGCCACGTACCTGCCCGGTGGGCGCCTCACGGGCGTGTCCGCGGACGAGCGCGAGGTGGAGATCGCCATCGTCGCCACGCTGGACCGCCCGCTGCCGCAGACCGCCGACGAGGTGCGCGGCGCCGTGGCGGACCTGGCCGGGGGCCGTCCGGTGCACGTGCGCATCGACGACATCATCGTGGAGGGATCATGAACAACATCCAGTGGATGCCGATCATCGGCATGGCCGTCGGCATCGTGCTCGGGCTGGTCGGGGCGTTCGGGGGGCTGGGCGCGTTCCTGCTCGTCCTGGTCCTGGGCGCGGTCGGTTTCCTGATCGGGCGGATCGCCGAGACCGGCGAGATCGACCTGTCCGGGCTGTCCGTGAGGCGTAAATGACCATGACGGTGCCCGCCCAGCGGCGCGCTCCCCTGCCCGCGCCCGAGCGGCGCGGCCGCACGGAGATCGCCGACCGGGTGGTCAGCAAGATCGCCTGCGTGGCCGCAGCGGAGGTGCCCGAGGTGCGCGACGTGCAGCCGCGCGGCCTGCCGTGGACGCCGTCGGCCGGGGAGGTGCACGGCGATCAGGCCGTCGTGCGGCTCAACGTGAGCGTGGCCTATCCGTCCCCGCTGCACGCCGTGGCGGCGCGGTTGCGGGAGCACGTGATCCGCCGCGTCGCCGCCCAGACGGGCCTGTACGTCACCCGCCTGGACATCACCATGACCGACGTGGGCGGAGACCTGCCATGACAACACACGAGACCAGGCGGGACGTCGTGCAGGAGCCGCCGTCGGGCGCGCACCGGGTTCCCGCTCCACCGCAGCACTCCAGGGCCGCCGACCGGGCCGCGGTGCGGGCCTTCCGGCCGTCGCGGCGGGTCCCGGCCATCGTGGTCGCCACCTTGCTCGCGCTGCTCAGCCTGCTCGTGCTCGCCGAGACGATCTCGGCGCTGGCCGGGCGGCCGCTGCGCCTGATCCCGTACGACCGCATGCTGGCCTGGGCGGGCTCGACGTTGTGGTCGGACCCGCGGGTACTGATCGGCGCGGCGGTCGCGACGCTGCTCGGGCTGGTGTTGCTGGCCATCGCGCTGGTGCCGGGCCGGCCGAGGATGGTGCCCGTACGCAGCGGCGACCCCGACCTGATCATCGGCCTGCGCCCCAGGAGCGTCACCCGGGCCCTGGCGCACGCGGCCGAGCAGGTGCCGGGCGTGCGCTCGGCCCGCGCGACCCTGCGCGGCCACACGTTCGCCGTCACGCCGACCACGTGCAGGCGGGACGTGGAGGGGTTCGGCCAGGACGTCCGCGGCGCCGTGCTCACCAGGCTGGCCGCGCTGGACCTCGTGGAGCCGTACCGGGTGTCCGTGAACGTCAGGGAGCAGCGGTGAGCAGGAAGACGGACGTCAGGGAGCAGCGGTGAGCGTGGGAGCGGACGTCAGGGGGCAGCCGTGAGCAGGAAGACCGGGCGGGGCAACCGGTGGGGGCTGGCGCTGGTCGGGCTGGTGCTGGTGATCCTGGGCGGGTCGGCGCTGGCCCGCGGGCTGGGCGCGTTCCCGCAGAATTGGGCCGCCGCGCGGACGACGGTCGTGGACGGCAACGTGGTCGCCTTCTTCACGCGGACCAGCCCGTGGATCTGGTGGCTGGCCGCGCTGGCCGCGCTGGTCGTGGCGGTGCTGGCGCTGCGGTGGCTACTCGTGCAGGGGCGCAGGGATGCGCGGCGCGTGCTGCGCATCGAGGACGGCCCGACCGGGGTCACGGAGGTGTCGGAGTCGGGGATGGCGCAGGCGGTGGCCGCCGACGTGGAGTCGAGCCCGGCCGTGTTCCACGCCGCCGCGCACCTGGTGGGACCGCGCCCCGAGGTACGGCTGCGCGTGGTCGCCGACGAGTCGGCCCCCATGGGCGAGCTGAGCCGGCACCTGTCGACGGTGGCGCTGCCGCACGTGCGGGACGCGCTGGACCGGGATCGGGTGCCGGCGGTGGCCCGCGTTAGCCTGGAGCCCTCACCTTCGCCGCACCGAGTCGTGCGCTGACGAGAGGGGTTCCTCTGGTGTCCGTCGTGAAGATCAACGTGCTGACCGTGCCCGCCGAGATGCGGGACGAGCTCGAACGGCGCTTCTCCAACCGGGCCGGGATGGTGGAGTCCGCCGACGGGTTCGAGTGGTTCGAGTTGCTGCGGCCGGTGGAGGGCACGGAGCAGTACCTCGTCTACACACGCTGGCGCTCCGAGGAGGACTTCCAGAAGTGGCAGCAGGGCGAGGCGTTCCAGCGCGGTCACGCCCAGGCTGCCGCCGCGGCGGCGCAGGCCGGGCACGGCCACGGTCATGGGCACGGGCAGGGGCCCGCGGCGACGGGGTCCGAGGTGTGGACGTTCGAGGTCGCCGAGAGCACCGGCCCCAAGGGCTGACCGGGAGCGCACCGGCCCGGAGGCGCGGCCGGGTCAGCCGTCCAGCGGGTTGCGGATGATCCGGTCCACGATGCCGTCGCGCACGAACCGCGCCGCGAAGCTCGACGGCTTGCGCGCGCCCTGGTCGGCGATGCAGACGCTGAACTCCTTGGCGATCTCCAGCCGCGGGTGCCGCTCCAGCACCTCCTGCCGCACCTCGGCGGGGATCTCGTCCGTGCGGCGGCCCGAGATGTCCATGCCGGTCGACAGCTCCAGCAGGTGTCCCTCGGGGTCCTCCTCCAGGGGCACCTCCTCCCACATGTGCCGGATGATCACCTCACAGGCGCGTACGCGGCGCTCGGGCGACCAGCCGGCCCCGGCGCAGAAGGCCCAGGCCACGTGCCCGCCGGCCTCCTCGTACGGCACCGTGTGGCTGTCGAACTCGGCCGCCAGCCCGATGTCGTGCAGCATGGCCGACACGTACAGCAGCTCCGCGTCGAACGCGATGCCGTTGCCCTGCGCGTAGGCGGCCGCCCACAGGTAGGCGCGGAGCGAGTGGTTGAGCAGCGAAGGCGTGTGGTACTGGGCTGCCACCTCCAGCGCGCCGCGGGCGGCGGGCGTGTCGGGGATCACCAGGTCGTCGTATCTCACATGCACCAGCATCTCATCGGGCGGCTAACGAATCGGGCACTCAACTTGACCAGTTGATCGAGATTCCGAAAGCATGTTCCGCCTTCACCTTTTTGTCCGAAAGGAACCTGGCGTGCGCCGCCTCGCGATCCCTCTTGCCCTCATGCTCGCATCCGGCACGGCGACCGGCATGGTGACCGGCACCGTCGCGGGCCCGGCGCAGGCGGCCGACAAGGTGACACGCACCGCCGAGTGCCAGGGCGACTGGCTGCCCGGCACGCCGACGGCCGAGGACGTCATGAAGGGCGAGATCTCGCTGGTGGGGCTGCCCGCGTACAAGCTGGGCAAGACCATCAACTGGGACGCCAGCCCGTACAAGAACCGGTCGTGGGAGTTCGTCTTCCAGTCGCTGCGCTGGATGGGCACGCTCGTCGTCGAGTACGAGAACACCGGCGAGCAGCGTTACCTGGACCGCGCCACCGAGATCACCAAGGACTGGGTGGAGCACAACAAGTACGGCGCCAGGGGCACCCAGCCGTACGTCTGGAAGGACCACCCGGTCTCGCTGCGCACCCAGCCGCTGCTCTGCCTCAGCAGGCACGTGAACGCGAGCTGGCTGAAGGACAGCCTGGCCACGCACGCCAAGCTGCTGTCGAACCCGAGCCTGTACAAGAAGGGCCACAACCACGGCATCGACCAGGACATCGCGCTCATGGGCATCGGCTGCAGGTACGGCCGCAAGGACTGGGCGAACCTGGCCTCCAGCCGCCTGACGAGCACGGTGAAGCTGGACGTGGACTCCCAGGGCGCGCTCATGGAGCAGGCGCCGAGGTACGCGGTGTACGTGTACGGCCGCCTCCAGGTCGCCATGACGAACATGAAGGCGTGCGACCGCAAGGTGCCCGGCGCGATCGCCGAGCGGGCCGAGGCCCTGAAGTCCTTCATCGCCCACTCGACCATGCCCAACGGCTACATGGTGCCCATCGGCGACGGCAGTGCCGAGACCGAGCCGAAGATGGAGACGGGCACGCCGAAGGAGGAGGTCAAGGCGTACCGGGCCGGCTACGTCTTCGGCCGCACCGCCTGGGGCAAGCCGGAGTCGGCGTACTACTCGATCAGGTTCGGGCCCGGCATGAAGTTCCACGGCCACGAGGACCACCTGGGCGTGACGTACTACGCCGAGGGCCGCGACATCCTGGTGGACGGCGGGTTCCACTCCTACGAGAAGAGCTCCTACCGCTACTGGACGCTCTCTCCCGAGGCGCACAACGTGCCGACCGTGGTGGGCGCGAGGTTCCGGCCGAGGACGGCCAGCAAGCTCGCCGACACCGCGTACGGCAAGGACCGGCAGGCGTTCAAGGTGACCGACAAGGCGTACGGGGTCAGCCGTACCAGGTCGGTGCTGGTCCACCACGGCGACGACGTGATGGCGGTGCTGGACACGGCCTCGGGCGGCAAGAAGGTCAGCAACATCTGGCGGTTCGCCCCGTCACTCAAGGTGGTCTCCAACGGCGGCGGCAAGGTCGTGCTGGGCGACGGCAAGTTCAAGGTCACCCTGCTGCAGTTCTCGTCGTGCGACAGGGTCGGCGGGCAGAAGGTGGAGCGGGGCGGCAAGCTGGGCTGGGTCTCCCCCACGTACCTGTCGAAGCAGGCCACGAACGTGGTGGTGTCCCCGGCGGCGAAGTCGCTGCTGACGGTGATCGTGCCGGGGACGGACTCGCCCGAGGTGTCGTGCTCCGGCGGGAAGGTCACCGTGAACGGCGTGTCCTTCTCCGCCGGGCTGATCTGAGCTAGTTGCAGTCGCGGCCCGCGCGGAGCAGGCCGTACGTGACCGCCTGTTCCAGGGCCTGCCAGGAGGCGTCGATGATGTTCTCGGCCACCCCGACCGTGGCCCACTCGGCCGTCTCGTCGCTGGAGGTGATGAGGACCCGGGTGATGGCGTCGGTGCCGTGGGTGCCTTCGAGGATGCGGACCTTGTAGTCGACCAGCTCCAGCTTGGCCAGCTCGGGGTAGAGCTTCTCCAGCGCCTGGCGGACGGCCTTGTCGAGGGCGTTGACGGGGCCGTTGCCCTCGCCGGTGGCCACGATGCGCTCGCCCTTGGCGTGCAGCTTGACCGTGGCCTCGCTGACCAGCTCGCCGCCCTTGGTGCGCTCGACGATCACGCGCCAGGACTCGACCTCGAAGTGGCGCTTGCGCTCCCCGTGCACGGTGTCGCGCAGCAGCAGCTCGAACGAGGCGTCGGCGGCCTCGAAGGTGAAGCCCCTGGACTCCAGGTCCTTGACCCGGTCGACCAGCGACTTGGTGTGCTCGGGGGTCAGCTCGTAGCCGAGCTCGCGGCCCTTGAGCTCCACCGACGCGCGGCCCGCCATGTCGGAGACGAGCATGCGCATGTCGTTGCCCACCTGGGCGGGGTCGATGTGCTGGTAGAGGTTGGGGTCGACCTTGATGGCGCTGGCGTGCAGCCCGGCCTTGTGGGCGAAGGCGGACATGCCGACGTAGGGCGCGTGGGAGTTGGGGGTGACGTTGGTGACCTCGGTGATCGCGTGGGCGATGCGGGTCATCTCGGCCAGCGACTCCTGCGGCACGAGCTCGAAGCCGCGCTTGAGCTGGAGGTTGGCCACGACCGTGAAGAGGTTGGCGTTGCCGGAGCGCTCGCCGTAGCCGTTGGCGCAGCCCTGGACGTGGGTGGCGCCGGCCTTGACGGCCGCCAGGGTGTTGGCCACGGCGCAGCCGGTGTCGTCGTGGCAGTGGATGCCGACGCGGGCGCTGGTGCGTACGGCGTCCTGGACGATCTCGGCGAGCTCGTCGGGGAGCATGCCGCCGTTGGTGTCGCACAGGGCGATGACGTCGGCGCCTGCCTCGGCGGCGGTTTTGATTACCTCCAGCGCGTAGGCTGGGTTGGACTTGTAGCCGTCGAAGAAGTGCTCGGCGTCGAGGAAGACTCGCTGTCCCTCCGCACGAAGGTGAGAGACCGTGTCGCGGATCATCGCGAGGTTCTCCTGGAGAGTCGTGCGGAGGGCCAGCTCCACGTGCCGGTCGTGACTCTTGGCGACAAGGGTCACGACCGGCGCGCCGGATTCGCGCAAGGCGGCCACCAGAGGGTCGTCGGCGGCCTGCACACCTGCCCGGCGGGTCGCGCCGAACGCGGCTAGTTGCGCGTGCTTCAGGTCGAGCTCTGTTCGAGCGCGCCTGAAGAACTCCGTGTCCTTGGGGTTGGCGCCCGGCCAGCCCCCTTCGATGAACCCGACTCCCAGACCGTCCAGGTGGCGCGCGACGGCGAGTTTGTCGGCGACGGTGAGGTTGAGCCCCTCCTGTTGTGCGCCGTCCCGCAGCGTCGTGTCGTATACGTGGAAGCGGTCGTCGGCCATGAGTCTCTCTTCTCCGCGGAAGTCGGGTATGCGTTCGGGAAAACAAAAAGACCCCTCACGGACGTGAGAGGTCTGCGCGCTGGCGGTGTCCCTGCGTCAGCCAGCGCGCCTGCCGATAATGAGCAGACCGTAGAACATGGTGCCGTCCAGTCTGCCATACGCATTCACCATTCGGCACACCGGTCTCACCACATGGGACACCGCAGCTCACACCTGCACGCCGACGCCTCCGGTCACGAGGCGCTCCAGCGCGGCGGGGTCGAACGCCTCGTTGCCCAGCATCTGGCCGTCGAGCACCACGGTCGGCGTGCCCTGCAGCGGGATCTTGGCCGTCTCCGCCAGGTGCGCCTCGGCGTACGTCTGCGACGTGACGCAGGAGTCCACCGACGCGCCCGCCTTGCGCGCGGCCCTGGTCAGCTCCTCGACGGTGAAGCCGGACGCCGTGCCGTGCGGCGCGGGCTGCATGGCGTACACCTCGTCCCTGAACGCCAGCCAGTTCGCCGCCGGGACGCAGCGGGCGGCCGCGGCGGCGCGGATGGAGTTGGAGCGCATGGGCTCGTCCCCGAAGATCGTCACGGTGTGGAAGACGACCTTGACCTTGCCCTCCTGCGCGAGTTTCCTGATCGTGGCGTCTACCTTGGAGTGCATGTCCTTGCAGACGGGACAGTCGAAGTCCTCGTACACGTCCAGCACGGGAGCGTCGCTCCCCAGGTCGGCCAGGACCATCGAGCCGTCCGCCTGCCGGGTGAGCGTCACCTCACCGGACGACGACGCGCCCGCCTGGGAGAACGCCAGCACCCCGAGTACGGCGATCGCCACGCACGCCAGCGCGACCGCCATCAACCGCTTCTTCATCAGCCCACTCTCACCTCATTGATCGCGCAGACCCTACCCGAAACGGAGCAAATGGCCGCATGAAGGCATACCTCCTCGACGCCGCCGTAGCGCGGTACGTGTCCGAGCACACCACAGCCCCCGACCCCCTGCTGGCAGCGCTGGAGCGGGAGACCGCCGAGGTCGCGGGCGAGGACGCGACCATGCAGATCTCCTTCGACCAGGGCCGGCTGCTCACCATGATCACGCAGCTCATGGCGCCGCGGGTGGCCGTGGAGGTGGGAACGTTCACCGGATATTCGTCCATCTGCATCGCGCGCGGGCTGTCCGGCGGCACGCTGCACTGCTTCGACGTGAGCGAGAAGTGGACGTCCATCGCCCGCCGCTACTGGCACGAGGCGGGCCTCGACGATCGGGTGACGCTCACGATCGGGCCGGCCGCGGACACGCTCACCGCCTTCGACCAGCAGATCGACCTGGCCTTCCTGGACGCCGACAAGCAGAACTACCCGGTCTACTACGAGCTGCTGATGGACCGGCTGCGGCCGGGCGGGCTGATCCTGGCGGACAACACCCTGCGGCGGGGCTGGGTGGCCGATCCCGCGCACGACGAGCCGACGACCGTGCAGATGCGGCAGTTCAACGATCTGGTGATGGAGGATCCCCGGGTGACCGTCGTGATGCTGCCCGTGGCCGACGGGATGACGCTGATCAGAAAGAACTAGCGCCGCACGCCCTGTATTCACACACCCGTTCCGGCATACGCTCTGTCACTCCGCCGCCAGAAAGGACGGAGTGCATGGCCGTGCCCCTCGAAGAGCGATTCCGTACCGTGCGTGAATTGCACCCCGAATATCGGGTGGAAACGGTGAGCGGCCGGATCGTGGTCAACGAGGCGGGCACCTGGCAGCACAACACGTGCATGTTCCGGGTGCTGCGCGGGCTGCTCGCCCCGGCGGTCGAGCGGGGCTGGCAGATCTGGCCGAACATCACCGTCTACCTGGGCCGTCAGGCCGATCGGTACGTGCCGGACCTGACGGTGGTGCCCCGGGCGCCGCGGTTGCACAAGGATTACGCGGTGCACGGGGATTCGACGCTGCTGCTCGTCGACATCGTTTCTTCGGGCAGTTCCTACGACGACCTCTACGTCAAGCCGCGCAGTTACTCGCCGGCCGGGGTGCCGCTCTATCTGGTGGTCGATCCGGCGCAGCGGACGGTGCGGCTCTTCAGCGAGCCGGGTGGCCGCGCATACGGCCGGGAAACGGTCGCGACGCTCACCGAGCCGCTGTTCCTGCCGGCGCCGTGGGAATTGTCGCTGAATACCGGGGAATGGTGGTGAGCCCTGCCGGGAGGGCTCACCACCGGCCGGTTCAGCCGATCTTGTGGATCCAGTTGTGGGTGTCGGGGCGGGCGCCGTACTGGATGCCGACGAGCTCCTCGCGCACCCGCATCGTCACCGGGCCCGGCGTGCCGTCGGCCACGGTCCAGGAGCGGTCGGCGCCCTTGACCGTGCCGACCGGCGTCACCACGGCCGCCGTGCCGCACGCGAACACCTCGGTGAGGTCGCCGGACGCGCTCGCCTCCTGCCACTCGTCCACCGTGATGAGCCGCTCCTCCGTCTCCAGCCCCAGATCGCCGGCCAGCTCCAGGATCGACTCGCGGGTGATGCCGGGCAGCAGGGTGCCGGTGAGGGCGGGCGTGACGAGCTTGTCGCCGAAGACGAAGAACAGGTTCATCCCGCCCATCTCCTCGACGTACCGGTGCTCCTGCGCGTCCAGCCACACGACCTGGTCGCAGCCGTTCTCCACCGCCTGCCGCTGCGCCACGAACGCCGCGGCGTAGTTGCCGCCGCACTTGGCGAAGCCGGTGCCGCCGGGGGCGGCGCGGGTGTACTCGGTGGACAGCCAGACGGAGACGGGCTTGACGCCACCGGTGAAGTACGAGGCGGCCGGCGAGGCGATGACCATGTACTTGTAGGTCTTCGACGGGTAGTTGACCCCGAGCCCCGCCTGGGTGGCGATCATGAAGGGGCGCAGGTAGAGGCTGTGCCCCTCGGTGGTGGGCACCCACTCCTTGTCGGTCTGGACGAGCAGCTCCAGCGACTCGACGAACGTCTCCTCCGGCAGCTCGGGCATGGCCATGCGCGCGGCCGAGCGGTTGAAGCGGCCGGCGTTGGCGTACGGGCGGAAGGTGACGATCGAGCCGCCGATCTGCCGGTAGGCCTTCAGGCCCTCGAACAGCTCCTGCGCGTAGTGGAAGACCGAGGTGGCGGGGTCGAGCGAGAGCGGACCGTACGGCATGAGCCTGGCGTCGTGCCAGCCCTCGCCCTCGGTGTAGTCGATCGAGATCATGTGATCGGTGAACGTCTGCCCGAATCCGGGGTTCGCCAGTACCTGCTCCCGCTCGGCTGCGGTGCGAGCGTGGTCGGATAGCTGCACGTCGAAGCTGAGCTTCTGAGCGATGGTCATGACGGCGGTCCTTCTCTCTACGGTCTACCGAAATCTACCGGAATCCGGTCACCCCTCCGGGAGCTGTCGCGCTCCCGGGGGGCGGTCCGTACTTCCTATTGTCTCGCTATATGGGATGGCAAGCGGTTGATGGGGTGGTTGGTCCGATTACCGCCGTGGCCTGGGTACACGAAAACGCGCCCGGCAGTCCTCCTCGGACCGCCAGGCGCGTACGGGGCTAGGCGGTCCTAGCCGGATACTCGCGCGGTGATGTCGTCGCCGATCTCGCTGGTGCTGCGGCTTGCCCCGCGCCCGGCGATGTCGTCGGCGACCGCCCGCTCGACCCTGGCCGCCTCGTCGTGCAGGCCGAGGTGGTCGAGGAGCATGGAGACGGACAGGATCGTCGCGGTGGGGTCGGCCTTGCCCTGGCCGGCGATGTCGGGGGCGCTGCCGTGCACCGGCTCGAACATGCTGGGCGCCGCGCCCTCCGGGTTGATGTTGCCGCTGGCCGCCAGGCCGATGCCGCCGGCGATGGCCGCGCCGAGGTCGGTGATGATGTCGCCGAACAGGTTGTCGGTGACGACCACGTCGAAGCGCTCGGGCTGGGTCACGAAGAACATCGAGGCCGCGTCGATGTGGCAGTAGTCGGTGGTGACCTCCGGGTACTCCTCGGCCACGCGGTTGACCGTGCGCTGCCACAGGTCGCCGGCGAAGGTGAGCACGTTCGTCTTGTGGACGAGGGTCAGCTTCCTGCGCGGCCGGGACTTGGCCTTCTCGAACGCGTAACGCACCACGCGCTCGACGCCGTGGGCGGTGTTGAGCGACTCCTGGGTGGCGATCTCGTGCGGCGTGCCGCGCCGCATGACGCCGCCCGTGCCGGCGTAGAGGCCCTCGGTGCCCTCACGCACGACGATCATGTCGATGTTCTCCGTCGGCGTGTCGGCCAGGGGGGTCGCCACGCCGGGGAACAGCTTGACCGGCCGCAGGTTGACGTAGTGGTCGAAGGCGAAGCGGAGTCGCAGCAGGAGGTCGCGCTCGAGGATGCCGGGCGGCACGCTGGGGTCGCCGATGGCGCCGAGCAGGATCGCGTCGTAGCCGCGCAGCTCGTCGAGCACCGAGTCGGGGAGAGTCTCGCCGGTACGGTGGTAGCGTGCGGCTCCCAGGTCGTAGTGCGTGGGCTCGATCTTCGTGCCTACTGCCTCCAGGACCTTGAGCCCTTCGGCGACGACCTCGGTGCCGATGCCATCCCCAGGGATGACGGCCAGGCGGATGTTACGCGACTCCATGACGGCAACCATACCGGCTCGTCTCGTCTGACGAACACACCATCTCATTTTCCGGACGTCCGGTTTGGGGGGATTGCGACCTTTTGACCGTTTCGTTAGAGTCCGTCGAGCCTAATCCACGCAGCCGCTGCGTGGAGCCGGGGACCCACTTTCCCCCAGGGGCGAATCGGCGGTCATCGCCGTAGGGCTGTCTTCCAGGCCCGAGCCCGTCAGCTAACCCGGTCGGCCGCATGGAAGGACAGTGCTCTGTCTCGCACCGCCATCGTCCTGGCAGCAGCTTCTGCCGGACTCATCCTGGCCACCCCCGCCGCCCAGGCGGCCACCGGCGACGAGGTCGCCGCCCGGTCCGCCACCGACAAGGACACCACCACCCTCACCGGCGCCGAGATCCGGCGCATCAGGCAGGCCCAGGCGCCCAGACCCGCCTGGAAGATCGCCCTCGACTTCGCCATGAACAAGCGCGGCATCCCGTACGTCTGGGGCGGAACCAGCGATCGAGGGTACGACTGCTCGGGGCTCATGCTTCGGGCGTACGAGAAGGCGGGGATCGACCTGCCGAGAACGGCCCGCGAGCAGTACGGGGCCTTCTCCAGGAAGATCTCCTGGAACGATCTAAGACCCGGCGACCTGGTGTTCTTCAGCAACCTGGGCCACGTCGGGATGATCTCCAAGCCCGGCCACATGGTGCACGCGCCGCGGTCGGGCGACGTGGTGAAGGAGGAGAAGCTCTCCGACTGGCGCAGGCAGGCCTTCGTCGGTGCCGTCCGGCCGGACCCCAAGGGCGTGCGCCAGTGGGCCGAACAGCTCGAACAGCGCCGCGAATCCGTACCCGCCGACGTGACCGCCACCCTCTGAGAAGCCCGAGCGGCCCCGCTTTCCCCCGCGGGGCCGCTCGCCCTCCTCAGCAGGCGGTCAGGGCACGATCGGGGCGGCGAGGTGCGCCACGAAGCACGGGTTCGGGTAGTCGTCGGCGAAGTCCTTCGGCTCGCCCCGATAGTCGCCCCGGATCTCGACGTGCACCGGGTCGAAGATCTTCGGGCAGGGCACGTCCGGCCGGTACCTGATCCGGTCCAGGTCGCCGCCGAACTCGTCCAGCCTGTCGCAGGCGGCGACGGGGTCGGGGTGGACGCCGCCTTCCGGACGGCAGGTCAGGAACCACTGCGTGGTGCTGCCGCCGTGGTAGGTGGTGATGCGCAGGTAGGACTCCTGCGCGTGGGCGGGGACGGCGAGCAGCGCCGCGACGGTCAGAGCGGGCAGGGCTACGGTCGCGGCGCGACGGATCACGCTCAGGGAAGCGCGCATGGGGGAACCTCCTGCAGGGATGAATACGTAGAGCGACGCTATCAACACTCTTCGTATCCAGAAGGGCAGGTGTTGGTACCACGGGCGTAGCGTGTCGGATATGTCATCCGAGAAGGTGCACCTGACCGGGGAGAAGGCGACGCTCCTGGCCACCCTGTACGGCAGAGCGCTCGACGCGACCTCCCCGCACCCGATACTCGGCGACCGGATGGCGGCGGAGGCGATCGAGCGGATCGACCAGGCCATCCATCCGGGGCTGCGCTGCCTGGAGGCGGTGAGCGCGTTCGACATCGACGGCTTCGATCGCCTGTCGGCCGTGCACCGGACGGTGGCCTCGATCATCAAGCTCGTGCCCGCGCTACGGCGGACAGCCGTCTTCTACCGGCTCGAATTCTGAGGGGCGCCGCCGTTGTCGCGGCGGTCCAGCGCGGTCTGCAGGGCCTCGGCGGCCTCGTCCTGCTGCTCTTCGGTGCGGTTCCAGGCGTACATGTCGTACATGTGACTCAGCTCATTTCGCGGACGCGTTCCAGTGGGAAGCCGGACTCCGGTCGCGAATCCGACCGGGCCTGATCTCGTGGTCCGGGTCACGGACCGGACGAATGGGACTTACTGGCCGACACAACGCCGCACTCCGCGGCGGGTCGTCGACCTGCCCTAACAGGCCCCGCCGCGGCAGGCAATGAGTACGAACACCTGGCGCATTAGCAGCCACAGTACCCGAGGATCTGCTCGGAAGTCCTAGTATCTTGCATGCTGAGACACAAAGGGCCGCCACCCGGACGGGTGACGGCCCTTGCGCGAGATCCGGGAGGTCAGTCCTCCAGGTCCACCGAGCGGCCGCTCTCGGCGCCGATCTCGGACCCGATCTGCTCGACGACCTCGGCGGGGATGGCGGAGTCGACGGTCAGCGCGATGAGCGCCTTGCCGCCCTTGACGTCACGGGCCACCTGCATCGAGGCGATGTTGATGCTGTGCTCGCCCAGGAGCCTGCCCACCACGCCGACGATGCCGGGGCGGTCGGTGTAGGTGTAGAAGCACAGGTGGGCCGTCGGCTCGATCTCCATCTCGTAGCCGTTGACCTCGACGATCTTGGTGATCTGCCGGGGGCCGGAGAGCGTGCCGGAGACCGACACGGTGCGGCCGTCGGCGAGCACGCCGCGCACGGTCACCACGTTGCGCCAGTCGGGGCTCTCGGAGCTGGTGACCAGCTCGACGGTGATGCCGCGGTCCTTGGCCAGCAGCGGCGCGTTGACGTAGGTGACCTGCTCCTCGACCACGTCGGCGAAGACGCCCTTGAGCGCGGCCAGCTCGATCACCCGCACGTCCTGGGCGGCGATCTCGCCGCGCACCTCGACGTCGAGCTTGGTGGCCACCTCGCCGGCCAGCGCGGTGAAGACGCGGCCGAGCTTCTCGGCCAGCGGCAGGCCCGGCTTGACGTCCTCGGCCACGGCGCCGCCCTGGACGTTGACCGCGTCCGGCACGAACTCGCCCGCCAGCGCCAGCTTCACGCTCCGCGCGACCTGGGTGCCGGCCTTCTCCTGGGCCTCGTGCGTGGAGGCGCCGAGGTGCGGCGTGACGACGACCTGGTCCAGCTCGAACAGCGGGCTGTCGGTGCACGGCTCCTTGGAGAAGACGTCCAGGCCGGCTCCCGCGACCCGGCCCTCCTTGATCGCCGAGTAGAGCGCGCTCTCGTCCACGATGCCGCCGCGGGCCACGTTGACGATGCGGACGCTCGGCTTGACCTGGTGCAGCTCCTTGTCACCGATGAGCCCGATCGTCTCCTTGGACTTGGGCAGGTGCACGGTGATGAAGTCGGCCTGCTTGAGCACCTCTTCGAGGCTGACCAGCTTGACGCCCATCTGCGCGGCGCGGGCCGCCGGCAGGTAGGGGTCGTAGGCGATCAGCTCGACGCCGAACGGCTGCAGGCGCTGCGCCACGAGCTGACCGATCTTGCCCAGGCCGAGGATGCCGATGACCTTCTCGTCGAGCTCGACACCGGTGTACTTCGACCGCTTCCACTCGCCGTTCTTCAGCGCGGCGTGGGCCTGGGCCGTGTTGCGCGCGCTGGCCAGGATGAGGGCGATCGTCTGCTCGGCGGCGCTGGTGATGTTGGAGGTCGGGGCGTTCACGACCATGACACCGGCCTTGGTGGCCGCCTCGACGTCGACGTTGTCGAGCCCGACGCCGGCGCGGGCGACCACGCGCAGCTTGGGGGCCGCGGCGATGGCCTCGGCGTCGACCTGGGTGGCGGAGCGCACGATGAGCGCGTCCACGTCGGCGAGAGCGGGCAGGAACTGGGAACGGTCGGCGCCGTCGGTGTGGCGGACCTCGAAATCAGCACCGAGCACGGCGAGGCCAGCCTCGGACAGCTCCTCTGCGACCAGAACGACGGGCTTGTTCACGTCTGTGCATCCTTAAGGCACGGCGGAGGGGGGTCACCGTCCACGGAACCCCCCAGCGGTCCCACAGAGTGTATCCGCAGCTTGTGAACGTATTCACGAGGGGCCAGCATGTGAGACGGAACGCGGCGTACCCAGCTCGCGGCAAACTCATCCACTCCGCTCACATCTTTGTCTTGATCGGGAGATTTATTCGCCATTAGCCTGATAAGCCGTGGCCGACTACCTATGGTTCGTCATATGAGCATCGGGAATCCTGCGCTTGCCGACGTGCTCGCACAGCATGGCACGCCCCATCGCCTGCTGGGCGCTCTTGCCGACGGTGGAGTCCTGGTGGCAGTGCGACCAGATCGTTCCGTCGTCCTGGGGACGACACAGGCCGGTGACCGGGTCCTGCTCGGATACACCAGCCCAGCGACCTATGCCAGACACCGCGGCAGCCATTCCCTGTCGGCCTGCGACGCCGACACCATCCTGGACATCCAGCGCGTCACCGGGGTGCGCGAGATCGTCATCGACGCGGCCGGACCAGCCGCCGCGGCCGTGCCCATCGACGATCTCCAGCACTTCATGACCACGACACGCACCGGGCCCACGCCCGTCCTGTCGGGGGCGGTTCCCGCCGCCTACGCCACGGGCGCGATGGCCACCGTGTCGAGGGGTGCCGCGCTGGCCCAGGTGGCCCCGCCGAGCCCGCACGCCCCCTCGCTGCCCTGGGTGCCCGCGCCCCGGCCGCACCTGTCGGGGCCGATGCAGCAGGTGGATCCGGGATACCGCCGGTGCACGCACCCGATCCTGCCCGCGCTGCGGCAGGCGATCGCGTACCTGCTCATGGACTTCCCGCTCGTGCACCACGTCTGGATCTCCGAGGCCGGCACCGCGTCCGGGGCGACGGGGATCATGCTGCACGTGAAGGTGCACATGTCGGCCGCCGAGGACGTCGTGCGCGACCTGCACCGCCTGGTACGCGCCCGGCTGCCGCAGTTCGCCGCCTCCGGGGCGCCGATCCTGATGGCCAGGGTGGCCGACGCGCGCAGCGAGCGCCGCATGATCGAGATCGGCGCGCACGTCGTCTGCGCCAACGTCTCGGACTAGGCCCGTGGCGGAGGGCCCGGGAAAACTGGGCCCTCCCAAACAATCCCTCGCTCGGTTCTAATGAGGGGATGATCACACCGGCGGTGGGCACGGCCAGCGTTCCGAAGGGCGTGCGCCTCGGCTACGGGGTGGGCTCGTTCTGCACGGCCACCTTCAACGGCGTGCCCGGGCTGCTGCTGCTGTTCTACATGACGAACTTCCTGGCCGTGCCCGCGTGGCTGGCCGGTGTCGTGGTCACCGCGCCGAAGGTCTGGGACCTGATCATCAACCCCCTGGTCGGGCGCTGGTCCGACCGGACGGTCTCGCGCTGGGGGCCGCGCCGGCCCTGGCTGCTGGCCGGGGCGTGCACGCTGCCGATCACGTTCTTCCTGGTGTTCGCGGGGCCGCCGCTGACCGGGGTGCCGGCGGCGCTGTACGTGGGGGCGTGCTTCCTGGCCGCGGCGACGGCGTACGCGCTGTTCGAGGTGCCGTACAAGGCGATGCCCGGCGAGATGACCAACGACTACCACGAGCGCACGTCGCTGCTGCAGTGGCGGATGGTGTTCATCGGCGCGGCCACCGCCATCAGCGGCATCCTCGCGCCGGTCCTGGCCACGAGCGAGGGCGGGGACGGCACGCTGGGCAGCTACCGGCTGATGGCGATCACGATCGCGGGCATCCTGCTCCTCGCCATGCTCGGCTCGTTCTTCGGCACCGCCCGCGCCCCCATGACCGGCGCCCCGGAGCCGGACCGCGGCGGGTGGCGCGAGCAGTTCGCCGCGATCAGGGGCAACCCGGCGTTCCTGTGGCTGACGGTGCTGGCCTGCGTGCAGATGCTGGCCGTCAGCATGATGCTGGCCGCCGCGCCCTACTTCGCCACGTACACGCTGGGCTCGGCCGCGGCCACGCAGACGCTCTTCGCCGTGCTGGTCGGCCCGATCCTGCTCACGATGCCGCTGTGGGTGCGGGTGGCCAGGCGCCTCGACAAGCGCGGCGCGATGATCCTGGCGATCCTGCTGTTCGGCGGCGGCACGACGGCCGCCATGGCCACGCCGCTGTTCGGCCCGCTGTGGGCGCACCTGACGATCCTGCTGGTCGGCGTCGGGTACGCCGGGCTGCAGCTCATGCAGTTCTCCATGCTCGCGGACGTGATCGCGGCGGACGCGGTCACCACCGGCAAGCGGCGGGCCGGGGTGCTGACCGGGCTGTGGACGGCCATCGAGAGCGGGTTCAGCTCGTTCGGCGCGCTGATCTTCGGCATCATCCTGACGATCGGCGGCTTCATCGAGTCCGACCCCAGCACGCCCGTGCAGCAGCCGGACAGCGCGGTGACCGCGGTCCTGATCGGTCAGACCGCGATCCCCGCACTGATCATCTTCGCTTCGGCGCTGATCACGCTGAAGTACCGGCTCACGCCACCCGCCGCGCCAGCTCCATCCTCGTCCGGGTGAACAGGCCCGCGAGCAGGGCCGCCAGCAGCGGCAGCCCCAGAACGACCGTGGCCAGGAACGCCCACGGCACCACGATCGGGCTGCCGCCGAGCCATTGCGGGGCCATGGACTGCGACAGAGCTCCTCCCGTCACCACTCCGGCGACGAGCCCGATGCCGGCGCCGAGCCCGGCGATGTAGCCGGCCTGGGCTGCCACCACCAGCCTGCGGGTCGCCGGCCTGCCGCCCACGGCCGACAGGGTGTCGAGATCGCGGCGCATGTCGGCGACGGCCAGCCCCGTAGCGGCGAACGTGCCGCCGAGCACCAGGACCACCGCGGCCACCAGGGCCGCCGACAGGAGGACCGTCAGCCTCTCGCCCCTGGAGTCCTCGGCCAGCACCGCGAAGGCGCTGCGCGCCACCGCCTGCAGGTCGCGGCCGAAACGCTGCGCCTCCCGGTGGTCGGTCACGGCAAGCTCCGCGTCGAACGAGGTGGACTGGGCGTAGACGCGCCGCTCGACCGCCTTGACCCCGGCCGCCGCCAGTGCCGAGGCGGGCAACACGACGCCACCCTGCTCTGCCTGGGCCGCCCGTGCCAGCACGGCCGGTACGGGGACCGTCGCCCTGCCGCTCTCCCCGCCGTCAAGCCTCTGCACCGTCACGCTGACGGCGCCGTCGCTGATCAGCCGGGGGTCGAACACCACCGCCTTGCCGGCCGCCAGGGCGGTCGCCGCCTGCGGATCCGGCCGCTCCTGGAACAGCGCGAGCAGCCGATCGTCCCCGATCGGTACGTCGTAATAGAGCACGCCGTACACGGCGCACGCACCGGGGCAGTCCTGAGACGGCGCCTGCACCATCGTCTCCATGCTCGCCCCGGTGCCGTCCACGGCCACCAGCCCTGGTACGAGGCGCGCACCCGGCAGCTTCTCCTGAGTGACGGCACGCACCTTGGACCAGGCCGCCTCGTCGGCGGCGTGCGCGCTCACCGTCAAGGTGCCCGGCGGGACCGTCAGCCGGTTCAGGCCCTGCTCGTTGGCGTACACGCTGGTGTAGGCGATGCCGACGGTGACCGCGCCCATCGTGGCGGCCATGACGGCGGCGACCGCCGAGACGGTGCGGGCCCGGTGCCGGGTGGCGTCGCGCACCGACAGGCGCGCCGGCAGCGGCAGGCGCGCGGCCAGGAGGCCGGTGCGCCGGACGAGCCAGGGCATCAGCACGATCAGCCCGAACAGGACCACGGTGGACGCCGTCACCACGGCCAGCTCGCTCCGGGACGACAGGTAGATCGCCGCCGCCACGCCGAGCACCAGCAGCGCGAGCCCGAGCAGCGGACGGGCGCCGCGCTCACGTACCTCGTCAGGGCGGCCTGCGAGCACCCGCGCCGGGCTCTGCCGCGCGGCCTGGATCGCCGGGGCCACGGCCGCCACCAGCGCGCTGACCAGGCCGAGCGCGGCAACGGCGACCACCTGCGCCCAGGGCACGTCGACCGGGCCGCTGCGCCAGTCCAGCATTCTGGCCGCGATCGACTCGGCCACCGCCCCCGCGCCGATGCCCAGCACGGTGCCGAGCAGGGCCGCCACGCCGCCCAGGAGCAGCCCGTCGGCCAGCACGATCGTGCGCAGGTGAGCCGGCGACCCGCCCTGCGCGGCGATGGTGGCCAGCTCCCGCCTGCGCCGTCGCAGCCCGACGGCGAGCGCGGGACCGGCCAGGAGAACCGTCTCGGTGACGACGAGGAGCACGCCGATGGCCATCCAGAGCCACTCTTCACTCTGCGTGTGCAGGTAGGGGTGGTTCTCCGCGCGCGGGCTCTCGATCACCGCGCGGGAGGCCACGCGGAGCCCCGCCTGGTTCAGCTCGCGCACCTTCTCCCAGGTGACCGGGGCCGGGGCGTCGAGCAGCCAGCCATCGCCCTGCGGGTCCGTCTTGTCCGGCAACACCGACGCGTAGGGGCCGACCACCTCCAGGACGCCCGGCCTGGTCGGGTTCTCCACGACGCCGACCACGCGCTTCGGCTCGCCCCGCCGGGTGAGCTGGAGCTCGCCACCGACGCTCACGCCGCGGCCCAGCAGCGCGGGCGTGACCGCGATCTCCTCCTGCGAGGCCGGGAGCCGGCCTTCGGCCAGCGTCCTGATGCCTGCGCTGAGCCGGTCGCGCAGGTCGATCTCCAGCAGCTCCACCCGGTCGAAGCCGTCCTGGAGCCGGGCCTCGGTGGAGTAGGCGTAGAAGGGGATCACCCGGCCGCCGGTCAGCGCGGCGACCTCGGCGGTCGTCCATCGAGCCGGCGGGGCGGGCTTGTTCGGGTTCTGGTGGGCGAACCGGCCGGCGGGGTCCTGTTCGACGGGAAGCTTGGTCGCCTGGGAGAAGACGGCCGCGTCGGCCACCGAGCCCAGCCGGGAGGGCAGTTCCTCGCGCACCGTCAGGTCCGTGGTCTCCGACAACGTCAGCAGCGCCGTGATGGCCAGCACCGGCAGGCCGATCATGATCATGACGAGGGCGGTGCGGCCCCTGGCGCGCAGGGCGTCCCTGCGGGAGATGCGCAGCGCGGCGCGCAGGGCGCTCATCGGGAGCTCTCCAGCCGCGCGGCGCTCGGCTCGGCGACGAGCCCGTCGCGCAGGTGGATCACCCGGTCGGCCCAGGCGGCGTAGCGCGGCTCGTGGGTGACGAGCAGCACGGCCGCGCCGGCGTCGCAGCGGGCGCGCAGCAGCTCCAGGATCTCGTCGCCGGTGGCGGTGTCGAGCGCGCCGGTCGGCTCGTCGGCCAGCAGCAGCCGCCGCTCTCCGACCAGCGCCCTGGCGATGGCCACGCGCTGGCGCTGGCCGCCGGACAGCTCCTCGGGGAAGCGGTCGGCGATCTCCTCGACGCCCACCTCCGCCAGCACGGCCAGCGCCTCGGTGCGGGCCTGCCCGGTGCGCACGCCGTCGAGCTCCCTGGGCAGCATCACGTTCTCGGCGGCGGTCAGGGACGGGATCAGGTTCAGGTCCTGGAAGACGTACCCGACGCGGCCCCGCCTGAGCGCGGCCAGGTCCTTGACCCGGGAGAGGTCCTCGCCCTCGATCGTCACCGTCCCGGAGGTGGGCAGATCGAGGCCGCCGGCCAGGTTGAGCAGCGTGGACTTGCCCGACCCCGACGGCCCCATGACCGCGACCAGCTCGCCCGCCGATACCTCCAGGCTCACCCCCCTCAGCGCGTGCACCTGCCCGTGCTCGCGGGTGACGTCCCGCAGCTCCACCACACTCATCGGTTCTTCTCCTTGGAAACGGCCTCGCAGTGGTCCAGCCAGCGCTGCTCCGCCTCGGTCTTGAAGATCAACGAATCCAGGACCAGCCGCTGCGCGAGGCCGCCGGTGGCGCCCCGTTTGGCCCTCGTGAGCTCCTGCAGGGCGCGCATGGTGGCGGCGCGCTGCGTGTGGATGACCTCGGCGACGTCCACGCCGCCCGCCACGGCCATCGCGATCTTGATCGCGAGCTCGTCCCGGGGCCGGTCGGTCTGGGCGACGGGGGTGCTGAACCATCGCCCCAGCTCCTCCCGACCGGCCTCGGTGATCGTGTAGACCGCGCGGCCCTGCTCGTCGGCGCCGCCGGGCGCGACGAGCCCGTCGCGTTCCAGGCGGGAGAGCGTCGTGTAGACCTGGCCGATGTTCAGCGGCCAGGTCGCCCCCGTGGACGCCTCGAACTCCACCCGCAGCTGATAGCCGTACCGCGGTCCGCTACTCAGCAAGGCCAGCAGCCCGTGCCTGATCGACATGGATACTGAGTATGCATACTCAGTATGCCTAGGGCAACCTGATCCGCGTATTCTGGACACAAGCCGAGGTTGAGGCCGATACTCGCTCTATGAGCTCCACGCATCCGCCCTTTCGCGCCTCAGATGGGGAACGTGACCGTGCGATCGACGAGCTCAGGGAACGCGCCGTAGAGGGCCGCATCTCGCACGACACCTTCGTGGGCCGGGTGGACCAGGTGTTGCGGGCGCGCAACAGGTACGAGCTCGACGAGGTGGTCGCGGACCTGCCGCGGCGGCCCACGTTCCGGCAGCGGCTGACCGACGCCGTCTCCTCGGTCTCGGAGTTCACCACCAAGCTGCAGTCCGCCTGGCGGCGGCCCCGGCTGCCCCGGCTCGCGCTGCCCGACGACGAGCGCCTGCGTTACGTGGTGGGCCGCGGGTCGGCCTGCGACCTCGTGCTGTCGGACCTGACGGTCTCCCGCGTCCACGCCGAGCTGCGCCGCGAGGGCGACGGCGGCTGGATGCTGGTCGATCTCGGCTCGCTGAACGGCACCCGGCTCAACGGGTGGCGGCTGGTGGGCCCCGCCCGGGTGAAGTCGGGCGACGAGGTCTCGTTCGGCGACTGCGGGTTCATGGTGACGTCGGAGCAGCCGACCTAACGGGCCCCAACAAATACGGAATTTTGCGGATTACAGGCTGACTGCGCTGATCCATGCTCTCATGCGATCCCCCAGTCGACTTGGAGACCCCATGCGGCGCACCTCAGCCTCCCTCGTCGCGGGCGCGCTCGTCGCGGCCCTCGCGTGGGCGTCCGGACCCTCCTCTCCCGCCGTCGCGCTCGACCCCTCCGTGGGCGTGGCGGACCTGGCGCAGGACATCAACCAGATCCTCAGCGACTCGCGGCTCACGATCGCCAGGGCGGGCGTCGTGGTCAAGAGCGCCCAGACCGGCGAGGAGCTGTACGCCACCGACGCCGGCAAGCTCCTCATCCCGGCCTCCAACACCAAGCTGTTCACCTCGGCCGCCGCGGCGGAGACGCTCGGCCTCGACTACCGCTTCCCCACCACCGTGCTGAGCACCGGCCGCAAGGCCGGCTCCCTGCTGACCGGCGACCTGGTGCTGCGCGGCACCGGCGACCCGACCATGCTGGCCGAGGACTACGACGCGCTGGCGGCCGAGGTCGCCGGGGCGGGCGTCAAGGTCGTCACCGGCAAGCTGGTGGCCGACGACACCTGGTTCGACTCCCAGCGGCTCGGCAACGACTGGGCCTGGGACGACGAGACCGCGTACTACGCGGCGCCGATCTCGGCGCTGACGGCCTCGCCCGACAGGGACTACGACGCCGGCTCGGTGATCGTGTCCGTGGCGGCCGACGGGGACAAGGTCAAGGTCTCCACCACGCCCGAGACCGACTACCTGAAGATCGTCAACAAGGCCACGGTGGGTGCCGAGACGGACGTGCTCATCGAGCGCCAGCACGGCACGCGCACGGTGGTGATCACCGGCACGGTCGCGGACCCGTACCAGGAGTGGGTGGCGGTGGACGACCCCACCGCGTACGTCTCCTCGCTGTTCCGCAAGTCGCTGGCCAGGCACGGCGTCAAGGTGCTCGGGCCGACCATCGCAGGCGCCGCGCCCTCGGGGGCCAAGGAGCTGGCCCGGCACGAGTCGATGACGCTGGGCGAGCTGCTCGTGCCGTTCATGAAGCTGAGCAACAACATCCACGCCGAGATCCTCACCAAGGCCATGGGCCGCAAGGTGGCGAACCAGGGCACGTGGCCGGCCGGGCTCAAGGTCAGCACCGACTTCGCCAAGGCGAACGGCGTACAGGTGATCAACATGCGGGACGGCTCCGGCCTGTCGCGCCGCGACGGCTTCTCGCCGGGCTCGATCGTGCAGCTCCTGTCGGCCGTTCGCGGCAAGCCGTGGTTCTCCACCTGGTACGAGTCCCTGCCCATCGCGGGCAACCCGGACCGGTTCACCGGCGGCACCCTGCGCAGCCGGATGCGCGGCACGCCCGCCGAGAACAACGTGCACGCCAAGACCGGCTCGCTCACCGGCGTCACCTCGCTGTCCGGCTACGTCACGAGCGCCGACGGCGAGCCGCTGATCTTCTCGATCATGCTCAACCAGTACCTGTCGGGCTCGCCGAAGGACATCGAGGACAAGATCGCCGTACGGCTCGCGCAGTTCTCGCGGTCGGCGGCCGCGGGGGACGCCGCCGGGCTCCGCGCCGCGACCGGGGGCGCGACGGGCGACCTGGAGTGCTCGTGGCTCAAGCCCGCGCCATGCTAGCCACCCGCTGACGGAAAGATTTTCGCGGCCCCCTGACGCCCAGGGGGCCGCTGTGGTTTACCGAGATCAGAGCGGGTGATATTACGATTCAGCCACTTGGAGCTCCAAGTTAGGTCGCTAATTTCCGTACATAGCCGACTTGGGGGGACCAGAATGCGGGTTCGACGCACAGTCGAATCCCTCATCGGAGGACGGTATGCGTAGAGAGCTCCAGGCGGTGGCCTGTGTCGGATGTCTGACGGCACTGAGCCTCCCCGCGCCCGCCGCCTCCGCCCAGCAGGCCGTCCCCCAGCAGGCCGCCGCTCAGCAGGCCGCCGCCCGGCAGGCGTGCCGCGTGCTCGCGCTCAAGCCGTCCGTCGTCCAGGGCACGGTGCGCGCGACGGCCGTCCGGTCCGGCTGCGCCGACCAGGCCCGGCTGAGGGTACGCGTCAAGGTCGCCGGTTCCGGCCCCGACCGGGTCGTCAAGAGCGGCTCCCAGATCGTCGGCAACGGCCGGATCACCGCCAGGGCGAGCTGCGCCGGCACCCCGCGCCGCTACTACACGATCGCGCTCGACTCGCAGGGGCGCACCAGCCAGTCGCGCTCGGTGAAGCTGTCGTGCGGGCGCCCGGCGGCCGGCGGGAGCTTCGCCTCCTCCGCCGAGACGGCGGTCGTCGCCCTCACCAACCGCGCCAGGGCGGAGAACGGCTGCCGCCCCCTCGCCCACGACGCCAAGCTGCACCTCGCCGCCGAGCGCCATTCGGCGGACATGGCGCGCCACGGCTACTTCTCGCACACCTCGCGCGACGGCCGGGCGTTCGGCCAGCGGATCAGGGCCACCGGCTTCGCCTTCCGCCGGGCCGGCGAGAACATCGCCAAGGGCCAGCCCACCGCCGCCGCCGTGGTCAAGGCCTGGCTCGACAGCCCCGGGCACCGGGCCAACATGCTGAACTGCTCGTTCACCCACATCGGCGTCGGGCACCACGCCAAGGGCCCCACCTGGACGCAGGACTTCGCCTCCCGCTAGAGCACCACTCCCCCGACCAAGGGAGCGTCGGGCTTTCACCGGCCCCACCCCGAGCCGGTTCCCACCGCACGCCCATGCGCTCCCCTACGGGCGGACCCGGCCGCGCCTCCCCCCGCACACAGGACCGCGGCCGGGTCCGCACTAACCGAGTGCGGACCGCAGCTTGTCGTAACCGGGCGCGAGCCGCCGCAGCCCCGCCGCCACGGCCTCGTCGTCACCCGTGACCAGCGGATGTTGCAGGGCACCGAGCACGCGCGCCTGCTCCCAGGCGGCCGCGGCGGGCTCCGACAGCCCCAGGCCGGCCAGGCAGGTCGCGGCATCGGCGAGCCGCCGCACCCCCACCCGCACCCCGAAGTGCACCAGCATCCCGCGCGCCTGCCCCGCCAGCCCGCCCTCCACCTGCTCCGCCAGCCGCAGCGCCGCCGCGGCACCGCCCAGCGTGCCGGGCGGCGCCGGCAGGTCGTCCCGCCCCTCCAGCCAGCGCACGGCGGCGGGCAGGCAATCGCGCAACGCCCACTCCACGGACGTGTCGCGGACCCGTACGAAGCCGGTGCGCATGACGTACGACGTGTCCAGATACTCCACCGACTCCGCCCGCCAGGCCGCCAGGAAGTCGGTGGCCGGCAGCGTGGCGAAGGGATGCCCGTGCGGATCGTGCAGCACGACGGTGTCGCCCTCCACGGCGAGCACCACCACGTAATGGTCGCCGCCCCCGCCCGGCGTGTACGACAGCAGCGCCATGTCCACGGGCCCCACCAGGGCCGGGCCGGCGGCCCGCAGGCGCTCCAGCGCCTCCTCCGCCGTGCCCCCGTGGCTGCGCTCGCAGCTCCAGCCGAGCAGCTCGACGGCGGCGTCGAGCCCGAGCTCGGGGTCCCAGCCGTAGGGGTCGAAGAACGGCTGGGAGCCGCCGACGAGCTGCATCCCGAACGGCGAGCCCGTCAGCGTCTCGATCACCCCCGCCCCGGGCGAGGCGGGACCGAGCATCATGGCCAGCGAATTGGCGTAACAGTAAGGTCCTGAACCGGTGTAGGTCAGCATGGCGGCCAGTGAAGCGCCTGACACCGTGTCAGGCGCAACTCGCGCAACTCACTGGGGCCGCCGGTCCGAGAAGCGGGCCAGGACGAGCGACTCGACCACGCCGACGACCGCGTACGCCAGGATCGACACCCCCGTGACGACCACGATGTCCGCCCACACCTCGTCGTAGCGGAACCCGCCGATCGCCCGCAGGATCTCGGCGCCGATGCCCTCGCCGGTGGCCAGCCACTCGGCGATCAGCGCCCCGATGATGGAGGCCGGCACGGAGATCCTCGCCGAGGCGAACACCGAGGGCATCGCCGTCGGCACCGCCACCTTGCGCAGGACGGTGAGGCGGGTGCCGCCGTACGCCATGATCAGGTCGGTGGCCTGCGGCGAGGCCGAGCGCAGGCCGAAGGCGATGTTCACCAGCGCCGGGAAGAACACCACGATGCCGCCGATCACGGCCACGCCGACCAGGTCGCGGCCGAAGACCAGCGTGATCAGCGGGGTCATCACCACGAGCGGCACCGAGCGCAGCAGCATGGCGACCGGCATGAACGTCTGCTCGACGGCCCGCACCAGCACGAACGCGACGGCGACGGCGATCGCGGCCACCATACCCGCGACGAAGCCGATGGCCGCGTCCCTGATCGTGATGCCCAGCGCGCCGAACACGGCCTCGCGGTGCGCCTGCGACGCGGCCAGGTACTCCCAGACCTGCGGCGGGCGCTTGCCGACGAGCGGGCTGATCCCGAACGCCTCCAGCGCCAGCCACCACGCGGCCACGACGATGACGACGGAGGGCACCAGCGGCCCCACGATCCGCAGCACGGTACGGCCGATCACTGGGCTTCCCCTCTCGACCAGGGCGTCACCACGCGGGCGACGAGCGCCACGATCGCGTACCCGAGACCGGCGACGAGGCCGGACACCAGCGCCAGCCCCCAGGTGCGCGGCACCTGGAACTGCTGCTGCGAGATCATCAGGGACACGCCGAGCCCCTGGTCGTTGCTGCCGAGGTACTCGCCGATGATGGCGCCGAGCAGCGCCGACGGGGCCGAGATCTTCAGGCCGGCGAAGGTGCTGGGCAGGGCGGAGACGACCTGCACGTAGCGGAGCCTGGCCAGGCGGCCGCCGCCGTAGACGGTGACGAGGTCGAGGCTGGCCCGGTCGGCGGAGCGCAGCCCGAGCAGGGCGCCGATGAGCGTGGTGAAGAAGACCGAGATGGCCGCCAGGAACACCACGGTCGCCTCGCCGCCGAAGACGACCAGCACGATCGGCCCGATGGCCAGCAGCGGGATGCAGTAGCTGATCACCGCGAGCTGCGTGGCGACGGCTTCGAGCCGGGGCACGAGCAGCACCAGCAGCGCCACGCCGATGGCCAGCCCGTTGCCCCACAGGAAACCCTGGACGGCGGCGGACAGCGTGGCGGTGGCGTTGGGGCCGTAGAAGGCCCAGCCGTCGGCGCCCATCGACCGCAGCACCGCGACCGGGGTGGGCACCGCGCCGCCGTCGGCGAACACGGTCGCGGCCAGCAGCCACCAGATCGCCACGAGCGCGACGACGCCGGCCAGCCCCTGCACTCGCCTCATGAGCCGTGCCCGAACAGCAGGTCGCTGAGGTGGTCGTGGAAGGCGTGGAACTCGGGGGTACGCATCATCTCCGGCGTACGCGGGCGGGGCAGGTCGATCTCCACCAGCTCCACCACCCGCCCGGGGCGCGGGCTCATCACGGCCACCAGGTCCGACAGGAAGATCGCTTCGCCGATGCCGTGGGTGACCATGAGGGTGGTGGCGGGCTTCTCCGTCCAGATGCGCAGCAGCTCCAGGTTGAGCCGCTGGCGGGTCATGTCGTCCAGGGCGCCGAACGGCTCGTCGAGCAGCAGCACGCTGGGCTTGACCACCAGGGCGCGGGCGATCGAGACGCGCTGGCGCATGCCGCCGGACAGCTCGGCCGGGCGGGCCTTCTCGAAGCCCTCCAGGCCGACCAGCTTGATCAGGTCCTCGATCACGCCGGGCTCCGGCTTGATGCCGGCCACCTCCAGCGGCAGCCGGATGTTGGCCGCGACGCTGCGCCAGGCGAGCAGCGCCGAGTCCTGGAAGGCGATGCCGAGGTGGTGGCTCCTGCGCAGCTCCTGCGGCGTCTCGCCGTTGACCAGGATCTCGCCCGTCGTGGGCTCCTCCAGGCCGGCCAGGATGCGCAGCACCGTGGACTTGCCGCAGCCGGACGGGCCGAGCAGCGACAGGAACGAGCCCTTCGGCGTCCGCAGGTCCACGTTCTCGACCGCGGTCAGGCCCTTGCCGAACGTCTTGCTCAGGCCGGAGATGCCGATGCCGCTCATGAGAGCTTCAGGCTCGGGTCGGCCTGGTAGATCTCGTTCAGGATCGACAGGTCGAAGAGCTGCTCGGCCTTGATGTTCAGGCCGGCCTTGGACAGCGAGGAGATGTTCTGCTCGATCAGCTCGGGCGTCATCGTGAACAGGCCGTTGGCCTTGGCGTCGTCGGTGACGACGAGCTCGTTCTGCATCTTGGCCTCCTCGGTCTGCTCCTTGACGTCGAGGTTCTGGTCCTTGCCGTAGACGGTGGCGGCCAGCTCGGCGGCCTTGGCCGGGTCGGCGACGGCGTCCTTCCACCCCTTGATCTCGGCGGTCAGGAACGCCTTGAGCTTGTCGCGCTCGTTGTCGATGGTCTCCTGCGTGACCGTGAACGTCTCGGCGACCAGCGGCAGGCCGGCGTCGGCGAGCAGCAGGTACGCCGGGTCGTGCCCCTTCATGCGCAGGTTGACCGGGCCGCTGGTGACGAAGCCCACGTACCCGTCGAGCTGGCCGGAGGTGAGCATCGACGGGTCCGACTGGAACGGCACCCTGGTCACCTTGGCGGCGTCGATGCCGTTGGCCTTGAGCAGCGCGTTCCAGACCAGCTCGTTGGAGTCCTGGACGCCGATCCTCTTGCCGACCAGGTCCTCGGCCTTCTCGATCGGGTTCTTGCTCAGGGAGATGACGGCGAACGGGTTCTTCTGGAACGTGGCGCCGACGATCTTCAGCGGCGCGCCCTGGAGCACGGCGGGCGCGGTGATGGTCGGCGCCGACAGGCCCGCCCAGCAGCGCCCGGTGGCCAGGCCCGACTCGACCGAGGTGCCGGAGCCGCCGCCGGACAGCAGCTCGACCTGCGAGAACCCGGCGGCCTTGAAGTAGCCGTTGGTGTCGGCGAAGTACTCGCCGGCGAACTCGACGTTCTTCTTCCAGGAGAGCTGCAGCTTGACCGACCCGAACCCGCCGCCGCTGCCACCGCCGGAAGTCGTCGTGCCGCCGTCGCCACAGGCGGCCAGACCGAGCGCCAGACCGGCCAGACCGGTCGTCCGCAGGAACGCGCGACGGTCGAGGGTAGCCATTAATTCTCCTTGAACGGCCGAGAACATGCAGGTCAGGACGGTATCCCTCGATTATTACCATCGTGTGACGATGGTTTCGGACACTACGGCCCGGGGAACGGCCGCGGGCCGGGAAGCCGGGAAAACCGCTGGCGGCCCCTGTAGGTCCCTACGAGAGCGCCGCGCGAGGACCGTAGATCCCTCCAGCCGCCCGGGGGCTCCGGTAGCGTCGAGCCCGAGATGAGACTCGACGGAATCCCCCTTTGGGACGGTACCGAATTCCGCGGCCCGGTCGATCTGACCTGGGAGCCCGACCGGATCACCGGCGTCACCCCCGTGGCCGGGGCGCACCACGCCGGCCTGTGCGTGCTGCCGGGCCTGGTGGACACGCACGTGCACCTCGTCGGCTACGCGGGGCCGGGCGAGCCGCCCGACTTCGCGACCTGGCCCCTGACCACCACCCGCGACGAGCAGGTGCTGCACGGCGCCGCGCACGCCCAGCGGGCCATGCGGCACGGCGTCACCACGCTGCGCGACCTGGCCGGCGACGAGGCGCAGATCGCGCTGCGCCGGGCCTTCGACGCCGGGGTGCTGCCGGGGCCGCGCATCCAGGTGCACGGCGTGGTGGGGATGACGGCCGGGCACAACGACCTGTTCGTGCCGCCGGCGTTCCCGATCAGGAAGCCGACGGCCGACGGGCCCGACGAGTGCCGCAAGCTCGTACGGACCTGGGCCAGGGCCGGCATGGACGGCATCAAGCTCACGACCAGCGGCGGCGTGCTGTCCATCGGCGACAAGAACGTCTGGCGGAACTACACCCGCGACGAGATCAGGGCGGCCGTGGACGAGGCGCACGCGCTCGGCATGCTCGTCGCCTCGCACGCGCACTCCGAGGACGGCATCCGCGTCGCCGTCGAGGAGGGGGTCGACTCCATCGAGCACGGCACGCTGATGAGCCGGGACCTGGCCGAGACGCTGGCCGCCCGCCGCACGCCCGTCGCGCCGACCCTGCTCATCAACGAGGCCATCGCGCAGGGCCGCGTCCCCGTCACGGCCGAGGCGATGGCCAAGGCCGCCGAGCTGGTCGCCACCCGTGACGTGCTGCTGGCCCAGGCCGCGGCGTTGGGCGTGCGGTTCGTGCTGGGCACCGACGCCAACGGGCACCACGTGCAGTTCGGCGACCAGCTCGCCGAGGTCGTGCACATGACGCGGATCCTCGGCATGGACGCCGAGTCGGCGCTGCGCGCGGCCACCTCCGACGCGGCCGACTCGATCGGCATGCCCGTGGGCCGCGTCGCGCCAGGGCTGGGCGCCGACCTGGTCGTGCTGCGCGGCCGGCCGTGGGAGCGCATCGAGGACCTGGCCACCGAGAACATCGTGGCCGTGGTCTCACGGGGCCAGGTCGTCGCGGGCCGCCTGCCCCGCGTCGCCTGAGCGCAGCGCCAGGTACAGGTCGGTACGGTCGCGCATCGACGACATCCGCCGCCCGGTCAGCTCCTCGATCCGCTGCATCCGGTAGCGCAACGTGTTGACGTGCACGTACAGCTCGTCGGCCGTGCGCTGCCAGGATCCGCACGTCTCCAGGAACGTGTCGAGCGTGCGCAGCAGCTCGGAGCCGTGCCGCGCGTCGTACTCCGCCACGGGGCCGAGCAGGTGGTCGCGGAAGGAGCGGCGCATGCTCGACGGGAGCGAGGCCAGCAGCAGGTCGAAGCTGTCGATGTCGGCCACCGACATGATCGACACGGGCCCGGGCCCGCCGCGCGCCGACTCCATGCCGCGCCTGGCCGTCTCCAGGGCCTCGCCGAGCTGCGACACGCTGGCCGTCATCTCGCTGATCCCGGCCGCGATGCTCACCCCCTGCCTACCGGCGGCGCTCATCCCCTGCCTACCGGCGGCGCTCGCCCCCGGCCTGCCGGCGGCGCCGGCCCCCGGCCGTCCCGCGGTCTCCGTCGCCCGCTGCCCCGCGATGAGGGCGCGCAGCTCGTCGGCCAGGCTCTTGCGCGAGGCGCGGCCGTTGACCAGCACGATCGCCTCGCCGGGCGTGCCGCCCACGATCAGGTGGCGGCCCTTCCTCGCCAGGCCCTCGTGCAGCAGCTCGGGCAGGTCGAGCTCGGGCCCGCCGGTCCTGGCGACCGCCATGGCGGTGGTCGGCAGGCCGGGGTCGGCGCCGAGCAGCCGCAGGTGCGCCGACACCTCGCCGGGCGGGATCTGGCCGAGCACGTCGAGCAGCGTCTGCGCCCTGGCCCGCTCGGCCCTGCGCTGCTCGGCCGCGAAGCCCTCGGCGGTCACCACCTCGCTGATCGCGCCGAACGCCTGGTCGGGCGCGGCCAGCAGCAGCGGCAGCCGCCTGCGCTCGCACGCCTCGACCAGCTCCTCCGGCAGCTCGCCGAGCACGATCAGGCCGACCACGAGACCGGCGACACCGGCCGCCCACAACGCGTCGGCGAAGCGCTCGCAGTCGGACGGCCGGGTGTACCAGACGCCGCTGGTCAGCACGAGGTCGCCGGAGCGCAGGTAGCGGCGGGGGTCGGGCAGGTCCGTCGGGTACGCCCGCAGCACCTCCCGATCGACGGCGTCGGCGCCCGTCACCAGCGTCAGCCGTAGGTCCTCGCGGGCGAGCAGATCCGACAGCCTCATGAAATCTGATGTTATGCCAGCTCAGAGCGTGAGAGTTCAGAGGTTCGCACGATACCTCCGCTCCCCGGGGTCCGGTTTACTTCATGCATGCGTCCCAAAGCGGAACTCCACCTGCACATCGAGGGCACCCTGGAGCCCGAGCTCGTCGTCGAGCTGGCCCGGCGTAACCGGATCGACCTGCCCACCTTCGACGTGGAGGCCATCCGCGCGCGGTACTCCTTCGCGAACCTGCAGTCGTTCCTGGACGTGTACTACGAGAACATGGCCGTCCTGCGCACCGAGGCGGACTTCTACGACCTGGCCACCGCCTACCTGCGGCGGGCCGCCGAGCAGGGGGTGCGGCACGCGGAGATCTTCTTCGACCCGCAGGCACATCTGAGCAGGGGCGTGCCGTTGCAGGTGGTGTTCGACGGGCTGTCGGCGGCGCTGAAGGAGAGCGGGCTGTCGGCCGCGCTGATCCTGTGCTTCCTGCGCGACCGGGGCGCCGAGGAGGCCGAGCAGGTGCTGCGGGCGGCGCTGCCGTACCGGGAGCACTTCATCGGGGTGGGCCTGGACTCGGCGGAGGTGGGGTATCCGCCGTCGTTGTTCCGGCGGGTCTTCGAGATGGCCGCCGCCGAGGGACTGCACCGGGTGGCGCACGCCGGCGAGGAGGGCGGGCCCGACTACGTGTGGGAGGCGCTGGACATCCTGCGCGTCGAGCGGGTGGACCACGGCATCAGGGCGATGGAGGATCCGCAGCTCGTGGCCCGGCTGCGGGCGGAGCGGATCCCGCTGACCGTGTGCCCGCTGTCCAACGTACGGCTGCGCGCGGTGCCGACCCTGCGCGACCACATCCTGCCCGCGATGCTGGACGAGGGCCTGGTCGTGACCGTGAACTCCGACGATCCCGCCTACTTCGGCGGCTACGTGGACGACAACTACGAGGCGCTGCGGCGCGAGCTGGGGATGACCGACGACCAGCTCGATCGGATCGCGCGCCACTCCTTCGAAGCGGCCTTCGTGTACGGAGCGTGAGCACGGCGAAGGGGCCCACCCCGTGGGTGGGCCCCTGAGCTACACTACTTCGCCGCTGAGGACTGACTTCAGCCGATCGCGCAGGTGTTCTCTTCCTTCTTGATGCCGAGGATCTGGCTGAGGACGTCGCCGATCTCAAGGACGAGAACGCCCTCCGTGCCCTTGTCAACGTCCCCCTGCGCGAAGATGGCGTCGCCAATGGCGCAGACCTCGAGGCTCCGCGCGCTGGAGTGGGAGCTGTTGGCCTCGACCTCGTCGTCGGCGAGCGCGGCGCCGCCGGACATGAGCAGCCCTCCGACGAGCCCGGCCAGAATGAGCCCTTGCTTGTACATTTCGATTCTCCTCTGATAACCCTCGACTACTCTCCGTAGCTATCGGAGGAAGGTCTGCCCTGTGCTCAACTTCGACAAACGCTGCCATTTTGCTCTTGACCTGGTGAAATGAACGCATGGCCGAATGGTGGGGCGAGATCGCCCAACTTGACGAATATGTAGCCCTAGGCGATAAGCAACCACCTCAGCCCTTACCGGCCCATGACCATGGATCGCGGCCTCATGCGGCGTCCTGCTGGTTTATGTCGCGGGAAGACGGGACATCATGACCACACATCTCGGACTATCCGTCCAGGCCTCCGGGCCGGACGCCTACGGCAAGGTCAGGATGACCGGGCCGTCCTCGGTGATGGCCACGGTGTGCTCGACGTGCACACTCCTGCTGCCGTCGCCCGAGCACACCGACCACCCGTCGGAGGACATGTAGTAGCGGTCGCCGCCGCCGGCCATCAGGCTGGGCTCGATGGCGATCACCAGCCCGGGGCGCAGCCGCAGCCCGCGCCCGGCGCGGGCCTCGTTGGGCACGAACGGCTCCTCGTGCATGGCCCGGCCGATGCCGTGGCCGCCGAAGTCGTTCTGCATGCCGTAGCCGGCGCCGCGCCCGACGGTGGACATCGCGTGCCCGATGTCGCCCATCCGGCCGCCGGGCAGGGCCGCCTCGATGCCCGCCGCCAGCGTCTCCTCCGCGACCCTGATCAGCTTGAGGTCCTCCGCGCGGGGCTCCCCGACGGTGAAGCTGACCGTGCCGTCGGCGTGCCACCCGTCGATGTACGCCGCGCAGTCGATGCTGATCAGGTCACCGTCACGCAGCCGGTACGGCGACGGCAGCCCGTGCAGCATGACCCCGTTGACCGAGGTGCAGATCACGCCGGGGTAGGGCGTGGCCCCGAACGACGGGTGGTACCCGAGGAACGACGCCTTCGCCCTGGCCTCCTCGATGACGGTCCTGGCCACCTCGTCCAGCTCCTTGAGCGACACCCCGATGGCCGCCTGCTCCCGCACGGCGGCATGAACGGCGGCGACGACCTTGCCGGACTCCCGCATAGCGGCGATCTCACCGGCTGACTTGTACTCGATCACGACCCCTCCTTGCCGATAACTATACCGGTATTACTATCACGGATCATGGTGGAGAGAGCCAAGGAGGGACCTCTACCCCGCCCGGCCCGTCCCTCTCCTGCCGGGGTCGCGCTAGTCGCGCAGGTACAGGGCGAGCTGCGTACGGTCGCGCAGGCCGAGCTTGCGCAGCATGCTGGAGACGTGGTTCTTCACCGTTCCCTCGGTGATGAACAGCCGGGCCGCGATCTCCTTGTTCGTCGCGCCGACCGCGATCATCCGCGCCACGTCGAGCTCCCTGCCCGACAGCGACGCCTGCCCCCTGAAGCCGCCCGTCCCCGGTGCGGGGCGCAGCCGCAGCTCGGCCACCAGGCGCGCCGCGACCGGGCCGTCGAGCACGGTCTCCCCCTCGTACGCCTTCCTGATGCCCGCCACCAGTTCCTCGGGGGAGCAGTCCTTCAGCAGGTAGCCGCGGGCGCCCGCGCGCAGGGCGCCGAAGACGTACTCGTCCTCCTCGAACGTGCTCAGCACCAGCGCCGCCAGCCCGGGATGCGCCGCCGCGAGCCCGGCGACCAGCTCGACGCCGTCCATCCGCGGCATCCTGGCGTCCACCAGCACGACGTCCGGTTCGCAGCGCGGCACGGCCGCCAGCGCCTGCCGGCCGTCGGCCGCCTCCCCCGCGACCACGATGCCGTCCTCGACCTCCAGCAGCTTGCGCAGTGCCGCGCGCATCAGGTCCTGATCATCCACGATCAGCACCCTGATCACCCGACCCGGGGTCATGGGCGTACCACCGGCACCTCCGCGTGCAGCTCGAACCCGCCGCCTTCCGCGTTGCCCGCACGGAAGGCCCCGCCGAGGCCGCGCACGCGCTCGGCCAGCGACGACAGCCCGAATCCCGCTGCATCCACCGTGTCCACCGCGTCCGCCGCACCCATGCCCGCCATGCCCGCCATGCCCGCCATGCCCGCCATGCCCGCCATGCCCATCGAGCGCGCCATGCCCGCCGCACCCGCCGCGCCCGCCGTGTCCGCGGTGTTCTCCGTGCCCCGCCCGTCGTCGCCGATCGTCAGCGCCACCCGGTCCTCCCCGTACGCCAGCCGCGCCCGCACCCGCCGGGCCCCGGCGTGGCGCAGCACGTTCGTGAGCCCTTCCTGCAGCACCCGGTAGAGGACCAGCTCGGAGTCCGGGTCGATGCGCCGCTCGGCCCCCTCCACCTGGAACCCGACCTCGACCCCGGTGCCGTCGAACGAGCGGGCCAGCCGCTCCAGCGCGCCGCTGCCCACATGGCCGTCCAGGGCGAGCGGCCGCAGGGCCCGCACCCAGCGGCGCGAGTCGGCCAGCGCCTGCACGGTCAGCTCCTTGGCCTGCCCCACCTCCTCCCAGACCGCCTCGGGCCGCCGCCGCCTGAACCGTTCCGCGTTCTCCAGGCCCATCTTGATCAGGGTGAGCTGGTGCCCGATGGAGTCGTGCATGTCCCTGGCCATCCGGGCGCGTTCCTCGGCCACCGCCAGCTCCCTGATGCGCTCGATGAGCCGCTGGGCCGCCTCCCGCTGCGTGCGGGCCTCGATCAGCGCGGCGGCCATGGCCAGCGAGAAGATCGCGAACAGCACCAGCAGCACGATCTGGTCGGCCATCACCGCCCAGTCGCCGCCGGACAGCACGACGATCACCGCGCCCATGGCGACGACGTAGGCGCAGACCACGCCGACGGCCACGCGCATGCCGTACAGGAAGGCCACGTGCACCATGGCGATGAGCAGCATGGCCGAGTGCAGCCCGCCGACGAACTGGCCGGCGAACGGGACTACCACGAGCAGCCCGGGGGCGGCCAGCTTGCGCGCGGCGCCGGCGTCCCGGCCGGCCGGCATGACCAGCCAGAGCCCCGCCACCAGCACCATCGTGAGGGCGAACAGCGCCGCCTCGGGCAGGCCGCGTACGGAGACGGCGCCGCCGGCCAGCATCACGGCGTACACGGCCCAGAACGTCACGGTGAGCACCCGCGGCTGCCCCACGTCCCGAAATTTCACATCTTCGGACCATACGCGGCCGAAGCCCGGGCCGGCATCCTCCCCCAGGCACCATGACTTCCGTCATGGCCGGATCTATCCCGGGCTCGATGTGCGCACGCCGGGTGCGAGCCTAGCGTCGGGCGGTATGAGAATCCTGGCTGCCATCCTGGCTCCGATCGCGATACTCCTCGCGGTCACGTTCGGCGTGATGATGATCGTCAGTGCCCTGCCCGAGAACGTCTCGGGCTTCGCCGCCCCGCCGCTGATCACCCTGGCGACCCTCGGCCTGCTCTACGCCTACCGGCGGCTGACCGGCCGCCCGCCGTGGTCCGGGCTGGGCCTCACCCGTACCTGGTGGGCGTTCCCGCAAGCGGTGCTCGGCGCGGCGGTGGGCGTGGCCGCGCTGCTCGCGGGCTGCGCCGTCACCGTGTGGGCGGGCGCGGCGACCTGGGGGCAGGCCGCTCCGCTGCCTCCGGTGACAGGGCTGGTCGCCGGCTTCGCGCTCATCGTGCTGCGGGCGTCCTTCCCGGAGGAGCTGCTGTTCCGGGGACACCTGTGGGACGTGCTCTCCGACCGGCTCGGCCCTCGCGCCGTGCTCGTGGTCACGTCGGTGTCGTTCGGCCTGCTGCACCTGTTCTCGCAGAGCCCCGCGTCAGGGGCGGGGGAGAAGGTGCTGTTCATGGTGCAGGCGATCGCGCTCTTCCTGCTGTGCGGGGCCACCAGGGAGCGTACGGGCGCGATCTGGATGGCGGTCGGCGTGCACACCGCGATCTACCTGGGCCAGCTCATCCCGATCAAGCCCACTGACTACGGCGTGCAGCTCGCCTTCCAGACCGTCACGCTGGCGCTGGCCGCCGCCCTGGTCCTCGTCGTCCGCAGGCCCGGGTCAGCCCCGCAGGCGAGCCTGCCGGACGCGCAGCCGGGTCTCACACGGTGATCACCACCTTGCCCTTCGCGTGCCCCCGCTCCACGTGCGCGATGGCCTCGGCGGCCTCGCTCAGCGGGTGTGTGCGCTCGATGACCGGGGTCAGCCGGCCTGCCTCGATCAGCTCGCGGAGCGTGGCCAGGTCGTCGGCGTTCTCGCGGGTGACGAAGGACGGGAGCGTGTGGCGGACGAACAGGTTCATCACGTTCAGCTTGATGATGCGGCCCATCGGGCCCAGCCAGCGGCCTCCCGAGCCGCTGTTGTGGAGGTAGGCCCCCGCCGGGGTCAGCAGGCGCCGGCAGTCGGCCACCGGGCGGTTGCCCACGTTGTCGAGGACGACGTCGTAGCGGCGGCCGGTGCGGGTGAAGTCCTCCTTGGTGTAGTCGATCACGTGGTCGGCCCCGATCGAGCGCACCAGCTCGACGTTCGCGCTGCCGCACACGCCGGTGACCTCGGCGCCGTACGCCTTGGCGAGCTGCACCGCGAACGTGCCGATCCCGCCCGCCGCCCCGTTGACCAGCACCCGGTGCCCCCGCTCCAGGCGTGCCTTGTCGCGTAAGGCCTGCAGCGCGGTCAGCGCCGACGTGGGCACGGCCGCGGCCTGCTCGAACGTCAGCCCGGCCGGTTTCCCGGTCAGCGGCCCGCTCTCGGGGACGGCGACGTACTCGGCGAAGGAGCCGGGGGCGCAGCCGTACACCTCGTCGCCGGGCGCGAACCGGCTGACGCCCTTGCCCACCGCCTCGACGACCCCGGCGAGATCGGCCCCCAGCCCGTGGGCCTTCGGCCGGGTCAGCCCCGCCATGGCGCGCAGGATGTACGGGCTGCCCCGCAGCAGGTGCCAGTCGCCCGGGTTGACCGCGGCCGCCCGTACGCGGACGAGCACGCCGTCGTCACCGAGCTCGGGCCTGCCGGTCTCCTCCAGCTCGATGACGTCAGGCGGGCCGTAAGCGTAGTACCGGATGGCCTTCATCGCAGCTCCTCTGACACATGAAAGAAAATGCTGACATATGAAAACCATACCTCGCGCTACTCTTCCGCGAGCACCCCCGCGAAGGGGTCTCCGCCCTCGCCCGCGAACGAGTACGCCCCGCCCTCGATCCGCTCGATCAGCCCCCGCGTCCACTCGACGCCGGCCTCGGCCGAGTGCACCCACAGGCGCGTGATCTCGCCGATGTGCCCTTCGGGAGTGGCGTAGCCGGTCACGGACTCCCGCCAGCCGCACAGGTGCTCCATCCGCTGCCGCAGCAGGTCCAGCACCTGCGCGCGCGGCAGGTCAGCCATGAAGCCGAGACCGGCCGACAGCAGGTCCAGCCGGTCGTGCGTGGTGAGCGCGCCGCGCAGCAGCGAGAAGTACTCGCCCGTGCCCTTCTCCGTGAGCTCGTACTCCGTGCGCGGCGGGCCGCCGACCGTGCTCGGCGCGATGTCGTAGGCGTGCAGGAAACCCTGTTTGGCCAGCTGCTTCAGCGCGTGGTAGATCGAACCCGGCTTGGTGTTCGACCACTCGTCCGCACCCCAGAACTCCAGGTCGTTGCGGACCTGGTAGCCGTGGGCGCGGCCGTGCCGCCGTACCGCGCCCAGGACCAGCAAGCGAATCGCCGACAATCTATTCAACCTTGACTAGTTGGGATGAAAGACGGCGGGCGGGGAGCAGGCCCCGCCCGCCGGCCGTACCGGACACTCAGGCCTTGAGCCAGCTCATCATCGGGCGGAGCTTGGCGCCGGTCTTCTCGATCGGGTTCTCGGCCAGTTCCTCGCGGTAGCGCTGGAACTCCTTCTGGCCGCTGTCGAACTCCTCGACGAGCTGGCGGGCGAAGGTGCCGTCCTGGACCTCGGCGAGGATGCGGCGCATCTCCTGGCGCGACTCCTCGTTGATGACGCGCGGGCCGCGGGTGTAGCCGCCGTACTCGGCCGTGTCGGAGACCGACCAGTACATCTTCGAGATGCCGCCCTCGTACATGAGGTCGACGATGAGCTTCATCTCGTGCAGGCACTCGAAGTAGGCGACCTCGGGCTGGTAGCCGGCCTCGATCAGCGTCTCGAAGCCCGCCTTGATCAGCTCGGAGACGCCGCCGCACAGCACGGCCTGCTCACCGAACAGGTCGGTCTCCGTCTCCTCCTTGAACGTGGTGCGCAGCGCGCCGGCGCGGGTGCCGCCGATGCCCTTGGCGTAGGAGAGCGCGAGGTCGAGCGCCTTGCCCGAGGCGTCCTTCTCGACGGCCACGAGACACGGCACGCCGCGGCCGGCCTCGAACTGGCGGCGGACCAGGTGGCCCGGGCCCTTGGGGGCCACCATGCAGACGTCCACGCCCTCCGGGGCCTCGATGAGGCCGTAGCGGATGTTCAGGCCGTGGCCGAAGAAGAGCGCGTCGCCCTCGACGAGGTTCGGGGCCACGTGCTCGGCGTACAGGTGGCGCTGGATGTGGTCCGGCGCCAGGATCATCGTGAGGTTGGCCTCCTCGACCGCCTCCGACGGGCTGAGCACGCGCAGGCCGTCGTTCTCGGCCTTCTCGCGGCTCTTGGAGCCCTCCGGCAGGCCGACGCGCACGTCCACGCCGGAGTCACGCAGGGAGAGCGCGTGGGCGTGGCCCTGGCTGCCGTACCCCAGCACGGCCACGTGGCGTCCCTGAATGATCGACAGGTCGGCCTGGTCGTCGTAGTAAATCTCGGTCACTTGCTCAAAACCTTTCAGGCGGTACGGTCCAGTGCCCTGAGGGACCGGTCGGTGATGGAGCGGGCGCCGCGGCCGATGGCCACCATGCCCGATTGGACGAGTTCCTTGATCCCGAACGGCTCGAGGACCTTGACGAAGGCCTCCAGCTTGTCGGGGGTGCCGGTGACCTCGATGGTCACGGCGTCGGCCGCCACGTCGACGCAGCGGGCGCGGAAGAGGTTGACGAGTTCCAGCACGTGGGAGCGGCTGTCGGCGTCGGCCTTGACCTTGATCAGCATCAGCTCGCGCTGCACCGACTGGGACGGGTCCAGCTCGACGATCTTGAGCACGTTCACCAGCTTGTTGAGCTGCTTGGTGACCTGCTCCAGCGGCAGCTCCTCGACGCTCACCACGATCGTGATGCGGGAGATGTCGTCGTGCTCGGTGGGCCCGACGGCCAGGGAGTCGATGTTGAACCCCCGGCGGCTGAACAGCGCCGACACGCGCGCAAGGACACCCGGCTTGTTCTCGACAAGCACGGACAGCGTGTGTCTACTCATCGTCGTTCTCCCACTTCGGAGCCATGTCACGGGCGATCTGGATGGTGTCGTTGCTGGTGCCCGCCGGGACCATGGGCCAGACCATGGCGTCCTGGTGGACGACGAAGTCGACCACGACAGGCACGTCGTTGATCTCCATGGCCTTCTTGATCACGGCGTCCACGTCCTCGGGACGCTCGCACCGCAGGCCCACACAACCATAGGCCTCCGCGAGCTTGACGAAGTCGGGGATGCGGCGGGGGGCCTGCAGGTTGGTGTTGGAGTAGCGCTGGTCGTAGAACAACGTCTGCCACTGGCGGACCATGCCGAGGTTACCGTTGTTGATGACGGCGATCTTGATCGGCACGCCCTCCAGGGCACAGGTGGCCAGCTCCTGGTTGGTCATCTGGAAGCAGCCGTCGCCGTCGATGGCCCACACGGTGGCGTCGGGGCAGCCCATCTTGGCGCCCATCGCGGCCGGCACGGCGAAGCCCATCGTGCCCGCGCCGCCGGAGTTGATGAACGTGCCCGGGTTCTCGTAGTCGATGAACTGCGAGGCCCACATCTGGTGCTGCCCCACCCCGGCCACGTAGTACGCGTCGGGGCCGGCGATGGCGCTCAGCCGCTCCATGACGTACTGCGGGGCCAGCGAGCCGTCGTCGAAGGTGTCGTAGCCCAGCGGGTAGGTCTGCTTGTAGCCGTTGAGGATCGTCCACCACTCGTCGTAGTCGCCCTTCTGGCCGGAGGCCTGGACGGCGGCGACGAGGTCGGTGAGGACCTCCTTGCAGTCGCCCACGATCGGCACGTCGGCGTGGCGGTTCTTGGAGATCTCGGCCGGGTCGATGTCGGCGTGCACGACCTTCGCGTGCGGCGCGAAGGACGGCAGGTGGCCGGTCACCCGGTCGTCGAAGCGCACGCCCAGGCCGATGATCAGGTCGGACTTCTGCAGCGCGCCCACGGCGGAGACGCTGCCGTGCATGCCGGGCATGCCCATGTGCTGCGGGTGGCTGTCGGGGAACGTGCCGCGCGCCATCAGGGTGGTGATGACCGGGATGTTCGTCAGCTCGGCGAGCTGCAGCAGCTCGGCCGAGGCGCGGGCCTTGTGGACGCCGCCGCCGACGTACAGGACCGGCCGCTTGGACTCGGCGATCAGCTTGGCGGCCTCGCGGATCTGCTTGGAGTGCGGCCTGGTGACCGGGCGGTAGCCCGGGAGCTGCATGGTGGGCGGCCAGCTGAAGGCGGTCTCGGCCTGCAGGGCGTCCTTGGAGATGTCCACCAGGACCGGGCCGGGACGGCCGGTGGAGGCGATGTGGAAGGCCTCCATGATCGTGCGGGCGATGTCGTCGGCGTCGGTGACCAGGAAGTTGTGCTTAGTGATCGGCATGGTGATGCCGGAGATGTCCGCCTCCTGGAAGGCGTCCGTGCCGATCATCGGGGAGGCCACCTGCCCGGTGATCGCCACGATCGGCACCGAGTCCATGAAGGCGTCGGCAATCGGGGTCACCAGGTTCGTGGCGCCCGGGCCACTGGTCGCCATGCACACCCCGACCTTGCCCGTGGCCTGCGCGTAGCCCTCGGCCGCGTGACCCGCGCCCTGCTCGTGCCGTACGAGCACGTGCCGGACCTTGGTCGAGTCGTAGAGAGGATCGTAGGCCGGCAGAATGGCACCGCCCGGGATCCCGAACACTGTGTCGACTCCCACGTGCTCCAGCGCCCTGACCAGGGCCTGTGCACCTGTCATCCGTTCGGTCATCGGCTCGTTCCTTGCGTGGCTACTCGCTTAAGGACATAAAAAAGGCCCCTCCCCACCAGGCGGCGGGACTGGGGCGGCGCGCAGGTCGTCGTGCTTCGCTATCGGCCTGCGCGCCGGCGAAGTACTACGAGAATCTCACTGCGAAGCATGCCTTACACCATAGCCGCAACGAACGCCATCGCGCCAACTTCGTGGACACAAGTCTCAAACAGTGAGACTCGTCCGCATCAGCGAGTCGACCCCGCGCGCCGCCATCGGCCGCGCCACCAGGAAACCCTGCCCCCTCGTACAGCCCATCTGCTTCAGCAGTTCGAGCTGCTCAGGACGCTCGATCCCCTCGGCCACCACGATAAGCCCGAGGTCGTGCCCGAGCCGCACGATCGTGCGCGTGAGCAGGGTCAGCGTGTCGTCCTTGCCCAGCCCCGACACGAACGACGGGTCGATCTTGATCATGTCGACGGGGAGCTGCCTGAGGAAGGCCAGCGAGGCGTACCCGGTGCCGAAGTCGTCGATCGCCAGCCGCACGCCGAGCGCCCGCAGCTCCGACAGCCGCTTGATCGTCTCCTCGGCGTCCTCGACCAGCATCTCCTCGATCACCTCGAGCGTGAGCACGGAGGCCGGCAGCCCGCTCTCGGTCAGCGCCTCCTCCACGGTCTCGACGAACCTGGGCGCCATGATCTGGCGCGCCGACAGGTTCAGCGACAGCCCGATGTCCCAGGACGAGGCCCGCCAGGCGGCCACCTCGCGGCACGCCTCGCGCAGGATCCACTCGCTCAGCGGCACGATCAGCCCGGTGTCCTCGGCCGCCCCGAGGAACTGCTCCGGCGGCACGAACACCGACCCGCGCCACCACCGCACCAGCGCCTCCACCGCGGTCACCCGCGAGGTCGCCAGGTCCACCACCGGCTGGTACTCGATCGCGAACTGCTGCTCGATCAGCGCCCGCTGCAGGTCGGCCGCCAGCTCCAGGCGGCGTATCACGTCGGCGTGCATCTGCGCGGCGAACACCTCCACGCGCCGCCCGCCCAGCTCCTTGGAGCGCGCCATGGCCACGTCGGCGTTGCGCATGAGGTCGCCCGCCGACACGTCGTCCTCGGTGAAGGCGACGCCCACGCTCGCGGTCAGCGCCACGTCGCGGTCGGCGACGCGGAACGGCTCCTGCGAGACCGCGCGCACCAGCCGCTCGGCCAGGTCCACCGCGATCTGCGCGTCGCCGCCGGTCTCCACGAGCACCGCGAACTCGTCGCCGCCCCACCGGGCCAGCGTGTCGTCGGCGCGCACGGCGCCGCGCAGCCTGCGGGCCGCCTGCCCGAGCAGGTAGTCGCCGCTGGCGTGCCCGACCGAGTCGTTGACCGAGGTGAACCCGTCGAGATCGAGGAAGATCACCGCCACGTTCGCCGTGCCGGGGGACGCCGTGCGGCCCGACAGCACCTCGCGGGTGCGCTCCTCGAAGTAGGCGCGGTTGGGCAGCCCGGTGACGCCGTCGTGGAAGGTCAGGTGGGCGACCTGGTTGCGCAGCGCCTCCTCGTCGCTGACGTCCCTGGTCGTCACGAGCATCAGGTCCTCGCCGCCGGCGTGGCGGGTGGCCACGGACTCGGTGGGACGCCACGTGCCGTCGGCCGCGCGCACGCGGCAGGCGATCAGGCAGGCGCCGGGCGCGGCGTTGTCCTCCGCGAGGTTCATCGCGCGCATGGCGACCTGGATGCCCGGCACGTCCTCCGGGTGGATGTAGTCGAAGATCGACCCGCCGACCAGCTCTTGCGGGCCGTAGCCGTACGTCACCTCGACGCCCGCGCCGATCTCGCGTACGACGCCCTCGTAGTCGCAGGTGAACACCACGTCGCCGGTGCTCTCCGCCAGCTCCTTGAGCTGGCGCTCGCTCAGCTTGACCAGGCTGCGCAGGCGCACGTTCGCCGCCGAGACCACGAACAACCGCACCAGCAGGAGCAGCACCACGGAGACCCCGACCACCACGACGCCGGTCACGGGCGCCCCGGTGCGCCCGCCGGCCTGGTGCACGAGCAGCGTGCCGGCGGCCACGGCCACCAGGGCCAGGGGCACGATCGCGACCGCGTGGCCGACCGCGGGCCGGCTCGCCTGCTTGACCCGCGGCCCCCACGGGACGGCCGCCAGCAGCAGGAACGCGACCGGCGCGAGCATCACGCCCCACAGCTGCGGCTCGGCGTCCATGAGCCGGGCCACCGCCGCCGACATCCCGGCCACGGTCATCGTGGCCAGCACGCCCACGCCGGCCAGGCTGAGCAGCCAGGACGACGACCTGCTGGTCAGCACCGACGGGATCACGGCGAACGTCACCAGCAGCCCCACCAGCGGCGGCAGCATGACCAGCGTGAACACGGCCGCGTCGGCCGTCTCGGCGTAGACGTGGCGCAGCGCCACCATCCAGCCGATCAGGAAGAGCGAGGCCGTGCACAGGTAGGCGTCGGTGAGCTGCCGTAAAGCGGCCCTGGCCGGGAACCTGCGGTCGGCGGCCACCAGGGCGCCGCTCGCCGTGATCACCGTGCCGAGCAGCATGAACATGTCCGCGAAGCTGTCGACGAAACTCTCGGTGAACGGCCGCAGCGCCACTCCGGCGGTCCAGATGATGGCGCCGCCGCCCATCCAGCGTGCGCCCATCGCCGTCGGGCGATGCGTGGCCGCCTGCTTCACCGAGGCGATCAGCAAGGAGGCGGCGGCGACCAGCGCCGCGATCCCTCCGGCGACCGCTCCGGTGACCAAGGCCGGGCTCTCCGTCAGGAGGGCGGCGGCGAACGCCGCCGCGCCTGCCGCCGCAGCGGCGGCCGGCGGCACCCGGGGATCACGCCAGCGGATCACAGTCGTTGCCCATCCCGTCTCGAACTCTGCACCAGTGACCGCCGAAGCCCGGTCGATCACTTCGCCAGTGTGTGCTGTCGTGGGTGCGCGGGTGGTGACAACGCCGATGTCGTCACCGATCTGATAACCAGACAGACCAATTGCCGCCAAGAGTTCCTTGACAGTGAGTCAGGAACTCCCTGCAAACGTAACCGTACGCACCGAAGGTCACGGACCAGCCACGTTCCGGGATCCTCTCAGTACGAGTCGGTGATGACATTCACCAACGGCTCGCCGGCCAGGTATCTCTGCACCTGGGCGCGGACGAGCCGCAGCGTGCGCCGTACGGAGGCGGGGGTGCTGCCGGCCACGTGCGGGGTGATCAGCACGCCCGGCGCGCTCCACAGAGGGTGACCTTCGGGCAGCGGCTCGGGGGCGGTCACGTCCAGCGCGGCGCGCAGCCGGCCGGTCTTGAGCTCGGCGACCAGCGCGTCCGTGTCGACGACCCCGCCCCTGGCGGCGTTCACCAGCACGGCGCCGTCCTTCATCCGGGCCAGGAACGCGGCGTCCACCATCCCGGCCGTGGCGGCGGTGGCTGGCACGAGCAGCACGACCACGTCCGCCTCCGGCAGCAGCGCGGGCAGCTCGTCCATGCCGTGCACGCCGTCACGGGCGCTCCTGGCCACGCGGACGATCTCCACCTCGAACCCGTCGAGGCGCCGCTCCAGCGCGGCCCCGATGGAGCCGTACCCGACGATCAGCACGGTCGAGTCGGCCAGCACGCCGGTGTGGTGGTAGGTCCACTCGCCCCTGCGCTGGGCGTCCACGAACCCCGGGAACTCCCTGAGCACCGCGATCATGGCCCCCACCGCCCACTCGGCGGTGCCCGCCTCGTGCACGCCGCGCGCGTTGCACAGCACCGCGCCCTCGGGCATGTGCGGCCGGTACGGCTCCACGCCCGCGGTCACGGTCTGCAGCAACCGCAGCGAGCTCATCCTGGCCAGGGTCCCCGGCACGTCGGGCACGGTGACCAACGGGGGGATCCACACCTCCACATCCTCCACCCCATCCGGCATCGCGGACGTGCCGTCATAGACGGCGCATTCGACGCCAGGAAGCTCGGACAGTACATCTGCCACCGAATCGGACGGAACCCAGGTCTTCATGCCGAGAACCTTACGACTACGGGGGAAGTATGGAACACATGAGGAAGCTCTGGACGATCATGCTACTGACCGCACTCACGGCATGCTCCGGGCTCACGGCCTGCACCGACCGCGGCGGAGAGGTGTTCCCCACGGCGGCCGTGTCGGCGGGCGCCGCTCCGAGTGCTCCCGAGGACGTGGTGACGGGGCTGGCCGTGCCGTGGGCGATCGCGTTCCTGCCCGGCGGGGACGCCGTGGTCACCGAACGCGACACCGCCCGCGTGCTGCGGGTCACCCGGACCGGCCAGGTCACCGAACTGGCCAAGATCGAGGACGCCAGGCCCGACGGCGAGGGCGGCCTCATGGGCGTGGCCGCCAAGGATGACCAGCTCTTCCTCTACTACACCGCCGAGCTGGACAACCGGATCGTCCGCTACCGCCTCACCAACGGCGGACTCACCGACCAGCAGCTCCTCGTGCAGGACATCCCCAAGGGCGGCATCCACAACGGCGGCCGGCTCGCCTTCGGCCCCGACGGCTTCCTGTACGCCACCACCGGCGAGATCGGCGACCGCGACCTGGCCCAGCAGCGCGACTCGCTCGGGGGCAAGATCCTGCGCATGACCGTGGACGGCGCGCCCGCGCCGGGCAACCCGTTCGGCACGCTGGTCTACAGCTACGGCCACCGCAACGTTCAGGGCCTGGCCTGGGACGGCTCCGGCCGCCTGTTCGCCTCGGAGTTCGGCGCGAACACCTACGACGAGGTCAACAGGATCGAGCCGGGAGGCAACTACGGCTGGCCGGAGGTCGAGGGCCGCGGCGACGACCAGCGCTACATCAACCCGATCCTCACCTGGTCCACGGCGGAGTCGTCGCCGTCAGGCATGGCGTACGCGAACGGGTCGCTGTGGGTGGGGGCCCTGCGGGGGGCGCGCCTGTGGCAGATCCCGCTGGGCGAGGACGGCTCCGCCGGCGCCCCGGTGGCCCACTTCACCGACCGCTACGGCCGGCTCCGCGCGGTCGCCGCCACCCCGGACGGCAAGCTGTGGGTCGGCACCAGCAACAAGGACGGCCGCGGCTCCCCCAAGGACGGCGACGACCGCATCATGTCCGTCACCCCGTCCTGACCGCCGCTCGCACTCGGGCGGCATCCCGTCCCTACCGCCGCTCACGCTCGGGCGGCATCACGACGGCGATGCCGCCCGCGCGGGCGCTCAGGGGTCTTACTGAGTGACGGCGGTGCAGGTCGTCTGGGGCTGCGGCCGGTACTTGGTGGTCAGCTTCTTGTCCTTCTTGAGGACCTTGCCATCGTTGTAGAACACCCGGGTCACGTCGATCGTGAACCCCTGCTCCCCCACCGTCGGCAGGCAACCTGCCGCCGCGCTGCTCTCCCGCCGGAACGGGGTGAAGTCCCGCCGCTCCGACGCCACGGCCTCCACGCGGTCGTACCGCTTCGTGCTCCACAACGCCACCGTCACCGACGTCTCGGTGAAGGCGGTCTTGATCAGCACCCCGAACTCCGAGTCGTTGCGCCACTTCAGGTCCAGGTCCGGGTACAGCAGCGCGACGTCCCGCCCGGCCGGGTACCGCGGCGCGTAGTAGTCCATCGGCTGGTGCTCCACGTCGTCGAACCCGCCGAAGAACGCCGCGTTGTACATGGTGGTCGCGAACTGCGACCCGCCGCCGCCGACGATGTTCACCATCCGCCCGCCGACGATCTGCCCGGCCTCGACGTACCCGTCCTCGACCGTCCGCTCCCCCAGCACCTCGTTGACGGAGAACGTCTGCCCCGGCTTGACGAGGTACCCGTCGACCTCCTGCGCCATCCGCTGGATGTTCTTCACCCGGGGCTGGCAGCAGTCGAACGTCGTGGTGAACTCGCCCACCAGCTCCTTGATCCCGAGCCCCTGGATCTGCGTGGTGTCCACGGCCGGTGCGACGGTGCCGAGCCGGACCGGGATCGTGCGCTCCCCGCCCTCGGCGAACACCTTCTCCGCGTCCCTGGCCAGCAGCTTGTCGTTGACCCCCCGGCCGGTGCGGGCGGGCACCAGGACGGGCTTGCCGTTCACGATCTGGTACGAGGCGTCCCGCGGCTGCTGCGTCGCGTCCACCAGGCTGCTCTCGACGGAGGCCAGCACCCGCTCGGCGTCGAACCGGGGCGCGAGCCCGCCGTCGCCGTCGGCGTTGTACGTGAGGTTCGCCGCGATCATGGCCGGCGGGATCTGCACCTGCTTGTCGTCGAGCGTCAGCGTCAGGGGGGCGGCCACGGCGGCCCTGGCCTTGGCCATCGCCTCGGTGACGGCCTCGGGGGTGGTGGCGGGCTTGGCGGGCCTGAGCGTGAGCACGACGGGGCCGCCGCCGTTCAGGAAGGCCTGGCTGACCCTGCGTACGGCGTCGTCCCGGTCGAGCAGCACCCCGTCCTCGGGCCGGCGGGCCCTGGGCTGCAGCCCGGAGAAGGTCACCCGGCCCTCGACGGCGGGCTTGTCGATGCTCTCCGCCAGCCCCTCGACGGTCCTGGTGAGCTGGGAGGAGTCGACGCTGATCCTGGGCTGGAGCTCGGTCGTGCCGACCAGCCCCCGCCACACCTCCACCGGGCTGGGGAACCCGCTGGGCGCCTGCCCGATGGTGGCGACCACGTCGAGCTCGAGCCCGGCCTCGTCGGGCTGGATGGTGTCCTTCTTGCCGCCGACGTCGGCCACGACGGGCTTGCTGAGCTTGGCGCCCAGCTCGGTGCGGAGCTTGTCGGCCGCCTGCGTCACGGTCAGGCCGCCGATGTCCACCCCGGCCACGTGCGTGCCGCGCAGCACGGAGCCGGACATGAGCACGGCCGGCACCACGTACGCCAGGGCCGCGAGCACCAGCACGAACACGATGAGGCCCGGCAGCAGCCGGCGGCGCCGGGGCGGCTCGGGCTCGAACGGCGAGGGCCGTTCCGGCGTGCCGAACGCGGTGGTGGGCCGGCTCGCCGGCTCCTTCTCCGCGGCCATGGGCCAGGGCTGCGCGGGCGGAACCGGTGGCAGCGTGCCCTTGCCCGACGGACCGCCCGGGGCGCTCGGGCCTTGGGCCGGCTGCGGCTCCTGCTTCTCCGGCGGGCCGAAGATGTCCCGGGAGACCCCCGGGGGCAGTCCTTCGATCCGCGGTCTTCTGGTGACAGCCGACGTCGGTAAGGGCACCGAGGCGAACGGGTCGGTCGGTGATTCGATCGGTCCGGCGTTTCGCACGCCTCAATCTCCTCCCGGTCCGCAGCCAAGTCTCAGGCAACAGTAAGGCACGCAGATCCGCATATGTCACGGGAAATGGCTACGGAAATGTGTCAACCTAGCCACCGGTAGCGATGTTCCGGCCGGCCGGCCGTGCCGTAACGCGGACGGAACTCGGCCTGCCCCGCCGCGCACAGGTGTTCCAGGTAGCGGCGGGTGCTGACCCGCGACAGGCCCGTGAGCTCGGCAGCCTCCGCGGCTGACAGGTCGCGGCCCGCCTCTCGCAGGGTATCGGCGACCAGCGCGCAGGTGGCCGCCGACAACCCTTTCGGCATGGGGACGGCGGTCTTGAGCGTGCCGAAGAGCCGGTCCACGTCGTCCTGGCGGGCCTCGGGGCCGATGGCGGTCAGGCGGTTGCGGGTGTCGGCGTACTGCCGCAGGCGCTCGGCCAGGGCGGCGGCGGTGAACGGCTTGATGAGGTAGTTGACCGCGCCACCCCGCATGGCCTCCCTGACGGTGGGCACGTCGCGGGCGGCGCTGACCACGAGGACGTCCACGTCGTGCAGCGCCTTGAGCACGTCCAGGCCCGACATGTCGGGCAGGTAGATGTCGAGCAGCACGAGGTCCGGCCGCAGCTCGGCCGCCGCCGCCAGCGCGTCGGCGCCGCTGTGCGCGACGGAGGCCACGCTGAAGCCCGGCACCCGGCCCACGTAGCCGCTGTGGATGCGGGCGACCATGAAGTCGTCGTCGACGACCAGCACGCGGATCACGAGGAACCTGCCTTCGCCGGGAGCAGCGCGGTGAAGACCGCTCCGCCCGCGTTCCGTACCTGTACCCATCCGCCCCTGCGCAGGCACACCTGCCGGGTCAGCGCCAGCCCCAGCCCGCGCGGCCCCGCCTTCGCGGCCTTCGTCGTGAACCCCTCCCTGAAGACCTCCTCCACCAGGTCGGGCGCGATGCCGGGGCCTGAGTCGCCGACCCGTACGCGCAGCCCGCCCGCGTCGGCCTGCACCGACACCTCGATCGTGCCCTGCGCGCCGTCGAGCGCGTCGATGGCGTTGGCGACCAGGTTGCCGACCACGAGGACCGCGTCGCGGGGATCGCCGAGCAGGCCCTCGGGCACCGAGGAGTCCTCCGCCAGCACGAGCTCGGCCCCGCGCTCGGCCGCCTCGGCCGACTTGGCCAGCAGCAGGGCGGCGAGCGTGGGGTCCTGGATGCGCGCGCGCAGGTCGGTGGAGTAGGCGCCGTGGGTGGTGCGGGTGATGAAGCCGATGGCCGCCTCGTGCTCGCCCAGCTCCAGCAGGCCGACCACGGTGTGCATGCGGTTGGCGAACTCGTGCGCCTGGGCCCGCAGCGCGTCGGTGGCGCTGCTGGCGTCGTCCAGCTCGCGGGCCAGCCGGATCAGCTCGGTGCGGTCCCGCAGGGTGACCACCCAGCCGCGGTGGCGCCCGCGTACCCAGACGGGGGTGCGGTTGAGCACCAGCACCCGGTCCCCGTGCAGCACGATGCGGTCCTCGCCGGGGTCGGCGCCGCCGAGCACGTCGCGCATGCGCTCGGAGACCGGCATCTGCGTCAGGTCCGCGCCGACGTCCCCGAGCAGCTCGCGGGCGGCGTCGTTGACCAGGGTCACCCTGCCCGCCAGGTCGAGCGCGAGCACGCCCTCCTTGACGCCGTGCAACACGCCCTCGCGCTGCTCCAGCAGCGCGGCGATCTCGCGCGGCTCCAGCCCGAACGTCTGCCTGCGCACCCGCGCGGTGATCAGCGCGGCCAGGGCGAGCCCGGCCAGCAGCACGGCCAGCGCCGTCCACAGGAGCGGCGGCAGCGCCTGGAAGACCTGGCTGATGACCGTGGTCTCCAGCACGCCGACCGAGACGAGGCCGATGACCGTGCCGTACTCGTCGCGGATGGGGGCCTTGCCCCTGACCGTCGTGCCGATGGTGCCGGTCTCGGTGCCGACCCAGCTCCGGCCCGTACGCAGGACCGCGCTGCCGTCGGTGGACAGCCGCTTGCCGATCAGGGAGGCGTTGGGATGGGCGTAGCGCTCCTGCTCGGTGTTGGCGATCACCACGTAGTCGGCGCCGGTCTCCTGCTGCACGCTCATGGCCAGCGGCTGCAGCACGCTCTCGGGCCGCGCCAGCCCGAACGCCCTCCTGACCTCGGGCAGCCCGGCCACCGACTGCGCGATGGCCAGCGCCCGCTGCTGGTGCAGCTCGTCGAGCTGGTCACGCGTGTGCTCGGCCCACACGCCTCCGGTGCCACCGACGGCGAGCAGCACGATCACCATCTGGAGGACGAACAGCTGCGTCCCCAGGGAGGCGTCACGAACCCGTCTCACCTGGCCCATGGAAACAAACACAGGTCACGTCCGGGTCGCGACCAATACGACCACTATGACGCCAAGCGCGCAAAGCCTCGACGGGCCGCGGATGGCACTTCACCATGCCAGTTCCATAACAGTGAAAATCCCCCCTGGAGTGATCATGCGCTTGCGCGTACTCGCCGCTCTCGCGGCACTCTCCCTCGGCACGCTGACGGCGTGCGGTCAGTCGGGCGGCACCTCCGCCGCCGGACCCCTGCGGATCATGGCCCCCGCCGCGCCCGGCGGCGGCTGGGACCAGACCTCCCGCACGGCGGAGCAGGCGTTCAAGACGGCCGACCCGCAGCGCAAGGTCGAGGTGTTCAACGTGCCCGGCGCCGGCGGCACGATCGGCCTGGCGCAGCTCGCCGGCGAGAAGGGCAACGGCAACCTGCTGATGACCATGGGCCTGGTCATGGTGGGCGCCATCGAGCAGAACAAGTCGAAGGTCACGCTCGCCGAGACCACGCCCATCGCCAAGCTGACCGAGGAGTACGAGCTGGTCGTGGTGCCGGCGGCGTCCCCGTACAAGTCGGTGGCCGACCTGGTGGCGGCCTGGAAGGCCGACCCGGCGAAGGTGTCGATCTCGGGCGGCTCCGCGGGCGGCACCGACCACATCGTGGCCGGCCTGATGGCCAAGGCCGCCGGCGTGGACCCCAAGCGGGTCAACTACATCGCCCACTCGGGCGGCGGCGAGGCGCTGAACGAGCTGCTCGGCAACAAGGTCAGCGCGGGCATCTCCGGCGTGGCGGAGTTCGCCGAGCACGTGAAGTCCGGCAAGCTGCGCGCCCTGGGCGTGACCTCCGCCGAGCGGCTGCCCGGCCTGGACGCCCCCACGCTCAAGGAGGCCGGGCTGGACGTCGAGCTGGCCAACTGGCGCGGCTTCGTCGCCCCCGGCGGGCTCTCCGAGGCCGACAAGAAGGCCCTGACGGACGCGGTCACCAAGATGCACGACTCGCAGCCGTGGAAGGACGCGGTGACCAAGAACGGCTGGATCGACTCCTTCCAGACCGGGCAGCAGTTCGCCGACTTCCTCAACGCCGAGCAGACCCGGGTCAAGGGCATCATCGCCGAGATGGGGCTCGTCTCCTGATGATCGGGCGTCGGTGGCGGCCCGAGCTCGGGCTGGCGGTCGTGGTGCTGGTGCTGGGCGTGCTCGTCGTGGTCGGCACGCTCGAGGTGTCGGCGGCGGCCTCCCAGCTCGGCATCGGGCCGCGCTTCTTCCCCATGCTGGTGGGCGGCGCCATGGTGCTCATCGGCCTGTTCTACGTGGCCGACGTGCTGCGCGGCGGCCACGGCGACCCCGAGGAGAGCGAGGACGTGGACGCCGCCGCGCCCACAGACTGGCGCAGCCTCGCCCTGGTCAGCGGCATCTTCCTGGCCTTCGCCGCGCTGCTGGACCTGCTCGGCTGGATCGTCGGCGCGAGCCTGCTGTTCTTCGGCCTGTCCGTGGCGCTCGGGGCCGAGCACAGGTTGCGGGCCGCCGTGATCGCCGTGGTCATGGGCGTGGCGACGTACCTGCTGTTCGTCAACGGCCTGGGCGTGAACCTGCCGAACGGGGTGTTCGCGCTGTGACCTCCTTCCAGCTCCTGCTCGACGGCTTCGCCGCCGCGCTCACCCCCGTCAACCTCCTGTACGCGCTCATCGGCGTCACGCTCGGCACCCTCGTCGGCGTGCTGCCCGGCATCGGGCCCGCGATGACCGTGGCGCTGCTGCTGCCGATCACCTTCACGGTGCCGCCGGCCAGCGCGTTCATCATGTTCGCCGGGATCTACTACGGCGGCATGTACGGCGGCTCGACCACCTCCATCCTGCTCAACACGCCGGGCGAGTCCTCGTCGATGATCACGGCGCTGGAGGGCAACAAGATGGCCAGGCGCGGGCGGGCCGCCCAGGCGCTGGCCACGGCCGCGATCGGCTCGTTCGTGGCCGGCACCATCGCCACGGCGCTCCTGGTCGTGGCGGCGCCCGCGGTGGTGAGCTTCGCAATCGCGTTCGGCCCCGAGGACTACTTCGCGCTGGCCGTCCTGGCCTTCACGGCCGTGTCGTCGGTGCTGTCCCGCTCGGTCGTGCGCGGCCTGGCCTCGCTCGGCCTCGGCCTGGTGATCGGCCTGATCGGCATCGACCAGCAGACCGGCCAGGCCCGGCTCACGCTGGGCATCCCGCAGCTCCTCGACGGCATCGACGTGGTGATCGTCGCGGTCGGCCTGTTCGCGCTCGGCGAGGCCCTGTACGTGGCCTCCCGCCTGCGCCACGCGCCTCCCGAGGTGGTGCCGGTCGGCCGGGCGTGGATGGGCCGCTCCGACTGGCGCCGCTCCTGGCTGCCCTGGCTGCGCGGCACCGCTCTGGGCTTCCCGTTCGGGGCGTTGCCGGGGGGCGGGGCCGAGATCCCCACGTTCCTGTCGTACGCGGCCGAGAAGCGCCTGGCCCGCGGCGTGGCCCGCGAGGAGTACGGCAAGGGCGCCATCGAGGGCGTCGCGGGCCCCGAGGCGGCCAACAACGCCTCCGCGGCCGGCACCCTGGTCCCGCTGCTCACGCTGGGCCTGCCCACCTCCGCCACGGCCGCCATCCTGCTGGCCGCCTTCCAGCAGTACGGCCTGCAGCCGGGGCCGCAGCTCTTCGACCACAACCCGGCGCTGGTGTGGGGCATGATCGCGTCGCTGTTCATCGGCAACGCGATGCTGCTGGTGCTGAACCTGCCCATGGCCCCGCTCTGGGCCCGCGTCCTACGCGTCCCCCGGCCGTACCTGTACGCCGGGATCGTGCTCTTCGCCGCCCTCGGCGTCTACGCGCTGAACGGCACCGTGGTGGACCTGTTCGTCCTGTACGTGCTCGGCCTGCTCGGCTTCGCCATGCGGCGCTTCGGCCTGCCGGTGGCGCCCGCCGTGATCGGCATGATCCTGGGCCCGATGGCGGAGATCCAGCTCCGCCGGGCGCTGGCCATCGGGGCGGGCGACGTGAGCGTGCTCGTCCGCAGCCCGATCGCGGCCGTGCTGCTCGCGCTGTCGGCGCTGGCGCTGCTGACGCCCCTGTTCAGGAAGCTCCTGGCCCGCCGCGGCCTCGCCCCCGCGCCACGCGGGGAGGACTGACCGCGACCGTCACGCGAGGAGTAGCCGCGGCCCGGGCCGGGCATCCTTCATCGTGGTTCTTGGAGCGGCCCCGCCGATCTGTCCGGATCGACGGGGCCAACCGGATGGATCGGGGTCAGCCCTCGCTGACGCCGAGCTTCTCCAGGATGAGCTGCCGGGCCCGGGCCGCGTCGGCCTTGCCCTTGCTGGCCCGCATGACGCCGCCCACGAGCGCGCCCGCCGCGGCGATCTTCCCGGACCGCACCTTCTCGGCCGCGTCGGCGTTGTCGGCCAGCACCTGGTCGATGATCGCCGACAGCTCGCCCTCGTCGTTGACGATCTTCAGCCCGCGCCGCTCGACCACCTCGTCCGGCGTGCCCTCGCCGGCCAGCACGCCTTCGAGCACCTCGCGCGCCAGCTTGTCGTTGAGCGCGCCCGACGCCACCAGCTCGGTCACCCGGGCGATCTGCTCGGGCGTGATCGGCAGGTCGGCCAGCGGCGTGCCCGTCTCGTTGGACCTGCGCGCCAGCTCACCCATCCACCACTTGCGCGCGTCGGCCGCCGGCGCGCCGGCCGCGACCGTGGCCTCGACCAGGTCGATGGCGTCGGCGTTGTGCATGGCCTGCATGTCGAGGTCGGACAGGCCCCATTCGGTCTGCAGCCGCTTGCGCTTGACCGACGGCAGCTCGGGCAGGGCCGCCTTCAGCTCGGCCACCCACGCCGGGTCGGGCGCGATCGGCACCAGGTCGGGCTCGGGGAAGTAGCGGTAGTCCTGCGCCTCCTCCTTGGACCGGCCGGACGTGGTGGTGCCGGTGTCCTCGTGGAAGTGCCGGGTCTCCTGGATGATCTTCCCGCCGCCGGCGAGGACGGCGGCCTGCCGCTCGATCTCGCTCCGCACGGCCCGCTCGACGCTGCGCAGCGAGTTGACGTTCTTGGTCTCCGTACGGGTGCCCCACTCGGACGAGCCGCGCGGCATCAGCGAGACGTTGACGTCACACCGCAGCGAGCCCTCCTCCATGCGCACGTCGGAGACGCCCAGCGAGCGCATGATCTCGCGCAGCTCGGTGACGTACGCCCTGGCCACCTCGGGCGCGAGCCTGTCGGTGCCCGGGATGGGCTTGGTCACGATCTCGACCAGCGGGATGCCCGCGCGGTTGTAGTCGACGATCGAGTAGTCGGCCCCGTGGATGCGCCCGGTCGAGCCGCCCACGTGGGTGGACTTGCCGGTGTCCTCCTCCAGGTGCACCCGCTCGATCTCGATCCGCACGGTCTCGCCGTCGACCTCGACGTCGATGTACCCGTCGAAGCAGAGCGGCTCGTCGTACTGCGAGATCTGGTAGTTCTTCGGCATGTCCGGATAGAAGTAGTTCTTCCGGGCCATGCGGCACCACTCGGCGATCGAGCAGTTGAGCGCCAGGCCGATGCGGATCGTCGACTCGATGGCCTGGGCGTTGGCCACCGGCAGCGCGCCGGGGAAGGCCAGGCAGGTCGGGCAGACCTGCGTGTTGGGCGGGGCGCCGAAGGTCGTCTTGCAACCGCAGAACATCTTCGACTTGGTGCCCAGCTCGACATGCGTCTCGAGGCCGAGCACCGGCTCGAACCGCTCGAGCGCTTCGTCGTACGGCATGATCGTGCCGGCAGTCATCGTGAGGTCCTTCGTTCGGATCGATGCAGCATGTGCGGGTCGCCCTACAGCTCCGGGGCCTTGGACAGCAGGCTGCCGCCCCAGCGGCTCTCCAGGGCCTGCTCCACGGCCGCGCCCACGCGGTAGCAGCGGTCGTCGGCCAGGACCGGGGCCATGATCTGCAGGCCCACCGGCAGGCCGTCCTCGTCGGCCAGGCCGCACGGCACCGACATGGCCGCGTTGCCCGCCAGGTTGGACGGGATCGTGCACAGGTCGGCGAGGTACATCGCCATCGGGTCGTCGGCGCGCTCGCCGATCGCGAACGCCGTGGTCGGCGTCGTCGGCGACACCAGCACGTCGACCTGCTGGTAGGCGGCCTCGAACTCGCGCGCGATGACCGTGCGCACCTTCTGCGCCTGGCCGTAGTAGGCGTCGTAGTAGCCGCTCGACAGCGCGTACGTGCCCAGCATGATGCGCCGCTTGACCTCGGGGCCGAACCCGGCGGCCCTGGTCAGCGCCATGACCTCCTCGGCGCTGCGGGTGCCGTCGTCGCCCACGCGCAGGCCGTACCGCATGGCGTCGAAGCGCGCCAGGTTGGACGAGCACTCCGAGGGCGCGATCAGGTAGTAGGCGGGCAGCGCGGTCGTGAACGACGGGCAGGAGACCTCGACGACCTTGGCCCCGAGCGACTCCAGGAGCTGGACTGCCTCGTGGTAGCGGGCCAGGACGCCCGCCTGGTAGCCCTCGCCGGCGAACTCCTTGACGACGCCGATCCGCATGCCGGCGACGTCGGGGTTCCTGGCGGCCTCGACGACCGAGGGCACGGGCGCGTCGATCGAGGTGGAGTCCATCGGGTCGTAGCCGGAGAACGCCTCGTGCAGCAGCGCCGCGTCGAGCACGTTGCGGGCGAACGGCCCCGGCGTGTCGAGCGAGCTGGCGAAGGCGATCAGGCCGTAACGGGACGAACCACCATAGGTGGGCTTCATACCCACGATGCCGGTCACCGAGGCGGGCTGCCGGATGGAGCCGCCGGTGTCGGTGCCCGTGGACAGCGGCGCCTCGTACGCGGCCACCGCCGCGCTGGAGCCACCCGACGAGCCGCCGGGGATCTTCGTCAGGTCCCACGGGTTGTGGGTGGCGTGGTAGGCGGAGTTCTCCGTCGAGGAGCCCATGGCGAACTCGTCGAGGTTCGTCTTGCCCAGGATGACCAGCCCGGCCTCGCGCAGGCGGGCGGTGACGGTCGCGTCGTACGGGGGCCGCCAGCCCTCGAGGATCTTGGAGGCGGCCGTCGTCGGCATGTCGTGGGTGGTGAAGATGTCCTTGTGCGCGATCGGCACTCCGGCCAGCGGCCCGAGCTTCTCGCCGGCCCGCAGCCTGGTGTCCACGGCCCGCGCCTGCTCCAGCGTGACCTCGCGATCGACGTGCAGGAACGCCTTGACCTTGGGCTCCACCTCGGCCATGCGGTCGAGGTGCGCCTCGGCCACCTCCACGGCCGACACCTCGCCGGCGGCGATCATCGACCCCAGCTCGGCGGCGGTCTTACGGATCAAGCTCATGCCTCCTCCCCGAGGATGCGCGGCACCCGGAAGCGGTCGTCCTCGACGGCGGGGGCGCCGGCGAGCGCCTGGTCGGGCGTCAGGGACTGTCGCACCTCGTCGGCACGGAAGACATTGGTCAGCGGAAGCGCGTGCGACGAAGGCGGCACGTCCTCGGCGGCGACCTCGGCCACCTTCGCGACCGACTCGATGATGGCATCGAGCTGGGTGGCGTAGTGATCAAGCTCGTCGTCGGTCAGCGCCAGCCTGGACAACCGGGCCAGGTGTGCGACCTCGTCGCGGGTTATGGCGGACATGAGTCGTTGAACCCGTTTCGTGGATGGAGTCTTTGGACACTGCCATCCTAGGGGGCTTGACCAAGCAGCCCCGAACCATTAACCCACCGGCAACATCCTCAGGCCGAGCTGCTGACCTCAGGCTGGTACCCGTACTCCGCCGCGCCGCCCGCCCGGTCACGCAGCCACACGGCGGCCTCCTCGGCCGGCATCGGGTGGCAGAACAGCCAGCCCTGCCCCACGTCGCAGCCCATCTCCACCAGCCGCATCGCCACGTCGTCCGACTCCACGCCCTCCGCGACCGAGCGCAGCCCGAGCGAGCGGACCAGGTCCACGATGGAGCGCACGATGCGGTAGTCGTCCTCCGACTCCGCGATCCGGCGGACGAACGAGGCGTCGATCTTGACCTCCGACACCGCCAGCCGCTGGAGCCGGATCAGCGAGGAGTAGCCGGTGCCGAAGTCGTCGAGGGCCAGGGGGACGCCGAGCGCGGCCAGGGCCTTGATCGTCTCCTGGGTGTAGGCCTGGTCACCGGTCAGGATGCGCTCGGTGACCTCCAGCTGGATGGCGGTGGGCGGCAGGCCGTACCTGGCCAGGCCGACCTCGAGCTGCTCGGGCAGCGCGGAGGCGAGCAGGTCGCGGGCGGAGATGTTCACCGAGATCTGCACCCGCAGCCCCGTGTGCCACCAGGCCGCCGCCTGCTCCAGCGCCTCCTCGACCACGTACGCGGTGAGCTGCCGCATCAGGTACGACTGCTCGGCCAGCGGCACGAAGTCCGACGGCGCGATCGGCCCGTGCACCGGGTGCCGCCAGCGCAGCAGCGCCTCGACCCCCTGGATGTCGCCGCCGCCCAGCCCCACCTTGGGCTGGTAGTGCAGGCGCAGCTCGCGGTTGTCGATCGCCCGGCGCAGGTCGCCGAGCAGGGTGAGGCGCTCGGGCGAGTTGCGGTCCTTGTCGGGCTGGTAGAGCTCGACGCCGGTGCGCCCCTCCTTGGCCAGGTACATGGCCACGTCGGCCCGTTGCAGCAGCAGCTCGAAGTCGGGCGCGTGCTCGGGGTAGAGCGCGATGCCGACGGAGGCGTCGAGGTCGAACGTCATGCCCTCCAGGCGTACGGGCTCGGTCAGGGCCGCCCGCAGCCGGGCCGCCACCTCCCTGGCCGCGTGGGCGTCCCTGATCGAGGGCAGCAGCACCGCGAACTCGTCGCCGCCCAGCCTGGCCACGACGTCGCCGGGCCGTACGGAATGGGTGAGCCGGTGCGCGATCAGTTGCAGCAGCCGGTCGCCCACCGGGTGTCCCAGCGTGTCGTTGACCTCCTTGAACCGGTCGAGGTCGAGCAGGAACAGCCCGACCCGCTCGTCCTGGCGCGCCTCGGCCAGCGCCTCCTCGGTGCTGACGATGAGCATCTTGCGGTTGGGCAGGCCGGTCAGCTCGTCGTGCAGGGCCTGGTGGTCGCGGCGCATCGAGAGCGTGGCGGTGAAGTAGACGGCGGCCAGTGGGGCGACGAAGAGCGGCACGAGGCCGGGCGAGTGGCTCATGACCACCACGACCAGGGGCGCCAGGCCCAGCAGCCCGGTGTAGACGAGGCTCTGCGGGCCCACGGTGACCTTCAGCACGCGCATGATCGAGCGCCGCTCGTGCAGCGCGACCGCGCCGCTCACGAGGGTGGCCCTGGTGACGAAGTAGGCGATGCCGGCCAGCGCGATCGCCAGCAGGTCGCCCCCGCCGGGCACCCACGGCGCGGCCGGGCTCGGCACGATGCCGAACGTCCCCAGCACCACGGCCGCGGCGGTGAGCGCGAGCGTGGACTGGGCGATGTTGAACATGACCCGGTGCCACGACCTGCGCGTCACCACGCCATTGATCACGACGGCCACGGCCTGCATCAGCACCGCCACGGGCAGCCCCAGGTGGAGCAGCACGGCGAAGGTGAACATGGTGGACGGGTACGTGCCGCCGACGGTCGTCGCGGACGACACCATCACCGGCCGGAGCTCCCCCAGGATCACCAGCACCGCGAGCACCCAGAACAGCGGCGTGCGGGCCAGGCCCGCCACCCCGGCCGCGTCCAGCCTGAGCATGGCCACCACCAGAGCGGTGAAGCCGATCACAGTGATTCCCGCGAGGTAGCCCCACAAGGGTGTGCCGACGCGTGGTCCGGTGTCGCGGGTGTCGGTTGGGTCAGTCATCGGTAACAGAACCCCCATTAGGTCACTATGGGAGGGTACGACCTTCACCCCACTTCGCGAAACCAAGCGCGTACGTTCCGTCACTTCTCCTTCCCGACATATACCCAAAAAGCACCCTCAGTAGCAAACCGAGCACACAACGAAGAAGGGGCCCGCCCGCACCCCTGCGGACGAACCCCTCTTCCGGCCGGGACGCTAGCCCTCCGGCGTGACCGCCACCCCGGCCGCCGCCTCCGGCCCCTCGGCGAGCAGCACCTCGAACCCGGCCCCGTCGAGAATCGGCACGCCGAGACTGACCGCCTTGTCATACTTCGACCCGGCGTTCTCCCCCGCCACCAGGAACGACGTCTTCTTCGACACCGACCCGGACACCTTCCCGCCCCGGCTGGTCAGCGCCTCGGCGGCCGTGTCACGCGTGTAACCCTCCAGCGTGCCCGTCACCACGAACGTCAGCCCCTGCAACGTCTGCGGCCCCTTCTCGGGCGCCGGCTCGTCCTCCATCCGGACGCCGGCCGCCCGCCACCGCTCGATGATCTCCCGGTGCCAGTCGACCTCGAACCACTCCTTGATCGTGGCCGCCACCCTGGGCCCGATGCCCTCGACCGCGGCCAGCTCCTCTTCGGAGGCGTTCATGACGGCGTCGATCGAGCGCATGGCGTCGGCCAGGTCGCGCGCGGTGGGCGGGCCGACGTGCCGGATCGACAGGGCGACCAGGATCTGCGCGAGCGGCACCTGCTTGGCCCGCTCCAGCTCCTCGATGAGCAGCCGGGCGCCGGCGCTGGGCTGACCGTCGAGGTTGGAGAAGAAGGTGACGACCTTCTGCTCGCCGGTCTTCGGGTCCCTCTTGGGCAGGCCGGTGTCCTGGTCGCGGACCACCGACCTGATCGGCAGCAGCTTCTCCAGGGTCAGGTCGAACAGGTCGGCCTCGGTGCGCACCACCGGCTCCTGCGGCGGCAGCGGCTGGGTGAGCGCCGTGGCCGCGACGTAGCCCAGCCCGTCGATGTCGAGCGCGCGCCGGCCTGCCGCGAAGTAGATGCGCTCGCGGATCTGGGCCGGGCAGCCGCGCGCGTTGGGGCAGCGCAGGTCGGCGTCGCCCTCCCTCTCGTACGCCAGCTCGGTGCCGCACTCCGGGCAGTGCGTGGGCATGACGAACTCCCGCTCCGACCCGTCGCGCAGCGCGGCGACCGGCCCGACGATCTCGGGAATGACGTCGCCCGCCTTGCGCAGCACCACGGTGTCGCCGATGAGCACGCCCTTCTTGACCACGATGGCCGCGTTGTGCAGCGTGGCCCGCTCGACGGTCGAGCCGGCCACCACGACGGGCTCCATCACCGCGTACGGCGTGACGCGCCCCGTCCGCCCCACGCCCACCTGGATGTCGAGCAGCTTGGTGTTGACCTCCTCCGGCGGGTACTTGTACGCGATCGCCCACCGCGGCGCCCGCGAGGTCGAGCCCAGCTCCCGCTGCGTGCGGAAGTCGTCGACCTTCACCACCACCCCGTCGATCTCGTAGGCGGGGTCGTGCCGGTGCGCGCGGTAGTGCTCGATGAACTCGTTGATCCCGTCGAGATCCGGCACCACCTTGTACAGGTCGCTGACCGGCAGGCCGAACTCGCGCAGCCGGTCGTAGCAGTGGGACTGCGTCCGCGGCTCCTGCGCGCCCTCCCAGATGCCGATGCCGTGCACCAGCATCCGCAGCGGCCGCTGGGCCGTGATACGCGGGTCCTTCTGCCGCAGCGTGCCCGCCGCGGAGTTGCGGGGGTTGGCGAACGGCGGCTTGCCCTGCTCCACGAGCTGCTCGTTGAGCTGCTTGAAGCCCTCGACCGGGATGTAGACCTCGCCGCGGATCTCGACCAGGCTCGGGATGTCGTCGCCCTTGAGCCGGTGCGGGATGCCCTTGATCGTGCGGACGTTGGCCGTCACGTCGTCACCCGTGCGCCCGTCGCCGCGGGTCGCCCCGCGCTCCAGCTTGCCGTCACGGTAGACCAGCGCCACGGCCAGCCCGTCGATCTTCAGCTCGCACAGGTAGGGGCCGGGATCGCCCTCGGCCAGCCGCTCGGCGCGCGCCTGCCAGGCCGCCATGCCCTCGGCGTCGAAGGCGTTGTCGAGGCTCTCCATCCGGTTGAGGTGCTGCACCTTGGCGAAGTCACCCGACGGCGCGGCGCCCACCTTCTGCGTGGGCGAGTCGGGCGTCTGGAGCGTCGGATGCGCCTCCTCCAGCGCGAGCAGCTCCCTGAACCACCCGTCGAACTGGGCGTCGCTCACCGTCGGCTGGTCGAGCACGTAGTAGCGCCAGCGGGCGTCCTCGACCAGCTCGCTGAGCTCGGCGTGCCGCTTGAGCGCACTCACCGGGACACCCTCGACCTCATCCACGTGAGCCTCCTTCCGTACGATGACCTGTGCAAACGCTATCGTCGGGCACCGACACAACCACCGCTCAACCCTCTCGCGGATCGTCCCTGAGCACCTGCGCCGCCTTCCGGCAGGCCGCCAGCGCCGCCCGCGCGTACGCCGGGGAGGCCCCTGCCAGCCCGCAGGCCGGGGTCAGCACGACCTGCGAGGCCAGCCGGTCGGGCGCGAACCCCAGCCGCCGCCACAGCTCCAGCGCCGGCTTGGCCACCACGCCGGGGCCGGCCAGCCGCGTGTCCCTGCCCGGCACGACCCCCATGAACAGCGCCGTCCCGGCCTCGAACAGCTCGCCCAGCTCCTCGTCGTCCCTGCGCCGCAGCAGCGCCGCGTCCACCGACACGGCCCGCACCCCCGCCCTGCGCAGCAGCGCGTACGGCACGCCCGGCGCGCAGCAGTGCACGACGGGATCCTCGAACGAGCGCAGCGACTCCTCCACCCGCCACTCCTCGACGGCCGCCAGCCGCCCGAACCCGGAGGCGGTCGGCACGGTCCCCGTCAGCACCCCGGGCAGCCCCGGCTCGTCGAGCTGGAGCACGATCTCGGTCACGCCGGGCAGCCGCCGGCGCACCTCGGCGCAGTGCTCGGCCACGCCCTGGGCCAGCGAGGCGGTCAGGTCGCGTACGGCGCCCGCGTCGGAGAGCATCTTGTCCCCGAACTTGAGCTCGATCGACCCGGCCAGCGTCCACGGCCCGCAGACCTGCAGCTTCAGCGGCCCCGTGTAGTCGTGACCGACCTCCTCCAGCCCGTCGAGGTCGCGCCGCAGATGATCGACGGCCCGCTGGTGGTCACGCCCCGGCCGGTCGGTCAGCCGCCACCCGGAGGGCTGCACCTCCACGGGCAGGTCGACGAGGAGCGCGGCCGTCCGCCCCACCATGTCCGCGCCGACGCCTCTGGCGGGCAGCTCGGGCAGGTACGGCAGTCCTGGCACCTCGCCGAACACGACTCTGATCGCTTCAAGATGATCCTCGCCCGGATGCGAACCGACCCCGGTGGCTTCCCACGTAGACATGGGCACAAGCGTAGGCTCTGCCGAATGAAGCTCACGAAATTCGGCCACGCCTGTGTGCGCGTGGAGAAGGACGGCAAGGTCCTGGTCATCGACCCGGGCACGTTCACGCGGGACCCGGTGCTCGACGGCGCCGACACGGTGCTCATCACCCACGAGCACTACGACCACGTGGACGTCGAGAAGCTGAAGGCCGCCTCACCCGAGCTGGAGATCTGGACCTGCGAGGCCGTCGCGGCGAACCTGGCCGAAGTGCCGGGCAAGGTCCAGGTCGTGCGGCACGGCGACGACTTCGAGACGGCCGGTTTCCAGGTCAGGGTCTTCGGCGAGTGGCACGCCAGGAACCACCCCGACATACCCGTCGTGCAGAACGTCGGTTTCCTGCTCGACGACGAGCTGTTCTACCCGGGCGACGCGCTCACCGTCCCCCAGGCCGAGGTGGGCACGCTGCTGGTGCCGACCGGCGCGCCGTGGCTGAAGCTGGGCGAGGTGGTGGAGTATCTGCGCGAGATCCGCCCCGCGCGGGCGTACTCCACCCATGACGCCCTCTACGGCGAGCTCGGCTACCGCCTGGTGGACGGCTGGCTGAAGATGGAGGCCGACAAGCAGGGCGCCGACATCCGCCGCATCCCCGTCGGCGAGTCGACCACGCTCAGCTAGCGGAGACGATGGTGGCCGAGCCGATCACCGTCGCCCCGGAGTAGAGCACGGCCGCCTGGCCCGCCGCGACACCCGTCGCGGGCCGGGCGAGCTCGATCGTCAGCCCGCCCCCGCGCTCCTCGAACCGGCACGGGTAGACCTCGCCGTGCGCCCTGAGCTGCACGGTCAGGTCGTCGCGGCCGGACGGGCCGTTCCACACCGGGGCGCCGCAGGTGATCGTGGTCACCTCCAGCGCCGCACGCGGGCCGACCGTCACCGTGTTGGACACCGGCTCGATGGACAGCACGTAACGCGGCCTGCCGTCGGGCGCCGGCCGGTCGATGCGCAGGCCCTTGCGCTGCCCGACCGTGAACCCGTGAGCCCCCTGGTGGCTGCCCACGACCTCGCCGCTCTGGTCGACGATCGGCCCCTCGGCCGCGCCGAGCCGCTCGGCCAGGAAGCCGCGCGTGTCGCCGTCGGCGATGAAGCAGATGTCGTGGCTGTCGGGCTTGTCGGCGACGGTCAGGCCGCGCCTGGCGGCCTCCTCACGCACCTCGGCCTTGGTCGAGTCGCCCAGCGGGAAGATCGCGTGCCCGAGCTGCTCGCGGGTGAGCACGCCGAGCACGTACGACTGGTCCTTGCCGTGATCGACGCTCCTCGACAGGACCCCGTCGACCAGCTTGGCGTGGTGGCCGGTGGCGACGGCGTCGAAGCCCAGGGCCAGCGCCCGGTCCAGCACCGCGGCGAACTTGATCTTCTCGTTGCAGCGCAGGCAGGGATTGGGGGTGCGGCCCGCGGCGTACTCGGAGACGAAGTCCTCGACCACGTCGCGCTGGAAGCGCTCCGCCATGTCCCAGATGTAGAAGGGGATGCCGATCACGTCGGCGGCGCGGCGCGCGTCGCGCGAGTCCTCGATCGTGCAGCAGCCCCTGGCCCCCGTGCGGTGGGATTGGGGGTTGGCCGACAGCGCTAGGTGGACACCAGTGACGTCGTGACCGGCCTCGGCGATCCGAGCGGCGGCCACGGCGGAGTCGACGCCGCCCGACATGGCGGCAAGCACACGCAGTCCCATGACCGTTCCAGCGTACTGTCCGCCTGGGAGTGCGCGACCATGCCCTCGGTCTGGGAGTATTCGACCATGCGACTGTTCGGGCGCAAGGACGCAGACGAAGGGGCCGCCGGGCCGGCCGAGGCCATCGCCGGATTCTGGGCGTGGTGGCAGGAGGCCAGGCCGCGGCTCGACGCCCTGCTGGGAGCGGGCGACGCCGAAGGGGTGGAGGAGCTGCTCACCCCGGCGGTCGCCGCGATCAACCCCGGGCTGGTCTACGAGGTGGCCCCCGGCAGGCAGGCCGCGCACGCCCTGGTGGTGACCGCGGCGGGCGACGCCGAGCTGCGCTCGCTCGCGCACCGCTGGGCCAAGGCGGCGCCGCCGTCCGACCTGCTGTGGGAGTTCCACCCGTCGCGCCAGGCCAACCCGCAGGCGACGGAGCTCAAGCTCGACGTGGGCGGCTTCGTGTTCGAGCTCGACAAGCTCACGCTCGGCCTGCGCGTGCCGCGCAACCAGCCCAGGGTCGACGTGGCCGCCTACCACCCCGTCTTCGGCGAGCTCGACGAGGACACCCGGCTGGAGACCACGCTGCTGGCCCTCGACTGGCTGCTCGGCGAGGACGACGTGGCCAGGTGGGTGGGCGAGATCACGGCGGTCACGTTCGAGCCGATCGACTCCGTGGCGGCGGTGCACCTGCCCGCCGTCGTCGCCGACGTGGCCTCGGGATACTCCGAGGAGGAGTGGATGCTCCTGGAGGGCCAGACCGGCACCGGCGCGCCGCTGGTCGCCACGGCCCGCCACCCGCTGCGTCCGGTGGACCACCCGCTCTTCGACCAGCACATCGCGATCACGCTCCCGTACGCGCACCGCGACGAGAACGGCCTGCCGGTCGGCGACTCCCTCGCCGCGCTGCGCGACTTCGAGGAGCGCCTGGCCGCCCGCCTGCTCAAGCTGCGCGACGACGCCGTGCTGGCCGCGCACCTCAGCGCCGAGGGCCACCGGATCATCCACGTGTACGCCGACCCCACGGGCGAGGCCGCGATCCACGCCAAGGAGCTGATCGTGGGCTGGGAGGAGGGCGAGCCCCGGGTCGACGTGAGCTCCGACCCTGCCTGGACCGCGGTGGCGCCGTTCCTTACCTGAGCAGCGCCCGGCCCGGCACCTGCGCGCCTGGGCGCGGGGTCAGCCGAGCCCCGCGCGCCGGGCCCGCTCCACCGCGCCGGGGAGCACCTCGATCAGCCGGTCCACGTCGTCGCGCGTGGAGGTGTGCCCCAGCGTGAAGCGGAGCGAGCCGCGCGCCGCCGCCGCGTCGGCCCCCATGGCCAGCAGCACGTGGGACGGCTGCGCGACGCCGGCCGAGCAGGCCGAACCGGTCGAGCACTCCACCCCCTTGGCGTCGAGCAGCATCAGCAGCGCGTCGCCCTCGCAGCCGGGGAAGGAGAAGTGCGCGTTGCCGGGCAGCCGGTTGACGGGGTCGCCGTTGAGCACCACGTCGGGCACCGCCTCGCGGACACGCCGGATGAGCTCGTCACGCAGCTCCACCAGCCGCCGCTCCAGCGCCTCCTGCTCCCGCACGGCGGTGCTGACGGCGGCGGCGAGCCCCGCGATGGCGGGCGCGTCGAGCGTGCCGGAGCGCACGTCGCGCTCCTGCCCCCCGCCGTGCTGGACGGAGACCGGCGTCAGCCCCCTGGCCAGCAGCAGCGCCCCGACCCCCATCGGCCCGCCGATCTTGTGGCCGGTGAGCGTGAGCGCGTCGGCCCCCGAGCCGGAGAACGACACGGGCAACTGCCCGACCGCCTGGACCGCGTCGGTGTGGAACGGGATGCCGTGGTCGTGCGCGATGGCGGCCAGCACGTGGACCGGCTGCACGGTGCCCACCTCGTTGTTGGCCCACATGATGCTGATCATGGCCACGCCGTCGGGGTCGCGCTCGATGGCGGCGCGCAGCGTCTCGGGGTGCACCCGGCCGTGTTCGTCCACCTCCAGCAGCTCCACCTCGGCGCCCTGGCTGTCGGTCAGCCACTGGGCGGGGTCGAGCGCGGCGTGGTGCTCCACCGAGCTGATCAGCACGCGCCTGCGCGGGCGGCGCGCCCAGTAGAGGCCCTTGATCGCGAGGTTGTCGGCCTCGGTGCCGCCGGAGGTGAACACGACCTCGCTCGGCCTGGCCCCGAGCGCGCCGGCGATCGTCTCGCGCGACTCCTCGACCACCCGGCGCACCTGGCGACCGGCCGCGTGCAGCGAGGAAGCATTTCCGACGCGTTTGAGTTGAGCCGTCATGGCCTCGATCGCTTCGGGCAGCATGGGGGTGGTCGCCGCATGATCAAGGTAGGCCGACGGTCTGGTCACGTGCTCAGAGTATCTCGTTTGCGACTGTACCGTCCGGACGGTATAGTTGAGGCATGCGAAGGGACGAGCTGTTGGACGCGGCAGAGGACCTCCTCTGCGACCAGGGCTCGGCCGCGCTCACCCTGGCGGCCGTGGCCGACCGGGCGGGCGTGAGCAAGGGCGGTCTGCTCTATCACTACGGCTCCAAAGAGGCCCTGATCAAGGGCATGGTGGAGCGGTTGATCGAAGACTTCGACACACTCATGGCCGCTGAGCCCGGCGGCACGTATACCGAGCGCTACCTGGGTGCCACCCTGGCCGCCGTCCGCTCCGGCAGGCTGCGGCGATGGGCGGTCGTCACGGGGGCGTCGGGCAACCTCTTCCTGCTGGCGCCGCTGCGCGAGGCCATGACCCGATGGCATCGCGAGGAGCTGAGCCAGGAGCCCGACCCGGTGGCCTCGCAGATCGTCCGCCTCGCGTGCGAGGGGCTCTGGGACGTGGCCAGCCACGACCCGGAGCTGAACACCGAAGCGGACCTCCAGGTCCTGGAGCAGCGCCTCAAAGCGCTCATCGAACCCACGTCCGCCTAGGTCCTGCCCCCTTCGTCCCGGGCCGCCGTACGGCCGGCCCGCCAACCATCCTGCCCCGACGTCGTGGCCCGGATGCGGGTCGCGGCCCCCGGTGTGCCCGCGTGCCGCTCCCCTCCGGTACGCCCGCGCCAGGGCAGGCCATCGCCGCCGACCGCCCGGTCGGAGTCGCCCGTCGACGCCGCTGCCCGTCGCTCTCCGCCAGGAGGCGTCAGGACAGCGGCTTCCTGACGGCCCGGCACGCTGACCCCCCGGCAGGCCCACACGCCGCCCCCCGGCCGACCCGACCCCCGGCCGACCCGACCCCCCGGTCGGCCCGGCACGCCGGGCCCCGTGCTGCCCCGCAGCACACCTGCCATGCCCGATTCATCACGAAAAACTATGAACTTCAGTGAGGTGGCCTTATGACCCGCGAGCTGAGGAGTGCCCGTTACGGGGCGGTCCTCACCTTTGTCCTTGCCGGCCTGATGGTGGGCACGATGACCGTGCGCATCCCCGCCCTGACCGACAAACTCGGCCTGTCCGAGGCCATGGTCGGGACGATCCTGCTGGTATGGGGCCTGGGCGCTCTGGTGACCATGCAGTCCATGCGGCGCGTCATGGCGCGCGTGGGCAGCCGGACGCTCCTGCGGGCAGGCGGCCCCCTGACGGCACTCGGCCTCCTCGGCGTGGCCCTGGCTCCGGACCTTCCCCTGCTCCTGGTGGCCGTGGCGCTCTTCGGCATGGCCTTCGGCACCGTGGACGTCGCCATGAACGCCCAGGGTTCCGCAGTCGAGCAGGCGTACGGGCGCCCGCTGATGAACGGCATGCACGCCGGCTGGTGCGTGGGCGCCATCTCGGCGGGCGGGCTGGGCAGCCTGGCGATCGCCGCCGGCCTGCCGTTCACCGTGAACGTGGCGCTGGTCGCCCTGGTCTCGCTGCCGGTCATGGTGCTGCTCGGCCGTACGTACCTGCCGGAGCCCCCGGCGGCGGAGACCGCGCGGCAGGGCCGCCGGCGCATGCCGCCGATCGTCTACCTGCTCGGCACGATCATGTTCTTCGCGTTCATGGTCGAGGGCACCGTGGCCGACTGGAACGGCCTCTACCTGCGTGACGAGCTGGGGGCACCCGAGGCCGTGGCGGCGCTCGGTTACCCGGTCTTCGAGGCGGGCATGCTGATCGCCCGGCTCACGGGTGACCGGCTGCGCGTCAGGTTCGGGGTGCGCGGGATGCTGACCGCGTCCGGGGTGGCCACGGCCGGGTTCTTCGCGGTCGTGCTGCTGGCGCCGGCGGCGCTGGTGGCGGTGTCCGCGATGTTCTTCGTCGGGCTCGGCGTGGCGACGATCTCGCCGCTCACGCTGTCGCTGGCGGGCACGGCCACGGACGCGCCCGGACCCGCGATCGCCCAGGCCGGCGCCATGGGGTACGCCGGGCTGCTGCTCGGCCCCGTGGTGATCGGGTTCCTGTCGGACGCGACCTCGCTGCGTACGGCGCTCGGCATCGGCGTCGTGCTCGGCGTGCTGATCGCGGTGTCCGGACGGCTGCTCCCGCGCCGTGAGCCGGCCGAGCTGGGCTCCCTGCCCGCCCGCGAGGCCGTGGAGGCCGCGGCCTGACATCATCAGGTGATGGATCTTGAGCGGAAAGTGCCCTTCGACGTCGCCGCCTACGTGGCACGGGTGAAGTCGCGCCCCTGCTTCATCTGCGCCATCGTGGCCGGCGACCCGGATCACGCCCTCGAACAGATCGTCTACGAGGACGAGCGGCACCTGGCGTTCCTGCCGCGCTACCCCACCGTCCCCGGCTACGTGCTGGTCAGCCCGAAGCGGCACGTCGAGCACGTCGTGCGCGACCTCGACGAGCACGACTTCCACGCGATCATGGGCGTGGTCAGGAGGGTGGCGCTGGCCGTGGAGTCGGTGGTGCCGTCGGAGCGCACGTACGTGCTCTCCCTGGGCAGCCAGCAGGGCAACGCGCACCTGCACTGGCACATCGCCGCGCTGCCGCCCGGCACCCCGTACGAGGAGCAGCAGTTCCACGCGCTGATGGCGGAGAACGGCGTGCTGCCCCGGACCGGAGAGCAGGCCGAGGAGCTGGCCGCCCGCCTCAGGGCGGCGCTCTCCTGAGACATTCCTGTGGATCCGGCGCGGGCCCCGCCACGCACACCACGTGGCGGCCCCGCGCTCACAGAGAACTCACAGAACCGCCCAGAGTCCCGCCAACCACCCGCCGCACGCTGGACGTCATGATCCAGCTCAACGGACTGACCAAGCGCTACGGCGAGAAACTCGTCGTGGACGATCTCACCTTCACGGTACGGCCGGGCCTCGTCACCGGCTTCCTGGGCCCGAACGGCGCGGGCAAGAGCACGACCATGCGCATGGTCCTCGGCCTGGACCTGCCCACCGCCGGCAAGGCCACGATCAACGGCCGCCACCACCACGAGCTGCCGCGCCCGCTGCGCGTGATCGGCTCGATGCTGGAGTCGCAGGCCGTGCACCCGCGGCGCACCGCGTACAAGCACCTGCTCTACCTGGCGCAGACGAACGACCTGCCGGCCTCCCGCGTGGACGCGGTGCTCGACCTCGTCGGGCTGTCGGACGTGGCGGGCAGGCAGGCGGGCGGCTTCTCGCTGGGGATGAGCCAGCGGCTGGGCATCGCCGCCGCGCTGCTCGGGGATCCGCCGGTGCTGATGCTGGACGAGCCGGTCAACGGACTGGACCCGGAGGGTGTCCGGTGGGTCCGCACGCTCATCAGAGGGCTGGCCGCCGAAGGCCGTACGGTACTCGTCTCCAGCCACCTGATGAGCGAGATGGCGATGACCGCCGACCGGCTGGTGGTCATCGGCAGGGGCCGGCTCATCGCGGAGGGCGACCTCGGCGAGTTCACCGAGACGGGGGCGGCCGTGGTCGTCCGCACGCCGGAGGCGGCGGCCTTCGCCCGCCGGCTGGAGCTGGCCGGCGCGCACGTGCAGGCGGGAGAGGCCGGCGAGCTGCTGGTCACCGGCCTCAGCATGCCTGACGTCGGGCGGCTGGCCTGCGCGGAGAGCGTACCCCTGTACGAGCTGGCGGCACGGCGCGTCTCGCTGGAGGAGGCGTTCATGGACCTCACCCGCGACGCCGTCGAGTACGGAGCGGCCCGATGATCGAGACGGCGCTGCTCAGGGCTGAATGGACGAAGTTCGCCAGCATCAGGGCCACCATGGTGCTGTCGCTGGCGGCCGTCGCCGTGTCGGGGGCGTTCGGGTGGTTGTTCGGCAACGCGGGGGCCACCGAGTACGCCGAGCTCACGGCGCAGGAGCGGCTCGACTTCCAGCCGCTGGACATGAGCATGCGCGGTGTGTTCATCGCCCAGCTCCTGATCGCGGCGCTGGGGGTGCTCATCACCTCCTCCGAGTACGGCTCGGGCACCATGCGGGCCAGCCTCGCCGCCGTGGGCGCACGCGGCCGGCTGCTGGCCGCCAAGGCCGGGCTGACCGTGCTGACCGCCCTGCCGGTGAGCGTGGCCGCGATCTGGCTGATGTACACGATCGGCCAGGTCACGCTGGCCGCGAACGGGGTGCCGTACGTCATGCCGGGCGACCCGGCCGCGCTGCGGATGTTGCTGCTCGGGCCGGTCGTGCTGGCCCTGCTGGCGCTGTTCGGGATGGCGCTGGGGTTCCTGCTGCGCACCACGGCCTCCGCCGTGAACACCGCCACCGCGTTCCTCCTGGTGCCCATCCTGGCCTCTCCCTCGCCCGCTCCCGTACGCGACTTCATCCAGACCTTCTGGCCGAACACCACCGCCTTCCAGGCCCTCTCCGGGACCTCCGCGCTGCCGCCGGTGGTGGCGTACGGGCTGTTCATCGCCTTCGTCGCGGTCCTGGTGGTCGCGGCCTTCGTCCGGTTCAAACAGCGGGACGTCTGATTACGCTGGACACCGGGGAGGTGCCTCACTTGGGCGAACGGCTGCTGGTGGTCGACGACGAGCCCACCGTCAAGGAGCTGCTGTCGGCGACCCTGCGCTTCGCGGGCTTCACCGTGACCTCGGCTGACAACGGCACGCAGGCGCTGGAGGCGGCCCGGCTCGACCCGCCCGACCTGGTGCTGCTCGACGTCATGCTGCCCGACCTGGACGGTTTCGAGGTCATCCGCCGCCTGCGCGGCCTGCCCAGGGCGGGGGGACGCCCCGGCCCGGTGCCGGTGCTGTTCCTGACGGCCCGCGACGCCACCGCCGACAAGATCAACGGGCTCAGGCTCGGCGGCGACGACTACGTGACCAAGCCGTTCGACCTGGAGGAGCTGCTGGCTCGCATCCGGGCGATCCTGCGGCGCACCGGCGCGGTCCCCGACGACCACACGCTCGTCGTCGGTGACCTGGAGGTCGATCCCGACGCCCACCAGGTGACCAGGGCGGGGCAGCCCGTGCGGCTGTCGCCCACCGAGTTCAGGCTGCTGCTCCACCTGGTGCTGAACGCCGGGCGGGTGGTGCCGAAGCCGCAGATCCTGGAGCACGTGTGGCGTTACGACTTCGCCGGCGACACCAGCATCGTCGACACGTACGTGAGCTACCTGCGGCGCAAGCTCGACACCACCGGCCCCAGGCTGATCCACACCGTGCACGGGGTCGGCTACCTGCTGCGCAAACCACGCTCATGAGGAGGATGTCGCTACGAGCCCGGCTGCTGTCGATCACGGTGGCCCTGCTGGTCGTCGGCCTGGTAGTGATCAGCTCGGTCGTCGTACGGCAGCTCGAGCACCAGCTCCTGGCCCGGGTGGACGCCCAGCTCGCACCCATGAGCAGGGCGTTGTCCACGATGCCGCCGGAGTTGCTGGGCCGGCTGCAGGCCCAGGTGGGCCGGCGGCCGCTGACGGCGGACCCGCTCGACCTGATCACGAAGGGGTACGTGGGTTACCTGTCCGCCGGCGGCGCCGTGCTGCACTCCTTCGGCGACCTGGCGAGCCCCGGCCTGCCTCGCCTCGACGCCGCCGAGGTGGCGGCGCGCGCCGGCGAGCCGTTCACCGTGGAGGGCGCGGACGGGCAGGAGTGGCGGGTGGTGGCGCTGCCCGCGCGCGGCGGCACCGCGCACTCGGGGGTGGTCGCCGCGGTGTCGCTGGAGACCGTGCACGCGACGGTGAGCCGGGTGCGCGCGGCCTGCCTGGTGGCCGGCGCGATCCTTCTGGCCGTGCTGGCGCTGGCGGGCGGGATCGCGATCAGGGCCGGGCTGGCCCCGCTGCGCCGCGTGGAGGAGACGGCGGCGGCCATCGCCGGCGGCGACCTCACCAGGCGCGTGCCCGAGCCCGCCGCCCCCGGTACGGAGGTGGGGCGGCTGGCCCGCTCGCTCAACACGATGCTCGCCCAGATCGAGCAGGGCGTGGCGGCGAAGGTGGAGTCGGAGGCCCGGATGCGCAGGTTCGTCGCCGACGTCAGCCACGAGCTGCGTACCCCGCTGTTCGGGATCAAGGGCTTCTCCGAGCTGTACCGCATGGGCGGCGCCGAGGCCGGGCCGGCCATGGCCCGCATCGAGAGCGAGTCGGGCCGCCTGGCCAAGCTGGTGGACGACCTGCTGCTGCTCGCCGGGCTCGACGAGAGCGACGGCCCGGGGCTCGACCTGACCCCGATGGACCTGCGTACGCTGGCCGCCGACGCCCGGCACGACTTCGCCGCCCTCGACCCCGCCAGGCCCATCGCCTACACCGGCCCTTCCGGCGGCCCGGCCGCCAGCGCTCCCGTGCTGGGCGACGAGGCCCGGCTGCGGCAGGTGGTCAGCAACCTCGTCGGCAACGCCGTCACCCACACGCCCGCCGGCACGCCGGTCAGGATCGGGGTCGGCACGGACGGCGGCGAGGCGGTGCTCGTGATCGCCGACGAGGGGCCGGGCTTGGAGCCCGAGGAGGCGTCGAGGGTCTTCGACCGCTTCTACCGGGCGGACGGCTCCCGTGCCCGCGCCACGGGCGGGGCCGGGCTCGGGCTGGCCATCGTCCGGTCGATCGTGGCGGCGCACGGCGGGCGGGTGGAGCTGCGGTCGGCGCCGGGCAGGGGCGCGGCCTTCGAGATCAGGCTTCCCGCCGCCGCCCCCTGAACCGGGCCGCTTCCCAGGCTTCCGCCGCCGCCCCCCTGAACCGAGCCGCTTCCCAGGCGCGCCGTTCAGCCCTCCTGCGCGAAGTCGCCGTACGTCGGCTTGCCCGCCGGCCGGTACACGCTGACCACGCAGCCGCTCCCCGTCGTCCTGGACTCGATCAGGCGCATCGCCGTCGCCGTACGTCCCGGCTCGAACAGCCGCATGCCGCTGCCCAGGACGACCGGGTACGTCCACAACCGCAGCTCGTCGAGCATGCCGTGGTCCAGCAGCGTCCTGGCCAGCGCGCCGCTGCCGTGGATCTGCAGCTCGCGGCCCGGACGCTCCCGCAGCTCGGCGATCTTCTCGAGCACGTCGGTCCTGATGATCGTCGTGTTGTGCCACTCGGCCCTGTCCAGGGTCGTCGAGACGACGTACTTGGGCAGGGTGTTGAGGCTGGTCGCGATCACATCGTCCGCGTCGGTGACGGTCGGCCAGAAGGCCGCGAAGATCTCGTACGTCCTGCGGCCCAGCAGGAACGCATCCGCCTCGGCGAACCACTGCTCGGAGAAGGTGCCCAGCTCCTCGTCCGCGTAGGGGAACTGCCAGCCGCCGTGCTCGAAGCCGCCGCTGGGGTCTTCGGTGGGCCTGCCGGGCCCCTGCATGACGCCGTCCAGCGAGAGGTAGGTGGCCAAGGTGATCCTCACGAGCGTGCTCCCATCGGTTGCCGGGGTCCCCTACCGATGATGACCCGCCCGGCGGGCGGAACTCATCGTCAGCTCTGCTGGGCGGTGGGCATGATGGTGACCTGCTGGAGGTTCGCCCGCGGCGGCAGGCTCGCCACGAACCCGACCGTCTGCGCCACGTCCTGCGGCGTGAGCCACTCCATCGTCTGCTTGGAGCCCTCCAGCCACGCCCGCGCGCCCTCGTCGGTGACATGGCTCTGCAGCTCGGTGCCGACGATGCCCGGCTCGATCGCCGAGACCCGCACGTTCTTGGGGCCCAGCTCGACGCGCAGGTGCCGCGACAGGTGCGTGACGAACGCCTTGGTCCCTGAGTAGACGGCGAAGTTCGGGAAGATGTTCTGCGCCGCGATCGACGAGGTGTTGATCAGGTCGGCCACGCCGCGCTCGCCCGCGGCCACGACGAGCTGCGGGACGAACGCGCCGATCACGTTCATCAGGCCCGAGATGTTCAGGTCGATCTGGTGCTGCCACTGGTCGGCGGCCAGCTCCTCGACCGGGGCGGGCAGCATCACGCCCGCGTTGTTGAACAGCAGGTCGGCGCCGCCCAGCTCGGCCGCCACCCGCTCGGCGGCGGCCCGCACCGCCGCCGCGTCGGTGACGTCGGCCGCCAGTGCCAGCGCCCGGCCCCCGGCCCGCTCGATGCGGGAGACCAGGCCGTCCAGCCGCTCCGCGCGCCGTGCCAGAACGGCCACCCGCGCGCCCAGCCCGGCCAGGTGTTCGGCCGTGGCCTCGCCGATCCCGCTGGAGGCACCGGTGACGACGGCCACGCGGCCGGAAAGAGAGGTGTTCATGGTGTGTACGCCCTTCGACGTCCTGCGCGGCCGGTCGCCGCGCTCCTCCACCAGCACACCACCCGCGACCCCGCTCGCGGGGTGCCCGAGGCTGCCCTGACCAGGCAGGTAACCGCGAAACAGGTACTGGCAGGGCCACCCCGGCGGCCCCGCCGGCACGCGGGCCGGGCCACACTGGGGACATGGACCGCAGTCGCGAGCTCGCCGACTTCCTGCGCACCCGCCGCGCCCGGATCACGCCGGACCGTACGGGGCTGCCCGCCGACGGCCGCCCCCGCCGCGTGCCCGGCCTGCGCCGCGACGAGGTGGCCAGGCTGGCCGGGGTCAGCACCGAGTACTACACGCGGCTGGAGCAGGGCCGTGCGGGCAACCCCTCGCCCGAGGTGACCGAGGCGCTCGCCCGGGCGCTCCAGCTCGACCCCGCCGAGCGCGAGCACCTCACGGACCTGCTGACCCGGCCCGCCCGCCACGCCCCCATCAGCCCGCAGCGGGTCAGGCCGGGGCTGCACCTGATGCTGCAGACCCTCGACCACGTGCCCGCCTTCGTCCTCGGCCGCCGCACCGACGTCCTGGCCGCCAACCGCCTGGCCCGTGAGGTGCTGACCGACTTCGACGCCCTGCCCGCCACGCAGCGCAACCTGGCCAGGTACTACCTGCTCGACCCCGAGGCCCGCACCCGTACCGGCGACTGGGAGCGCATCGCCGCGGAGACCGTCGCCATGCTCCGCCTCGAAGCCGGCCGCTACCCCCATGACCGCCGCCTCGCCGACCTCATCGGCGAGCTCACCCTGCGCTCGCCCGAGTTCAGCACCTGGTGGAACGACCACCGCGTGCTGCGCCGCACGCACGGCGCCAAGCACTACCACCATCCGCTCGTCGGCGAGCTGCACTTCGCCTACGAGTCCTTCCAGCCTCCCGGCGATCCGGACCAGACGTTGTGCGTCTACAACGTCGAGCCCGGCTCCCCGACCGCCGACGCCCTCCGCCTCCTGGCCGGCTGGACGGCACCCGCCCCCTCGTCCTAGGACCCGCGCTGCGGGGTCAGCACGTTCACGAAAGGGATTGCTGGAAGAAGAACACGATGAGCGAGGCCAGGATTCCGGCGACGTATTGCAGGATATTCGCTGTCTTGATGGGCAGCGCAGGCAAGGACGAATAGTAAGAATACGCCTTGAGTTGCTCCTCGGACTTGTTGAGCCGCACCCATGAATCGTGCGCATGCGTATCAGGCTCCAGCAGCGGCAGGAGGATGTCGTCCAAGTGATGGCGAACGATCCTGGCGAGAGTGACATACGGCTGCACACCGACGTACAGGGCGATGCCGGCACCCACCACAGGGAAGCTGATGATGAAGAGGCTCAGCGCCATCCCGGGATTCTGTGCGGCCAGGATGATGCCGGTCAGCTCCGTACCTATGAGCCCCACCCCCATCGCGGCCGAGACCAGGGCATAGCAGCGGCACAGGTGGACCATGGCAGGGGTACGCGCAGGGTCGATCCAGGAGAACCGTAACCCGCTGAAATGCCGAATACGCAGCGGCAGGTCAGCGAAGGTGATCAGCCAGTACAACGCGTTGCCGCCCAGGAATCCCGACCATCCGGCATGCACGTACAGAGCCACCGTCGACTCCATGCTGCTCGTCGGCTGCAACGACGTGAACACCACCAGGGCGCAGGCGATGGCGACTCCACACAGCGAGCTCAGCAACTGCCATCCGAAGCTCATGCGCCTGCGCAGCCAGACGAGCAGCTCATCGCGCTGCGGGGAGTCGCCGAGCAGTTGCCCCAGGGGAACCACGAGCCGTTTCGCGTATGACCACGCGCTCCACGCGAAGGCGAGCATGAGCAGAGCCGTAAGGGTTACGGAGCCGGTCCACATCAGTTCCTGTCCGCCACGCAGTGTCTGGCTCGGCGCCACGACAAGAAGCAGCAGATCGACCACGTACGGCCAGGTTGCCACGAGCAGGACGGAGATCGCGGCAGCCAGCCGACTCGTTTTCGCGGCACTCAAGGACCGGGAAAGCCAGACGATGAAGACTTTCCGGTATCCCGACTCCAACACATCGAAGAGCTGACCTATATACGATGATTCGTGCACATCTGACCGGTCGGCGGCGATCAGCCCGTCAAGAGGCTCACTCGACATGTTTCTCCTCGAACGCGAAACTGCGAGAGGGCGGCCTTTCGGGCCAGTATCCATCAGAGCCGAACTCCGGGATAGTGCCGCCGGCCCCGCCTCCGTATTCGCGTGATCACAGCCCCGCACGCGGCAGGCGAGGAATCATCCCGCGGCATCGGTCACTCGACGGTCATCAGCCGTCGATCGGCGCGCAGATCACATATACGTCGATCGGCGTCGTCTTCTCCTTTTCGTTCATGAAGAAGAAGCTCCACGCGTTGTTCACCTCGTCCGGCTTCCCGCTCGTGTTGCTAGGAGCGCTCACCTCGGCGATCACCAGGCTCTCCCGGTCGTGCTCGCCGAGATGGGCGTAGCCGCCGCCGACGGCCTGCTGCCCCTTCGGGCACACCACGTTCGTGGAGAGGTAGCCGGCCGGGATCGACCTGCGCTCCTTGACGTAGCTGACCTGTTCGCCGCCGCTCCACGGGGGCCCGTCCGCCAGTGCCACACCACCCGCCACGAGTGCCGCACCCGCCAGCGCGCCTGCCGCGACCAGCCAGATCGCCCTGCCGAACCCTCTCATGACCACTCCCCCGTGCCCAGGTACGTGATCACGGTAGGGCGACACGCTTGACGATCACTTACAGGATTTGTGGACATCCACGTGAGACGTCGGCCTTGATCGATAATGTGCCGGGATGAGTGAGGTCTTCCCTCGGCATGTGTTGTGCGTGCTCGGCTCCGGCCTGGAGCTCTCGGAGATGCAACGGATCGCGGCCGGCTTCGGCGGCTTCGTGCTCGACCGCGAGTACTCCGAGGCTGAGCCCGACCCCCGGATGCCGGGCGCGTTCGAGGCGAGCATGGCGGCGGTCTCGTTCGACGAGGCGGACCGGGACGCGGTGCGGTCCCACGACACCGTCGGCTACCTGCTGTCGGCGCCCCTGATGCGGGAGCTGGCGGCCGACACGTCCCGGCGGCTGCTGGCGGCGACGGCCGCCCTGCTGCGCTCCGGCGCCGCGGCCGTGAAGAACGAGAGCAACGGGCTCACCCACGGCCGCGCCCGCTGGTTCGCGCTGGCCGACGACGCCGCCGGGGCCACGAACGAGAACCTGGCCGCCGCGCTCGTCACCGCCTGGGTCAAGCGGCCCGCGCCGCGCTGGGTGCTGCGCACCGGCACATGCGACCGTTACGACGAGGACGACCTGTTCTTCAACCCGTACGGATACGTCCGCCTCACCCGCGAGGAGTGACACCGCGCTACCCGCGGATCTCGCCCTCATCCGCGAGCAGTGGCGGCACGCTGCCTGAGAATCTTCGCCGTGGCCTCGTCTGCGGGCAGGAACGCTTCGAGCCGCAGCTCGGAAAGCGTGACGTCGACGGCGGTCGCGAACGACGTCAAGGTGCTGATCAGCCGCAACTCCCCCTCCGGCGCCCGCAACCGCAGCGGCACCGCGAAGCCGAGGTGCTCGGCCGGCGGATCCAGCTCCGGCAGGTACCCGTCCAGCTCGGCGATGAACTCGTCGAGCCCCGGATCGGGGCTGCGCAGCGCCTGCTCGCGTAGGCTGCCCGTGATGTGGCGCCCCCACTCGGCCAGGTTCTCCACCCGGCGGGCCATCCCTTCCGGGTGCAGGGCGAGCCGGAGCACGTTGACCGGCGGCTCCAGCAGCGCGGGCGCGACCCCCTCGCCCAGCACCCCGAACGCCGCGTTGGCGGCGACCAGCTCCCCGTACGGCCGCACGACGGCCGCCGGGTACGGCAGGTGCCCCTCGAGGATGCGTTCCAGCGCTTCGCGCACCGGGCCGAGCTCGGGCGCGTCCAGCCTCGACTCGGTGTAGACGGGGGCAAAGCCGGCAGCGAGCAGCAGCCCGTTCCGCTCCCGCAGCGACAGGTCCAGTGATTCGGCCAGCCGCACCACCATGGCCCGCCCCGGCCGGGATCGCCCCTGCTCCAGGAAGCTCAGGTGGCGCTGTGTGGTGTCGGCCCTGATCGCCAGGTCGAGCTGGCTGAAGCGGCGGCGCGTCCGCCATCGCCGCAGCTCGCGGGCGAACCGATCAGGCTTCGTCGGCACCGTCATGCCCCCATTCATACTGCACGCCGGCGGCTGCGCGATTCCCTGCGGGGAATCGCGGGACCGCAGGGCTTGGCCGCAGACTGCCGGGCATGAGCAACGCTTTCGACGTGCAGCAGTGGGCCGGCCGTTACGTCGCCCAGTGGAACGAGCCCGACCCGGCGGCGCGCAGCGCCCTCATCCGCGAGCTGTGGGCGAAGGACGCCGTCCACGTCCTGGTCGACCCGCCCGAGGCGATCCGCGACGCCGCCGCGGCCATCGCCTTCCCCGCACCGCCGCTGGAGGTCCACGGCCACGATGCCCTGGACGCCCGGGTGACGCGTGCCTACGAGATGTTCGTGGAGCCGGGCGAGCACGTCTTCGAGGCGGCCGGGCAGGCGGTCCTGCTGCTGCCGCGCGTGGTCGGCGTCCGGTGGTCGATGGTGTCGGTCCGTACGGGCGAGGCCGTCGGCGGCGGTCTGGACGTCCTGACCCTGGACGGCGACGGCCGGGTCCTGTCCGATCACCAGTTCATCGGGTGAGCCATGCACCAGAATCGTCGTCACGACGGGACGGCGGGCCGGCACTGGTGGACGCGAATCGCGCTCAACGGCAACGTTCCACTCCTACCGGCGGGGTCGCCGATGAAGCAATGTCTAATTGAAGTAGCCTTAGCCTAGCTATCATGACTAGATGAAGTCCTCATCGCTACATCCGCCGATCTACAGAACGCCCGCCCTGAGCTCAGAGGATCGAGCCGTGCTGGCCGAGATCCATGAGATGCGCAAGAAGCTCCGGCACGTCCTGCGAACACCCAAACGTTGGGAAGGCAACCTGCGCCGATCCGCGTTGGCGCGAGCGATTCGGGGATCCAACAGCATCGAGGGCTACCGGGTCGCCGAGGACGACGCCGCCGCTGCGCTCGATGATGCCGAGCCGATCAGCGCCGATGAACGGACTTTCCTGGAGATCCAGGGATACCGGCACGCCTTGGGCTACGTGCTGGCGATGGGTGAAGAGGACTATTCGACTTTCGACTCCACAGAGATTCGCGCGATGCACTACATGATGCTTCGACATGAACCATCGAAGTCGCCCGGCCGGTATCGCAAGGGGCCCGTCTTTGTGCATGACGACCGCACAGACCGCGTGGTCTATGAGGGTCCTGATGCCGCGAACGTCCCTGCGCTCATGGAGGCGCTGGTCGAGAGCCTGCATGCCGAGCCAGAGATCGATCCGATCGTACGCTCCGCCATGGCGCACCTGAATCTGGTGATGATCCACCCCTTTCGCGACGGCAACGGGCGCATGGCTCGCGCCCTTGCGACATCCGTGCTCACCAGATCCGATATCGGGGAGCCCGAGTTCTCCAGCATCGAGGAATGGCTTGGAGCAAATACCGAGGACTACTACTCCGCCCTGGCCCTCACGGGGCACGGTTCCTGGCGACCACGCGACGATGCGAATCTTTGGCTGTCGTTCAATCTGCGTGCGCACCACATGCAGGCCCAGACCGTGGCTCGACGGATCGAGGAGGCCGGAGTCACGTGGTCCGAGCTTGACGCCCTCATCGCCGAACATGCGCTGCCCGAACGCTCGATCGATGCCATGTTCGAAGCTGTCTTGGGCTACCGAGTCAGGCGCGCCGGCTATCTCAAGCGCACCGGTGTCGAGGACCAGACCGCCACCCGCGATCTGGCCGCTCTGGCCAACGCCGGAGTCCTCATCGCACACGGCAGCGGAAGAGGACGCTTCTACACGGCAGGCGAACCGTTGCAGCGCATTCAACAAGGCCGTCGAGCAAGGCGAACCCCACTCGCCGATCCGTACCCGTGGATGCGACCGCATCTTGCTACGGCACCTTGACGCACAGTCGGACGGCATGAGCCCGGCGATCACAGGCTTGGCCGGCGAAGCCTGGGGATGTAGCGATGACTTCTTCAACCAGTCGAATCGCCGATGCGATGACTAGTCGATGTAATCATCGCTACATCTCGTCCCGCCTTTCCCACCGATACGGGTGAGCCAGGATTCCTCGGGCAACGGTAGTGCCGCCGGGATCACGCAGGCGGAGGTCCGGGGGACACGTCGAGGGGCTCGCGCCCCCCGAAGTCACGGTCTGGGCCCCGAACGCGTGGCGCCGAGGCGGGAAGACCGCGCCGCTACCCCCGGATCACCCCTACTTGCGCTTGTTGACCTCCTCGGTGAGCTGGGGCACGATCTGGTGGAGGTCGCCCACCACGCCGTAGTCCGCCAGCTCGAAGATCGGGGCCTCGGGGTCCTTGTTGATGGCCACGATCGTCTTGGCCGTCTGCATGCCGGCCCGGTGCTGGATGGCGCCCGAGATCCCGGCCGCGATGTACAGCTGCGGAGACACCGTCTTGCCCGTCTGGCCCACCTGGAACTGGTGCGGGTACCAGCCGGCGTCCGTGGCGGCGCGGGAGGCGCCCACCGCGGCGCCGAGGGCGTCGGCGAGGCCTTCGATGACCGAAAAGTTTTCGGCCGAGCCGACGCCGCGACCGCCGGAGACGACGATGGCGGCCTCCGTCAGCTCGGGCCGGGCGCCCTTCTCCTGCTTGACGCGCTCGACCACGCGGGCGGCCTTCGCGGCGTCGGAGAGGGTGACCGAGACCTCCTCCTCCGTCCCGGCGCCCGCGGCGGCCACGGGGGCGGTGGAGTTGGGGCGTACGGCGACGATGGGCGTGCCCTTGCGCACCCGGGAGTGCACGTTGACGCCGCCGCCGAAGATGGACTGGTCGGCGACGAAGCCCTCGCTCAGGCCGACGGCGTCGGTGATGACACCCGAGTCGGTCTTGATGGCCAGGCGGCCCGCGATCTCCTTGCCCTCGGCCGTGGCGGCCACCAGCACCGCCGCGGGCGACTTGCCGGCGACGAGCTGGGCGAGCAGCTCGGCCTTGGGGGCGACCACGTAGTCGACGATGTCGCCGGCGCCGGCGACGTAGATCTTCTCGGCGCCGTACTCGGCCAGGCGGGCCTTGGCCTCGGGCGTGATGCCGGGGCCTGCCCAGACGGCGGCGGGCGTGCCGAGGGAGCGGGCCAGGGTCAGCAGCTCGAGCGTGACCTTCTTGACCTCGCCTTCGGCGTGCTCAACGAGAACGAGAATTTCCGACATTTCCGTTTAACCCCCGTTCTCAGATGAACTTCTTGGACGCCAGGAAGTCGGCCGCCTTCTCGCCGCCGTCACCCTCGTCCTTGACGATCGTGCCGGCCGCGCGCGGCGGGGCCGCGGCGAAGTCGACGACCTCGGACCAGGCGGCAGCCAGGCCGACCTGCGCCGCGTCGATGGAGGCGTCGCCGATGGCGAGCGTCTCGACCGGCTTCTTCTTGGCCGCCATGATGCCCTTGAACGAGGGGTAGCGGGGCTCGTTGATCTTCTCCACCACGGAGACGACGGCGGGCAGCGGAGCCTCGACGCGGTCGTAGCCGTAGTCGGTCAGCCGCTGGATCGTGATCGCGCCCTTGTCGACCTCGACCTTGTTGGCCAGCGTGAGCTGGGACGCACCGAGCCGCTCGGCCAGCATCGCGGCCAGCACACCGGTGCGCGCGTCGGTCGACTCGGAGCCCAGGACGACCAGGTCGAACCCGATCTTCTTGAGCACCTGGGCCATCGCGTACGAGGTGGACAGCGCGTCGGAGCCGTGCAGCGCGTCGTCGCTCAGATGGACGGCCTTGTCGGCGCCCATGGCCAGTGCCTTGCGGATGGTGTCGGTCGCCTTGCCGGGGCCCATGGTCAGGACGGTCACCTCACCGCCGTGGGCCTCCTTGAGCTTCAGCGCCTCTTCGACCGCGTACTCGTCAAGCTCGTTGACCACGCCGTCAGCGGCGTCGCGGTCGAGCGTGTTGTCATCGGACCGCAGCTTGCGCTCGGTCGCCGTGTCGGGGACCTGCTTCACGCAGACGACGATGTTCATGGCCGGTGGCCGACCTCCCGTAGTTCGCGTGCGCCCCCGCCTCGCTGCGGTGGGCGCCGAAATGCATCTGTCCAGACTGCCAGGTGCCCGCCGGGCATCCGACAGAGGGTCTGCCGTGGTTCGCGGTTATGTTACCCATGGGTAGCTTACGCGCAAACCAGCAGCACGTGTGATCCGCGCGTAACCACCACTACCATACCGAACTTTATTCGGTTGCTGCTCATGCGGACAGCAGGAACACGACACCCACCACCAGAGCGGTGCCCGCGAACAGCGCCAGGGTGAAGGTGCTGAACGTCGCCGCCAGCCCGAAGCAGAGGCCGACCGCCCCCGCCACGCTCACCACATCGGCGATCAGGCGACCCCGCTTGAACGGGCTGCGGGAGAACAGCGCCACCCCGGCGTCGGACACGACACCCAGCGCGTACGCCGCCAGCAGGAAGAGCGACACCTCGGGCAGCGGCTCCCGGGCGGCGGCCGCCAGCAGCGACACGAACAGCCCCGAGCCGATCAGCCAGCGCCTGCGCACCTTCTCCCGGTGCCTGGCCCTCGACTCCTCGACCGAACGGCGGTAACGCTCCTTGCCGGGCCGCCACTCCATGGTGCTCATCTCGTCGGAGGCGGGCCGGGGAGTGGCGCGCGGCGCGTGCGGGACCGGTGCGACGCCCAGCCTGGCGCAGATCTGCGCGGCCGTGGGCCGCGCGGCCGGATCGGTGGTCAGGCACTCGCGTAACAACGGCTCCAGCCACTCCGGCACGCCCTCCAGATCGGGCGGATGGTGCACGACCCGGTAGGCGACCGCGGAGGCGGGCCCCTGCCCGTACGGCTGCCGCCCGGTGGCCGCGTACGCCAGCGTCGCCCCGAAGGCGAACACGTCGGCCTCCACGCCCACGGCCCGCCCTTCGAGCACCTCGGGGGCCAGGTAACCGGGCGTGCCGACCACCGCGCCGGAGGCGGTGACCGACAGCGAGTCGAGCGCGCTGGCGATGCCGAAGTCGATCACCACCGGCTCGCCCTCGGTCATCATCACGTTGGCGGGCTTGAGATCCCGGTGCACGACCCCGGCCTCGTGCATCGCGAGCAGCGCGTCGGCCAGCCCCGAGGCCAGCCGCCGCAGGTCCGCCACGGGCAGGGGGACGGAGCTGAGCGGGCGGCCCTGCACGTACCGGGTGACGAGGTAGGGCCTCGGGCCCTCCAGCGAGGCGTCGAGCACCTCCGCGATGTGCGGCCCGCCGACCATGCGCATGGTCTCCACCTCGCGCGCCAGCCGCGCCAGCGCCACGCCGTCGGCGGCGACGTGCGGATGCAGGACCTTGACCGCGACCGTCCGGCCCTCAGGGTCGAGCGCCAGGTGCACCTCGCCGAATCCGCCGGCCCCCAGACGGGAGAGAAGCTCGTACGGGCCGAGGCGCTCGCTCATACCTCATCTCTCCCCCGGGGGAACGGCGGGGACACTCAGGACCAGGGATTCAGCCACCCCAGCCCCAGCTCCTTGAGCAGATCGCCGATCAGCCCCGTGATCAGGCCGATCGTGCTCTGCCTCGCCTCGCTCGCCAGATCGTTGACCACCGACTCCGGCGCCCGCCAGGGCGCCCACGAGGTGTCCTGGCCCAGCGCGAACATCACCGCGAACAGCGCCGCCGTGCCCACCAGCACGACCGCCACCAGGGCGGCGCCGGGGCTGCGCAGCACGCCGGTGAGCGTACGCGTGACGGCCTTGCGGGGCGCGCTGCCTCCGGGCAGCACGAACAGCCCCGCGGTGAAGGCGCCCGCCGCGTACGCCGCGGCCTCGTTCACGCCCATCTGCCCGGCCCAGTACAGAACGCCCCAGACGCAGATGCCGAACAGCAGCGCCAGCGGCACGTGCACCACCGTCACGAGCGCGGACCTGACCAGCGCCCACGGCGTGCCGACCAGGGCGAGCAGCGGGTCGGCCGCGCTGCTCCCGCGCACCTGGCGGCGCTTGACCAGGTCGCCGAAGAGGTACTCGCCGATGCGCAGCACGAACGCGAGCGCGACGGCCACCGCTCCGGCCATGACCGGCATCATGACGGTCAGCGCCACCAGCGTGACCAGCAGCAGCAACCCGACCACCTGGCTGCCGAACAGGTACCGCTTCCGCTCCGAGGGCGGCGTGTACTGCGGCGGCGGGGTGTAGGGCCGCACCGGCGACGGCGAGGTGGGCGCCGGGACCAGCCGCCGGTCGGGCGGCGGGTAGCCGGCCACGCGCTGGTCGGGATGCGGCGCGGGCCTGGCGGGCATCGGCGCGGGCACGTACGGCGGCGGCCGCTCCTCGCGGCGCTTGGGCCGCTCCTCCCTGCGCTTGGGCCGCTCCTCGTGCCGCGTCGGGGAGGGCGGCGGCGCGGCCTGGCCGTACTCGACCGGCGGCAGCAGGTCGGAGAACGTGTCCATGGTCCGCGTACGGCCCACCGGCTTCGTCCCCGTCGGCCCCTCGTTGAACGTCGTCACCGACGGGTCCAGCGCCTTGGCCATCCGCAGCAGCTCCTGGGCGCCCGGCCGGTCCGACGGCTCGACCTGCAGCGCCCGGCTGAGCCAGCCGCGCAGCCACGCGGGCGCCTTGTCGATCTGCGCCCGCCCTTCCATGATGTTGAAGCAGACGGACTCGAACGTGCCCGTGCCGAACGGCGGCGCGCCGGTCGCGGCGAAGAACACCGTCGAGGCCAGCGCGTGCACGTCGGCCGCCTGGGTGATCTCGGAGTCGCGGATGATCTCGGGCGCCAGGTAGCCGGGCGTGCCCACGAACATGCCCGTCTGCGTCAGCCGCGTGGCGTTGACCAGGTGGGCGATGCCGAAGTCGATGACCAGCGGCCGCTCGTCGACCAGCATGACGTTGGACGGCTTGAAGTCGCGGTGGATCACGTCGGCCGCGTGGATGGCCACCAGCGCCCGGCAGAGCCCCTGGGCGAGCTGGATGACCTGGCGGGCCTCCAGCGGGCCCTCGGCCAGCACGGTGTCCTCCAGGGTCCGGCCCGGGGCGAAGCGGGTCACCACGTACGGCTGGCTCCCGACGAGCTCGGCGTCGATCACCTCCGCGACGAACGGGGAGCGCACCCTCCGCATCGTCTCGACCTCGCGGGTCAGCCGGTCGCGTGCCTTGAGGTCGGCGGCCACGTGGGGATGCAGCACCTTGATGGCGACTTCGCGTCCCTCACCGTCGAGGCCGAGATGGACGACCCCCATGCCACCCTCGCCGATCTTCCTGACGAGGCGATACGGGCCGAGGCGTTCTGGTGCTTGGGTGCTCATCGCCACCTTCCCCGCGTCATCCCCCGGAATTCCCCCCTAGCTGGTTGAGCTGCTCGGCCACTTCTCCGACGTCCAGCGGAGTCCATACGGCCTCCCCCTCAGGCTTGTCCCCGAACGTGCTGGATGCGAGGCCCAGCGAGAGCGCGGCACCCGCCGCGAGAACTCCCGCCATCACCATCGCCGCTGTTCTCGAGGGTACGAGCGATGAGAGCGTTCTGCGCATCTGCTTGCCCGGACCTTCGACCCCGGGGCCCGCGCAGACCGTCCACAGCGCGATCGCCGCGCCCCACGCCAGGGCGTAGTAGGAGTCCATCCCGGCCACCACGGTGAGCAGCAGGGTGACCGGGAGCCCCAGGATCAGCGCGTAGAGCACCAGCGCCAGCGTGATGCCCGCCGACTTGGCCAGCGCGCCCGGGTAGGCGAACACCCTGACCACGTCGAACGCCGCCGCGCCCGCCGCCCGCCGGGCGGCGAGCTGGGGCTGCGCTAGGTCGGCCGCGCGCAGCAGGACCGCGACAGGGATCGCCACGATCGCCACCAGCACGGGCTTGAACACGGCCGCGACGATCATCAGGATCAGCAGCATGGCGCCTGCCACGCCGTACGCCCTGGAACGCTGCAGCGGCTTGCCCGGCTGCGCGCCCGGGATGAACGGCTCCCGCTTGGTGCTCAGCCGGTCCGGCTGGGCGGGCGGGAACTGCGGCTGGGCCGGGATGTAGGGAGGCGGCTGCACCGGGATCGGGTTGGGCCGGCCGTAGTCGGGTGTCTCCGGCCGGCCGTCGGGGCCGACGACGGGCCTGCCGAGGTTCGGGCCCGACTGCGGGCCCGGGTTCATCCTGCGGTAGTCGGGCGACTCGGGGCGCACCCGCCGCGTGGGCACGTCGGTCTCGCCATGCGCGGGCGCGGCCGGGCCGTTGCCGGTAGCCGGCGGCGACTGCGGCGGGTAGACCCCGGCCTCGCGCTGGATCTGCCGCAGCTCCTCCGGCGAGACCCTCCTGGTCGGCCACGGGTCGGGCTGGTTGGGCAGCAGCGAGACGTACTGCTGCTCCTGCGGCTGCGGCGGCGCGGCCGGCTGCTCCTGGTTCTCCAGCAGCCGCTTGGGCGTGACCGGCGGCGTGGAGATCTCGTAGGACGGCCGCTCCGTCACCTGGGGCGGCGCGACCGGCTCGGGGCGCGGCTCCGGGCGCGGCTCCGGGCGCGGCACGGTGGAGATCTCGTCGGGTGAGGAGCTCTGCGCCGGCTTGGGCAACATCCGGGCGATCTGCTCGGCCAGCTCGGCGGCCTTGGGCCGCTTGGCCGGGTTGCGCTGGAAGGCCGCCTTGAGCAGCGGCCGCAGCTCGGCGGGGGCGGCGCTGATGTCGGCCTTGCCCGCGGTGATGTTGTAGAAGATCATCTCCAGCGTGCCCTTGCCGAAGGGCGGCTGGCCCGTGCCCGCGTACAGCAGCGTGCCGGCCCACGCGTGGATGTCGACCTCGGGGCCCGCCTCCTGGCCCTCGATGATCTCGGGCGCGAGGTAGCCGGGCGTGCCGATGAACATGCCGGTCTGCGTCAGCCGCGTCGCGTCGACCGCCTGGGCGATGCCGAAGTCGATGAGGACCGGCTCGCCGTCGAGGATCAGCACGTTGCCGGGCTTGAGGTCGCGGTGGATCACGCCCACCGAGTGCACGACGGCCAGCGCCGAGGCCACCCCGTGGGCGATCCTGAGCAGCGCGGGCAGGTCGAGCGGCCCGTCGTTCTTGACGATCTCGTCGAGCGGCGGCCCTGGCACGTAACGCGTGACGATGTACGGACGATGACCGGTCACATCGGCGTCGAGCACCTCGGCGATGTACTTGCTGCGCACCCGGCGCATGGTCTCGACCTCGCGCGAAAGCCGTCGCCTGGCGACCTCGTCACCGGCGACCTCTCCGCGCAGGACCTTGATGGCCACCTGCCGCCCCTGGGGGTCGACAGCGAGGTGGACAACGCCCATCCCGCCTTCACCGAGCCGCCTGAGCAGCCGGTAAGGGCCTAGTCGGTCATCGTTCATGGCATGAAGCACCATACCGGCTTAATCCCCGCCCACGAGATGAACCATGAGGCCACATTCCCACTCGTACAACGTCCAGAACGGCCTCATCGGTTTCCCATCCAACGGTCTCGAATCGGCCTCAGTTTGCCTTCAGCCGCCCAGCGAGAGCACCTCTGCCCTCTTCAGCCCGGCCAGCGCGGCGCCGGAGACGGCCAGCTTCGACCTGCGTACACCGCTGCCGATCACCACCCTCGGGTGCTCCGCGACGTGCGTGTCGACCAGGATCGGCCACTCCTCGGGCAGGCCGAGGGGCGTGATGCCGCCGTACTCCATGCCGGTCAGCTCGACCGCCTCCGCCATCGGGGCGAAGCTGGCCTTGCGGGCGTCGAGGTGCCTGCGCACCACGCCGTTCACATCGACGCGCATCGTCGCGAGCACCATGCACGCGGCATAACGCGTCTCGCCGCCCCGCTTGGCCGCCACGACGACGCAGTTGGCCGACTCGTCGAGGGTCACGCCGTACTTCTCGCAGAACGCCGCCGTGTCGGCCAGATCGGGATCGATCTCGGCCACCTCGACGCCCTCCACGTTCGGCACGGCACGGGCCACCGGATCGGCCAGCAGGTCGGTCCGTCCGGTCGCGGGCACCCAGCGCAACGTCATTCCATCTCCTCGATCGCCTCTCCCAGGAGCCTACTTGCGCTCCCGGGAGCAGCGGGCGACGTCACGGAGACTGCAGGACTCTCCTGTGCAGTTGGGTGACGGCGCCGCGGGCGGACTCCATGGCCCCCGCCTGCCAGGCGATCAGATGGGTGAGCCAGTCGCCCGCGAAGTAGACCCTCCCCGCGGGGCGTTGCAGAAGAGTGAAGGACGAATCAACGGACGGCCAGCGCACCCAGCCGCCCTGGATGTGCTCCTGGCGTTCCCAGGCGATGGAGACGCTGGACAGCAGGTTCTGGCGGTACTTCTCGCCGTGGATCTTCTTGCCCTGGGTGAGCGCCCTGCGCCGCCTGTCCTCCGGGGTGAGGGCGCCGTACAGCTCGGCGGCGCGCTCGGTGTTGTAGTAGCCGACGAGCAGGCCGCGCTCGGCGTGGTAGTCGTGCGACGGGTACCAGATGTGGGTGATGTCCAGGTCGGTCTCGGTGACGCCGCCGTAGATACGGTCCTCCAGCTCCCACCAGCGCCTGCCGTACTCCAGGCCGATCTTGCCTGCGGCGATCGGGACGGGGGTGCTCAGCGCGGCCGTGATCCGGGCGCCGAGGTTGTGCGGGATCTTGGCGAGGAGGTGGGGCGGGAGGGTGGCGATGCAGTAGTCGGCCTTGAGCGTGCCGCCGGTGTAGGTGACCTCGACGCCGTCGTCCAGGGTGGTGATGCCGGTGACCTTGGCGCCTGTCCTGATCCTGTCCTGGCCGATGGCCTGCTGGAGCTTGGTGACGATGGCGTCCATGCCGCCGACGGGCTGGAACATGGGGGTGGCCTGCTCGTAGCCGAAGTCGTTGGTGATGGCGCGGCCGGTGCCGGCGGCGAGGACCTGGTGGAGGGTGCCGGGGTCGGGCATGGGGATCCCACCGTCCATGGCCGGAAATTTCATGAAACCGCGGCGCGCGGAGCCCTCGTAGTCGAGCTTCGGGCCCAGGTCGCCGAACCGCCTGAGGAATTCCAGCAGGCGTTCCCTGTCGTCCTTGGTGAGCGCCTTGTCCAGGGCGCCGAGGTTCGTGGCCTTGGCCAGGAGTTCGGCGATATATCCGTACATGTCGGCTCGGGCGGTGCGGGCCCTGACCGTCTGGCCGTTGGTGTGGACGTAGGCCGAGGCGTTGTTGTTGATGAAGGTCTCGATGGGGATGCCCAGCTCGCGGCAGTAGTCGAGGGTCACCATCCACTGGGCGATGCGGCCGGGGCCGGCGTTGAAGTAGACGCCCGGGCCGAACCTCACGTCCTGGGCAGGACCGTTCAGCTCGGTCAGGCGGTCGCCGGCCCGCAGCGTGAGGTTCCGGCCGCCGGGCTTCTGCCGGGCTTCGAGCAGCGTGCAGTCGTAGCCGGCCTTGCCCAGCTCGTACGCGGCGGTCAGCCCGGCCACACCCGCGCCGATGATCACGACCTTGGCCGAGGCCCTGCCGCTCAGCGTGAAGTCGCCCTGGCGCGGCGGCGTGTACTCCTTGTCCTGCCCGGCGGGGGCCAGGCCGAGCGCGCCCATCGCGGCGTACATGGCGCCCGCGCCACCGGCCGCCCCGATCCCGACGAGCAGCCCCCGCCGGGTCAGCACGCCGCCCCTGCTCCTGGCCCCGGAGCCCTCGGACACAGGGCTCCCGGACACAGGGCTCCCGGACACAGGGCTCCCGGACACAGGGCTGTCAGACGCAGGGCTGTCAGACGCAGGACTGTCGGGCCCAGGGCTCTCGGAGCCGGGGCTGTCAGCCATAGGGCCCGCTGCCGCAGGCGACCTGGCCGGCGATGGAGGCGAACAGGCCGAACAGGGCCATGATCTGGTTGAAGTCGCCGGTGCTGAACTCCGTGTGCCGCGGGCCCGCCGTCGTCACGCCCGGGATCAGTGACACGGCCGCGGCGATGGCGGTGGAGTTCCACTCCACCCCGAGCGTGTACGGCGCCTCCACCACGTACGGCGTGAAGTCGTTCAACCGCCCCAGCGCCCGAGCCGTGGCCTCACGGATCCGGGTCTGGGCGACGCTCGGCGGCAGCAGCTCGGCCGAGAACTTGCCGATCCCCTTCTTCACCGCGACGGTCTCGACGTCGCCGAGCAGCTCGCGGGCCTCCTCGCCCACGGCCTCGTCCCCGGTCACCAGCACCACCGGCACCCCGTGGAACCCGGCGCAGGCCGCGACCAGCCGCGTCTCGCCGCACAGCTCGCCGTTGAGGTAGACGTTCTGGATCTCCTTGCCCATCCACGTGTGGTTGAGCACCCCGTGCGGCACGCCGGCGCGGGCGTGGTACCCCACGAAGCCCGCCGCCTGGAACGAGCCGTCGAGCCCGTGCGCCATGCGCTGCGCCTTGCCAGGCCCCCTGATCAGGCTCGCCCGGGGGTCGAGGAGGTCGATGCGGAGATTCTTGGTGGAGCCGTGGGCGTCGTTGACCAGCACGCCGCTCGCGCCCGCCTCGAAGGCGCCCTCGACGGCAGCGTTCGCGTCGGCCGTCATCAGCTCGCAGCCCCGCTCGTACCCGCGCTGGCCGGCGTGCATCTCCTCGGGGTCGGTCAGACCCGTCACGCCCTCCATGTCGACCGACAGATAGACCTTCACGCGCTCCCCCACGACTCGACCCTGCGCACCTCGGACTCCGTCATCAGCCCGACGTTCTCCTCCATGAACGCCGCCGCCTGCGCCCGCCACCGCTCCGGGATCTCCTCCAGGGCCGGCGGGTAGCAGCGGTCCAGCCAGCTCGTGGACTCCTCCGAGACGTCGAAGTAGTCGAGCGCCGGGGCGAACAGCGTGTTCTCGATCCCGGGAACGCGGGCCAGCCCGTACTGGATCATCTCCTGGCCCCCGTACGGCGGCTTCTTGAGGTACTTGCGGGCCATGGGGCGGTCGGCGGTGATCGGCGTGTCGAGCGGGCGGCGCTCCACGGCGGCCTGGATGAGCTCCTTGTACAGGCACTTGCCGCAGTTGCGGCACGGGCCGTCGGTGCCGCGCAGGCACCAGCGCACCTGCTCCCTGAGCGGCGAGCCCAGGGCCAGGCGCATGGTGACGGCCTCGCTCACGCCGCCCACGGGCAGCACGATGTGCACCCCCGCGGCGGCGAACAGGCGGCCCCACCTGCCGTGAGGGGCCCACATCGGGTTGTCGGGGGTGAAGCGCCACAGGTAGCGGCCGCCGCCGAGCCAGCGGGAGCCCATCTCGTAGCCGAAGCCCAGGCCGCCCAGCTCGAGCCGGTCGGCCAGGAGCAGGGCGCCGGCGGCCACCGCGTGGTGCTCGGGATAGCCGGGGCGGGGCTCGGCGAGGGTGTACTCCAGGTCGGAGGTGACCGTGCTCAGCTCGCGGCCGGTCCGCGCGGCCAGCTTGGCCAGCACGTCGGAGCGGTAGTGCGGCCAGCGGTTCGGGACGCGCGGGTGGGCGACCCGGCGGAAGTGCACGAACGGGGCCTCGGGGAAGATCGTCGCCGCCGCCACGGAGTCCGCGCCGCCGCTGTAGGAGATCGCCAGCCTGGCACCCGGCCGCCGGGGCTGCGCGCCCACCGGCCCCGCCTCGACCCCCCAGCCGTCGTGCAGCGCCTGCGCCAGCTCCGCCGAGACGGCCCGGTCGAACGTCATCCGCCTCCTGGTCCAGGGCGCGACGATCGTCCAGGCCGCCACGGCGTACAGGTCGGGGTGCGCGTCGCCGGGGACCCCGCCGATGGAGCACGAGTTGGTGGCCAGTTTGATCGGGTACTCGTCGGACGCCTGGCCGGTGATCTCGTCCTCCGGGTCGAGCCGGAAGGTCAGGGTCGTGCCGGCGCTCCAGGTCACGCGCACGGTTGCTCCTCGGGCCTGCCCGGCTCGTCGCGGCGGGCCCGCAGGTCGTCGATGGCCTGCCAGACCAGGACCTCGTTCTGCAGCACGCCGTCCAGCGCCTTGGCCGTCTCCTGGGCGAGCCGGTGGGTGTCGTCGAGCTTGGCCCTGAGCGCCGGGTCAGGCTTGGGGGCCGCCGCCGGGCGGGCGCTCCGCAGCCGTTCGACCTCGTTCTGCAGGGTCGCCATCTCCCGCCGCAGGGTCTGGACCTCCCAGAGCGCGTCCCGGATGTCCTGGCGGTGATCGGCGATGGAGATGTACCGGGAGTCGAACCATCTGCGCACGGCCTTTCTGAGCCGGGCAGGGACGGGGACGCGCATCATGAAACGCCACCATAGTGGCAAACCAACATCGAAATGGACGACCCTTACCGAATGCGTTGACTTCTCGTTGCACCCGGCGCGGCAGGCGATCTGCCCGGTTCTGGAGGAGACCATGTCGCCCGCCACGTGGCCGGTCCACATCGCGCGGCGACCGCCCTGACCATCGGCGAGCTGTTCGTCTGGGCCTGCCTACCGGCCCGTGAACTTGGGCTTGGTCTTCTCCGCGAACGCGCGCAGGCCGATCTTGGCGTCCTCGGTGGCGAAGAGGCCGGAGAACTGCAGGCGCTCGATCTCCATCCCCCTGTCGAGGTCGGTCTCGAGCCCGTGGTCCACGGCCTGCTTGGCGGCGCGCAGCGCGATCGCCGGCCCGCCCACGAAGGTGGCGGCCCACTCGAGAGCCGCGGTGTAGACCTGCTCGTCCGGCACCACCCGGTCGACCAGCCCGATGGCCAGCGCCTCGGCGGCCCCCACGTGACGCCCGGTGAAGATGAGGTCCTTGGCGCGGGCGGGCCCGACCAGGCGGGGCAGCCGCTGGGTGCCGCCCGCGCCGGGGATGATCCCGAGCAGGATCTCCGGCTGGCCCAGCTTGGCCGACTCGCCCGCGACCCTGAAGTCGGCGCAGAGGGCCAGCTCGCAGCCGCCGCCCAGGGCGTAGCCGGTGATCGCGGCGATGACCGGCTTGCCGATCTTCGCGACCGCGGTGAAGCAGGCCTGGAGCGTGCCGGAGTGGGCGGCCATGTCGGCGTACGACATGTCGGCCATCTCCTTGATGTCCACCCCGGCGGCGAACACCCGCTCCCCGCCGTACAGGATCACCGCCTGCACCTGCGGGTCGGCGTCCACGATGCCCGCCGCCTCGGCGAGTTCACCCTGGACCTGGCCGTTGAGGGCGTTCATCTTCGGCCGGTCGAGACGGATCGTGGCGATCTGGTCGGCCACCTCGACGCTCACAAACTCACCCATGTGATCGAACCTAACAGGTGCTCACCCGGCCGCCGCCGCGGACTTGACCGCGTCCACCGACTTCTTGCTGCGCGAGACCCGCACCAGGGCGGCCGACAGGCGGGCCAGCTCGTCGCCCGAGTGCGCCAGCTCCGCCAGCGGGCGGGCCTGGCGGGGCAGCCCGAGCTTGCCCGCGCCGTCCAGCACCCGCTTGTCCAGGTGCGGCGCGACCTGCGGCCAGACGGCCTGGGCCTCGCGCAGGAAGATGTCGGCCCCGGTCGGCCCGATGCCGGGGAACTCCATCAGCAGGTCCATGAGCCGCCGCTCGTCGCCGCCCGCCTCGTCGCGCAGGCGGCGCAGGTCGCCCTTCCAGCGGTCGATGATCAGGTCGGCGCCGTCGCCGAGCATCGTGGCGGTGCGCTCGTCGTAGCGGCGGTAGTGGCCGCGGCCCAGCGCGTCCACCCGGTCCTGCCAGCTCGCCTCGCGCATGCCCTTGGGCGTGCCGTACCCGGCCGCGAACAGCTCCTTGGCGGCGGCCACGGCGACCTCGGCCGAGATGCGCGCGCTGAGCAGGGTGGCCAGGACGAGAAGCTGGTAGAGCGGTTTCGGCTGGTCGGCCAGCTTGATGCCGGCTTCGGCCGCGTACGTGCGGCCGTAGCGGTCGAGCAGGACGTCCAGCACGGCTCCATCCTTCTTACCCATGCCGCTGCGCCTACCCGGGACCCGCCCGAGCATGCCGGGGCGGTGTTTGGGCTGGTGGAGGCGGGGGAGGCGGAGTTCTCCCGCAAGTGAAGGAGCAGGCCGTGCTGACTTTGACCGACAACGCCGTGGAGGCCATCCGGGATCTCATGGTCGGGGAGGACGTGCCTCCCGATGCCGGCCTGCGCATCTCGCCCAAGGCCGACGAGGCGGGCACGCTGGAGGTCTCGCTCGCGAGCACCCCACAGGCCGGTGACCAGGTGGTGGAGAAGGAGGACGTGCGCGTGTTCGTCGCCGAGGACGCGGTGCCGATCCTCGATGACAAGTCGCTGGACGCCCAGCCGGGCAAGCCCGGGCACCCGACGTTCCGCCTCGACCGCCGGACCTGACGCCCCGGCCGGGCGGGGTCCCGGCCTGACCGGTGGATCCGTCGGCGGGTCGGGACCGGGCCGGCGGGTCGGGGCCGGGACCGTCAGCCCTGGTCGGAGTCGTTCTCGGGCGGGCGGGTGTCGCCGAGGCCGAACAGGCCCACCAGGGTCCCGTCCGCCTGGGTGACCACCACGTGGTCCACCTTCGCCTGGTCCATGCGCTGGACCAGCGGGTCGATCTCCTCGCTCGGGCGCACGGTGGTGGCGCCGACCCGCATGACGCTCTCGGCGGTGCCGTCGAGGTCACCGCCCCTGAGCTCGCGCGAGCCGATCACGCCCTGGACGACGTCGTCCTCGTCCACCACGACGGCCAGCCCTGCCGGGTCGGCGATGATGCGCTCGGTCAGCATGCCCAGCGGGTCGTCCAGCCCGGCGGTCACCGGGTCCCTGCGCACGTTCCTGGACACCAGGGCGGCGTGGCCGTCGTACGGCAGGTCGGCGGACAACCAGTCCATCTTGCCCACCCCGTAGTCGTACACCTCGCCGAACCCCAGGCGTTCGAGCCGGTGCGCGGCCCGCGGGCTCAGGTCGCAGAGCCAGTCGTGGCAGTACACGATGACCGGGCGCCCCCGCTCCAGCGGCGGCGAGCCGTCGATGCGGCCCAGCGGCAGGTTGACGGCCCCCGGCAGGTGCGCCCACTGGTACTCACGCTCCGGCAGCACCTCGACGAGCTGCGCCTGCCTGGTGGCGAGCAGGTCGTGCACGGCCTCGCGATCGATGATGTGCGTCATGACCTCCCCGTACCCAGAGTCGGAGGACGCAGCGGACGATTCGTGTCACGATGACGGCGCGTCCTCTTCAGGGAGTATCCGATGTGTGACGATCCGCTGCTGCCTCCCGCCGTCGCCGCCGCACTGGCGGACTACCGATCGTTGCGGAACACCTTCGACGTCCGCTGGGGCGAGCCGCCCCTGGGATACGTGGTGCAGGCCTGGGCCACCGTCTTCCTCGACAACCGCTACGGCTACTGGGCCGCGGCCCTGCGCCAGGCGGCCGAGCACCATCCCGGCGTGCCCGCGGAGGACCTGGAGGACTACCTCGGCGAGGTGGACCCCGACCGGGTCGTGCGCGACGCGCTCGGCGGTGACGTGCTGGACAACCTGGCCGCGCTGCGCCTGACCCCCGAGGGGTGCCTGCTGGAGGCCGACACGCAGGTGGTGCTGGGCGACAGTCCCTTCCGTACGGGGCTGCTGCTCGACTCCAGCCGGGACGAGCCGGTCACCGTGGTCGTGGACGGGATCCCGTACACCCTGGGGCCGCGCGCCGCCAAGGTGGTCGAGGTGGCCGAGTCCGTGCTGGTGGGCGGGCGGCCGGTCGACCTGTCACCGCTGAGCAGGCGGGCGGAGACGGCCGTGATCAGGGTGCGGGCCGGGTTCCCCTGCCGGTGGAGCGTCATGGGGGCGAACGGGCAGGGCTGGTATCCGCGGGGCGTCCCGCCCAAGCGGGACGCGCACCGGCGGCCGTACTTCCACGGCGACGATCTCGTGGTCGAGGTGCCCGCCGAGCCGATCACCGTCGGCGTGGCCAGGGGCATGGAGTACACCACCGCCGAGATCGTGGTGACCCCGGAGGCCGGTGCGGCGACGCTGGTCGAGCTGGCCCCCGAGCGGCTGTACGACGCCGCCGCCCGCGGCTGGTACGGCGGCGACCTGCACGTCCACCTGAACTGGATGGGCGAGGAGCCGGCCGCGCCCGCCCTGGCCGCCGCGGCGCAGCACGGCGAGGACCTGCACGTGCTCAACCTCGTGGCCGGCAACGTCGCCGGCGAGCGGGTCTACGACGTGGAGGCGCTGGAGCACTGGGCGGGCAAGGACCTGCCGTGGTCCGACGACCGGCACCTGGCCAGGCTCGGCGTCGAGTACCGCAACGACGTGATCGGCCACTGCACCGCGTTCGGGCTGCGCGAGCCGCCGCGCCGCTACCACTCGGGCTTCCGCGGCACGGCCGACTGGCCGCCGAACGCCGTGGCGCTGGAGGAGCTGCGGGCGCTGGGCGGGGTGACCGGGTACGGGCACCCGTTCCACACGCCGTTCGGCGACGACGACCCGCCGGACGTCGTGATCGACCGCGGGCGCTCGTGCGCGGCCAGGGAGATCGTGGCCGACGCGGCGCTCGGCCTGATCGACACCCTCGACGTGCTCAACCACTCCTCGATCGCGGCCACCGCCGCCGTCTACCGCCGCCTGATCGGCGCGGGCAACCGGCTGGCGGTCACGGCCGGCACCGACGCCGTGCTGTCGTTCTGCCGCCGCGGCACGGCCTCCTCCCCGCCCGGCTGGGAACGCGTGTACGCCAACGTCGCCGGCCCGCTCACCGCCGAGTCGTACGCCGAGGCCATCCTGCTCGGCCGCACCTTCGCCACCACCGGGCCGTGGCTGGAGCTGACCGTGAACGGGCACGGCCCCGGCGACACGCTGCAACTCTCGCCCGGGCAGCGGGTGGAGATCGCGGTCTCCTCGATCGGGCCGGAGGTCGAGACGCTGGAGATCCGCACCGCGGACGGCGTGCTGGCCCAGGGCCCGCCCGGGCGGCTGACGGCCTTCGTGTCGGTGCGCGAGCCGACGTACGTGGTCGCCGTGGCCTCCGGCGGGCCGCACCCGCGCAGCATGCACCGCTCCGGCGCCTACGCCCACACCAGCCCGGTGTACGTGGACGTCGCGGGCGGGCACGTGGCCAGGGAGGCGGACGTGCGGTGGTGCCTGGCTTGGCTGGACCGGCTGGAGGTGGTGCTGCGCAGGTTCGGCACGTTCGAGACGCCCGAGCAGCTCGGCGACCACCTGGCCCTGTACGAGCGCGCCAGGGAGGTCTACCGGCGACGGCTCACCTGAAACGCCCCTGCCCGCGCTCGCCTGATCGTCGCGCCCGGCCGGTCACGCCTGTTCGATCGTCTGGATGTACGCGGTCGCGGTGGCCACGGCGACGGGCTCGCCGTCGGGGGCCAGCAGTTCGCCGGACATGAAGCACACCTGGCGCCCTCGCCGTACGACCCTGCCCCGGCCCACCAGCCGGCCTGGGCGGGCCGGGCGGAGGAACTGGACGTGCAGGTCGAGCGTCGGCGCGAACTGCCCGGGCGGCAGCGTCGCGACCAGCGCGGGCCCGAGCGTGTCGTCGAGCATCGCCGCCAGGAAGCCGCCCTGGACCACGCCCATCGGGTTGGTGAAGCTCTCGCCGGCCGTGAACGCCACCTCGATCGTCCCCTGGCCGGGATCGACGTGCAGCAACTCCCAGCCGAGGGTGGTGGCGGCGGGAGGCGGGGCCGCCCGGCCGGCCATCACGTCCCAGAACGGCCCTTCGCGCGTGGGTGTCTCCATGCGGGCCATTCAACGTGAGGGCACCGACAGATCCGGGATGGTGGCGCCGTGCGCGTGGGCTGGTCTGCGGAAATCGGGCCTCGCACACTCGGGGTTAGGCTGCTGTGAGGAAGCCGATGGACGAGCAGAGGAAGGCGGCTGACCGCATGAGCGCGCCGGGCCATCTGACAGCGGAGGCCGGAAGGGACCAGGGGGCCATGCTCGCCGACCAGGTGAATCGCATGATCGCACTGGCGGAGGAGGCGCGGTCGGAGGAGACGTGGGCGTTCGACGCGCTCAGCCGGTTCGTGGCGGGGTGTGCGGGGCTGGGGCTGGATCCGCTCGCGGCGGTCGAGGGGGCGGGGGGTCGCGACGCGGGCGGCGGCGGTGCTGCGGCGCACGCTGCGGTCTCGGACGGGCTGACCCGCGATGCGGCCGCGGACGAACGGGGGCCCGGTACGACCGCAGGCAAACGGACGCCCGGCACGACCTCAGGCGAGCGGACGCCCGGTACGACCTCAGGCGAGCGGACGCCCGGCACGACCGCAGGCGAGCGGACGCCGGACACGGCCGCTGGCGAACGGACGCCCGATGCGGCCGCCGGGCCGGAGAGCGGTGCGACACGTGATCGCCTGCTCAAGGTGCTCGACGACATCGTGCGGGCCGGCCACGACGAGGGTGCGCTGCGTGCTGACGTCGGCGTGGGGGATGTGGTGGGGGTCGTCGGGCTGCTCGTGCGGGGGCTGCCCACGGTGCCCGCCGGGTTGGGCGAGGAGCTGCGGGAGCGGGCCGCGCGCCTGGTGCTCGCCGGGATGCGCGCGCACCCTGCGCCGACCCCGCCGGGCGCGGCGCTGACGGCCGAGGAGCTGGCCCGGCACGTTTCCGGATAGGGCCCGGGCGCCGTCCGCATTGCGCCGAGCCCCACCGCACAACGGCCCGCCGACCCGGCCCATCAAGACAACGCGCCGCCACCGGGCACGCTGAGGCGACGTGCCACCTGGCGCGCCGAGGCAACACGCCTACACCCCGCCGCCGACGCGACGAGTCGCCAGGTGCGGTGCCGAGGCGGCACGTTGCCGCACAAGGGTGCCGGGCCGGCGCGCCGCCGGCCCGGCGCGTCGGGCGGCGGGCTGGCGGCGGGCTGGCGAGCCGGGCCAGTGGGTGGACGGGCCAGCGAGTGGACGGGTCAGGTGGTGTACGGGTTCAGGTGAGTGGACGGGTTCAGGTGGGTGGGTGGAAGCCGGTCAGGCCTTCGGGCATGCCGCGCCGTACGGCCTGGACGATCTCCTGGTGGAGGCGCGGGCCGGGGTCGGTGGCCCGCCCCAGGGGGCTGCCCTCGACCTCGTACCACTCGTCGGCGTCCAGGTACTGCACGCGTACCGTCACCCGGCCCCCGGCCACCACCGTCCGCACCGTCACCTCACCGGTGATGACGCCGACCTCCTCGGTCATCACCCCGCCGGGCCCGGCGACGACGCTGCTCTGGTAGGTCTCGGCGCTCACTCAGGCCCCGGTGTCCCCGTAGCAGGTCGCCACCATCTCGGTCAGCGCGTCCCGTTCGGCCTCGGTGACGGTGAGGTCGTAGCGGGACTTGACGTCGATCCAGGCCCGGCTGTAGGTGCACCAGTACGAGCGCAGCGGCGGCTTCCACTGGTCGGGTGACTGGTCGCCCTTGGAGCGGTTCGAGGCGGCCGAGACCGCGAGGAGCTGCGGTCCTTCGAGGTCGTTGGCGAACTGCCTGCGGCGGGCGTCGGTCCACGTGTTCGCGCCCGACCGCCACGCCTGGGCCAGCGGCACCATGTGGTCGATGTCGAGGTTCGAAGCGTCGGTGAAGTCCTTGCCGTCGTACACGCTGTGCCAGGTGCCGCTGATGGCCCGGCAGTTCTCGTCCTGTTTGACGTCGACGCCGTCGCGGGCGAGCACGGTCTCGCGGGTGTCGCAGGAGTGTCCCTGCGACGTCCAGTGCGGGAAGCGGGCGCGGCTGTAGCCGGCCATCGAGCGGGGTTCGGCGATGGCGAGCTGGTGGAGCTGCGCGTAGGCGGCGGGGGCGGAGAGGGTGGGCGGGAGTTCGGCGGGAGATGCGGCGCCCGCGCCGGCCGCCGGAACCAGGGCCAGGATGGTCATGGTTGCGGCGGTCGCCGTGCGGGCGGGCCATGATCGCGATGAGAACATGGCCCACGACTACTGCAATGATTACGCTAAGTAATCAATGACGGGTCTCACTTGTCACTTAGAGTGACGGAATTGGGTTCGGCTTGATCAGGCGGTGCCCGAGAGGCGTTCGACGCCGCGGAGCAGCGCCGAGTGGTCGAGGGCGCCGTCGCCGACCGCGTTCGCCGACGCGACGAGCTGGGCCACCAGGGCGCCGAGCGGCAGCACGACCCCGGCCTCGCGGGCGGCCGAGGTGACGATGCCCAGGTCCTTGTGGTGCAGCTCGATGCGGAAGCCGGGCTCGAAGGAGTGGCCCACCATGTTGGCGCCCTTCTGCTCGAGCACCGCGGAGCCCGCCAGGCCGCCGCCGAGCACTTCCAGCGCCGCCTCCAGATCCACCCCGTACGCCCGCAGGAACACCACCGCCTCCGCCAGCGCCTCGATGTTGGCCGCCACGATGAGCTGGTTGGCGGCCTTGACCGTCTGGCCGGAGCCGCTCGGCCCGACGTGCACGACGGTCCTGCCCACCGCCTCGAAGACGGGCCTGGCGGCCTCGAACGCGTCCGCGTCCCCGCCGACCATGATCGACAGGGCCGCGTTCCTGGCGCCGGCCTCCCCGCCCGAGACGGGGGCGTCGAGGTGGCGCAGGCCGCGGCGGCCCGCCTCCTCGGCCAGCTCGCGCGTGACGTCGGGGCGGATCGAGGAGAAGTCGATGATCAGCGTGCCGGGGGCCGCGTGCTCGAAGACGCCGCCGGGGCCGGCCAGCACGTCCTGGACGTCGGGAGAGTCGGGCACCATGAGCGCGACGACCTCCGCGCCCGTCACGGCGTCGGCGATCGACTCCGCAGCCCGCCCGCCGGCCGCCGCCAGCGGCCCGGCCTTCTCGGGCGTGCGGTTGTAGCCGGCCACGGCGTGCCCGGCCTTGACCAGGTGTACGGCCATGGGGCTGCCCATGATGCCGAGGCCGATGAAGGCGATGGCGGTCACGTCGAAAGATCCTTCCGTGTCGAGTTCGGTGGGCGTCACGCGGACGGCCGCTGCTCCCTGGGCAGCCAGGCGAACGCGTCCGGCCCCTTCGCGAGATATTCGAGGCCGACGTGCCCGTCGTACCCGCCGGCGCGCACGTCGTCGATCCACTGGCGCAGCGGCAGCTCGCCGCTTCCCGGCGCGCCCCTGCCCGGCGCGTCGGCGATCTGTACGTGGGCGACACGCGATCCGTACCGCTCGATGACGGCGGGCACGTCGTCACCGTTGACGGCCAGGTGGTAGAAGTCGGCGAGCAGCCCTGCCCCCGGCACGCGGTCGAGCACGGCCACCGCGTCGGCGGCCGTCAGCAGCGGGTAGCGCGGCGCGCCGCTGACCGGCTCCAGCAGCACGGTGCCCGGCACGCCCGCCACGCAGGCGGACAACATCTCGACGGCCAGCTCGTCCTGCGCCTCGGCGCCGGCCCCGTCGACGCGGTTGCCGTACAGGGCGTTGAAGGCGCGGCAGCCCAGCCGCTCGCCGATGGCCGCCACCACGGGGATGTTGTCGAGCAGCTCGCGCGAGCGGCCCGGCCATGACACCACGCCGCGGTCGCCGCCGGGCATGTCGCCGGCGAAGAAGTTGAGCCCGGTGAGCCGGACGCCGGCGTCCTCGATCGCGCGGACGAACGCGTCCACGTCACGGTCACCCGGCACCGCCACCGGCCACGGCCACCAGAACTCCACCGCCGTGAACCCGTCGGCCGCCGCCGCGGCGGGGCGTTCGAGCAGCGGCAGGTCGGTGTAGAGGATGGAGCAGTTGACGGTCCACTTGGTCACGCGCGGGCCTCTTCCCGATTCTTCACGGTCCGGTCATTCGCGGCGGAGCGGGCTCGGCAGGCGCTGCCGCGCCCGCTCGGGGTCGCCGTCGCCGATGCCTCCGAGTATGTCGTCGTGCTCGTGCAGCGCGTTCATCGGGTCGGTGGTGCGGCGCGGAGGGACGGCATGGGGCAGGTGTGCCGTGCGGGCAACATGAAGCCGGAGCGGGTCTATGATGTTGGAAAGTAAAGCGGCGGGAGGTCGGGCATGCGGATGTCCCAGTGGGCCCACGACACGTTCGGGCAGCGCGTTCCCCTGATCAGACAGGGCATCGCCGAGGCGCTGTCGGTGGCGCTGGAGAACGCGCTCGACGCCCAGAAGGTGGCGCAGACCGATCATCTGCATCCGTTCGGGTTCACGCTGATGTCTCGCAAGTTCGAGGCGCTGGCCGAGGCCTTCGAGGACCTGGGCGACGTGCGCGTCGTCAAGCCCGGCGGCTCCCAGCACGAGCTCGTCGTGCTCGACGGCAAGCTGCTGTTCCCGTTCCGCTACGCCAAGGACCGCTCGATCAGCGTGATGAGCGCGCGCATCGGCGACGGGCGGCCGTCGGCGCTGGTGCAGGCGCTGTTCAACCGGTTCGGGCCCGAGCCGCGGATGCGGCAGCTCGCGCTGCACGACGTCGCGCCGCACGCCGTCCCGGTCGCCGAGGCGCTGGGCGACCTGCCGGAGGACACCCGGCTGGTGCTGATCGCCTACGCCTGCAACGCGCACGCCGGGCTGCTCGACGCCTGGTGGGGCGAGGCCGAGCTGCTCGACCGTACCGGCAGCCTGCGCTGGCACCACTGCGAGGAGATCCCGCTGGTGCAGGAGAGCGCGGCGCCCGCCCGGCGCGAGGGCGAGGCCGCGGCGTTCGACCAGGGGGTGCCGCCCGCGCCGGCGCTCAACCCGCGCAGGGGCGCCGCGCACCTCGGGGCGCCGGTCGCCGAGCCGCTGCCGTTCGGGCCAGAAGCCGCCAGCGGTGCGTGACTCCGGCACGGGCGGGCGGCCGCCGCGTGACGCGGGCGGCCGGAGTTCCAGGGTGGGCGGGCCGAGCCCGCAGGCGGTCGCCGACGCGTTCGACGCCACCCGCCTCACCCAGGCCCGCCACCTGGCCGCGCTCACCAAGAAGGAGGTCGCCGAGCACCTCGGCGTCTCCCCCGCCGCGGTCGGCCAGTACGAGTCCGGCGTCACCCGGCCCCGCCCCGACCTGATCCCGCGGCTGGCCGAGGTGCTGTCGGTGCCGGTGGCGTTCTTCCTGTCGGGGCGCCCGCACGGCAAGCTCGACGGCTCCATGGCGCACTTCCGCAGCCTCCGCTCCACCCGCGCCTACCAGCGGGCCAAGGCCGTGGCCTTCGTCGAGCAGGTGTGGGAGCTGACCTACGCGCTGGAGAAGCGCGTCCAGCTCCCCCCGGTCGACCTGCCCGGGTTCGCGGGCGGCGAGATGCACTCCGACCTGCCGCGCGACCCGGCGGGCGCGGCCCGCGCGCTGCGCGCCCACTGGGGGCTGGGCACCGGCCCGATCGGCCATCTCGTGCGCCGCATGGAGTCGCACGGCATCGTCGTGGCCTTCCCCCGCCACGACCCCGACGCGGTCACCGTCGACGCCTTCTCCACCTCCAGCCTGCCGCGGCCGATCGTGGTGCTGACGCCCAACCGGTTCGACGACATCTACCGCCACCGCTTCACCGCGGCCCACGAGCTGGGTCACCTGGTGCTGCACGGCGACACGGCGGCGGGCGACCCGCAGCAGGAGCGGGAGGCCGACGCGTTCGCGGCCGAGTTCCTCACGCCGCGCGACAGCATCCTGCCCCAGCTCCCGCTCCGCGCCGACCTGCGGCGGCTGGCCGAGCTGCGGCTGACGTGGGGGGTGTCGGTCGACTCGCTGCTCTACCGGTGCAGGGAGACGGGGCTGCTGTCCGACTCCGCCGCCGGCCGCGCCTACCAGCGCCTGGCCGCGCTGCGCGACCAGCCGGGCTTCACCAACGAGCCGGTCTCCGGCTATCCGGGCGAGCAGCCGGTGCTGCTGGCCCAGGCGTTCGAGCTGGCCGGCCGGGAGAGCGGGCTGAGCGTCGCCACGCTGGCGCAGGAGCTGGCCTGGCCCATCGCCCGCGTACGCGAGCTGATCGGCCTGCCCGACCGACGCCCTTCGCTGAAGCTCGTGCCCTAGCGATCCGCGCCGAGGTGCGGCCCGCAGGCGATGGCCGATGAGCGCGGGTGATCCGAGGCGCGGCCCGCGGGTGAGCGCCGATGAGCGCCGATGAGCGCGGGTGAGCCGAGGGGGCGTGCGGTCAGCGTGCTTCCGGGCGGGAGGTGGCGGTCAGCGTGAGGCTTCCGGGCAGGGCCGCCACCGCGTCGCGGACGCGGGCGGCGAGCGCCGGCACGGACGGCGGGTCCCCCGCCTCGGCCGCCCACCCGCCGACCGCGACCCGCCACGCCGCCACCAGCATGTCGCCCGCCAGCCGGGTACGCGGATCGTCCGGCAGGTCGAGCCGCCGGTGCAGCACCTCCACCACCGATCCCATGGTGCTCTCGCAGAAGTGCAGGTTGTGCGCGTCCATCGTGGACGTCTCCTGGGACAGCCGGTAGCTCAGCACGGCCCGCCCGGCCCAGGCCTCGTCGGCCACCCGCTCCAGCGCGGCCAGCAGGGCCGCCTGCATCTGCTCCACCAGCGGCCGCCCATCGGCCGGGATCGTCTCCAGCTCCTCCAGGAAGACGCCCCACATGTCATGCAGCGGCGCCATCGCGACGTCCTCCTTGCCGGCGAAGTACCGGAAGAACGTGCGCTTGGACACCTCCACCTCCTCGCAGAGCTCGTCCAGGGTGACCCCGCCGAAGCCGCGGCTGCCGAACAGGTCGAGTGCGGCGTCGATCAGGGCCTGCCGGGTGCGCTGCTTCTTGCGTTCGCGCAGGGGCGGTGCGGAGGTCATGCAGGGAAGTGTAGGCGAGCGGCGAACGCCACTTGCACGCTTATGCCGCTGAGTGGCATAAATGAGCCGTTGTCCCCTTCCTGAAAGGCGCGAACCCATGCGTGCTCTGCTGATCGACCACTCGACCCCCTCCGGCCTGCGCCTCGGCGAGACCGCCGATCCCGTGCCCCAGCCGCACCAGGCCCTGGTCCGGGTGCACGCCACGTCGCTCAACTTCGGCGAGGTCAAGCACGGCATCGAGCACGCCGGCGACGGCGCCGTGCTGGGCTGGGACGCCGCGGGGGTGGTCGAGCGCGCCGCGGCCGACGGCTCCGGCCCGGCCGCCGGTACCCCGGTGATCACCATCGGCTACGACGGCGCGTGGGCGGAGCTGCGTGCCGCGGACACCTCGACGCTCGGCGTCGTACCGGCCGGGGCCGACCTCGGGGCGATCAGCACGGTCCCGGTGGCGGGCGCCAGCGCGTTGCGCGCGTTGCGCAGGATCGGGCCGCTGCTGGGCAAGCGGGTGCTGGTGACGGGCGCCACGGGAGGTGTGGGCCGGTACGCCGTGCAGCTCGCCCGCCGCGCCGGCGCCCACGTCATCGCCTCGACCGGGGACCCGGCGGGGCACGGCGACGGGCTGCGCGCGCTGGGCGCCCACGAGGTGGTCGCCCGCCCGGAGCTGGTGGACGGCCTGGTGGACGGGGTGGTGGACAACGTCGGCGGGCCCCAGCTCGTGGCGGCGTTCGACCGGCTCGCGGCGCACGGCACGCTGGTCTCGGTCGGCCACGGCACGGGCGAGGCGGAGGTCTTCCCGTTCGGCGCGCTCTTCGGCAACGAGGGCCGGCACGACCGCTCCGTCGTCACCTTCTACCTGCTGGACGGCGCGGACCTGGTCCCCGACCTGACCTGGCTGGCCGCCCGCGTGGCCGCCGGCGACCTCGACCCGGGGATCTCCTGGCGCGGCGAGTGGAAGCGGGCGGACGAGGCCGTCGCCGCCCTGGTGGAGGGCCGGTTGCACGGCAAGGCGGTGCTCGACGTCGGCTGACGGGTTGACCTGAAGCAAAGTTGAGGTTGCACCCTCGTAGGGAGCAACCGGACAGAGCCCTACGGGAGAACACCATGCACGCCGTCGTCCTGCACGCCTTCGGCCCCGCCGAGAACCTCAGCTACGAGACCGTCCCCGACCCCGAGCCCGGCCCCGGCCAGGTGCGCATCGCCGTCAAGGCGGCCGGCGTGCACCTGGTCGAGACCATGATGCGCGCCGGCCTGGCCAGCGACTCGCTGCCGCCCCTGCCCGAGCTGCCGGCCGTCTTCGGCGGCGAGGTGTCCGGGCAGGTGGACGCCGTGGGGCCGGGAGTGGACCCCGCCTGGATCGGCCGTGACGTGGTCACCTCGGGCGGGCAGCCCGGCGGGTACGCGGAGCTGGCCGTGGCCGGCGTGGACGGCCTGCACCGGCTGCCCGCCGGGCTGAGCCACGAGGCGGCCGTCGCGATGATCGTCACCGGCGTCACCACGCTGCAGTTCCTCGACGTGGCCGAGCTGACCTCCTCGGACGTCGTCCTGGTGACCTCGGCGGCGGGCGGGATCGGGCGGCTGATCATCCAGTACGCGCGCCGCCTCGGCGCCCAGGTGATCGGCGCGGCGGGCGGCCCCGGCAAGGTGGCGGCCGTCCGCGAGCTGGGCGCCGACTTCGCCGTGGACTACGACGTTCCTTCCTGGCAGGAGGAGGTCGGCTCGTGGCTGGGCGGCAGGAAGGTCACCGCCCTGCTCGACGGGGTCGGCGGCGACAAGGCGCGGGCGGCGTTCGAGCTGCTGGCCGACGGCGGCCGGTACGTCACCATCGGCAACGCCTCCCAGGGCGACTTCACGCCGGACCCCGAGACCGTGCGGGAACGCGGCCTGACCGTGACCAACGCCCTGCTCCTGCTGCTCGGCCGGCCGGATGAGCGGCCGGCGTACGAGGTCAGGGCCCTGGCGGCGGCGGCCGACGGCACGCTGGTGCCGGACGTGCAGGTGTTCCCGCTGTCGCAGGCCGCCGCGGCGCACGCGGCGCTGGAGTCCCGGCAGACCACGGGCAAGGTCGTCCTCGTGCCGTGATAACGCGGGCCGCCCTCGTGCCGTGATCGCGTGACGAGAGCCGCCAGGGCGCGTACCACGCTGTCCCGCTCGCGGTGCCCCCTACCGATGGATCCGGACTCTGCGCTCAATAGGGTGCAAGGCGTGGCGGATCGGACAATGAATCCGGGCACCCCTGACTGCCGCAGCGCCGGGCGATACCTGTGGTGGCTCGTGACGCAACAGCGCGGCCGGGTCCTGGCGGGCGCCTGCCTGGGCACCGCGTGGATGGTCTGCCTGACATTGCCGCCGTACTTCCTGTCCCGCGCCATCGACGACGGCCTGGCCAAGGGGCGCTGGCCCGTGCTGGCCGGGTGGGCCGCCGCCGTGTTCGGCATCGGCTTGCTGAACGCCTGGCTGGCCATCATGCGTCACCGGACGATGACCCGGGTGCGCATGGACGCCGCGTTCCGATCCGTACAGGTGGTGGCCCTGCAGGCGACGCGCCTGGGTGCGGCGCTACCGCGCAAGGTGACGGCCGGGGAGGTGGTCACGATCGGGTTCGGCGACGCCGCCGTGATGAGCGGCACTCTCACGGTGACCGGCCCGGGCGTCGGCGCGGTGCTGGCCTACGCCGTCGTGGCCGGGCTGCTGCTGACCGTCTCCCCGCTGCTGGCCGCCGTGGTGCTGCTGGGCGTGCCGCTGCTCGTCGTGCTGCTCGGCCCGCTGCTGGGGCGGCTGCGCGGGGTGGAGACGGCCTACCGGGTACGGCAGGGCGAGCTCGCCGCCCGGTTCGCCGACATCGCGGGAGGGCTGCGGGTGCTGAACGGCATCGGCGGCAAGGACGTCTACGCCGCCCGCTACCGGCACGGCTCCCGGAAGCTGCGGGACCAGGGTTACCGGGTCGGGGCCGTGACGAGCTGGATCCACGCCCTTGGGGTGGGCCTGCCCACGCTGTTCCTGGGCGCGGTGACGTGGCTGGCGGCCCGGATGGCCGTGCAGGGGGACATCACGGTCGGGGAGCTGGTGGCGGTGTACGGGTACGCCGCCGTGCTGGTGGTGCCGGTCTCGTTCTTCGTCGAGGGCGGCTACGACATCGGCCGCGGCCTGGTCGCCGCCCGCAGGGTCGTGCACTTCCTGACCCTGAAGCCCGACACCTCCGGCGGCGACCTGGCCCCTCCGCCGGCGCCCGCCCCCTTGCACGATCCGGTGTCCGGCGTCGAGATCGCGCCCGGCAAGCTGACCGCGCTGGTCAGCGCCCGGCCGTCGGAGCCGGTCGCGGTGCTGGACCGGCTGGGCGGGTTCACCGCGTCGGAGGCCACCTGGGGCGGGGTGCGCCTGCGCGACATCGATCCGGTACGGCTGCGCGAGCGGATCCTGGTGGCCGACAACGAGGCGGACCTGTTCGCGGGCACCCTGCGCTCGGTCGTCGCCGGCCGCCTCGATGCGCCGGACGAGGATGCCAGGGGCCGCACACGCCCGCTGGACGAGGATGCCAGGATCCGCACACGCCCGCTGGACGAGGATGCCAGGATCCGCACACGCCCGCTGGACGAGGACGTGGCGCGGGCGATCCACGCGGCCATGGCCGACGACATCGTGCAGGCGCTGCCGGACGGGCTCGGTTCGGCCGTCGCCGCCCAGGGCCGCAACCTGTCGGGCGGGCAGCGGCAGCGGCTGCGGCTGGCCCGCGCGCTGCTGGCCGACCCGGAGATCCTCCTGGCCGCCGAGCCCACCTCGGCCCTGGACGCCCACACGGAGTCGACGGTGGCGGAACGGCTGCGCGCGGCTCGCGCCGGCCGGACCACGGCCGTCGCCACCACCTCGCCGCTCCTCCTGGATCGCGCGGACCTCGTGCACTACCTGGTGGACGGCGTGGTGGCGGCCTCGGGCTCCCACCACGACCTGCTACGCGACCAACCCGGCTACCGCGCGCTGGTCTCGCGCAGCACCGATGACGACGAGCACGACGCGGACGCCGGCGGCGCTGACGGTGACAGCGGAAGCGGCGGCAAGCGAGGCGGCGTCGCGACCGAGGAGCGAACTCGATGAGCGGCGGCAAACCCAGGCGACGTCGCGACCGAGGAGCGGGCTCGATGAGCGCCGCCACCCCGCGGCCGGCCGCGGACTCGACGAGCGCCACCACCCGGGGGCCGGCCGCTGCCGCCCAGGACGACACCACCGGCGGCCTGCCGATCGCCGAGCCCAGGCAGACCCGGCGGGCCGCGCTGCGCCTGATCCGCCTGGACGGCCGCGCCTTCGCCGGCATGCTCACGCTCAACGCCCTGGCCGCGGCCGCCGGCCTGGCCGCGCCGTGGCTGCTGGGCCGCATCATCGACGAGGTCAAGGCCGGCGCGAGCCTGGCCACCGTGGACCGGCTGGCGCTGGCCATCCTGGTCTGCGCCGTGGCCCAGCTCCTGCTGTCCCGGTACGCGAGCTACGTCGGCCACCGCTTCGGCGAGCGCACGCTGGCCCGCATCAGGGAGCAGTTCGCCGAGCGGGCACTCGCCTTGCCGTCGTCGGCGGTCGAGCGGGCCGGCACGGGTGACCTGACCACCCGCGGGACCACCGACGTCGCCTCCGTCGGGGCCACGCTGCGTGACGCGGGGCCGGACGTGGCGATCGCGGCGGTGCGGGCGCTGTTCGTGCTGGTCGCGGTCTTCGTGCTGGATCCGCGGCTGGGCGCGTGCGGGCTGCTCGGGCTGGTGGGCATCTGGTTCGCCTCCCGGTGGTACCTGCGCCGGGCTGTCACGGCGTACCTGGACGAGGGCAGCGCGAACTCGGCGCTCGCCGAGGAGCTGGCCTCGACCACCGGCGGCGCCCGCACGATGGAGGCGCTGCGCCTGGAGCGCCGCCGCATCGACGCCTGCCAGGGCGCGATCGAGGAGTGCCGCCGCACCCGCCTCAGGACGCTGTTCCTGCGCAGCGTGCTGTTCCCGGTGGTGGACGTCTCGCACGTGCTGCCGGTCACCGCCGTCCTCCTGCTCGGCGGCGCGCTGCTGATGCGGGAGCCGAGCGCCGTGACGCTGGGGACGGTGGTGGCCGCGGCGCTCTACCTGACCCAGCTCTCCGAGCCGCTCAACACCATCCTTGAGCAGCTCGAACGCCTGCAGAGCAGCACCGCCTCGTTCGCCCGCGTGGAGGGGCTGGCCCTGACCTCGCGCCCTGCCGAGGCCTCCCCCGTGCCGGCCGACGACCGCATCGAGGTCTCCGGCGTGCGCTTCGCCTACGACGGCGGCCCCGACGTCCTGCACGGGGTGGATCTCCGGGTACGCCCCGGCGAGCGCCTGGCGATCGTCGGGCCCTCCGGCGCGGGCAAGACCACGCTGGGCAGGCTGCTTGCGGGCATGGACGTCCCCAAGGCGGGCTCCGTCACGGTGGGCGGCGTCCCCGTGTCCGGCCTCGGCCCGGCCCAGCTGCGCGAGCGCGTCGTCCTCGTCACCCAGGAGCACCACGTCTTCCTCGGCACCGTGCGCGACAACCTGCGCATCGCCGCCCCCTCCGCCACGGACGCCGAGCTGTGCGCGGCCCTGGCGGCGGTGGGCGCGGACTGGGTCGGCGACCTCGCCGACGGCCTGGACACCGACCTGGGCCACGGCGCCCACCGCCCGGACGGCGCGCAGGCCCAGCAACTGGCGCTGGCCCGCGTGGTGCTGGCCGACCCGCACACGCTGATCCTCGACGAGGCGACCGCGCTGCTGGACCCGCGCACGGCCCGGCACACCGAGCGCGCGCTGGCCGCCGTGCTCCGGGGCCGCACGGTCATCGCCATCGCCCACCGGCTGCAGACCGCGCACGACGCGGACCGGGTGGCGGTGATGCGGGAGGGCCGGCTCACGGAGCTGGGAACGCATGACGAGCTGGTCGCGGCAGGCGGGGCGTACGCGGACCTCTGGCACTCCTGGCACGGCCGGTGAGGCCCAGCCGGTGAGCACGAGCACGGACGTCAAAGCTGAAAAATATCTCCGTAAAGATCTCGCCTACGAAGGAAAATGTTGAGACGCTGAGCCTGCACGACGCGCCCCCCAGTCCCGAGGAGTGCCCATGCGCAGACTACTGGCGATCTCCCTGATCGCCGTCCTCCCGTTAAGCAATCTCAGCGCAGCTCACGCCCAGGATCCCGCCGACCGGCAGCAGGCGTTCGCGGCGGCCGCCGAGGAGTTCCAGGTGCCGGAGAGCGTGCTGCTGGGCGTCTCCTACCTGGAGTCCCGCTGGGACGCCCACGCCGGGCAGCCCTCCAGCGACGCCGGCTTCGGGCCCATGCACCTGACCGACGCCGCCGCGTTCACCTCCGCCAACCACCACAGCGAGGGCTCGGAGGACGCCCGCGGCGACGAGAGCCGCCCGCTGCCCGCGCCGGGCGAGCAGCCGGCGCCCGCCGACGTCCCCGCCTCGCTGCGCACCATGGAGCGGGCCGCCGCGCTGACCGGTGAGAGCCACGAGAAGCTGCGCACGGACGACGCCGCCAACATCCGCGGCGGCGCGGCGCTGCTGGCCGACTACCAGAAGGCGCTCGGCGCGCCGCTCAGCGACGACCCCGGCGAGTGGTACGGCGCCGTCGCCCGCTACTCGGGCGCCGAGGAGGCCGGGGCGGCCAAGTTCTTCGCCGACGAGGTCTTCTCGGTGATCGAGCAGGGCGCCACCCGGACGACCGACGACGGGGAGCAGGTCGCGCTCAAGGCCGTGCCCGGCCTGGAGAAGATCGAGAAGTGGCTGGAGAAGCTCGGCCTGCGCCCGTCACGCCCCGACGGCGTGGAGTGCCCCGCCTCGATCTCCTGCGAGTGGATCCCGGCCGCCTACCAGGAGCTGCCGGACAACGACTACGGCCACTACGACCTGGCGAACCGCCCGTTCAGTCAGAAGGTCGACTACATCATCATCCACGACATGGAGGGATATTTCCTGCCCTCCATCCGCCTCAATCAGGACCCGAACTACGGCGCGAGCTGGCACTACTCCATCCGCTCGTCCGACGGCCACATCGCCCAGCACATCAAGACCAAGGACGTCGGCTGGCAGGCCGGCAACTGGTACATCAACGCCAAGTCCATCGGCCTCGAGCATGAGGGCTTCCTGGCCGAGGGCGGCACCTGGTACACCGAGGCGATGTACCGGTCGAGCGCCCGCCTGGTCCGCTACCTGGCGCTCAAGCACGCCGTGCCGCTGGACCGCGCGCACATCCTGGGCCACGACAACGTCCCCGGCACCCTGCCGACGACCGTGCGCGGCATGCACGAGGACCCGGGGCCGTTCTGGGACTGGGCGCACTACTTCCAGCTCATGGGCGCCCCGCTGCACGGCTTCGGCAGCCCCCGCGCGGGATCGATCATGATCAAGCCGGACTTCGCCACCAACAAGCCCTACTTCTACGGCTGCGACCGCAAGAACCCGCAAGCCGCCTGCCCGCCGCTGCCCGCCGGCACCGTCTGGCTGCGTACCGAGCCCCGCGCGGACGCGCCGCTGGTCAAGGACATCGGCAAGCATCCGACCGGCGAATCCCTCTACAGCGTGTACGACCACAGCGCCCGCGCCAGCACCGGCCAGCGCTTCGCCGTGGCCGACCGCCAGGGCGACTGGACGGCCATCTGGTACCTCGGCCAGAAGGCCTGGTTCCACAACCCGGCCGCCGCGCCGACCGCGGTGCCGTCCATGGGGCTGGTCGTCACGCCGAAGCCGGGCAAGGCGACGGTCCCGGTGTACGGCAGGGCGTACCCGGAGCAGGAGGCGTACCCGGAGGGCGTCCCGTACCAGGCGGTGACGCCGCTGCAGTACACGTTCTCCGCCGGCGAGAAGTACACGCTCGCGGGCCCGGCCGCCACGGAGTACTACCGCGCGGTCACCTTCAACCTGGAGGACCACAAGGTGGTCAGGGGCAGGACCAAGTACCTGGAGATCCAGTTCGGGCACCGCGTGATGTTCGTCAAGGCTGACGACGTGCAGGTGACGTTCTCCGGGTGAACTCCTTGACGGCGCGCCTGGTGCTCGCCAGCGCCTCCTGGGAGGAGTCGAACGTGCGCTGGGCGACGCCGACGAACACGCAGTCGACCACGAGGAGCTGACTGATCCGGCTGGCCAGGGCGCCGGGACGGAACTCCGTCTCGCGCCCGGCCGAGATCAGCACGTGCTCGGCCAGCTCCGCGATGGACGAGCGCGGGTTGTTCGTGATCGCGACCGTGGTGGCCCCGGCCTCCTTGGCCCGGCTCAGCGGCTCGATCACGTCGGGGGTCTCGCCCGAGGTGCTGATGCCGATGGCGACGTCGCCCTTGCGCAGCAGCACCGCGCTGGTCAGCGCCAGGTGCGCGTCCTGGAAGGCGTGGCTGGACAGGCCGATGCGCAGCAGCTTCTGGGCGACGTCCTCGGCGACCAGCCCGGAGGCGCCGACCCCGAAGGCGTCGATCCGCCTGGCCCCGACGATGGCGTCCACGACCAGGCCGAGCCGCTCGGAGGTGAGCTGGGCGACGGTGTCGTTGATCGCCTCCGACTCGGCCCGCGCCACCTTCTGGATGACCTCCGACAGGGGGTCGTCGGGGGCCAGGTCGCCGGGCACGAGCCGGTCGGGCTGCGCGGCCGCCGCCGCCAGGGCCAGCCTGAGCTGCGGGTATCCGGCGAAGCCGAGCAGCCTCGCCGTGCGTACGATCGTGGCCTCGCTGGTGCCCGAGGCGGCGGAGAGCTCCGTGATGGTGCTCCTGGCCACCGTCGCCGGGTCCTCCAGGATGAGGCGGGCGACGGTCTGGGCGGCAGGCGTCAGGGACGGCAGCACACCGCGGACCGTGGCCACAAGAGTGTCGGCGCGCAAGCCGTTCCTACTGTCGTCCACGGACCGATTATGCCGCCTGTGCCCGATAAGCGAGCGCCACGTTTCTCACCGTTCGAAGTGACTGTCACCGACGACCGCGGCCGGTACACCTACCGCAGCGTGCCGTTCGTCATGCCTGCGGGCTCCTCCGGGACGGCGATCAGGCCCAGCTCGGCCGGGGTGGCCAGCAGTGGATGGGCCGGGACCACGCGGACCGTGTAGCCGAAGGCGCCGGTGCGGTCGAGCGGGACCCCGCCCGTGTAGTGGGCCCGTCCGTCGTCGTCCACCGAGCGCACGGTCAGCTTCGTGTACGAGGGGTGGACGAGTTCGTCGTGCGGGCCGACCTTGCCGTGCGCGGCCTCCACCAGCACGTCGTCCGGCTCCAGGTCGCCGAGTGCGATCGTGGCGTGCAGCTCCATGGCGGCGCCGACCTCGGGGGTGTCGCCCACGCCCGCGGCCTCCACGTGCTCCACCCGCACCCCGGGCCAGGCCCGGGTGACCCGCACCCGCCAGGCGGCGAACGCCTTGGCGGGGGCGTAGGAGTCGGCGCTCAGGGCGCGGGCCGCGGCGGCGGCCGGGTTGTACAGGTCGACGACGTAGTCGCGCAGCATGCGGCCGGCGAGCACCTTCGGCCCGAGCGAGGTCAGCGTGTGCTTGACCATCTCCATCCAGCGCCGCGGCAGGCCGTCGAGCGCCCGGTCGTAGAACCGGTCGGACACCTCGTGCTCGATCAGGTCGTACAGGGCGGCGGCCTCCAGCTCGTCGCGCCGGTCGGGGTCGCTCACCCCGTCGGCGGTGGGGATGGCCCAGCCGTTGGTGCCGTCGTACCACTCGTCCCACCAGCCGTCGCGGATCGACAGGTTGAGCCCGCCGTTCAGCGCGGACTTCATGCCGGACGTGCCGGACGCCTCCAGGGGCCGCAGCGGGTTGTTCAGCCACACGTCGCAGCCCTGGACCATGAGCTGCCCGAGCGTCATGTCGTAGTCGGGCAGGAAGACGATCCGGTGCCGCACGTCGGCGCGGTCGGCGAACTTGACGATCTGCTGGATGAGCTTCTTGCCGCCCTCGTCGGCGGGGTGGGCCTTGCCGGCGATGACGATCTGCACCGGCTTGTCGGGGTCGAGCAGCAGCTCGGTGAGCCGTTCGGGGTCGCGCAGCATGAGCGTGAGCCGCTTGTACGACGGCACCCGCCGGGCGAACCCGATCGTCAGCACCCCGGGGTCGAGCGCGTCGTCGATCCAGCCCAGCTCGGCGTCGGAGGCCCCGCGCTCGCGCCACGACCTGCGCAGCCGCGCCCTGGCCCCCTCGACCAGCCGCCGGCGCAGCACGCCGCGGATCTCCCAGATGTCGGCGTCGGAGATCTTCTGGATGGCGTCCCAGCCGCGGGCCCGTTCCAGCAGCGAGGGCACCTCGCGCCCGGCGAGCTCCATGAGCTCCCTGCCGACCCAGGTGGGCGCGTGCACGCCGTTGGTGATCGAGCCGATCGGCACCTCGTCGAGGTCGAATCCCGGCCAAAGAGTCTTGAACATCTCCCGGCTGACCTCGCCGTGGAGCTGGGACACCCCGTTGACCCGCTGGGCCAGCCGCATGCCCATGACGGCCATGTTGAACCGTCCGGGGTCGGACTCCGCGCCCAGCGCGAGGATGCGCTCCACCGGCACCGTCGGCCAGGCGTTGGCGCCGCCGAAGTGGCGCTCGATCATGTCGACGGGGAAGCGGTCGATGCCGGCGGGGACGGGGGTGTGCGTGGTGAACACCGTGCCGGCGCGCACCGCCTCCAGCGCCTCGTCGAACGTCATCCGCGCCTCGGTCAGCTCGCGGATGCGCTCCAGGCCGAGGAAGCCGGCGTGGCCCTCGTTGGTGTGGAAGACCTCGGGCTCGGCATGACCGGTGATCTTGCAGTAGGCCCTGATCGCGCGCACGCCGCCGACGCCGAGCAGCAGCTCCTGCATGAGCCGGTGGTCGGTGCCGCCGCCGTAGAGGCGGTCGGTGATGTCGCGGGCGGCGGTGTCGTTGTCGGCCACGTCGGAGTCGAGCAGCAGCAGCGGGATCCGCCCGACCTGCGCCACCCACACCTGCGCGTGCAGCACCCGGTCGTCGGGCAGGGCCAGGCGGATCTTGACGGGCGCGCCCTCGGCGTCCTTCAGCAGGCTCAGCGGCAACCCGCCCGCGTCGAGCGACGGGTAGTGCTCGAGCTGCCAGCCCTCGGGCGACAGCGACTGGGTGAAGTAGCCGTGGCGGTAGAGCAGGCCGACGGCGAGGATCGGCACGCCCAGGTCGCTGGCCGCCTTGAGGTGGTCTCCCGCGAGGATGCCGAGGCCTCCGGAGTACTGCGGCAGCGCGGCGGCGATGCCGTACTCGGGGGAGAAGTACGCGATGGCCCGCGCGCCCTGGGGCAGCGTCTGGTACCACCGCGGGGATGTCATGTATTCGCGCAGGTCGTCGGCGGCGTCGGCGAGGCGGCGCAGGAAGCGGCGGTCTGCCGCCAGCTCGCTCAGCCTGGCCGGCGTGACGGCGCCGAGCAGCGCGACGGGATCGTGCCCGACCTGTTCCCACAGGGCGGCGTCCACCTCCGCGAAGAGGTCCATCGTCTCCGGGTGCCAGGACCATCGGAGATTGTGGACGAGCTCGCCGAGGGCGGCCAGCTCCGCGGGCAGGACGGTGCGGACGGTAAACCGGCGGATAGCTCTCACGTTTCTGCACCCTACGGGCTAGGAGGGACCTCTGAGTCCTTCACCCTCATGAAGGCCGTTCAAACCCCTTCCGGGAACAAGCATGAAGAGCGACTATTGGGGCAACTTTCCAGGTTGTTGGGCTCTCCCGTACACACCGACGGGAGGTCTATCCGCTGCTGTCCACAATTTACATGCAAGGATCGTTCCTGCCAGGGAAGCCTCCGGCGGCACCGGGAGTGCCGCCGCAAACTCTCGAATGCGATGATCGGACGAATTCCCATCACGGACATCTCCCCCGTCGTCGACTGCGGGCAGTGGCCCGCCAAGGCGGTCGCCGGCGAGACCTTCCAGGTCTCGGCGACCGTTTTCAGAGAGGGCCACGACGCCGTGGCCTCGGGCGTGGTGCTCACCGCGCCCGACGGCCAGCGAGGCCGCCTGAAACCCATGCGCGAGCTCGCCCCCGGCACCGACCGGTGGGGTGTGGACGTGAGCCTGCCCACCGAGGGTGACTGGCTGTTCCGCGTGGAGGCGTGGAGCGACCCGATCAGCACCTGGCTGCATGACGCCGAGATCAAGATCCCGCGCGGCATGGACGTCGATCTCATGTGCGAGGAAGGCGCGCGGCTGTTCGAGCGGGCCGCCAAGGCCGTGCGCGCCGCCGACTGCCCCAACGGCGCGACGGGCGCGAACGGCGCGTCCAAGCAGAACGGCGGGCGCAGGCAGAACGGCAACGGCGACAGCGCCTGCGGCCACCGCGCGGCGCTGCTGTCGATCTCGGCCACGCTGCGCGACCAGGACCTCGACCCCCGGGCCAGGCTCTCGATCGCCCAGCTCCCCGAGACGGCGGCGCTGCTGGAGGCGCACCCGTTCCGGGAGCTGGTGACCAGGTCGAAGTCCCACAAGATCAGGGTGGACCGGCGCAGGGCGCTCTACGGCTCCTGGTACGAGTTCTTCCCCCGCTCGGAAGGCGCGGTGGTCAACGAGCTCGGCATCTCCAAGTCCGGAAATTTCCAGACAGCCGCGAAACGGCTGCCCGCCATCGCCAAGATGGGCTTCGACGTCGTCTACCTGCCGCCCATCCACCCGATCGGCACCACGTTCCGCAAGGGCCGCAACAACACGCTCAGCCCCGAGCCCGACGAGCCGGGCTCGCCGTGGGCGATCGGCTCGGAGGACGGCGGCCACGACGCGGTCCACCCCGACCTGGGGACGATCGAGGACTTCGACGAGTTCGTCGGCCGGGCCAGGGAGCTCGGCATGGAGATCGCCCTCGACTTCGCCCTGCAGTGCTCCCCCGACCACCCGTGGGTCAAGGAGCACCCCGAGTGGTTCACGATCAGGGCCGACGGGTCGATCGCGTACGCCGAGAACCCGCCGAAGAAGTACCAGGACATCTACCCGATCAACTTCGACAAGGACCCGGAGGGCGTCTACACCGAGGTCAGGCGGGTGCTGCGGCACTGGATGGACCACGGGGTGCGCATCTTCAGGGTGGACAACCCGCACACCAAGCCGGTGGCCTTCTGGGAGCGGCTGCTGGCCGACATCCACCGCACCGACCCCGACGTGATCTTCCTGTCGGAGGCGTTCACCAGGCCGGCGATGATGCGCGCGCTGGCCAAGACCGGCTTCCACCAGTCATACACGTACTACACCTGGAAGAACTCCAAACACGATGTGGAGACATATCTGACGGAGCTCGCCCACGAGACCTCCTGCTATCTGCGGCCGAACCTGTTCGTGAACACGCCGGACATCCTGCACGAGTACCTGCAGCACGGCGGCGTGCCCGCGTTCAAGATCAGGGCCGTCCTGGCGGCGCTCGCCTCGCCCACCTGGGGCGTCTACTCGGGGTACGAACTCGGGGAAAATGTCCCGGTACGCCCGGGTAGCGAGGAATATCTGGATAGCGAGAAATATCAATACAAACCGCGCGACTGGGCTGCGGCTGAACGTGAAGGGTGGAGCCTGGCTCCCTTCATCACGCATCTGAATTTGTTCCGAAGAGCGCATCCGGCGCTTCAGGAATTGCGTAATCTACGGTTCCACAGGGTCGACCAGGCGGACATCGTCTGCTTCTCCAAACGACTCCCGGGCGCCTATGACACGGCCACACGAAGGCACGGGCTGGGCGACGTCGTTCTGGCGGTCATCAACCTTGATCCGCACCATACCCACGAGGCGACGGTCGACCTTGACCTGCCCGCCCTCGGCCTCGACTGGAACGCCGAGTTCGTCGTCGACGACGAGCTGTCGGGCGAGTCGTACCGATGGCGGCAGAGCAACTACGTGCGCCTCGACCCCCACATCCAGCCTGCCCACATTCTCACCGTACGAGCCGCGCCACGGTAGATACTGAATTCAGCGGGGAGTCTTCAACGTGTGTGTTAGCGCCTCCCTCATGAGCCTCCTGCGGGGCGGCTCATGAGCTCCACACCCATTCCCAACACCTTTGACGAGGAAAAGCCGCGCGATCCCTACTGGTACAAGCGCGCGGTTTTCTACGAGGTCCTGATCCGCGGGTTCGCCGACTCCAACGGCGACGGGACGGGCGACGTCAGAGGGCTCATCAGCAAGCTCGACTACCTGCAATGGCTGGGCGTCGACTGTCTCTGGCTGCTGCCGCTGTACGAGTCGCCGCTGCGTGACGGCGGCTACGACATCGCGGACTTCATGAAGATCCTGCCCGAGTTCGGCGATCTCGGGGACTTCGTGAAGCTGGTCGACGAGGCGCACAAGCGCGGCATGCGCGTCATCGCCGACCTCGTCATGAACCACACCAGCGACGCCCACCCGTGGTTCCAGGCCTCCCGGCACGACCCGGAGGGCCCGTTCGGCGACTTCTACGTGTGGTCGGACACCGATGAGAAGTACCAGGACGCCCGGATCATCTTCATCGACACCGAGACGTCCAACTGGACCTACGACCCGGTCCGCGGCCAGTACTACTGGCACCGCTTCTTCCACCACCAGCCGGACCTCAACTACGAGAACCCGGACGTGCAGGAGGCGATGCTGGAGGTGCTGCGGTTCTGGCTGGACCTCGGCATCGACGGGTTCCGGCTGGACGCGGTGCCGTACCTCTTCGAGGAGGAGGGCACCAACTGCGAGAACCTGCCGAGGACGCACGAGTACCTCAAGCGGATCAGGACCGAGGTGGACCGGCTCTTCCCCGACCGGGTGCTGCTGGCCGAGGCGAACCAGTGGCCCTCGGACGTCGTGGAGTACTTCGGCGACCCGGTCGGCGGCGGCGACGAGTGCCACATGGCCTTCCACTTCCCGCTGATGCCGCGCATCTTCATGGCCGTGCGCCGGGAGTCGCGCTACCCCATCTCCGAGATCCTCGCCCAGACGCCGAAGATCCCCGAGCACTGCCAGTGGGGCATCTTCCTGCGCAACCACGACGAGCTGACGCTCGAGATGGTCACGGACGAGGAACGCGACTACATGTACACCGAGTACGCCAAGGACCCCCGCATGCGGGCCAACGTCGGCATCCGCCGCCGCCTGGCGCCCCTGCTGGAGAACGACCGTAACCAGATCGAGCTCTTCACCGCCCTGCTCCTGTCGCTGCCCGGCTCCCCCGTGCTCTACTACGGCGACGAGATCGGCATGGGCGACAACATCTGGCTCGGCGACCGTGACGGCGTGCGCACCCCCATGCAGTGGGACCCCGACCGCAACGCCGGCTTCTCCGACTGCGACCCCGGCCGCCTCTACCTGCCGGTGATCATGGACCCGATCTACGGGTACCAGGCGATCAACGTCGAGGCCCAGCAGAAGAACGCCGGCTCGCTGCTGCACTGGACGCGGCGCATGATCGAGATCCGCAAGCGGCACCCGGTCTTCGGGCTGGGCGGTTACGCGGAGCTGAACTCCTCCAACCCCAGCGTGCTCGCCTTCGTCAGGGAGCTGGGCGACGACCGGATGCTCTGCGTGAACAACCTGTCACGCTTCCCGCAACCGGTCGAGCTCGACCTGCGCAGGTTCGTCGGCGTCTCCCCCGTGGAAACCATGGGAGGCGTACCATTTCCGGCAATTGGCGAACTTCCGTATCTTTTGACGCTTCCCGGGCATGGGTTCTATTGGTTCACACTCCCGCCGGCCATCACCCAGGAGGAGTAAGCCGTGCATGACGAGCTCCTTGCCGCATGGATCAGCCGTCAACGTTGGTTCGGCGGCAAGGGGCGCCCGATCGACGAACTGTCGATCGACTCGGACGTCGAGCTGACGCCCGGGCTGAGACACCTGATCGTCGCCGTCTGGCAGGAGGGCTCGCGGGACCGCTACCAGATCCTGCTGGGCGAGCGGGACGAGCTGCCCGACCGGCTCTCCCACGCCCTCATCGGCACCGTCGGCGACAGCTACCTCTACGACGCCCTGCACGACTCCGAGCGCACGAGCTGGCTGCTCGACGGCATGGCCCGCGACGAGACCCGCAGCGGCCTGCGCATGCGGCACGTGCCCGGCGTCACCATCGACACCACCCCGCGCAGCCTCGTCCTCGGCGCCGAGCAGTCGAACACCTCGCTGGTGTACGGGGACTCCTACATCTGCAAGCTCTTCCGCCGGCTCATCCCCGGCGTGAACCCCGAGCTGGAGATCATCACCGCGCTGGCCGGCCGCCATGCGCCGCACATCGCGCAGCCGTACGGATGGATCGAGACCGATCTCGACGGCACCAACACGACGCTCGCCATCATGCAGGAGTTCCTGACACCCGCCAACGACGGCTGGGACCTCGCGCTGGCCAGCGTGCGCGACCTGTACGCCTCGCTGCCCGAGCTGCCGGCGGCCGAGGCGGGCGGGGACTTCGCGGCCGAGGCGGTGCGGCTGGGCAGCGCCACCGCCCGCGTGCACCACGAGCTGGCGGCGGCGTTCCCCACAGGCGTCGTGGAGATCCACGAGATCAAGCGCATGGCCGAGGGTTTGAGGCGCCGGCTGGGGCGGGCCGTGGCCGAGGTGCCCGAGCTGCGCCAGCATGTGAGAGCCATTGAGGACGCCTACCACCAGGTCGAGCTGCTCACCAGCGAGGTGCCTGTGCAACGCGTTCACGGCGACTACCACCTCGGGCAGGTGATGCGGACGCCGAGGGACTGGGTCATCCTCGACTTCGAGGGCGAGCCGGGCCAGCCGCTGGCCGAACGGCGGGCGCTGTACTCGCCGCTACGGGACGTGGCGGGCATGCTGCGCTCGTTCGACTACGCGGCCAGGCACCTGCTGGCCGGCCACGCCCAGGCAGAGGAGCTGGAGCCCCGGGCCCAGGAGTGGGCCGACCGCAACCGGGCCGCCTTCCTCGACGGCTACACCGAGGGCGGCGGCGTCATCTCCCCGGCGGACGCGGCGCTGCTACGGGCGTTCGAGCTGTCGAAGGCGGTCTACGAGGTCGTGTACGAGGCCCGCAACCGGCCCTCCTGGATCTCGATCCCGCTCGCCGCCTTCCGCCCCCGCTCGGGCTAGAGCTCCTCGATCAAACCCGACAGTCCCTCATGGCCCAGCCCCCTGGCGGTGCGCTGGTCGATGATGGCCTTCAGCGGCAGCAGCAGGTCCGGCTTGACGCCCTGCTCGTGGAAGGCCCGCACCAGGTTCTCCACGCCCGCCCGGTTGATCTCCAGGTTGGAGACCTCGGTGCTGTGGTCGCCCGAGGCCATCTTCTCGGCCCACAGCGGCTGCTGCGCGGCCATCGCGTTCAGCCACGGCACCAGCAGCGACGACACGAAGTCCGTGAGCGGGTAACCGGCCGACCTGACCAGCGCGGCGGCCTCCACCAGGCCGGCGATCTGGCCGTACATGCCGGTCAGCATGGCCAGGTCGAGCAGTGGCGCCATGCCGGGGTCGGCGCCGGTGAAGCGGGCCTCCGCCATGGCGGACAGCGCCTCCTCGTGCCGGTCGAAGGCCGCCTGCGAGCCGCTGTAGAGGATGAGCGCGCCGGGCTGGGCGATCATCTGGGGGACGGCCATGATGCCGCCGTCCAGGTACTCGCCGCCGCGCTCGGCCACCCACGCCGCCATCTCGCGGGCCTCGGCGGGGCGGCCGGTGGTGAGGTTGGCGACGACCCGCCCCTCCAGCGGCGCGCCCGCCAGTGTGGACTCCACGGACGGGTAGTCGAGCAGGCAGACGATCACCAGCGGGCTCGCCGCGACGGCCTCCTCGGGGGTGGCCGCCTGCTTGGCGCCCTTGGCGAGCAGGGGCTCGGCCTTGGCGGGCGTCCGGTTCCAGACGGTGACCTGGTGCCCGGCGGCCAGGAGGCTCTCGGCGAGCGCGGTGCCCATGAGCCCGAGGCCGAGCACGGAGATATTTTCCGACATTTCGGTGTTCCTTACGGGTGAGGATGTCTCTGCGACCACCCTGCTCGTGGGCGGTTATGGTCGCCTTCGGAGTTCGTTATGGGGGGCTTGATGCGGTTCGGGGTACTTGGCCCGCTCGCGGTGTGGACGCCGGACGGACGGCCGGTCCAGGTGCCCGAGGTCAAGGTCAGGGCGTTGCTGGCGGGGCTGCTGATCCAGGCGGGCCGGACGGTCTCCGCCGACCGGCTGATCCAGGACCTGTGGGGCGACCGGCCGCCCGCCGACGCCCCGGCGGCGCTGCGGGTGAAGGTGTCCCAGTTGCGGCGGGTGCTGGGCGATCGGGAGCTGGTGGCGTACCGGGCGCCGGGGTACGTGCTGCGGGCCGAGCCCGAGTCCGTGGACGCCGGGCTGTTCGAGTCGCTGCTCCTGCGCGCCCGGCGCACCGGCGGCCTCGACGCGCGGGCGGCGCTGCTGCGCGAGGCGCTGGGGCTGTGGCGGGGCGGCGCGTACGCCGAGTTCGCCGACGAGCCGTTCGCCAGGGCGGCGGTGGCCCGGCTGGACGAGCAGCGGCTGGTGGCGCTGGAGGAGCTGGCCGAGACGCGGCTCGGGCTCGGCGAGCACGGGCCGCTCGCCGCCGAGCTGGCCGACCTGGTGGCCGGGCATCCGCTGCGGGAGCGGCTGCGGGCCGTGCACATGCGGGCCCTGTACCGGGCCGGGCGGCAGGGCGAGGCGCTGGCGAGCTACGCAGAACTGAGGCGGCGGCTCGCCGACGAGCTCGGCCTGGATCCCGGGCCCGAGCTGGCGGCGCTGCACCAGGCGATCCTGGAACAGGACCCCGCGCTGGACGCGCCCGCCGCGCCGCCCCGTACGAACCTGCCCGCGCCCCTGACGAGCCTGGTGGGGCGGGAGGAGGCGGTGGCCGAGGTACGGGCGCTGCTGCGCGCGAACCGGCTCATCACGCTCACGGGCCCCGGCGGCGTCGGCAAGACCCGGCTGGCCCTGGCCGCCGCGTCAGGGCTGGACGGGTTCGACGGCGGGGTGTGGCTGGTGGAGCTGGCCTCGCTCGGGGCCGGGGCGCAGGCCGTCGAGGTGGCCGAGGTGATCGCGGGCGTGCTCGGCCTGCGCGACGACGCGCCGGGCTGCATCATGGACCGCTTGCCCGGCGCCCTGGCGGCCAGGCCGACGCTGCTGGTGCTGGACAACTGCGAGCACGTGGTCGAGCAGGTCGCCACGCTCGCCGCCCGGCTCCTGCGGGCCGCTCCCGGGCTGCGCGTGCTGGCGACCGGCCAGGAGTCGCTGCGGATCGAGGGCGAGGCTCTGTGGGCCGTGCCGCCGCTGGGGCCGGAGGCGGCGATGGAGCTGTTCGCCGCGCGGGCCGGGATCGAGCCCGACGGCGACGTCGCGGAGATCTGCGAGCGGCTCGACGGTATCCCGCTGGCCCTGGAGCTGGCGGCCACGAGGATGCGCGCGCTCACTCCGAGGCAGCTCGCCGACCGCCTCGACGACCGCTTCCGGCTGCTCGCCTCCGGCCTGCGCGGCGCGCCGGCGCGGCAGCAGACGCTGCGCGCGATGATCGACTGGAGCTGGGAGCTGCTGACGGAGGCCGAGCGGGTGGTGCTGCGGCGCCTGGCCGTGCACGCCGACGGCTGCACGCTGGAGGCGGCCGAGGACGTCTGCGCCGAGCCGGGCCTGGACGTGCTCGACCTGCTGGCCCGCCTGGTGGACCGCTCCCTCGTGGTACGCACGGCGGGCACCGGCCGCGGCCCGGCACCGGGACAGCACTCCCGGCCGCAGCCCGGCCCTGAACCCGCGCCACGACAGCACCCCCGGCCGGACCCCGCCCCTGAACCGGCACCCGGGCGGCAGCCCCAGGCGGGGCCGCGTTATCGCCTGCTGGAGTCGGTGGCCGCCTACTGCCAGGAGCGGCTGCGGGAGGCGGGCGAGCTGGACGACGTGCGGCTCAGGCACGTGCACCACTACGCCGCCCTCACCGCACGCCTGGAGCCGGCCCTGCGCGGGCCCGGGCAGCGCGACGCGCTCGCCCGGCTCGACGCCGAGGCCGCCAACCTCAGGACGGCCCTGGACACGGCGGTCCGCATGCGGGCGGCCGGCCAGGCGCTGGCCCTGGTGAACAACCTGGCCTGGTACTGGGTGCTGCGCGGCAGGCTGGGCGAGGCCTGCCGCGCCCTGGAGTCGGCCCTGTCCGTGGCGACGCCGGGCGACCCGGCCACCGCGCAGGCCGGAGTGTGGCTGGCCGGGTTCGAGATGCTGGCGGGCCGCCTCGTACGGCTGGACACCACGCTGTTCGAGAGCATCGAGGACCCGTCGGCACGGGCACGGGCGCGGTGGTCCGCCGGGTTCGCCCTGTTCGGCTACGAAGACCTGTCGGCGAGCCATGACCTGGTGGAGACGGCGCTGGCGGAGTTCAGGCGGCTCGGCGACGAGTGGGGCACGGCCGCCGCGCTCACCCTGCTCGGCCGGCACGCCGCCATGCGCGGCGACCTGGCGGCGCTGCGGGACAGCGCGGAGCAGGGACAGAGCCTGTTCCGCGCGATCGGCGACCGGTGGGGCGAGCTGCGGGCCACGGAGAACCTCGGCACGCTGTCCGAGATCACGGGCGACTACGAGCGGGCGACTGCGCTGCGCCTGGAGGTCCTGGCGATGGCCGAGGAGCTCGGGCTGTGGAGCTCGGTGTCGGAGGCGCTGTCGCGGCTGGGCAGGATCGCCATGCTGACCGGCGATCACGGGCGGGCCGACGACTACCACGAGCGGGCCAGGAGGCTCGCGGCGGCGCAGTCGAACCGCCCGGCCGAGGAGTTCGCCGAGCTGGGCCTGGCGCTGAGCGCGCGCAGGCAGGGCCGGCTGGAGGAGGCCGAGCGGCGGTTGCGGGCCTGGCTGGGCTGGGTCGAGGACGTGTCGGGCGACCCCGGCGCGGCGCTGATCCTGGCCGAGCTGGGGTTCGTGGCCGAGCAGCGCGGCGACGCGGCGGGCGCGCTGGACCTGCAGCGCCAGGGGCTGGCCCTGGCCCGCAAGGTGGGCGACCCGCGGGCCGTCGCGCTGGCCCTGGAGGGCCTGTCGGGCGCGCTGGCGCTCGGCGGGCGGCACGAGCAGGCCGGGCAGCTGCTGGGCAAGGCCGCCGCGCTGCGGGAGTCGGTGGGCGCCCCGCTGCCGGAGGGCGAGCGGGGCGACGTCGAGCGCATCGCGGCGGCGGTGGCGCGGGCTTCGGGAGCGGGCGCCCTCGCGGCGGCCATGAGCGCCGGCGCGGCCCTTCCGCTGGAGAGCGTCATCTCCGCGGCGGTCGGCACGGACGGCTGAGATCGGCACGGACGGCTGGGATCGGGACGGACGGCTGGGATCGGCGCCCGTCAGTGCCAAGGGCCGGAAAAGGATCGCTAGACCACCTCGGCATCTTCTTGTGATAAACCCGGGATTTTGCACATCCGGTGATTGTCGCGGTGAAAGCGGGCAGTGCCTGGGATGGACGGTCATCTTAGGGCAGTGTTGGGAGCATGCCGATGAGGACAGAGCTCGACCGCCTCGCGGGCGGTGCGCACCACGACCCCCACTCCGTGCTGGGAGCACACCCCGTGACCGGCGGGGTGGTGTTCCGCGCGTTGCGACCGCTGGCCGAACGCGTGCGGGTGGTGCTGGAGGACGGCTCTGCCCACGACATGAAGCACCAGGCCCACGGGGTGTTCGAGGTGACGGTGCCCGGGCTGGACAAGGTGCCGTCGTACACGCTGAGCGTCAAGTACGCCGGCGCGGAGGCGTACGAGGTGCGTGACCCGTACCGGCACTGGCCCACGCTCGGTGAGGTGGACCTGCACCTCATCGGCGAGGGGCGGCACGAGCGGCTGTGGGAGGTGCTCGGCGCGCGCGTGATGGAGCACGAGGACGTCCAGGGCACGGCGTTCGCCGTCTGGGCGCCGAACGCGCGCGGGATCAGGGTCGTCGGCGACTTCAACCACTGGGACGGCGTCGCCTACCCGATGCGGTCGCTGGGCCGGTCGGGGGTGTGGGAGCTGTTCGTGCCGGGGCTGGGGGCGGGCCAGCGGTACAAGTACCAGGTCCTGGGCGCCGACGGGGTGTGGCGTGACAAGGCCGACCCGATGGCCAGGCGGACCGAGGTGCCGCCGATGACGGCCTCGGTGATCGACAAGTCCGACTACAGCTGGCAGGACGACGCCTGGATGGTCGACCGGCGCGGTCGGCAGGCGCAGAGCGGGCCGATGAGCATCTACGAGGTGCACCTGGGCTCGTGGCGGCCGGGGCTGTCGTACGTGGAGCTGGCCGACCAGCTCTCCGAGTACGCCGCGGACCTGGGCTTCACCCACGTGGAGCTGCTGCCGGTGGCCGAGCACCCGTTCGGCGGGTCGTGGGGCTACCAGGTGACCTCCTACTACGCGCCGACGGCGCGGTTCGGCACGCCCGACGAGTTCCGCCACTTCGTGGACCGCATGCACCAGCGCGGCATCGGCGTACTGCTCGACTGGGTGCCGGCGCACTTCCCGATGGACGACTGGGCGCTGGCCCGCTTCGACGGCACCCCGCTGTACGAGCACGCCGACCCGGCCAGGGGCGAGCATCCCGACTGGGGCACCTACGTGTTCGACTTCGGCCGCAGGGAGGTGAAGAACTTCCTGGTGGCCAACGCCCTGTTCTGGCTGAAGGAGTTCCACATCGACGGCCTGCGGGTGGACGCGGTGGCCTCGATGCTCTACCTCGACTACTCGCGGCGCGAGGGCGAGTGGACGCCCAACGTGTACGGCGGCAGGGAGAACCTCGACGCGGTCGAGTTCCTCAAGGAGATGAACTCGGTCTGCTACCGGGAGGCGCCCGGCATCACGACCGTGGCCGAGGAGTCGACGGCCTGGCCCGGGGTCTCGCGGCCGGTGCATCTGGGCGGCCTCGGGTTCGGGTTCAAGTGGAACATGGGCTGGATGCACGACACGCTCAAGTACCTGCAGCACGAGCCCGTCTTCCGCCAGTACCACCACCACGAGATGACGTTCTCGCTGCTGTACGCCTACTCCGAGAACTACGTGCTGCCGCTGTCCCACGACGAGGTCGTGCACGGCAAGGGCTCGCTGCTGGGCAAGATGCCGGGCGACGAGTGGCAGCGGTTCGCGCAGCTGCGGGCGCTGCTGGCGTTCATGTGGGCGCATCCGGGCAAGCAGTTGCTGTTCATGGGCGGCGAGTTCGGCCAGGGCTCCGAGTGGTCGGAAAGCCGCGGGCTGGACTGGTGGGTGCTGGAGTTCGACGGGCACCAGGGCGTGCAGCGGCTGGTCCGCGACCTGAACCGGATCTACCGCGACACCCCGGCGCTGTGGGAGCAGGACGCCAGGCCCGAGGGCTTCCGGTGGATCGACGCCGACGACGCCTCGGGGAACACGCTCTCGTTCGTCCGCTACGCCAATGACGGCTCGGCGGTGGCGTGCGTGGTGAACTTCAGCGGCGGGCCGCACGAGAACTACCGGCTCGGGCTCCCGTACGCCGGCCAGTGGACGGAGGCCGTCAACACCGACGCCTACCACTACTGGGGCAGCGGCGTGGGCAACCTCGGGGCGGTCGAGGCGGAGGACGAGCCGTGGCACGGGCTGCCGTACTCCACGACGCTGCGCGTGCCGCCGCTGGGCGCGGTGTGGCTCACGCACGAGGGGAACCGGCTGAACGATTGAGGTGCACCCGCTGAAAGTTCGGTGAGAAACCGCCCGGAGGCCTGTGCCTCTGGGGCAAATCGCCCTAAACTCCGAGATCATCCCCCTCGGAGGACGCGTGCGATTCCGCCCCCTGATCGTCAGCACGATCGCCCTGGCCCTGCTGCCGCTGTCAGGCCCCGCCTACGCGGAGGACCCGGCACCGACCCCGGCGCCGGGCGTGACGCAGACGCAGACCCCGACGGAACAGCCCCCAGCGGAGGAGACCCCTCCCGCGGAGGATCCCGCCGACCCGGAGAGCAAGGTCGAGGACGGCTTAGGCGTGGACGGCGGCACCGAGCGCGCCATCGTCGAGCTGACCGGCCCCGCCGAGACCGCGCCCGTGGCCACCCAGGCCGCGGCCGAGAGCGTGGACGTGGTGCTGCAGCCGCAGAGCCAGTCGTTCATGGTCGTGGAGGGGACGGCGGAGGAGCTGGCCAAGCTCGCCGAGGACCCGCGGGTCTCCTCCATCCACCGCGACCGGACGTACACGCCGGCCGAGGTCGCCCCGAGCCTGTCCCTGATCGGCGCCGACAAGGTGCACGCCGCGGGCAACGCCGGGGCAGGCCAGGTGGTGGCCGTGCTCGACACCGGCATCGACGTGGACCACCCGTGGTTCCAGGGCCGGATCGTGGCCCAGGCGTGCTTCTCCGCCACGGAGGACAGCGGGGTCGTCTCGCTCTGCCCGAACGGCCTGAACCAGCAGACCGACGGGAACGCGGCGGACGCGATGACCGCCAACTGCCTGCTCGACGGCGTGAACCTGTGCGACCACGGCTCGCACGTCGCGGGCATCGCGGCCGGCACCGGAGGCGTGGCGCCGGGCGCGGGCATCGTGGCGGTGCAGGTGTTCAGCCGGCTCAACGACGAGGACAGCTGCGGCGAGCCGGCGTGCCTGGTGGCGTACGAGTCGTCGCTGCGCCAGGCCCTCGACTACGTGGCGAGCCTGAACCAGCCCGTCGCGGCGGTGAACATGAGCCTCGGCGGCATGCTGTACGACACGAGCTGCGACGCCACCGAGGAAGGCGCGATCTTCAAGGAGAAGTTCGACGCGCTGCTGACCAGGAACATCGCGACCGTGGTGGCCGCGGGCAACGAGTACTACGAGGGCACGGCCCATCCCGCCTGCGTCTCCACGGCGGTGGCCGTGGGCGCGAACGACAACGCCGACGCCATCGCGGAGTGGTCCAACCGGGGCAGCCTGCTCGACCTGTTCGCGCCGGGCGTGGACGTCGAGTCGGCGGTGCCCGACAACACCACGATCGCCTACAGCGGCACCTCGATGGCGACCCCGCAGGTGACCGGCGCGCTGGCGCTGATGAGGGCGGCCTCGCCGGACAAGCCGATGTCGGAGCTGATCGACACGCTGAAGGCGACCGGCAGGCCGTACGTGTACGACGTGGCCGGCGCCCAGGTCACCACCCCGCGCCTGGACCTGGCGGCGGCCCTGACCGGCGCGGCCGTTCAGCCGCCCGTCACCCAGAGCCCGTCCCCGGTGGCGGACGACACCGCGCCCGAGCCCGACCCCAGCGACAGCAGCGGCCCCACCCCCGCGCCCGACGACCCGGCGGAGCCGGCGCCCTCGGCGTCCTCCACCCCGGTCCCGCTGCCGACGGTGACGGTCACGGTGACCGTGACGGAGACGGCGAAGCCGCCTGCCGCGGTCTGCACGCGGGGTACCGCCGCGCAGAGGCTGACGACCCCGCAGTGGGCCGTGGAGCTGCACCGGGCCAGCGGCACGATCCCGGACGAGACGCTGTCCTGCTACCTGAAGCTGATCGGCAAGTCGAGCAAGGTGTTCCCCGAGCTGACGAAGGCCTCGTCGCTGGGCAAGGCGTACCGCGTGCTGAAGAGCCCCAAGACCCGCAAGGCCAAGCTGGACAGCGCGCTGCTGACGGCCTGGCTGAACTGGGCGCACGGCACGAACGGCACGACGGCGCTGACCGCCGCCGAAAAGGTCAGGCTCAGCAGCAAGCCGTCCGTGGCGGCGCTGAAGAAGGCCACCAGTAACATCCTCAAAACCGTTAAATAACAGCATTTCCGATTAAGGCCGGTCACATCAGACCGGCCTTTTCCCTTGTGTCGCATAAAAGCAAAATAGCCTCCAACGTTTATTCGGGTTACATACGTCACTGACATCACAGTTGTTGCAGGTGGGGATGTAAGCGGCTGTACGCAGCCGGGAGCCGCAAAAGCTTCACGGCTCCAGCCTCCGGGAGGAAGAAGTGAGGCTACGGTCTCTGCTGGTCGGCGTGACAACGCTGGCCATGACGTCCGGCGCCCTCTGCGCCGGTCCGGCTCTCCAAGCCGACACCACCGATACTGGTGATCCGATCATCAGCCCTGCGCTCGTCTCGGAGATCCAGGAGAAGAGCGCAGTACGCTCCATCATCCAGCTCAAGCCCGGCCAGAGCGTCGAGGCCGTGGCCGCCGACATCGAGCAGGCCTCGGAGGGCAGCCGCGTCCTGGAGGCGGCGGAGTCGCCCAACTTCTTCGTCGCCGAGCTCGACGGCGCGACGCTGGAGAAGCTCAAGCAGGATTCGCGCGTCCAGTCCGTCTACAAGGACGAGCTGAGCATGCCCCTGCTCGACACCAGCACCGCCACGATCCGCTCGGTCCAGGCGAACGCGGCCGGCTTCAACGGCACGGGCACCACGATCGCCGTGATCGACACGGGGATCGACAGCGACCACCCGTTCTTCACCGGCCGGGTCGCGGACGAGGCGTGCTTCTCCTCCTCCAGCGGGAGGGACGGCGCCGTCTCGCTCTGCCCGAACAACCAGCCCAGCCAGACGGGCCCCGGCGCGGCCAACGTCGAGATCCCGCAGTGCACGGTCAACGGCCAGAACGCCTGCTCGCACGGCACGCACGTGGCGGGCATCGCGGCGGGCAAGATGGTCACGGGCGCGCCGGGCAACGGCGTCGCGCCCGAGGCCCGCGTGCTCCCGATCCAGGTGTTCAGCCGCATCGACAACCCGCTGACCTGCGCGATCGGCGGCTCCACCGCGCCCTGCTTCCTCAGCTACACCTCGGACCAGAAGCTGGCCCTGGAGTACGTGGCGCGGGTGGTCAGGACGTTCAACATCGCGGCGGTGAACATGAGCCTGGGCAGCGCCCGCGGGTACACCGAGGCCTGCGACACGGACACGACCGCCGCGGCGGTCAAGCCTGAGTTCGACGCGCTGGTGAGCCTGGGGGTGGCCCCGGTGGTGGCGGCGGGCAACGCCGGCCTGCCGAACGCCGTCGCCTCGCCCGCCTGCATCTCCACGGCCATCGCGACCGGCGCCACGGACGACGCCGACACGCTGGCGACGTTCACCAACCGCGGCAACCTGCTCGACCTGTTCGCGCCGGGCGTGGCCGTCAACTCCGCGGTGCCGGACGACACGTACGGGGTGAAGGCCGGGACCTCGATGTCCGCGCCGCACGTGGCGGGCGCGTTCGCGCTGATGCGGCAGCGGTTCCCGGAGTTCACGGTGGCGCAGAGCCTGCAACGGTTGCAGGACACCGGCACGCCCGTCCAGTTCGACTCGTCGGGAACGGCCGTGATCAAGTCGCGGATCGACATGGAGCGCGCCACGTCGAGCACCCAGGCGCCCGCCAATCCCGGCGTCTGACCACGATCCACCGAAGGGGCCGGGCCACCCCGGCCCCTTTCGCCTGTCCGGAGAACCGGCGGCGCCGGCGCCCCCCTGCTCAGACGCCCGCCGCGATCTTGAGGAGGACGACGCCTCCGGTGATCGCGGCGAACGAGCCGAGCTTGGCGGGTGTGATCTTCTCCTTGTAGATGAGGGCGCCGAGCACGACCGTGCCGATGGAGCCGACGCCCGTCCAGACGGTGTAGCCGACGCCGACGTCCAGGGTCTTCAGCGCCAGGCTGAGGGTGAAGATGCCGCCGGCGGCCGGCAGGAGGGTGAAGACCGACGGCCAGAGCCGGGCCGCGCCCGGTACGCCGAGGCGAGCCACACCTACGAGGAGACGCTGAGGAGCGCGCTGGAGGAGGCCGGGCAGGCGGACGCGGCACTCGCCGCGGCGATCAGTGCCCTGGGCGGCATGCTCACCCGCGCCTGAGCCGCGAACCCCCTTCCGGACCGATCCGGACCGGCCCCCGCTCTCGTACCATGATTGCGTGCAGGGCCTTCTCCGCTCGTGGTGGGACGAGCCCCGTCCGCCCCAGGCGCCGCGCCGGGTGTGGCGCGACTGGGCGCTCGTGGGCCTGCTCGCCGTGGCCGCCGTGCTGGAAGGCACGCTGCGGACCGACCTCCAGTGGCGGCCCATCTCGGTGATCTTCCCCATCGTGATGGTGCCCACGCTGTTATGGCGCCGTACCCGGCCGCTGCTCGCCCTGGCGATCCCCGTCGTGGCCTCGACGCTGGTCCAGATCCTCGCGGGCGCCGACCCGGCCGAGATGTCCTCGTCGGCCTACATCGTGATCCTCCTCTACGCGTTGTCCCGCTGGGGGTCGGGCCGGGAGATCACCGCGGGGCTGCTGCTGATCAGCGTCGCCGTGGCGGCCTCCGTGGTGACCGGGCACATCAGGGCGGCCGACGTCGCCAGCGCGTACGCCGTCGTGTTCGCGGGGATCGCGCTGGGCGGCACCTTCCGCTACCGGGCCAGGGCCAGGATGCGCGAGCTCGACCAGGTCAAGCTGCTCGAACGCGAGCAACTGGCCCGCGACCTGCACGACACCGTCGCCCATCACGTCTCGGCGATGGCGATCAGGGCCCAGGCGGGCATCGCGACCGCCGCCTCCGATCCCGGCGCCGCCGTCGACGCGCTGCGGGTGATCGAGGCCGAGGCGTCCCGCACGCTCGCCGAGATGCGCACCATGGTCCGCGTCCTGCGCCGCGACCGGGGGCCCGCGATGCCGGAGCTGGCGCCCAACCCGGACCTCGCCGACCTCCGGCAACTCGCCGGACGGGGTCGCGTCGGCCCCGCCGTGGACGTACGGATCGACGGCGACCTCGACGGCGTGCCCGCCTCCGTCGGGGCCGCGATCTACCGGATCGCCCAGGAGTCGGTCACCAACGCCCGGCGGCACGCCCGGCACGCCACCCGGATCGAGGTCCGCGTGGCCGCCGACGACACGTCCGTGCGCCTGCGCGTGAGCGACGACGGCGACAGCACCGCGGGCCGTCCCGTCGCCTCGCCCGGGTACGGGCTGCTCGGCATGATCGAACGCGCCGGCCTGCTCGGCGGCACCTGCGAAGCCGGGCCCAACCCCGGTCGCGGCTGGACCGTGACCGCCGAACTGCCTCGAACGGGAGCCTCCACATGACCACAGGGCCGGCGGAGCACCCGAGCACACCGGGCCACAACGCGGGCGAAACAGGCCGGAACGCGGGCGCACCGGCCTGGAACACGGACACACCGGGCCGGATCACGGACGCGGACGCGCCGGGCGGTGACGCGCGCGAGCCGGGCCGGGACGGGCCCATCCAGGTGATCGTCGCCGACGACCAGGAGATCGCCCGTACCGGCCTGCGGATGATCCTCGACGCCCAGCCCGGCATCGAGGTCGTCGCCGAGGCGGCCGACGGGCACCGCGCCGTCGAGCTGGCGCGGCGGCTGCGGCCCGACGTGTGCCTGTTCGACATCCGCATGCCCCGCTGCGACGGCATCGAGGCCACCCGCGCCCTGGCCGGGCCCGACGTGGCGGACCCGATGGCCGTCGTCGTGATCACCACGTTCGACCTCGACGAGTACGTCTACGCGGCGCTCAGGGCGGGCGCCCGCGGGTTCCTGCTCAAGGACGCGGGCCCCGCCCTGCTCGCCCAGGCGGTCCGGGCCGCGGCGGGCGGCGACGCGCTCATCGCGCCGAGCATCACGGCCCGCCTGCTGTCCGCGTTCGCCGGCACCGGCCCCGCCCAGCCCCGGGTGCAGCCGATCGAGCCACTCACCGAGCGGGAGGAGGAGATCCTGCTCACCGTGGCCCGCGGGCGGACCAACAGCGAGATCGCCGGCGAGCTGCACATCTCGCTGAGCACGGTGAAGAGCCACGTGGCGAGCCTGATGACCAAGCTCGGCGTCCGCAACAGGGTCGAGATCGCCATGTGGGCGTACGAGACGAACCGCGTCAGGCAGCGCTGACCCGCCACCCCCGCCGGCGGATGATCGCCTCGGCCACGGCGGCGTTGATCGCCCAACCCGCGGCCAGGAGCAGCGCCCGGGTGAGGTGGTCCGGCTCGCCCGCGGCCGCGATCCACACCGCCTGCGTCACGGCCTGGGTGCCGGCGCCGGCGCCGATGGCGTACGCGCGCATCATCCAGGCGCGGTGCCGGCGCACGTCCCCGCGGCGGATGGCGGCGAAGCCGAGCACGAGGGAGCCGAGCATGACCGTCCCCGCCACCCCCCGGAACACGGTCAGCAGCCCGTCATCACCGGGCGGCAGCTCGGCGAACGCCGTCATCCACAACCCCGACACCGCCGCCACCAGCCCGAACCCGACCAGCGCCCGCCCGGCGGCCCGATGCCAGCCGCGCCTGCGCCGCCGGAACCGGGGCGCGAACTGGAACGCGCCCACCGCGCTGTAGACGGACACGGCCACGATGTGCGCCACGATCGGCGCGGGCGAGGCGAAGAAGCGGGCGTTGGCCTGCGTGATCTCGGCTCCGGCGGCCAGCTCGGTGAGGCGGACGCCGCCCGCGAGCAGGGGGACGAAGCTGAGGGCGATCAGTCCGGCCGGCACGAGCCAGCCCGTCCTGCGGGCAGCGAGGTCGTTGGGCATGCCCCGATGGTGGCCGCCGGGGCCGCCCCGGCTCATCGCCCTGACGGCCGGACCTGGATGAGCCGATCGGCCGGTCAACAGCTCGTACTTTCGACCGTTGAGCCTTCCCGCAGGTCGCGCCCACACTGAGGCCCATCGACCACCGGAAGGAGATCCCGATGAAGGCCTACGTTCTCACCTCGTACGGCTCCCCCGACGCCCTGGAGCTCAAGCACGTCGCCCAGCCCGCCCCCGGCCCCGGCGAGGTCCTGGTACGGGTGCGCGCCGCCTCCGTCCAGCCCGCGGACTGGCACCTCATGCGCGGCGAGCCGTTCATCTCCCGGCTCATGCCCGGCCCTCTGGGGCTGCGCCGGCCGAGGATCACCATCCTGGGCGCGGACGTGGCCGGGGAGGTGGAGGCGGTCGGGCCGGGCGTCACGCGGTTCCAGCCGGGCGACGAGGTGTTCGCGATGACCGCCAAGGGCGGCGGCTTCGCCGAGTACGTGTGCGTGCCGGAGACCGAGCTCGCGCCGAAGCCCGCGAAGCTGTCGTTCGAGGAGGCGGCGGCCGTGCCGCTGGCCGCGGGCACCGCCCTGCTGGCCCTGCGCGACCAGGGCCGGGTGCGGCCGGGGCAGCGGGTCCTGGTCAACGGGGCCTCGGGCGGCGTGGGCACGTTCGCGGTGCAGCTCGCCAAGGCGTACGGGGCGCATGTCACGGGCGTGTGCAGTACGCGCAACCTGGACCTGGTGCGCTCGCTCGGCGCGGACGAGGTCGTCGACCGCACGAAGGAGGACTTCACCCGCGGCGGGCAGGTCTACGACGTGCTGCTGTACATCGCGGGCAACCGCTCGTTCTCGGAGTGCCGCAGGGTGCTGGCGCGCAAGGGCGTCTGCGTCCTGATCGGCGGCGCGGCCAGCCGCTGGCTGCAGCCCGCCGGCCACGTCTTCGCGACCCTCGCCGCGTCGGCGTTCGTCTCGCAGAAGGCCGTGCTGACGGACGTGCTCAGCGCCAGGGGGAACCGGCGGAACCTGGAGGAGCTGACGGATCTGGTCAAGGACGGCCGGCTCACGCCGGTCGTGGACCGCGTGTACGACTTCGCGGAGCTGCGGGCGGCGATCCGGTACCAGGAGGAGGGGCAAGCCCCGGGGAAGGTCGTCGTCCGGGTGTGACGCGGACGCGCGCGGCACCTCTACGCTCGGGGGAGCAACGCCCCAGCCCATTTCGGAATGTGTCGCTTAAGGTGGCTTCTATGGACGCAGGCAAGGCGATCTTCGAAACCGTCGACAGGCTTCGTCAGCGGCGCACGGCCCCGCTGATCCTGGAGCTCGATCTCACCGAAGGCCTCACCGAGGGCCCGCCGGCGGATCCGCTCGCCGCGGTGCTGTCCATGCGCAAGACGCGCCTGGCCGACGTCCTGTCCGGGCTCAAGCGGGCCAGGCAGGACCCGAGGGTCAAGGCGCTGGTCGTGAAGATCGGCGGGCAGCCGCTGGGCCTGGCCATGGTGCAGGAGCTGCGCCAGGCGGTGATCCACTTCCGCGCCTCGGGCAAGCTGACCGTCGCGTTCTCCGAGACGTTCGGGGAGTTCGGCGGCGGCACCGTGCCGTACTACCTGGCCACCGCCTTCGAGCGGCTCTACCTGCAGCCCAGCGGCGACGTCGGGCTGACCGGGGTGGCGCTGGAGCAGCGCTTCGTCAAGGGGGCGCTGGGCAAGCTGGGCGTCGGGTTCGAGGCCGGGCAGCGGCACGAGTACAAGACCGCGCCCAACACCTTCACCCAGGACCACATGACCGATCCGCACCGCGAGTCCATGGCGCGCATCGTCGAGTCGGTCACCGAGAGCCTCGTCGCGGGCATCGCCGACGGCCGCCGCCTGGACCCGGGCAAGGTGCGGGAGCTGATCGACCGCGGCCCGTTCACCGCCGCCGAGGCGCAGGAGGCCGGGCTGGTCGACGGGCTGGCCTACCGGGACGAGGTGTACGACGAGCTCAAGCGGGCCGCGGGCGACGACGCGCACCTGCTGTACGTCTCCCGCTACGCCAGGGGCGCGGCCGTGCGCAAGCTGTCGCACCCGATGGCCGACGCGATCGCGCTCGTGCACGCCACCGGCATGATCAGGACCGGCCGCAGCGGTCGCAGCCCGCTCGGCGGTGGCGGCGCGATGGGCTCCGACACGATCAGCGCGGCGCTGCGCGCGGCCAGGCGCGACGACCACGTCAAGGCGGTCGTGTTCCGGGTGGACAGCCCCGGCGGCTCGTACGTGGCCAGCGACACGGTCTGGCGCGAGGTGACGCTGACGCGCAAGGTCAAGCCGGTGATCGTGTCCATGGGCGACCTGGCGGCCTCCGGCGGCTACTTCATCTCGATGGCGGCCGACGTGATCGTGGCCCAGCCCGGCACGCTGACCGGCTCGATCGGCGTGTACGGCGGCAAGCCCGTCTTCTCCGAGCTGCTGGAGAAGGCCGGCATCACCTCGGAGATGGTGGCCGAGGGCGCCAACGCCGGCATGTTCTCCACCTCCCGCGGCTTCTCGCCCGAGCAGTGGGAGCGCATCAACGCCTGGCTCGACCGCATCTACGACGACTTCGTGGGCAAGGTGGCCCAGAGCCGCGACCTGTCGCGCGAGCGCACCCATGAGCTGGCCCGCGGCCGGGTCTGGACGGGCGCCGACGCCCGGGCGAGCGGGCTGGTGGACGAGCTGGGCGGGCTGGAGGACGCGCTGGCCATGGCCAGGAAGCGGGCCGGCCTGGCCGACGACGCGCCGGTGCGTACGTTCCCGCGGCTCAACCCGCTGGAGCGGCTGCGCGGGCCGGAGTCGAGCGAGGACAAGTCGGCGGCGCTGGCCAGGATCCGGATGGACGCCTGGGGGCCGCTCGCGCGGCTGTCGGCCGAGCTGGGCCTGCCCGCGGTGGGGCCGCTGGTCCTGCCCGGCTGGTACTCCATCCGCTGACTGCGTGGCGGCTGCGCGGTTCGGGGAGCCGGTCAGCTCGCGATCACGGCGAAGGCACAGGTCAGCCGTCCACCTTGAGGGTTTCCGCGTATTTCGCGAACGAAACTGATCTTGTGCCCGTAAACTTCCTGCGTCGTTCGCCTGACTCCCGGAGGATGCGTTCCGCCGGGAGTCCGGCGACGTCTTCGTGGACACGACGAAGATAGGAAGGCTCGTGATCCGACCCTCCAGGGCGTTCTTACCCGCAGCCGCTGTCCTGCTGGCCTGCACCCTCGCGCAACCCGCCGCCGCGGACGACGCCGGAACCCCCGGCCCCGCCATCGTGCGGCCGGTCTCGGGTACCAGCCCGCTGCCCGCCGACTGCGGGCCTCCCCCTGCCGACGGCTACACCCTCAACCCGAACACCGAGGTCCTGCCCATGCTGGCGCGGGACCCGAACCGCCCGGAACGCCTCGTCACGGTGTTCCAGCAGGACCGCTGGAACCGCTACGGCAGCAACGGCACGGGCGTCGCCGTGTCGGACGACCACGGTCTGACCTGGCGGCAGACCGGGAACCGGCCCGCCTTCTCCCGATGCGACGGCGGGGACTACGACGTCGCGACGGACCACTGGGTCACGGTCACCCCGTCCGGCGCGGCCGTGGCCGCGTCCTTGTCGATGTCGCGCGCCGGCGACGTCACCGCCATCCTGGTGTCCCGCTCCGGTGACGGCGGCCGGACCTGGGAGGCGCCGGTCACCCTGCAGCGGGACGACAACCCCCGCTTCTTCAACGACCGCCCGTCGGTGACCGCGGACCCGTACCGCCCGGGCGTGGTCTACGCGGTGTGGGACCGCATCGACGACCAGTCCACCAGTACGACGCCGAACTGGGTCCAGCCGGTCTACCTGGCCAAGTCGACCGACGACGGGCGCACCTGGACCACGAGCAAGGTCTACGACGTACCGGCCAACAGCGGCGTCATCGGCACCCAGCTCGTGGCCCTTCCGGACGGGACGCTGCTGATCGTCATGCACCACGAGACGATCACCGACGGCTCGACCCAGGTCATCCGCTCGACCGACGGCGGCAGGACCTGGTCGGCGCCGACGCTGAACGTCCCGGCCCCGCTCGCGGTGGGGCCGCGCATCCCCGACCCCGACAACTCGGGCGACCCGATCCGCAACGCCGCCCTGCCGCTGCTGGCCGCCCAGCCGGGCACGCGGGTGGTCAACGCCGTCTGGCCGAGCCAGGACCCCGACGGCACCTTCCACGTGGCCTACTCGCGGTCGGCGGACGGCGGGAAGAGCTGGTCCAGCCCGATCCGCGTGGACAAGACGCCTACGGGCTCGGCCGCCGTACCGGTCGTGGCCGCGTCCAGGACGGGCACCGTGGCGATCACCTACTACGACTTCCGCAACAACACGCCCGACCCCGCCACCCTGCCCACCGACCTGTGGGCCGTCACGTGCGCGAGCGACTGCACCAAGCCGGGGTCCTGGCGCGAGCGGCACGTCGAGGGGCCGTTCGACACGCGGAAGGTCCCGGTGACCAGCGTCGGGCGCCTGCTCGGCGACTACACCGGGCTGGTCTCGACCGGCAGCACCTTCACGGCCGTGTACGGCGTCGCCACCGACGACGCCGCCAACCCGGTCGACCTGCACAGCGCGATCTTCTCCCGCTGAGCAGCCGTGCGCGGGGTCCGGCCGGACCGGGCCCCGCCTCCGGTCAGGAGGCGGCCGTCGAGCGGTAGCGGCCGCGCAGCCGCACCAGGGGCTGCAGGGCCGCGTCGACGTAGTCGACGGCCAGCACGGCGGCGATGAAGATCGTGTGATCGCCGGCCGGGACCACCTTGGTGGTCTCGGCCTCGATCGCGGCCACCCCGCCCTCGATCACGAGCGCCTCCGTCAGCGCCCCCCGATGGTGCGGGGTGCCCGCCACCAGCAGCCGCGCGCTGGGCCGTCCTGCGGTGGCGAAGCGGCTGGCGATCGCGGCCTGCCCCGACGACAGCAGGGAGGCCGCCCAGCGGTCCTGCCGGAGCAGGACCTCGGTGAGGTAGCCGCGGCCGGCCAGGCTCACCAGCACCAGCGGCGGCTCCAGCGAGACGGACATCAGCGCCGACACCGTGGTGCCGAGGTCGTCGCGCCCGTCGCGCGCGGTCACGACCGCCACCCCGGCCGCGAGCTGCGCCATCGCCTCCGTGAACAGCTCGCTCACCGCGCGGCCGCCCGGCGTCCGGGGGTTCGCGGCGCGAAGATCGCCTGCCCGGACCCGCGGCGTCCAGGGGCCCACGGCGCGGAGTTCGCCCGCACGGGCCCCCGGTGGGCGGGGGCCCGGAGCACGGGGATCATCCGAGACCGTTGGTGGTCAGCCACTCCTTGGCCACGACCGCGGGCTCGTCCTTGTTCACGGAGATCTTCTGCATCATCTGCAGGAGGGAGTCCGTCGTCAGCTTGGCCGAGATGCCGTTCAGGGTGGTCCTGATCGTGTCGCTGGCCGAGGCCTTGTGCAGCAGCGGGGTCACGTTCTGGGCGGGGAAGATGTTCTTGGGGTCCTGCAGCGCCACGAGGTTGTTGGCGGCCATCTTCGGGTCGGTGGTGAAGACGTTGCCGACCTGGATCGTGCCGTCCTTGATCGCGTCGGACGTGGTCGGCCCCGTCGGCTTCCACTCCTTGAACTCCAGGCCGTAGACCTCCTTGAACCGCGCCTCCCACCGCTTCTTGAACTCGGGCGGGCCGCCGACGACCATGTCCTTGGAGACCTTGGCGAGGTCCTCCATCGAGTTCAGCGACTGCTTGGTCTGGGTGTCCTTGGAGATGGACAGGCTGTCCTTGTCCTCGGCCGGGGAGGAGTCGAGCACCTCCAGCTCGGCCGGCAGCTTCTCCTTCAGCGCCGTGTTGACCTCGTCGGTGGTCGCGGCGGTGGCCTTCGGGTCGATGAAGGCGAGCAGGTTGCCGTTGTACTCGGGGACGATCGTCAGCCCGCCGCTCTTGACCTGGTCGTAGACGACCTCGCGGCTGCCGATCCGGGGCTTCTCCTCCACCTGCACGCCCTTGGCCTCCAGCGCCTGGGCGTAGATCGAGGCGAGCAGCACGCTCTCGTCGAAGTCGAAGGAGCCGATGACGGCCTTACCCCCAGCGCCCGAAGCCGAGCCGGTGGGGACCGCGCTCGTCGTGTCGAGCGGGTTGCCCCCGGTGCTGCCCCCGCCACCGCAGGCGGCGAGTGCGAGCATCGCCGTGAGGAACACCCCGGCGACGCCGTACTTGCGTCTCATCTTTGCTTTTCCCTTCTAAGCGGGAGGTAATACAGGAGAACCTATCGAACCTTCAGTCGCCGGCTCACCCCAGGAGAGACCGTCACCCTCTGGGCGAGCGCGAACAGGACCTGCACCACGAGCGCGAACAGCACAATCAGTACTGAACCGCCGACGACGCTCGCGTAATCCTTGGTCGCGAAACCGTCGATCACGTAACGCCCGAGGCCGCCGAGCCCGGTGTAGGCGGCGACCGTGGTGGTGGCCACCACCTGGATGGCCGACAGCCGGCAGCCGAGCAGGATCAGCGGCAGCGCCACCGGCACCAGGACCCGCCCGAGCACCTGCCCGCCGCGCAGCCCCATCCCGTACGCGGCGTCGCGCAGCTCGGGATCGACCCCCTTGATCCCCTCGAACGTGTTGACCAGGATCGGCGGCACCGACAGCAGCACCAGCGGGATGATCACCGGCCAGATCGAGGCCGTGCCCAGCAGCAGCACGAACATCACCAGCAGGCCCAGCGTGGGCAGCGCCCTGGCCAGGTTCGCGGACACGACGACGAGCAGCTCGCCCCGCCCGGTGTGCCCGATCGCCAGGCCCAGCGGCACGGCGATCAGCACGGCCAGCAGCAGGGCCAGCGCCGAGAACTCCAGGTGCTCCAGCAGGCGCATGGGGATGCCGCCGGGGCCCGACCAGTTCTCGCCGTTGCCGAAGAACTCGCCCAGCCAGCTCAGGAACGAGGTCAGCCAGTTCACGACGCCTGCCCCTTCCGCGCGCGCACCCAGGGGGTCAGCAGCCGCTGCGTCAGCACCAGCAGCCCGTCGGCGATCAGCGCCAGCAGCACGATGAGCACGATGCCGACGATCACCGGCGGCATGAACGGGTTCTGGTACGCCCGCGTGAACAGCCCGCCGAGCCCGCCCTGCCCGATCAGCGCCCCCACGCTGACCAGGCTGATGCTGGAGACCGCGACCACCCGCATGCCCGCCAGCACCACCGGCGCCGCGATCGGCAGCTCGACCCGCAGCAGGCGGCGCAGCGGCGTGAAGCCCATCGCCACGGCCGACTGGCGCACGTGGTCGGGCACCGAGTCGATCCCGTCGACCACGGCCGGGATCAGCACGGCCATGCCGTAGAAGGTCAGCGGGATGATCACCGTGGTCTGCGACAGCCCGGTCACCGAGATCAGCAGCATGAAGACCGGCAGCGACGGCAGCGCGTACACGACGTTCATGAACCCCGCCGTGGGCTGGTAGAGCCAGCGCCAGCGCACGGAGGCCAGGCCGAGCGGGAGCGCGAACAGCAGCGCGAGCACGATCGGCACCAGCGACATCGTGAGGTGGTCGGTCAGCAGGTTCCTGATGCTGTCGGCCCGGCCGGTGTCCCAGTTGCGCGCGATCCACTCCCAGATGGAAGGAGGCCCGTCACCCATCCGCGGCCTCCGCCAGCGCCTCGTCCAGCGCCTGCCTGGTGGCCACGCCGACGGCCTTGCCCCGCTCGTCCACCGCCACCGCGCAGCCGGACGGCGACAGCAGCGCCGCGTCGAGGGCGGAGCGCATGTTGTCGCGGCCGTGCTCGTAGGTGCCGGCAGGCTCAAGATCTCCCGGCCGGTCGCTGCGCCGCCAGCCCACCGGCCGGCCGTCGCCGTCCACGACCAGCAGCCACGGCTCGGAGGTGCTGCCGTCGAAGTCCTCGGGCACGGTCAGGTCGGTACGCAGCCGCAGCCCCGCCGTGGAGACGAAGCGCAGCCGCCTGATCCCCCTGTCCTGCCCGAGGAACTCGCGCACGAAGTCGTCGGCCGGCTCCGACAGCAGCGTCCTGGGGTCGGCGAGCTGGGCCAGCCTGCCGCCCACGCGCAGCACCGCCACCCGGTCGCCGAGCTTGATGGCCTCGTCGATGTCGTGCGTGACGAACACGATCGTCTTGTTCAGCTCGCTCTGCAGCCGCAGCAGCTCGTCCTGAAGGTTGGTGCGGACGATGGGGTCGACGGCGCTGAACGGCTCGTCCATGAGCAGCACGGGCGGGTCGGCGGCCAGCGCCCTGGCCACGCCGACGCGCTGCTGCTGGCCTCCGGAGAGCTGGAACGGGTAGCGGCCGGCCAGCGCGGGGTCGAGCCCGACGCGCTCCAGCAGGTCCATGGCCGTGGCGCGGGCCTTCTTCCGGTCCCAGCCCAGCAGGTAGGGGACGGTGGCGATGTTGTCGAGGATCTTCCGGTGCGGGAAGAGGCCGGCCTGCTGGATGACGTAACCGATGCCGCGCCGCAGCGTCGGCGGGTCGATGCCCTGCACCGGCTCCCCGTCGAGGAGGATCCGGCCCTGCGTGGCGTCGATCATCCGGTTGATCATGCGCAGTGAGGTCGTCTTCCCGCAGCCCGACGGGCCGACGAACACCGTGATCTCGCCGGTGGGCGCCTCCAGGCTGAGGTCGTCCACCGCGACCGTCCCGTCCGGATAGCGTTTGGTGACAGATTCGAATGTGATCACGCGCGAACTCTCGCTTAGGGGCCTCCGGCGGCAGCGCCGCAGCCCCCGTGCCACGACCGCCGCATGATCTGCTGAACCCACAGACTACGGCTGCGCGTACCGGGCTGTCCCCTCGGGTTTTCCTGAAGCGTTTCACTTGAGCTGGGAGATTCCGATGAAATCTGGATCTGGTAGTGCGCCGGACCACGGTGAGTTGGCATGATAACCCTCACAATTCCTGACGCATCAGCTCACAAACTCCTGACGCGCCCCTCACCCCCCAGCGTCCGCATCCAGCAAGAGGAACCGGCCCCGTGTCTCTGTCGCTCACCGATCAGCGCCAGCGCGCAGAACTGATCGCAGAGCTCTACGACCTCCATGCCGCCGGGCTGTTCGCGTACTGCGCCGACCAGCTCGGCGACCTCGGCTCGGCCTCCGACGTCCTGGTGGCCGTACTCAGCAGCGTCCCCGCCACCGCGCCGCCCCGCGCCGCGCTCTACGCCTTCGCCCGCCGCGAGATCCACCGGCGGGACATCGTCTACTCCCCGCCCGCCGTCGACCCGCTCATCGACCCGGCCACCGCGCTCGTCGAGCGTTCCCTGCGCGAGCTGCGCCCGCACCAGCGCGAGGTGCTGATGTTGTGCGCGGTGTGCGGGCTCAGCAAGGCGGAGCTGGCATGGGTGCTCGACGTCGCGCCCGACACCGCCGAGGAGCTGGCGGTGGGGGCGGGGCACCGCTTCAGGCAGTCGCTCGGAGCGGCGCTGGCCTCGACCGGGGTGCGTGTGCCCAAGCCGGTGGCCGACATCTACGGCGCGCTCGGGGTCGCGCCGTTGCACGACGTGCTCGGCCGCCTGCCGTGGCCCCAGCCGCCGGGGGCGCTGCGCATCCACTTCGCGGGCTCCCGTTCGGCGGCGCCCGCACCGCTGTTCGTCAAGCCCCGGTGGCCCAGCCCGCCGGTCTGGCCGCAGCCGCTGGCGGACGCCGACCCGGCGACCAGCACGGTGATCTTCCCGGCCGAGCTGCTGACGCCGCCCTCGCCGTCGCAGACCCCCGTGCACGAGGCGACCACGGCCCCGATGCCCAAGTTCCGCGACCCGCTCTCGCCCCCGAGGGACGTGCTCGACCCCAGCCCGCCGTTGCGGGATCCGCTGGGGTCGGCGCGGGCCCTGCGGGACCCGCTGGACGAGTCCCGGCCGCCCGCACCCTCCGCCGGAGACCGGCGGGTTCCCGATCGGCGGGATGGCGTGCCGTCGCCCGGGGACCGGTGGGTCGCCGGGCCGTCCGCCAGGGACCCGCTGGCGTCAGGGCCGTCCGCCGGGGACCGTTCCGTGGCCGGGCGGCCGCCGCAGGAGCGGCCGTTCTTCATGGCGGCCCCCGATCCCATGGCCGCCGAGCCGTTCGCGACGGGTGACGTGATCCTGCCCAAGGACGCGCCGGACCCGTACATGACCGGCGACGTGCTCGTCCATGAGGGCCCCTCCCGGCCGCTCCCCCCGCCGGGGCGGACGCCGGCCGAGGAGCGCCGCCGGTCGCCGCTGGAGCCGCAGCCGGCTCCGGAGGAGTTCCGCCGGCCGCCGTCGGCTCCCGAGGAGTTCCACCGGCCGCTGTCGGCTCCGGAGGGGTTCCACCGGCCGCCGTCGGCGCAGGCCGCCCCTGCCGCCCCGCGCCGGCGGCCGTCGCGGGCGGAGGAGCCGGTACGCGGACCGGCGGCCCCGCTGTTCAAGCCCCGCGCCAAGTCGCGTGCCAAGCCCGGCACCGAGCCGGTGTACCGGCTGCCGGACCCGCGCCAGGACGAGCGGGACCAGGCGGAGTCACTCGGCAGGCCGCTGGAGAGGCCCCTGGAGAAGCCGCTGGACAGGCCGCTGGAGAAGCCGCGGGAAAGGCCCCTGGACAGACCGCTGGAGAGGCCACGGGAAAGGCCCTTGGAAAGGCCGCTGGAAGGCCCCCGGCAGGGCGGGGAACCGCGTAGGAAGGACCGCCCGGCGGCCGAGCAGTCCGGCTCGTCCGTCCTGGCGCCGCGCCCCGTGCGGGCCAGGCCCGCTCCCAAGCGGCGCCCGGAGAACGGGCGGCCTCCGAAGAAGGTGCGCCGCCGCAAGGACCGCCACCACGACTGGGTCTGGGAGCTCGTCGGGTTCCTGCTCTGCGTGGCGATCGCGATGATCGTCTTCTTCTCCATGCCGGTCTTCGTGGACCCGTGACGACCGCTCCGGTGGCGGGCCGGGAACTCCGGCCCCGCCACCGGATACGCGGTCAGGGCCGGCCGGTGAGGGCTGCCACGTCGAGACCGGCCACCCGTGCGGGGTCGCCGAGGATGTCCATGGTCAGGATCTTGCCGTCGACGATCGTGAAGGCCCCCACCGCGGTCGTCCGACCGTCCAGCACCATGAGCGCCCCCGCGACGCCGTTGACCAGCACCGGGCGGGCGAAGGGCGCCATCCGCCGGAACATGAGCGCCTGCTGCGCGACCGTGAGCGCCCCTCGCAGCTCGTTCCAGCCCCGGGCCGCGGCGGGCCCCACGTCCGTGCGGAGCACGATGTCCGGGTGCAGCAGCGACACGAGCGTGTCGAAGTCACCGTCGCGGGCCGCCGCCATGAACGCGTCCACCACCTCACGCTGCCGCGACACGTCCGGATCCGGAGACGGGGCGGCCCCGCGCACCCGGCGGCGGGCCCGGCTGGCGAGCTGCCTGGTGGCGGCCGGCGTGCGGTCGATGATCTGCGCGATCTCGTCGAACGGCACCGCGAACATGTCGTGCAGCACGAACGCCAGCCGCTCCGTCGGCTCCAGCTGCTGCAGCACCACGAGCAGCGCCAGCCCCACCGAGTCCGCCAGGAGCGCCTCCTGCTCGGGATCGACGCCGCCCGGCGGGCTCACCACCGGCTCCGGCATGCGCTCCTCCAGCGGGTCCTCGCGGCGGTGCTCGCGGGAGCGCAACATGTTCAGGCAGATGCGGGACACGACCGTGGTGAGCCAGCCGCCCATGTTCCGCACGTCGCCGGTGTCGGTGCGGTTGAGCCTGAGCCACGCCTCCTGCACCGCGTCGTCGGCCTCGCTCACCGACCCGAGCATCCGGTACGCCACGGCTCTCAGCTGACCGCGATGCGCCTCGAAGAGGCCGGTCAGCGATGCGTCGTCGTTCACGTGTCACATTCCTTCTCGTCCCGCGTCATTGCTTCGACCCATGAAAGCGGGTCGATGTGACGTCATCGGCGCCGGGACCCCTGGAGTGACCGATGGAAGCACGGATGGGCCAGCCCGGCCTCGTCCTCGCCGAGGCCGCCACCCGCCAGGTGGCGGGCACCTGGACGGGCTGAGCCTCCGCGGGCTTGTGGAGGCGCAGCCGCGTCCGTGGGGTGCTAACCGGCCGACAGGATGAGGCCGCTGGTGGGGACGCCGGTCCCGGCCGTCACCAGGACGTTGGTGACGTTCGGGAGCTGGTTCACCGCGGTGCCCCTGATCTGGCGGACGGCCTCCGCGATGCCGTTCATGCCGTGGATGTAGGCCTCCCCGAGCTGCCCGCCGTGCGGGTTGACCGGGAGGCGGCCGTCCAGCTCGATGCCGCCGTCGGCCAGGAAGCCGGGCGCCTCCCCGCGCCCGCAGAAGCCGAGCTCTTCGAGCTGGGTCAGGACGAACGGGGTGAAGTGGTCGTACAGGATGGCCGTCTGGATGTCGGCGGGCGACAGGCCCGAGAGCTCCCAGAGGCGGCGCCCGACGACGGACATCTCGGGCAGCCCGGTCATGTCATCCCGGTAGTAGCTGGTCATCATCATCTGATCGGCTCCCGCCCCCTGCGCCGCGGCGGCGATCACGGCCGGGGAGCGGCGCAGGTCGCGGGCCCGTTCGGTGGAGGTGACCACCAGCGCCACCGCCCCGTCGCTCTCCTGGCAGCAGTCGAGCAGGTGCAGCGGCTCCACGATCCACCGGGAGGCCTGGTGCTCCTCCAGCGTGATCGGCCGCCCGTGGAACCAGGCGGCCGGGTTGGTGGCCGCGTGCCTGCGCATGGCCACCGCCACGCGGCCGAAGTCCGCGGAGGTGGCGTCGTACACATGCATGTAGCGCCGCGCGAACATGGCCACCCACGCCGCCGGCGTCATCAGCCCGAACGGCACGTGCCAGCTCATCTCCAGCCCCTGGGAGCTGGGCTGTCCGGTGAGCCCCGCGTTCGGCTGGCCGAAGCGGCGGCCCGAGCGCTCGTTGAAGGCCCGGTAGCAGACCACCGTACGGGCCGCGCCCGTGGCCACCGCCATGGCGGCGTGGGCGACGGTGCCGCAGGCCGCGCCGCCGCCGTACTCGACGCGGGAGAAGAAGGTCAGCTCGCCGATGCCGGTCTCCCTGGCGACGGCGATCTCCTGGTTGGCGTCCTGGCTGTAGGTGACCAGGCCGTCCACGTCGCCGGGTGACAGGCCGGCGTCGTCCAGCGCCGCGAGCACGGCCTCGGCGGCGAGCCGCAGCTCCGAACGTCCCGACCGCTTGCTGAACTCGGTGGCGCCGATGCCCGCGATGGCCGTGCTCACGGGCCCTCCAGCGTGACGGTGCCGGTGGCGTGCTCGCCCAGGCTCACCCGGCCGCGCACCTCGACGGTGAGCCGGTCGCCCTCGCCGGCGACGACCGTGCCGCTGAAGGTCAGGCGGTCACCGGCGTACGCGGGGACGCCCAGCCTGATGTCGATGCTCCTGATGACGGCCCTGGGGCCCGCCCAGTCGGTGACGTAGCGCTCGACCAGGCCCATGGTGGTCAGGATGTTCAGGAAGATGTCCGAGGAGCCCTGGGCGCGGGCGAGTGCCGTGTCGTGGTGCACCGGCGTGTAGTCCATGGTGGCCAGGGCCGTGGAGACGACCATGGTGGGCGTGAGGTCGATCGACAGCTCCGGCAGCGCGACCCCGATCATGGCTGCTCCGGCGCCCACATGGGCAGGACGAGCCGGTCGTCCATCCGGCGGTACGTCACGCGCAGCGGCATGCCTATCCTCACTTCCTCGACGGGGCAGTCCACGACGTTGCCCACGACCCGCACCCCTTCCGGCAGCTCCACCACCCCCACCACGAACGGCGTCTGCCTGCCGGGCACGGGCGGATGGTGGTGCACGACGTAGCTGAACAGGGTGCCCGTGCCGCTCGCGAGCCGGTACGCGCGTTCGGCCGAGCGGCAGCGGGGGCACAGCGGGCCGGGCGGGTGGCGCAGCTCGCCGCAGTCGGCGCAGGACTGGATGCGCAGCTCGCCCCGGTTCACGCCCTCCCAGAAGAACGCGGTGTCCTGGTTGACGGCGGGCTGGAGCGGATACGGCTCGGCGGCGGCCTTTGCCGCCGGTGGGCGAAATTTCAGGACCCGGAACATCATGTCGGCGACCGGCTCGTCGTCCTCGGTGTACCAGGTGATGTTCCAGGTGGCGAAGTAGCCGACGCCGAGAGCCGTCCGCTTCGGGCCCGCCAGGCCGGAGAACCTGGTCGCGGGCGTGAGACGCTCGCCGACGCGGACGTAACGGTGGTAGGTCTGCTCGCAGTTGGTCGCCACCACGCCCGTGTAGCCGCTGTCGTTGAGCGCGCTCATCATGTCGTCCACCGGGGAGCGTTCCTTCGGCCCTCTGGACAGGCCGGGCATGGTCCACACCTGGGCCATCGCGGGCGGGGCCAGGCCCTGCTCCAGGTAGCGCGGGTTCTCGTCGCCCATGGCGGCCAGCCAGTGCCTGATCATGGGGACGTTCACCGGGTCGGCGGCCGGGGCGCCGCGCACCTCGCCCAGCGCTGCCTGCTTGCCCGCGAGCTCGTGCAGCTCCTCGTCCGTCATCACCCTGCGGTCGGTGCTCTCCGTGCGCTCGGTGCCGTCGGTGTCGGCGGTGCGGTCGGTGCCGGCGGTGCTTTCCGTACGGTCGGTGCGGTCGGTGCGGTCGGTGCGGTCGGTGCGGTCGGTCATCGGGGCGGCCTCGGCAGGCTCAGGCCGAGCATGGCGATCAGCTCGCGCTGCACCTCGTTCACCCCGCCGCCGAACGTCAGCACCACCGCCCCCTTCACCCCGTGGTCGAGGCGTTCGAGCAGCTCGGCCGTCTCCGGGTCCGACGGGTCGCCGTACCTGGCCAGGATGTCCCCGACGATCCTGCCGATCTCCTGCATGCGCTCGGAGCCGTAGATCTTGGTGGCCGACGCGTCGGGGGCGCCCAGCCAGCCGAGGTCCATGTTCGCCGCCACCTGCCAGTTGAGCAGTTCGTTCGTGCGGAAGGCGGCCCACACCCGCGCCAGCGCCCGCCGCACGTCGGGCTCGGCGTCCAGGCCGGTGCGGCGGGCCCAGGCGCGGAAGCGGTCGTAGGTCTGGCCGAGGTTGCCCGCGGGGCCGAGCGTGACGCGCTCGTGGTTGAGCTGGTTGACGATCAGGTCCCAGCCCCGGTCCACCTCGCCGACCACCATGTCCACCGGCACGCGCACGTCGGAGTAGTAGGTGGCGTTGGTGTGGTGGCGGCCGTCCATGGTGACGATCGGGGTCCACGAGAAGCCGGGGTCGTCCGTGGAGGCGATCATCATGGTGATGCCCTTGTGCTTCTTGGCCGTGGGGTTGGTGCGGGCGGCCAGCCAGATGTACTGGGCGTAGTGGGCGCCGCTGGTGAAGATCTTCTGGCCGTTGACGACGTAGTGGTCGCCGTCGAGCACCGCCGTCGTCCGCAGCGAGGCCAGGTCGGTGCCCGCCTCCGGCTCGCTGTAGCCGATCGCGAAGTGGCACTCGCCGGCCAGGATGCGCGGCAGGAAGTGCTCCTTCTGCTTCTCCGTCCCGTACTGCATGAGCGTCGGCCCCACGGTCTGCACCGTGATGATGGGGTACGGCACCCCGGCGCGGGCGATCTCGTTGGCGAAGATCTGCTGCTCCAGGGGGCCGTAGCCACTGCCGCCGTACTCCTTGGGCCAGCCGAGGCCCAGCTTGCCGTCCCGGCCGAGCCGGCGGCAGTGCTCCATGTACGCGCCGCCGAACGGGTCCTCGGTGATCTTGGCGCGGTCCTCGGCGGTGAGGCAGCCCTGGAAGTACTCGCGCAGCTCGTCGCGGAGCCTGCGCTGCTCGGGGGTGAGGTCGATGAGCATCAGACGAGCGCTCCGATCAGGTCGAGCTGGGCGTCGGCCCCGCCGAGCAGCTGGGACAGGTGCCTGGCCTGGGCGAAGTAGCGGTGCAGCGGGTAGGTGACGTCGAGGCCGAGGCCGCCGTGCAGGTGCTGGCAGGTGTAGAGGGCCTTGGACGCCTCGCTGACGTGGTAGGCGGCCAGCGCCAGGTCCTCCTCGGCCGGCAGCCCCTCGCCCAGCCGCCAGACGGCCGACCACATGGCCACGTCCAGCGCCCTGGCGGCGATGTAGACGTCGGCGATCTGCATCGTCACGGCCTGGAACTCGGCCAGCGCCCGCCCGAACTGCTTGCGCTGCCTGATGTAGGCGGTCGTCAGCTCCAGCGCGCCGGCCAGCACCCCGCTCGCCTGCGCGGTGACGGCCGCCATGAAGATCCGCCGCGCGTCCGCGACGGCCTCCTGGCCCGCCACCCGCTCCGCCGGGGTGCCGTCGAGCACGAGAGTGGCGGCGGGTTCACCGGTGGAGGTGAACTCGGCCGCCGTCGCGGGCTCCGTCACCAGGAACAGCCCCTCGCCGGCGGTGACCAGCACCTCGGCTGAGGGGTAGGGCACCGACACCTTCCGCCCCGTCAACGCCCACCCGCCTTCCGACGCCGACGCCGGCGTGGCGGTGGCGGTGGCGGTGGTCGTGGGCGGGTCGGCGAGGGCGCGGGCGGGCTCGCGGAGTGCGAGGGTGAGGCGGCCGGTGCGGCGGCCTCGCCGGTCCGGGTCGCCGTGGCGGGCCAGGAGCAGCGTGGCGGCCAGGGTCGGCAGCGCGGGCACCATGGCCGCCCGGGCACCGACCTCGCGCAGCACCACGGCCATCTCCACCGGTCCGAGCCCGGCCCCGCCCGCCTCCTCCGGCACGCACACGTCCATCAGCCCGGCCTGCCGCAGCCGGTCCTCGTCCCCTTCCTTGGCGAGGACCTCGGCGGCCAGCTTCTTCAGATCCTGCTGGGTTTCGTCCAGGTTGAAATCCACTACGTCTCCAAGAGGTGTTGCCTGCCGTGCCGTACGAACTCCTCCTCGATCCCCTTCACGTCCGCCTCCGTGAGCAGCCGCAGCCCGTCGGGGCCGCGCATCCAGACCGGGTCGGTGGTGCGCCAGGCGTCCCTGGCGAGGTGCCGCTTGATGACCTTGTGCGAGGCCGTCTGGGGTAACTCCCGGCACAGCCGGATGAAGCGGGGCAGGGACTTGGCGCCCAGGTCACGGCGCGAGGCCAGGAACGCGGCGAACACCACCGGATCGAACACCGCCGGACCGGACGCCGCCCGACCGGACGCCGCCCGACCGGACGCCGCCGGATCCAACGCCGCCGGACCGGACACTGCCGGACCGGACACTGCCGGACCGGACACTGCCGGACCGGACACTGCCGGATCGGACGCTGCCGGATCGGGCGCGCCCGAGGCAGAGGCTCCCGGGTCCGGGGTGCCTGCCAGCACGAGCGCCGCCATGACCTGGTCGCCGGCCGCCGGGTCGGGCACCGGATACACCGCCGCCTCCACCACCCCGCCGAACTCCCGCAGCGCCGCCTCGATGGGCGCGACCGCCAGGTTCTCGCCGTCCACGCGCAGCCGCTCGGTGCCCCGGCCGGCGAAGAACACGTAGCCGTCGGCGTCCTGGTAGGCCAGGTCGCCGGACCAGAACGCGCCGTCCCTGATCCGCTCGGCGTCGGCGTCCGGGTCGTTGTAGTACCCCTCGAACAAGCCGAGCCCGGCCGTGTTGACCAGCTCGCCGATGGCCTCGTCCGGGTTGAGCAGGCGGCCGTCCTCGATCCGCGCGGGCGGGCAGGGCCGGGTGGTGAACGGGTTGAGTATCCGCACGCCCTCGGGCAGGCGGCCGAGGCAGCCCGGCGGCCCGGAGGGGTCGGGGATGAGCGAGATGGCGGTCTCGGTGGAGCCGAAGGCGTCGATGACCCGGCATCCGAACCGCTCCCCGAACCTTCTGACGGCCACCGCGCTGCCCTCGTTCCCGAACGCGATCTTGAGCGGGTTGGCGGCGTCGTCGGGCTGTTCCGGGGTGGCCAGGACGTAGGAGAGCGCCTTGCCGACGTAGTGGAGGTACGTACAGCCGTATCGCCTGATGTCGGGCAGCAAGCCCGAGGCCGAGAAGCGCCGCCGCAGCACCAGCGCCGCCCCTGACGCGACGGCGGGGGCGTAGGCGGCCATCAGCGCGCCGGAGTGGAACAGCGGCATCGAGCAGTAGACGGCGTCCTCGGGGGTGAGCAGCGCCGCCAGGCTCGCCCCGGGCAGGGCCAGCTTGCGCTGCGTGATCCGCACGGCTCGAGGACGCCCGGACGTGCCGGAGGTGAAGATCAGCATCACGAGGTCGCCCGGAGCTGGGACGACGCCCTCCGACCTCACGGCATCCTCGGGCGCGGTGCTGTTCGCCTCGGAGGCGAGCGGGAGCGCCGTCACGCCCAGCGCCTCCGACACCGCCCGCCCGATCCCGCCGCAGGACTCGTCCGCCAGGACCAGGTCCACGTCGGTGGCGCGGGCGTCGCGGATCAGCTCGTCCACCGACCGCGTCGGGTTCAGCGCCACGACCACGTGCCCGGCCAGCGCCGCGCCGCCGATCAGGACGACCAGCTCGGGAACGTTCTCGCTGAGCACCCCGACGTGCGTCCCGATCCCTCGCGCGGACAGCCTCGCCCCGGCGGCCAGGCAGGCCGCGACGTGCTCACGCCACGACCACACCCTCCCCTCGTGCACCAGCCCCGGCCGGTCGTCCTCGGCCCGGGCGAGCAGCAGGGAGGCGAGCGTGTCCGCGATCATCGCTCCTCCAGCAAGCGCTAGGTAAGCCGAATCGCAAACTAGAACAGATTCTAATAGCTGTCCAGTATCCACCTCCGGGGATAAACCCCGATATATCCGTGTAACGCCGGAGACATGGGCCGATACGGCTCGTTTGTGACTCGCGAGTAACAAGCCGCGTAATCGAGAAATCAGATAACGTGTTCTTATGCGTACCACGCAGCCCGCAATCACCGCGCCCCCGAGCGAGACCGAGGGACCCTTGGAAAGCCACCCCGCGCCGGGCGGGCACAGCGTCCGTACGCGCAGCCAGCACCAACGCCGCAAGCGCATCGTCCAGGCCGCCGCCGCGCTGGCCTCGCGGGGCGGCGTGGAGGCCATGCAGATGCGCACGGTGGCCGAGCGCGCGGGCGTGGCGCTTGGCACGCTCTATCGATACTTCCCCTCCAAGATGGACCTCGTCGTGGCCGTCGTCGGCGAGGAGATCGACCTGCTGGAGAGCAGCATCGAGCGCCGCCCGCCGGGGGCCGCCACCCCGTCCAGCCGCGCGGTCGACGTGCTCATGCGGGCCACGCGGGGGCTCATGCGCGAGCCGGAGCTGGCCGACGCGCTGATCCGGTCGCTGATCCTGGCGGAGGTGCAGACCCCGTTCGGCGACCGCATGACGGGGCTGCTGCTGCGCGTCTCGGCCGACGGGCTGACGCTGGAGGAGGCCAGCGAGGAGCAGCTCGACCTCGCGGGGTCGCTGTCCAGCGTGTGGGTGCAGGAGCTGCTGGAGATGCTGCGCGGCCGCCGTACCTATGACCAGATCCAGCGCCGCATCGAGGCCGCCGCCGCCCGCCTCCTCGCCGACATCTGAGCCCCGCGGCCTTCCAGGAACACGGCCGCCGGACCCGTCAGTGGCGGGCCGCCGTCACGGCGCGCGCAGGGGCCGACGGCGTGGCCGAGCATCAGCCCTGACGCTCCACGAAGGCGGCGACACCCTCGTAGTGCCCCTGCGACGCCTGGCCCGCCGGCTCGTACTCGAGGAGCAGCAGGCCGTTCGGCGTCGCCTCGTGGTGGACCAGGCGCAGGCCGGACGTGGCGCCCTGGCCGACCAGGAGGCGCCGGCCGGTCCGCAGCACGGTGGGGGCGACCACGAGGCGGAGGGTGTCGATCAGTCCCGCCGCCAGGAGCGCGTCAGCGAGGCGGGCGCTGCCGTGGATCTGCAGCTCCCGTCCCGGCCGGGCCTTGAGTGCGGCGACCGACCGGGCCGGGTCGCCGTCGAGCACGGTTGTGGGGTGCCAGGCACCCCCGGTGAGAGTGTTCGACACGACGAACTTCGGCAGGGAGTTCATCCGCGCGGCGTACGGGTCGGCCGGGTCGGTGTTCTTCGGCCAGTCGCGCGCGAACGCCTCGTAGGTGCGCCGCCCGAACAGCAGGCCGTCGGCGAGGTCGAGCCACTCGGAGGTACGCCGGACGAACGTCTCGTCGAGGTGCGGCACGAGCCAGCCGCCTCGGGTGAAGCCGCCGGTGGTGTCCTCGTCCGGCGAGCCGGGGCCCTGGCTGACGCCGTCGAGCGTGACGAACTCGGTGAGCGTGATCTTCATGCGGTGGCCGTGCCCTCGGCGAGGGCGGCGAGCTGGGCGGTGACCGTGCCCCAGCCGTCGGCGAAACCGAGCTTCTCGTGCAGGGCGCGGGATTCCGGGTCGCCGTGCCGGACGAGGATCCGGTAGCCGGTGCCGTCGGGGTGGTCGTTCAGCGTGATGGTGGCGGTCATGGTGACCGGGGCGGGGGTCGCCGGGCGCCACGTGCTGGTGATCGCGTTGGTGAAGACGAGGCGTTCGAGCTCGTCCACGGCGAGGAAGCACGCGTCCAGGTGCGGGGCGAACGCGGCGCCGCCGTCGCTCAACCGGGTCACGAACGCCCCTCCCGGCCGCAGGTCCAGGCGGTCCACCCGGCAGCGGAACGGAGCCGGGACCCACCACTGTTCGAGTCTGGACGGGTCGGTCCAGGCGCGCCACACGGTCGCGCGCGGGGCGCGGATGATCCGCTCCAGAACGAGGTCGAGATCGGGATTCACTGGCTGCTCTCCTCCGGGCCTGTGACGAACTGTTCGAGGCGGTCGGTGCGCTCCTCCCAGATCCGGCGCTGCTCGGCGAGCCAGTCGTCGACGAGGGCGAGGCGCTCGCGGTTGAGCACGCAGGTGCGTACCCGGCCGGACTTGACCGTGCGGATGAGACCGTTCGACTCGAGCGTCCGCACGTGCTTCATGAACGAGGGGAGCGTCATCGGGAACTCGCGGGCGAGGTCGCCGACGCTAGCGGGCCCGTGGCCGAGGCGCCGGACCACGGCGCGCCGGGTCGGGTCGGCGAGGGCGACGAACACGCCGTCCAGGTGCGCCGAATACTGTGCCATGTGGCTAAGTATCAGGAGAGGCGACAGTAAGCGCAAGGGCTAAGTTTCGAGCCGGCTTGTCCAAGGATTCGGTTTTCTGTCGGTGGCGGGAGCTATACAGGGTGGTATGACCGACAAGCCGACGAACGAGGACTTCCTCCGGCTGGCTGATCCGATGCGGCGCGAACTGCTGGCGCACTGCTACCGCATGATGGGCTCCGTGCACGATGCCGAGGACCTCGTGCAGGAGACGTATCTACGCGCATGGCGCGGCTACGAGAACTTCGAGGGGCGCTCCTCGCTGCGCACCTGGCTCTACCGTATAGCCACCACCACCTGCCTGACCGCGCTCGACAACCGCTCCAGGCGCCCGCTGCCGACCGGGCTCGGCGCGCCGAGCCTCGACGCGAGCGCGCCCCTGGTGCAGGACGGCGAGGTGCCGTGGCTGGAGCCCGTGCCCGACACCCTGGCGGGCGTGGCCGGCGACGACCCGGCCTCGATCGTGACCTCTCGCGAGAGCATCCGGCTCGCGCTGATCGCCGCGCTGCAGCACCTGCCGCCCCGGCAGCGGGCCGTGCTGATCCTGCGCGACGTGCTCAAGTGGAAGGCCGCCGAGGTGGCCGAGGCCGTCGGCACCTCCACGGCGGCGGTCAACAGCATCCTGCAGCGCGCCAGGGCGCAGCTCAACGAGGTGTCGCCGACTCTCGACGACCCGGTGGAGCCGCTGACGCAGGAGCAGCGGGCCCTGCTCGACCGGTATGTGGCGGCGTTCGAGAACTATGACGTCGAAGGCCTGGTGGACCTGTTCACCAAGGACGCGGTGTGGGAGATGCCGCCGTTCGTGGGCTGGTACCAGGGGCCGGAGAACATCGCCGAGCTCGTCGCGACGCGGTGCCCGGCGGAGCGGCCCGGAGATCTCAAGCTGGTGCCCGTCGGGGCCAACGGCCAGCCGGCCTTCGCCGTCTACCACCGCCGTGACGACGGCGTCCACGAGCAGTTCGCGATCATGGTGCTGACGTTCTCCGGCGAGCGGGTCGGCCATGTCGGCATGTTCTTCGAGGAGTCGCTGTTCGAGACGTTCGGGATGCCGGCCAAGTGGGAGGGTTCCGAAACAAAGTAGAACGCGTTACAGTCGCGCCAGAGCGTCGTTCTGGAGGCGGCCATGGGCACACCGGTAATAGTCGAGGCCGTTCGCACGCCCATCGGCAAGCGGGCGGGATGGTTGTCGGAGCTCAAACCGCAACAGGTTCTGGCCGCGGCGCTGAACGGGCTCGTCGAGCGCTCCGGCGTCGATCCCGGCGCCGTGGAGCAGGTCTTCGCGGGGTGCGTGACCCAGGCCGGCGAGCAGGGCGGTCACGTCGGCCGTCACTCGTGGCTGTATGCCGGGCTGCCGTACCAGACGGGGGTCACCACCGTGGACGCCCAGTGCGGCTCCTCCCAGCAGGCGGTGCACCTGGCGGCGGCGATGATCGGCGCAGGTGTGATCGAGGTCGGCGTCGGGTGCGGGGTCGAGGTGATGAGCCGGGCGCCATTGGGCAGCAACGTGCGCCCCGCCCAGCCCAGGCCGGACGACTGGAACATCGACCTGCCCGACCAGTTCACCGCCGCCGAGCGGATCGCGCGGCGGCGCGGGCTCACGCGCGAGCGGCTCGACTGGTTCGGGGCGCGGTCGCAGCAACGGGCAGGCAAGGCGTGGGCCGACGGGCGGTTCGAGCGGGAGATCGTGCCCATCGGCGACGTCCGCAGGGACCAGGGCCTGCGCGAGACCACCGCGGCGGGGCTGGCCGGGCTGAGGCCGGTGGTCGAGGGCGGGCTGCACACGGCCGGCACCTCGTCGCAGATCTCCGACGGAGCGGCGGCCGTGCTGGTGATGAGCGAGCAGGCGGCACGGCGGCACGGGCTGCGGCCCAGGGCCAGGATCCTGGCGCAGGCGCTGGTCGGGGCGGAGCCGTACTACCACCTGGACGGGCCCGTGGAGGCCACGGCGCGCGTGCTTGCGGCGGCCGGCATGACGATCGGCGACATCGACAGGTTCGAGGTGAACGAGGCGTTCGCCTCGGTCGTGCTGTCCTGGGCGAGCGTGCACGAGCCCGACCTCGACCGGGTGAACGTCAACGGCGGCGCCATCGCGCTCGGCCACCCCGTGGGCGCCACGGGCGCGCGGCTGATCACCACGGCGCTGCACGAGCTGGAGCGGTCGGACTCGGCGACCGCGCTGGTCACGATGTGCGCGGGCGGCGCGCTGGCCACGGCCACCATTCTGGAACGCCTCGGCTGATCAGGTATCTGATCGTCGCCTTCGGCGCTCAGGGCACGTACGCACTCATCTCTCGGGGGGCACATGAAGTCCACGCGCAGGCCGTACGCGGAGCAGCGGCCGCAGGACCTCGGCGGCGGGGTGTGGAGCGTGCCGGTGCCGATACCGGGCAATCCGCTCGGCTACACGCTCGTCTACGCCATCGAGTCACCCCGCGGCCCTGTGCTGGTCGACGCCGGATGGAACCACCCCGACGCCTGGGAGGCGCTCAGCGGCGGCCTGGCCGCGGCCGGGCTGGACGTGAGCGCGGTGAGCGGGGTGGTCGTCACCCATTTCCATCCCGACCACGCCGGGCTGGCCGGGCAGGTCAGGGAGGCGTCCGGCGCCTGGATCGCCATGCACGAGAGCGACGCGGCGCTGGTCAGGCTCATGATCGAGTACGCCGACAGCAAGCACGAGGCGTTCCAGACCGACATGCTCAGGCGGGCGGGGGCCGACCCCGGCGAGGCCAGGCAGGTCGCGGGCGAGCGCCCGGCCCCGCCCGCGCTGCCCGACCGGGAGCTGCGCGACGGCGACCTGGTGGACCTGCCGGGCCGCAAGCTGCGCGCGGTGCACACCCCCGGTCACACGCCGGGGCACATCTGCCTGCACCTGGAGGACGCCGACCGGCTGTTCACCGGCGACCACGTCCTCCCCGACATCACCCCGCACGTCGGGATTTATCCCTATGATCGGGACGATGTCGATCCCCTGGGTGACTTCCTGGAGTCCCTGGATCGCGTGAGCGATCTGGGGCCGCTCGACGCTCTTCCCGCGCATGAGTGGATATTTCCTGATGTGGCCGCACGCGCCGCTCAGATCCGCCACCATCACGAGGAGAAACTCGAACGGCTGCGCGCCCTCCTGGTCCAGCGGCCGCAACCGCTGACCATCTGGGAGGTCGCCGCGATGATGACGTGGAACAGGCCGTGGGAGGAGCTGGCGCCCCCGCTGAGGGGCATGGCGGCCGGCGAGGCCGCGGCCCACCTGCGGACCCTGGAGGCCAGGGGCCGGGTACGCCGCATCCCAGGTGTCGATGCCGTGCGCTTCCACGCTCTAGACTCCTAGACATCCGATGTCTAGGGAGAAAAGCGTGGCGGTCACCGATGCGGCCATCGACAAGATCAAGCAGATGATCCTCTCCGGCGAGCTGGCGCCGGGCGACCGGCTGCCGAAGGAGGCCGACCTCGCCGAACGGCTCGGCCTGTCACGCAACTCGTTGCGCGAGGCCGTGCGCGCGCTGTCGCTGATCAACGTGCTGGACGTGCGGCAGGGCGACGGCACGTACGTCACCAGCCTGGAGCCGCGGCTGCTGCTCGACACCATGTCGTTCGTGCTCGACCTGCACCGGGACGACACGGTTCTGCAGTTCTTCGAGGTGCGCCGGATCCTGGAGCCGGCCGCCACGGCGATGGCCACGGAGCAGATGACCGACGCCGACGTCGCCGAGCTGCGGCTGATCCTGGAGTCGCTCCCCGAGCGGCCCACGGTGGAGGAGTTGGTGGCCAACGACCTGCAGTTCCACCTGCGGATCGCGCAGGGGTCGGGGAACAGCGTGCTGTGCTCGTTCATCGAGAGCCTTTCGGGGCCGACCACCAGGGCGCGGATCTGGCGCGGCCTCACACAGGAGGGGGCGATGGAGAAGACGCGGGAGCAGCACACCGCGATCTACGAGGCCATCGCCGCGCGCCAGGCCGACGTCGCCCGTTCCTGGGCGACCGTGCACGTGGCGGGCGTGGAGTCGTGGCTGCGCCGGGCGCTGGAGCTCGACTGAGCATCGTGCCTGGTCAAGGGCGGCGGCAGGCCGTGAGCACACATCGGAGGAATGGTGGCGAGACCTTCTCCAACGTGGTCAACGGCTACGTGCACGTCACCAGGCACGCCGTGGACCTGCCGGCCCAGCGCATGACCTCGTCGGCGGGCGAGCCCAGGGAGGTGCGGGTGCCGTACCGGCTGGTGATCAGGGAGAGCACGAGCGGGTAGTACCGGTGCTGTGTCCGACAAACTCTCGAAATACCGGAGCAAACGCGACCCGAAACGTACCCCAGAGCCCGTCCCCGACTCCCCCTCCCCGTCCCCCGAAGGAAACGCCTTCGTCATCCAGGAGCACCACGCCCGCTCCCTGCACTGGGACCTGCGCCTGGAACGCGACGGCGTGCTCGTCTCCTGGGCCGTCCCCAAGGGCCTGCCCGCCGACCCGGGCACCAACCACCTGGCCGTGCACACCGAGGACCACCCGATGGAGTACCTCACCTTCCACGGCGAGATCCCCAAGGGCGAGTACGGCGGCGGCACCATGACCATCTGGGACACCGGCACCTACGAGACGGAGAAGTGGTCGGAGCGCGAGGTCAAGTTCGTGCTGCGCGGCGAGCGGGCCTCCGGCCGGTTCGTGCTGTTCCGGACGCGGGGCAAGAACTGGATGATCCACCGCATGGGCTCCGCGGTCCGCGACCCGTTCCCGTCCGTCTCCCCCATGCTCCCGACCGAGCGCGCCAAGCTCCCGAAGGACGTCGCGGCGTACGCCTTCGAGTTCGCCTGGGGCGGGCGGCGGCTCCTGGTGCCCATCGACGGCGGCCGCACGGACGTCGCCCGCGAGCACCCGTGGCTGCGCGGGCTGGCGGAGTCGTTCGGCAGCCGTACGGCGGTGCTGGACGGGGAGGTGGCCACGCTCGGCGGCGCGGAGATCCTCCTCTTCTACGACCTGCTGTACGACGACGGGCGGTCGTTGCTGGACGAGCCCTACACGGCGCGGCGGGCCGCCCTGGAAGCGCTGGAGCTGACCGGAGCCCACTGGCAGACCGCGCCGTCCTGGCCCGGCGAGGCGGGCGCGGTGCGGCAGGCGGCACGCGAGCAGGGGTTGCCCGGGGTGGTCGCCAAGCGGCTGGACTCGCCGTACGAGCCGGGGCCGTCGAAGTCGTGGTTGTTCATCGGGTCCTGAACGGTGACGACCGCGTCCCTTCGGAGCCATGCCGGTCAGTGCCCCTTCGGAGCCATGCCGGTCAGTGCCCCTTGGGGGCCATTGCCGGTCAGCGCGCTGCGGGAGGCCGGGCAGGCCCGTCGCGGCGACGGGCCCGCGAGACCTCATCCGGCCGCGGCCAGCAGCCCCTCCCCTTCCAGCTCGGCCCACAGTTCCCCGGGCACCGGCCGCGACCACAGCTCGGCGTTCCGCCGGACCTCCTCGGGCGTGCGGGCCCCCAGCACGATCGTGGCGATCGCCGGGTGGCGCAGCGGGAACGCCATGGCGGCGTGCGGCAGGGTGACGTCGTGGCGCTCGCAGACCCGCGCGATCCTCGTGGCACGGTCGAGCAGCTCCGGCGGGGCCGGCGCGTAGTTGTAGGTGCCCGACGGCTCGTGAGTGGCCAGGATGCCGCTGTTGAACACCCCGGCCGCCAGCACCTGGACGCCCCGCTCGGCGCACGCGTCCAGCAGGGGCAGGCCCGACTGGTCGAGGAGCGTGTAGCGGCCGGCGAGCATGACGACGTCGATGTCGGTCTCCTGGACGAAGCGCAGCGGCGCCTCCCACTGGTTCATGCCGACGCCGATCGCCCGCACCCGGCCCTCGGCGCGCAGCTCCGCCAGCGCCGGAGCCGCCTCGGTGATCGCCTGGTCCACGTGGTCGTCCGGGTCGTGGATGAGGGCGATGTCCACGGCCGGGAGCCCCAGGCGTACCAGGGAGTCGTCCAGGGAGGCGCGGACGCCGCCCGGCGAGAAGTCCCACACCCGCTCCAGGTCGCCGGCGACGTCGAAGACGTCGTCGTCGCGGCCGTCGCCGGACGCCTTGGGCCGCAGCAGGCGGCCCACCTTGGTGGACAGCAGGTAGCCCGACCGGCCGGCGAGCGCGGCGCCCAGGCGGCGCTCCGACAGGCCGAGGCCGTAGTGGGGCGCGGTGTCGTACAGGCGTACCCCGCTCTCCCAGGCCGCGTCCACCGTGGCGCGGGCCTGCTCCTCGGCGACCTCGTCGTAGAGGTTGCCGATGGGGGCGCCGCCGAAGCCGTGACGGGGCAGGTCGATGGCCATCAGTCCTGTGCCTTTCCGCCCGCGATCCGGCTGATCATGAGGGCGATGAGGATGATCGAGCCGTAGATGACCGGCTGCCAGAAGCCGGAGACGCCGATGAGGGTCAGGATGTTCTGGACGAGGCCGATCACCAGCACGCCGGTGAGCGCGCCGAGGATCGTGCCCTTGCCGCCGTCCATGCTGACGCCGCCGATGACGGCCGCGGCGAACACCATGAAGATCCAGCCGACGCCCTGGTTGTTGCCGATCGCCCCGAGACGCCCGGTCTCCAGGATGCCGGCCAGTGCCGCGAGCGTTCCGCCCAGGATGAAGACGCCGTACAGGACCCGGTCCACCCGGATGCCGGCGGCGCGGGCCGCGTCGATGTTGCCGCCGATCGCGTACAGCGCGCGGCCGAGCCTGAGGTAGCCGAGGCCGAAGATGCCGGCGGCGAACAGCAGGCCGGCGATCCAGATGGCGGCCGGGAGGCCGAGCCACATGGCGCTGCCCAGGTAGAGGATCGATTCGGGGAGCTGGAACAGCGTCTTGCCCTCGGTCGGGCCCTGCAGGAACCCGTGCACGATGATCAGCATGGCCAGCGTGACGATGAACGCCGAGAGCTGGAACCTGATGATCAGGAAGCCGTTGAACGCCCCGATCGCCGCCCCGATGAGCAGCGCCAGCGGGATCACCAGCGCCCCGGGCAGCCCGATGCCGAACCCGCCCGCCGCCACCGGGACCACCAGCATCACCGCGATGGCCGGCGCGGTGCCGACCGTGGACTCCAGCGAGAGGTCGAACTTGCCGGCGATCAGGATCATCGCCTCGGCCAGCACGAGCAGCGAGATCGCCGCCTGCTGCTGGAGCACGTTCGTCAGGTTGCCCGCCGTCAGGAAGGTCGGGTCCAGGAACGCGCCCACGACCAGCAGGAGCACGATCACCGGCACGAGCGTCAGGTCGCGGAACCTGGCCAGCTTCAGCCGGGGGGCCGGCGCAGTCAAAGTCGTCACTCTTCCATGCCTTCCATCACGGCCACGAGCTCGTGGTCGGTCCAGCCACGTGGCACGTCCTTCACCACCCTGCCGTGGAACATCACCAGCACCCTGTCGCAGATCCGCAGGTCGTCCAGTTCGTCGGAGACCACCACGGCGCCCGCCCCGCGCTCGACCGCGTCCTCGACGGCGCCGAGCAGGGCCTGCTTGGCCTTGACGTCCACGCCGGCGGTCGGGTTGATCACCACCAGCACGGTCGGGTCGTCCACGAGCGCCCGGGCGAACACGACCTTCTGCGCGTTCCCTCCGGACAGGTCGCCGACCGGCTGGTCGGGGCCTTCGGTCTTGATGTCCAGCGCGCCGATCATCTGCTCGGCCCTAGCGCGGCGCCTGGCCGGGGAGACCAGGCCGTAGCGGCCCAGCTTGCGGGCGATCGGGAACGTGGCGTTCTCCCCCACCGAGAGCAGCGGGACGAAGCCCTCGTGGTGGCGGTCCTCGGGCACGAACCCGAGCCCGGCCTTCATGGCGGCCGGCACGTCGCCGGGCCTGACCCGGGTGCCGTTCACCGTGACCGTGCCGGTGTCGGGCCTGCGCAGCCCGACCAGGGTCTCGGCGAGGCCGACCTTGCCGCTGCTCGCGGAGCCGGCCAGGCCGACGACCTCGCCCTCCTTGACGGAGAGGTCGATGTCCGAGTAGCGCCCCGCCAGGCTGAGGTTCGCGCCCTGCAGCACCACCCGCTCGCCGGGCGTGTGCTCGCGCGCCTCGTAGGCCGCCGTGGCCTCCCCCGTCATCGCGGCCACCAGCTCGTCGTGCGGCAGGTCGGCGACCGGCCTGGTGGTGACGTGCCGGGCGTCGCGGAAGACGGTGACGCTCTGGCAGATCTCGTAGACCTCGTCGAGGTGGTGCGAGATGTACATCATCGTGACGCCCTGCTCGCGCAGCGACCGCATGCGCGTGAACAGCCGCTCGATGGCCGGGCCGTCCAGCCGCGCCGTCGGCTCGTCCAGGATGATGAACCTGGCGCCGAACGACAGCGCGCGGGCGATCTCCACGAGCTGGCGCTGCTCCACGCTCAGGTCGCCGGCCAGCGCCTGCGCGTCCACGTCCACCTCGTAGGTGTCCAGCAGCTCGCGCGCCCTGGCCCGCAGCCTTCTCCAGTTGATCCTCGCGTGCCCGTCGGACTGGCGGTTGAGGAACAGGTTCTCGGCGACCGTGAGCGCCGGGATGATCGTGGACTTCTGGTAGACGCAGGCCACGCGCTGCCGCCAGGCGTCACGGTCGGCCAGGGCGGGCGCGGCCTGCCCCGAGAACCGCACCTCGCCCTCGTCCGGCCGCTGCAGCCCGGTCAGGATCGACACGAGCGTGGACTTGCCCGCGCCGTTCCTGCCGACCAGCGCGTGCGTCTCGCCCTCGGCGATCGCGATCTCCGCGCCGTTGAGCGCGGTCGTCGGGCCGAAGCGCTTGACCACCTTCCGGGCTTCAACGTGAAGGTTCATCTACTTGACCTGGTTGCCCCAGAGGGCCTTGTCGTCCACGTTCTCCTTCGTCACCAGCGGCGCGGGGAGCTGGTCCTCCAGCCCGTTCGGGAGCTGGATGATCGTGCTGTCGTGGTCCGTCGGGCCCGGCTTGAACGTCTTGCCCTCCGCCGCGGCCTTGGCGTAGAAGAGGGCGTACTTGGCGTACAGGTCGGCCGGCTGCGACACCGTCGCGTCGATCTCGCCCTTGCGGATGGCCTCGAACTCCTGCGGGATCCCGTCATTGGAGATCACGAAGACGTGCTTGGGGTCCTCCGGCGCGACGAGCAGGCCCTTCTGCTTGAGCACCTGCAGCGTCGGCGCCAGGTGCACGCCGCCCGCGTGCAGGTAGATGCCCTTGATGTCCGGGTTCTGCTCCAGGCGGGTCTGCAGCATGGACGCCGCCTTGCTGCCCTCCCACTCCGTCGGCTCGCTGAACACGGTGATGCCGGGGAACTTCGCCTTCATGCACTCCAGGAACGCCTCCGACCTGTCACGGCCGTTGATCGAGCTGAGCGCGCCCTGGAGCTGCACCACCTTGCCCTTGCCGCCGAGCTTCTCGCCGAGGAACTCGCACGCCTTGGTGCCGTACGCGCGGTTGTCGGCGCGGACGACCATGTAGACCTTGCCCTTGTCCGGACGGGTGTCCACGGTGACGACCGGGATCTTCTTGTTCTCCAGCTGCTGGAGCGTGTTGGCGATGGCGCCGGTGTCCTGCGGGGCCATGACGATGACCTTGGCGCCCTGGCCGGTCAGCGCCTGCACGTTGTTGACCAGCTTGGCCACGTCGTTCTGCGAGTTCGTGGCGGGCATGAGGTCCACCTTGAGCTCGCCGGCCATCTGCGGGACGTACTTGATGTAGGAGTTCCAGAAGTCGGAGTCGGCCCGCGGGTGGTCGATGCCGACCTTCCCGCCGCCGCTTCCTCCTCCTGCCGTGGTGCCCGAGCCACACGCGGTCACGACCGCCAAGAGGGCCGCTGCCGCGACCGCCCGTCCGAACTTCATGGGGGGTTACCTTCCTTGAGTAGCTTGGCCCTAGTTGGCGGGCCGGAGCCGCAGCCCCTGCATGCCGCCGTCCACCGCGAGCGCGGTGCCGGTGGTCGAGGCGGACTCGGGGCTCGCGAGGTACGCGATCGCCGCGGCCACCTCCTCCGCCGTGACCAGGCGGCCCATCGGCTGCCTGGCGTTGAGCGCCGCCCGCTCCGCCTCCGGGTCGTCGGCCGCGTCCAGCAGCCTGCCCACCCACGGCGTGTCGGCGGTGCCCGGATTGACGCAGTTGACCCGGATGCCCTCGCGGATGTGATCCGCCGCCATCGCCAGCGTCAGCGACAGCACCGCGCCCTTGGTGGCGCTGTAGAGCGCCCGCTGCGGCAGCCCCGCGGTGGCGGCGATCGAGCACGTGTTCACGATCGCGGCGTGCCCGGACCTCCTCAGGTACGGCAGCGCCGCCCGCGCCACCCGGACCATGCCGAGCACGTTGACGTCGAACACCTTGTGCCACTCGCTGTCCGGGTTGTCCTCGATGGTGCCCTGTGCTCCGATGCCCGCGTTGTTCACGAGCACGTCGATGCCGCCCATCCGCTCGGCCGCCTCGGCCACCGCCGCCCGTACCTGCGCGTCGTCCGTCACGTCGGCCTTGATGCCGATGAACGGCTCACCGGGCGGGTTCAGGTCGAGGCAGGCGACCGTCATGCCGCGCCCGGCCAGCGCCTGCGCCGCCGCCAGCCCGATGCCGGAACCGCCGCCGGTCACGACCGCCTTCAGACTCACGCCGCTCTCCTTCGTGCCCTGTCCCCCGCTCATGGTGTGCCGCCGTCCCGCCAGACCTCGCCGCCGGGGAACGTGTGGGCGGCGATCGACTCCGCGTGCATCTCCGCGCTGAACCCCGGCCTGGACGGCGCCACGTACCGGCCGTCGCGGATCACCACCGGGTCCACGAAGTGCTCGTGCAGGTGGTCGACGTACTCGATCACGCGGCCCTCCATCGTCCCGGTGACCGCCACGTAGTCGAACATCGACAGGTGCTGCACCAGCTCGCACAGCCCGACCCCGCCCGCGTGCGGGCACACCGGCACCCCGAACTTGGCCGCCAGCAGCAGGATCGCCAGGTTCTCGTTGACGCCGCCGACGCGGGCCGAGTCGATCTGCACGTACGAGATGGCCTCGGCCTGCAGGAGCTGCTTGAACACGATGCGGTTCTGGACGTGCTCGCCCGTGGCCACCGGCACGGGGGCGATGCCCCTGGCGATGGCGGCGTGCCCGAGCACGTCGTCAGGGCTGGTCGGCTCCTCCACCCAGTGCGGCCTGAACTCGCGCAGCGCGTTGACCCACTCGATGCCCGAGGCGACGTCCCAGCGCTGGTTGGCGTCGATCGCGATGGGGAAGTCCGGCCCGCACACCTCGCGCGCCACCCTGAACCGCCGCCGGTCGTCCTCCAGATCCGCGCCGACCTTGAGCTTGATCTGCCCGAACCCCTGCTCCAACGCCTCCTTGCAGAGCCGCCGCAACTTCTCGTCGTCGTACCCGAGCCAGCCGGGGGACGTGGTGTAGGCCGGGTACCCCTCCTGGATCAGCCGCTCGATCCGCTCGCCCTTGCCCGCCTCGTTCCTCTTCAGGATCTCGAGGGCCTCGTCCTTCGTCAGCGCGTCGCTCAGATACCGGAAGTCGATCAGCTCGACGATCTCCTCCGGCGACATCTCGGCCAGCAACCGCCACAGCGGCCTGCCCGCCCGCTTCGCCTTGAGGTCCCACAGGGCGTTGACCACGGCGGAGATCGCCATGTGCATGACGCCCTTCTCCGGGCCCAGCCAGCGCAGCTGCGAGTCGCCCACCATGTCGCGGTAGAGCGCGCCGAGGTTCTCGACGTCCTTGCCGAGCACGTACGGCTCCAGGGCGCTGATGGCCGTGGTCTGGACGTCGTTGCCGCGGCCGATCGTGAACGCGAACCCGTGACCCTCGTAGCCGTCGTCGGTCTTGAGGACCACGTAGGCGGCGGAGTAGTCGGGGTCGGGGTTCATCGCGTCGGAGCCGTCGAGCTGGCGGGAGGTCGGGAACCGCACGTCGTGCGTCTCCATCTCCACGATCCTGTACGCCCCCGCCCCCTCACCCTTACTGGGACCCGCGCCCTCGCCCGCACTGGAAGCCACGCCCACACCCGGACCCGCACCGTCGCCGGGTCCCCCCGTGCCCTCGTGAACCCCCGCGACGTCCTTGGGAGAGTCCATCGCTCCGGTCATGCCTGCCCCACCGTCTGGCGCTGCCGCCCGAGCCCCTCGATCTCCAGCTCCATCACGTCGCCGGCCCGCAGGTACGGCTGCCCGGGCATCCCCATCGCCACGCCGGCCGGCGTACCGGTGTTGATCACATCACCGGGCTCCAGCACCATGAACTGGCTCAGATACCGCACGACCTCGGCCACATCGAAGATCATGTTCTTGGTGTCGCCGTCCTGCCGCAGCTCCCCGTTCACCCAGAGCCGCATCGCCAGGTTCTGCGGGTCGCCCACCTCGTCGGCCGTCACCAGCCACGGGCCCAGCGGGTTGAAGGTCTCACACGACTTCCCCTTGTCCCACTGTCCACCCCGCTCCAGCTGGAACTCCCGCTCGGAGACATCGTTGGAGATCGCGTACCCGGCGATCACACCGAGCGCCTCCTCCCGGCTGCCGAGGTAACGGGCCTGCTGTCCGATGACGACGGCCAACTCCACCTCCCAGTCGGTCTTCACGCTGCCCCGCGGCACGAGCACTTCGTCGTACGGGCCGACCATGGTGTTACTCGCCTTCATGAACACCACAGGCTCGGCCGGCACCGCGGCACCGGACTCGGCGGCGTGATCGCTGTAGTTCAGGCCGATGCAGACGATCTTCCCGGGCCGCGCGATCGGCGCTCCGATCCGCACCCCTTCGGCCTCGACAACGGGCAGATCCCCACGCTCCAGCGCCTCGCGGACACGCGCCACTCCCCCGGAAGCGAGGAAAGCCCCGTCGATCTCGGGCTCTCCGATGTCGCGCAGGTTACCGGCGTCATCCATGACCACCGGCCGCTCCTGGCCGACGGGTCCAACTCGCAGCAGCTTCACACCGCACCCTTCTCATCGATACATCGGATGTCTCGTTTCAAGATGCTCGTGCTGGTGAACGGAGTGTGTCAAGTGCCACATGACGGATACATCCGATCCGTAACCACGAAACACCCCCATAAAGCCCTTCTCCCACTTGTGAACCCACTTAACCACCCGACCACCTCCCGTCCACACAGCCGAAATCCCGTCCACCCATACATCGGACGACAAACCCTCCCTCCGAAGCACGCCCCGGGACAGGGCAAGGAAGCGCCACGCGACGCACCGCAGGGCAGGCGACACGACGCACAGCGAGACAATGCGACGCAAGCCAACGCGAGGCGACACGACACGACGCGACGCGAGGCGACGCGACGCGAGGCGACGCGACGCGAGGCGACGCGAGGCGAGGCGACGCGAGGCGACGCGAGGCGACGCGAGGCGACGCGAGGCGACGCGAGGCGACGCGAGGCGACGCGAGGCGACGCGACGCGACGCGACACGACGCGACACGAGGCGAGGCGAGGCGACGCGACACGAGGCGACACGAGGCGACGCGAGGCGAGGCGACACGAGGCGACACGACGCGGGAGAGGCGACGCGCGGCGAGACGACCCAAAACGAGGCGACGCGAAGGCAAAGCAACGCAAACGACGCGAGCTTGACCCAACCCACCCACAACGCGCCACACTGCGGCAACACAGCCAGACGCCCATCAACCTGCGGCCGCCCGCAACGGCCTGCCAGGGCGGACACGACCCGCACGAACGGCAAGGACGTCCCAAGCAACGACTCGCTACGTGGACGAGGAACACCTGGCGGGGCATGGCGAGTGACACAAAGAGCCGGCGACATGCGATACGACAAGAAAGGAGCAGCTCAGAGGCGGTTTGCGGCAGGACGCATCAGGAAGGATCCATGCCCGTCCTTGACGACCGTACAGCGCCGTAATAGAACACGTTTCAGATAGTCCTAACCAAGCGCTTGATCAAGAGGTGACCCGCGTGCACATCGACCTTGTCGACAGGGACATTTACGCGAACGCCGGCCCACCCCACGACCAGCTCGCCTGGCTACGCGCGAACTCCCCCGTCCACTGGCACGAGGGCGAGCCCGGCTTCTGGGCCGTGACGCGCTACGAGGACGTCGTGCACGTGTCGCGGCACTCCGACCTCTTCTCCTCCCACCGTAAACTCGCCCTCTTCGAGGACCTCCCCGAGGACCAGATCGCGCTCCAGCGCCTCATGATGCTCAACCAGGACCCCCCGGAGCACACGAGGCGGCGTTCCTTGGTCAACCGCGGCTTCACCCCGCGCACGATCGGAGCACTCGAACAGCACATCCGCGACATCTGCGACGACCTCCTCGACAAGCTGACCGGCGAGATCGACTTCGTCACCGAAGTCGCCGCGCCCCTGCCTCTTTATGTGATCTGCGAGCTGCTCGGAGCCCCGGCAACCGACCGCGACAAGCTGTTCAACTGGTCCAACCGCATGATCGGCTCCCAGGACCCCGACTACGCCGCCAGCCCCGAGGAGGGCTCGGGTGCGGCCATGGAGGTCTACGCCTACGCCAACCAGCTCGCCGCCCAGCGCAGGGCCAACCCCAGGAACGACATCGTCACCAAGCTCCTCCAGTCGGACGAGCACGGCGAGACCCTCGGCGAGGACGAGTTCGACCTCTTCGTCCTCCTTCTCGTGGTCGCCGGCAACGAGACCACCCGCAACGCGGCCTCCGGCGGCATGCTCGCGCTCTTCGACCATCCCGACCAGTGGGACCGTCTGGTCGCCGACCCGGCACTGGCGAGGACGGCCGCGGACGAGATCGTCCGCTGGGTCTCCCCCGTCAACCTCTTCCGGCGCACCTCGACCACCGACCAGGTGCTGGGCGGGCAGGAGATCAAGGAGAACGACAAGGTCGTGGTCTTCTACTCCTCCGCCAACCGCGACACCTCCGTCTTCCCCGACGCCGAGATCTTCGACATCGCCCGCGACCCGAACCCCCACATCGGCTTCGGCGGCGGCGGAGCACACTTCTGCCTGGGCAACCACCTGGCCAAGCTGGAGCTCCGCGTCCTCTTCGAGCAACTGGCCCGCCGCCACCCCCGCCTGCGCCAGACGGGCGAGGTCCGGCGCCTGCGCTCCAACTTCATCAACGGCATCAAGGAACTGCCCGTGACCATCGGCTGACCCGACCGCTTCCACCCTCCGGTCTCCGCCGCCGGCCCCTCCCTCCTTCCGCTGTCTCCCCTCTCTTCCGCGCCCCGCTTTCCGTCTTCCTCCTTCCTTCCTGCGGCGGAACGCGGGTGGGTGCGTCGTGGGTGGCAGGGGTGAGGGGGGTAACCGGTAGCGGCGGTCGCGGCGGGCTGCTCGGATGCGGCTCAAGATGCGGATCGTGCCTTGCGGGCCCGGGCGCCAGCCGCGTTCGATCAAGGCGTTGGCCACGTGGTGGAGGAGGTCGGCGATCTGGCCGGGGATGACGTCTCGGCGGACGGCGATCACGCGCCAGCCACGCCGGCGCAACTCCTCGCGGCGGTCCGCGTCGTGCTGCTGGTCGGCGGGTGAGGTGTGGTGCTCCTGTCCGTCGTACTCCACCGCGACCTTGAACTCCTCCCAGCCCAGGTCGAGGTAGGCGGATCGGTCTTCGCCCAGCTCCACTCTGATCTGGGTGGTGGGCCTGGGCAGGCCGCCGTCGACCAGGATGACCCTCAGCCAGCTCTCTCGGGGTGAGGCTGCGCCGCGGTCGGCGAGGCTGAGGGTTTCGCGGAGGCTCCACGTGTTCAGGGGTCGGTACCACAGGGCTTCCAGGTCCACGCCTCTGCGGGCGAACTGGTCGAGGACGGCCACGGCTTCCATACGCGGCAGCCAGCGGGCGCAGTCGAGCGCCGTGCGGGCCATGGTGGTGAGACGGATGCCTCTGTGCTCCGTGATGTCCTCGTCAGGCAGAGGCATCACATAGGTGACGCAGCCGGGGATCGCGAGGTGGCTGTGAGCGGTCAGCTCCACCGGCCAGACCTCCTCCGGCGTGGAGAGGGTCTTGATGCCCCAGATGTGTGCTGCGGTCTGGCGGCAGACGGTGGTCTGCGGGGCTGCCCGGGTCACGCGGCGGGCGCGTTCCGCCAGGGAGGGCGAGGACGAGGATGAGGACGATGTTGCCGGTGACGGCGCGGGCGGGATGGATGTGCCCGGCGGCGGAGGTGGAAGCAGCGGTGAGTTCATGGGCGAAGGATGCCGCGGCCGGGCCGAGCGGGGATGGGCAGAACGGGGTTCTGTGGACAGGGGGTGGGCAGAACGAGGTTCTGTGGACAGGGGACGGTTGTCCAGGGTGTGGCGGGCGAGGACGCCGAACACCTACGCCATGATGACCGGCTTCCAGTCCGGCACCTCCAGGTAGCGTCGCAGCTCGGCGAGCCCCGACAGGAAGCCGCCCCACGCCGCGTACGGAGGGTGCGCCTGGTCGAAGCCGCTCTGCACCAGCGTCAGCCGCGTCTTCCCGCCGGACCCCTCCAGCTCCCACGTTCCGACCCCCCCGTCGCCCCAGTCCACGGAGAACTTGCGGTCGGGCACGACCTCCAGCACCTTGGAGGGGTCCGGGTTGTTGTCGAAGCCGCCCATGGCCAGGCGCCCGCCCTCGTACGGCTCGATCTCGATCGTGTAGCCGAACCACCGCGACACCGCCTCCGAGTCGGTGATCGCATGGAACACCTTCGACGCCGGCGCGTCGACCGAGACCTCGACCCGCATGTCCGTCGAGGTGTAGTCCTGCATGGGCGTCAGCGCGCGCCCCTCCAGGTGCTCGGCCAGGTTGGTCAGCACCTGGCACCAGTACGTCTGCAGCACGCCCCGGATGCTCTTGCCCGTGATGACGTCCTGGAAGTCGAAGTGCGTCTGCGACAGAGTCAGGGTCGTCCGGTCGTCACCGTCGGCCTCGATCGACAGCTCGGTCGTCGTCTCCTCGCCGTCGAGCAGCCACGCGAAGCGCACCGTGCGCTCGTCCGCGTGCAGCAGCCGCTGGTGCGGCGCGTCGCCCTCCGGCGTCGTACGCCCCCAGAACGCGAACCGTTCCGGCAGCTCCACCTCGACGTGCTCGGCCAGCCAGACGCGCAGGTCGGCCGGATCGGTCAGCGCGCGGCTCACCCGCTCGACCGGCGCCGGGACGCTGGCGCGGACAATCATGGGCTCAGTCATGGTCTTGTTCTCCTCTGGGCTCTTGAGCGGTCAGCGGATAGCAGGCGAGGGCCAGCTTGAAGGCGTCGCCCTCCGCCCCGCCGTAGCGGGTGAACAGGTTCTGCAGCAGGCCCTGCAACTCGGTCAGGAACTCCTGGCGGTGCTCCGGACGCACGCGGATCTCTCCGGAGAGACCGATCGACGGAAGCTCGGAGGCGGTCCGGTCGAGCGCCGCTATGTCGGCCTGGACCTCCTCCATGAGATCGAGCAGGTAGCCGAGGCTGAGCTGATCGCGGACCTTGCGCAGCCCGAGGTGGCCCACGAGCCGGGGCGACAGCCAGTACGAGCGCGCTCCGGCCTGGTAGATGCCCTCGTGGACGCCGCGCACCTTCCGTTCGGACACCTGGTCGACCAGCCCCGCTTCGACCAGCCTCTTGACGTGGTAGTAGACCCGCTGCGGCGTCTGGCCGAGGCGTTCGGCGACCTCCGAGCAGGTGCGGGGCTCGGCGAGTTGCCGCAGCACCTCCACGCGCTGGGGTTTGAGCAGGGCTTCGGCTTGCTCGATCTCTTCGAGATACAGGACGTCTCTCATGGCAAAAGCAATTTTTTACGTAAAAATTCGTTTTGTCAATGGCCCGGACATGAGGCGGGGTTGAAGACGCGAGCGTGCACGGCGTACGGCGCGCACGGGGATGGGAGCGCACGGGCGCACGCTTGGCGACCAGGGCGCAGGGCCCACGGAGGCAAAGCGCACGGGGGCATGGGGAGGACACCCAGCAGGCAGCAGCCCGGGCCGGCAGTCAGCGGGCAGGATCAGAGGGCAGGGATCAGAGGGCCGGAGTCAGCGGGCCGGAGTCAGCGGGCGGCGATCAGGGCCAGGAGCTGTCGTCATGCGGGTCGCCGCCGTCCGTGAGCAGCCGCAGATCCGCCTCGACCATCATCGCCACCAGCTCGTCGAACGACACCCGAGGCTCCCACCCCAACTGCACCCGAGCCTTCTTCGGGTCCGCGCACAGCAGATCCACCTCCGCCGGCCGATGCAGCGTCTGGTCGGTGACGACGTACTGCTCCCACTCCAGCCCCGCCGCGCTGAAGGCCGCCTCCACCAGCTCCCTGACCGACTTCATCCGCCCGGTCCCGATCACGTAGTCCTCGGGCCTGCCGGCCTGCAGCATCAGGTGCATGGCCTTGACGTAGTCGCCGGCGTACCCCCAGTCGCGCCGCGCCTCCAAGTTCCCCAGCCGCAGCTCCGTCGCCAGCCCCAGCTTGATCCGGGCCACCCCGAGCGACACCTTCCTGGTGACGAACTCGGCGCCGCGCCGCGGCGACTCGTGGTTGAACAGGATCCCGGACACGGCGAACATGCCGTACGACTCGCGGTAGTTCTGCGTCAGGAAGTGCCCGTACGCCTTGGCCACCCCGTACGGCGACCGCGGGTGGAAGGCGGTGCGCTCGTTCTGCGGGGTCTCGCTGACCTGGCCGAACATCTCAGAGGACGAAGCCTGATAAAAGCGGATCTGCCCGCTCGAACCAGGAGAAACACCCCGCGACACGCCCGAGCACACCCGGATCGCCTCCAGCATGCGCAGCACGCCCATCCCGGTCACCTCGGCCGTGAGCTCGGCCTGCTCCCACGACATGGGCACGAACGAGATCGCTCCCAGGTTGTACACCTCGTCCGGCTGAACCCGCTCCACGGCCGAGATCAACGACCCCTGGTCCAGCAGATCCCCCCGCACCACCCGGACGTCGGCCAGCAGCTTCCGCATCTGCGACACGCGCGGGTTCGCCTGCCCGCGGGCCAGCCCCCAGACCTCGTACCCCTGCTCGAGCAGATGCTCCGCCAGATAGGAACCGTCCTGGCCGGTGATACCGGTGATCAGAGCGCGCCTGGCCAAGGGGTCCTCCAACTATCGCCTGCCCTGTCCCTTTGAGACGGGAATGTACAGCTAAGCACCTCGCAAGGACATCAGGCCACATAGAACACGTTCCACCGAACCACGCTCGGTTACGGCAATGTCGCAGTTCGCACGCCCTGCAACGGCCATTGTGAACAATTCCAGCCGACCTACCGAATGGTAGCCTTCTCGGACTAAGGTCATCTTTCACGGTACACGCCCGACTCCGGGCCCTACCGGCGGAGAAAGGGGTGTCCGTGCGGGAGCGAAGGCTGCGGATCGCGCTTCTGTCCTACCGCAGCAAGCCCACCTGTGGCGGTCAGGGGGTCTACCTCCGCCACGTGAGCCGGGAGCTGGTCGCGCTCGGGCACCACGTCGAGGTGTTCTCCGGCCAGCCCTACCCCGAGCTGGACGAGGGCGTCATCCTCCGGAAGGTGCCCAGTCTCGACCTCTACCGCGACGAGGACCCTTTCAGAACGCCCAAGCTGCACGAGTACCGCGACTGGATCGACTGGCTGGAAGTCGGCACCATGTGGACCGCCGGGTTCCCCGAACCGCTGACGTTCACGCTGCGGGCCTACCGCGAGCTGAAGAAGCGCGTCGGCGACTTCGACGTCGTGCAGGACAACCAGACCCTCGGGTACGGCCTGCTCGGCATCCAGAAGCTGTTCCCCGTGGTCGGCACCATCCACCACCCGATCAGCGTGGACCGCCGCATCGAGCTGGAGGCCGCCCAGGGCGCCAAGAAGCTCACCATGCGCCGCTGGTACGGCTTCGTGAAGATGCAGTCGCGCGTCGCGCCGAAGCTCAGCCCGATCCTGACCGTCAGCGAGTCGTCGCTGGCCGACATCCACCGCGACTTCAACGTCCCCCAGGCCAACATGCGCCTGATCCCGCTCGGCGTGGACACCCGCTACTTCCACCCGCGCCCGGACAAGCCCAGGCGCAGGGGCTCGATCGTGGCCGTGGCCAGCGCCGACTCCCCCATGAAGGGCGTCGCCACGCTGCTGCGCGCGGTGGCGAAGCTGGCCACCGAGCGCGACGTGAACCTCACCGTCGTCAGCAAGCCCACCCCCGGCGGCCCGACGGAGCAGCTCGTGCAGGAGCTGTCGCTGCAGGACCGGGTGCGGTTCGTGCACGGCATCTCCGACGACGAGCTGGGCGAGCTGATCGCCACCTCGGAGATCTCCGTCGTGCCCTCCCTGTACGAGGGCTTCTCGCTGCCCGCCGTCGAGCACATGGCCTGCGCCACGCCGCTGGTCGCCAGCCGTACGGGCGCGCTGCCCGAGGTCGTCGGCGACGCGGCCGTGCAGGTGCCGCCGGGCGACTCCGAGGAGCTGGCCGCGGTGCTGCGCCGCCTGCACGACTCGCCGGAGGAGCGCGAGCGGGTGGGCAAGGCCGGATACGACCGCGTCATGGAGCGCTACACCTGGCACGTCGTGGCCAAGCGGACCGTCGAGGCGTACCACGAGGCCATCGAGAACCACAAGAGGAGAGGCTGACCAGTGCTGACCGTGGACTTCGCCCGCCTGCCCGTGGGTCCGGGCGTGCGCGTGCTCGACCTGGGCTGCGGCGGCGGCAGGCACGCCTTCGAGGTGCTGCGCCGCGGGGCGGACGTGATCGCGTTCGACATGGACCAGTCCGAGCTGGACGGCGTGGCGAGCATGTTCGTCGCGATGGACAAGGCGGGCGAGGTGCCCGACGGCGCCACCGGCGAGACCGTCCAGGGCACCGCGCTGGACATGCCGTTCGAGGACGGCAGCTTCGACCGGGTCATCGCGGCCGAGGTGCTGGAGCACATCCCGGACGACATGGCGGCCATGCGCGAGATCTTCCGCGTGCTCAAACCGGGCGGCACGGCGGCCGTGACCGTGCCGAGCTTCCTGCCCGAGCGGATCTGCTGGGCTCTGGACGAGGACTACCACACCGCTCCTGGCGGCCACGTCCGCATCTACACGCTCGCCGAGCTGTCGGCCAAGCTGAAGGCCACCGGCTTCAAGATCGGCCCCCACCACCACGCGCACGGCCTGCACGCGCCGTACTGGTGGATCAAGTGCGCGGTCGGCGTCAACAACGACGAGCACCCGCTCGCCAAGGCGTACCACGAGCTGCTGGTCTGGGACATCATGAAGCGCCCTGCCGCCACCAGGATCGCCGAGTCCCTGCTCAACCCGATCATCGGCAAGAGCGTGGTCCTCTACGTCAGGAAGCCATGATCTCCCGCGAGGAGGTCGTACGGACGGCCGAGAGCATCGCGGCGATCCAGCAGGACGACGGCGGCGTGCCCTGGCCCGAGGGCCACGTGGACGCGTGGAACCACGTCGAGTGCCTGATGGCGATGTCCGCGGCGGGCCTGGCCGAGCCGGTGCGCCGCGGCTACGCCTGGCTGGCCCGCCACCAGCGCGCCGACGGCTCCTGGCCGATGAAGCTGGTCGACGGCGTGCCGACGGAGCCGGGCGGCGAGACGAACCACGCCGCCTACGTCGCCGTCGGCGTCTGGCACCACCACCTCGTCACCGGCGACCGGCGCGTCACCGAGGAGAGCTGGCCGATGGTCAAGGCCGCGCTCGACTACGTGGCGGGGCTGCAGACCGAGCGCGGCGAGATCGTCTGGGAGCGCGACGCGCGGGGCCAGGCCGCGACGTACGCGCTGCTCACCGGCTGCTCCTCCATCCACCAGGGGCTGCGCTGCGGCGTGCTGCTCGCCGACCACCTGGGCGATCCGCAGCCGCACTGGGAGCTGGCCGCCGACCGGCTGGCCCACGTGCTGTCGGCGCACCCCGAGGCGTTCGCGGACAAGAGCCGCTTCTCCATGGACTGGTACTACCCGGTGCTGGGCGGCGCGGTGCGCGGACAGCAGGCGTTCGAGCTGCTGGAGCGCGAGTGGTCGACGTTCGTGGTGCCGGGGCTGGGCATCCGGTGCGTGTCGGACCAGCCGTGGGTGACGGGGGCCGAGACGTGCGAGCTGGTGCTGGCGCTCGACGCGCTGGGTGACCGGGAGCGGGCGCTGGCGCTCTTCGCCGACATGCAGCACCTGCGGCACGAGGACGGCTCGTACTGGACCGGCTGGCAGTTCGCCAACCGCAAGCACTTCCCGCACGAGCGCTCCGGCTACACCGCCGCCGCCGTCGTGCTGGCGGCCGACGCGTTGCTCGGGCTCTCGCCCGGGAGCGGACTGTTCCGCGACATCGACGGGACCGCCGTGTTCGACCCGGAGGTCTGCGGCTGCGCCGCGGTGCACACCGAGGGCCCCGAAGCCCACACAACCGCCGAAGGGCGCTGAGGGGGCCGTACAACCGCTTTTGCGGGTTCTTTGCCCGTACGGGCCGGTGCGCCGCCGATGGGTCGCTGAGCGGGCTTACTAGCTTCTGAGTGACGTACGAGGCGTCTTCGGGGGAAGCGTGGGCGACACGGGCACACCATCGTTCTTGGACCAGGCGAGGACCGAGCCGACACTCTCCGCGGCCAGCGGCCTGCGGCGGTTGCTGGCCAAGGATCCGCTGGAGTCCGATCTGAGCCGGCGCAGGTTCCGGCACAGGGGCGGAGCTTCGCGGACGGTCTTCACCACGTCCGAGCGTTCGTACGTGTTCGGCTACAACGCGGTGATGTCACGAGAAGTCGAGAAGGTCGAGGAGGTCCCGCAGGCCCAGCGGCCCTTCGCCTACGAGGGGGCCGCCGCCGCCTGCACGATGCTCGACCTGCTCACCCTGACCCGGGGCCGGCGCCTTCACGAGCTACTGGCCGGCCCCGCCCAGCATCACCGCCACGCCGCCTACCTCGGCGCCGGCCGCGCGTACGCGCTGCTGCGGCTGCGCCCGGTGTGGGGCGCGCGGCGGGCCCACCCGCTGCTGCGGTGGCTGGCCGTGGACGGGTTCGGCTTCCAGTGGAGCCTGTCCAGGGCCGACCGCATGGTGGGCGAGCGCACGATGCCCGACCTGCTCACCAGGGCGCACTGCGCGGTGTTCGACCAGGGGCTGGGGCGGCTGCTCTGGTACCACGAGTGCGGCGCGCCCGACGACGTCTCCACCAGGATCGGCGGGTACGCGATCCCGCGGCGGGCCGACCTGTGGAGCGGGGTCGGGTTCGCGGCGGCGTACACGGGCGGTGCCGAGGCCGACGAGCTGTGGTGGCTGACCGAGCGGGCCGGGGCGGACGGCTTCCGGGCGTACCTGGCGCAGGGGTGCGCCTTCGCGGTGGCGGCGCGGCTGCGCTCGGGAGAGCTGCCCGAGCACGCGGCGCGGGCGGCGCCGATCCTGGCGGGCGCCGATCCGGAGGAGGCGGCCTCGTGGACCGACCGGGCGCTGATCGCGCTCGGCCACGAGGCGCACACGCACGAGGACTTCCAGCGCTGGCAGTCGCAGACCCGCGGCTCCTGGACCCGCCGCCACCGCTACTGACGCCCTAGCGGACGGGCAGTGACAGCCTGACGGCCGGCGGGAGCGGCGCCGGCTCGGGGTCGGCACGGAACGACTGGATCATCAAGGCCGCGAAACGGCGTGACGCCGCCGCTCTCGTCTCGGGGGTCTCGGCGCGGATGCCCTCGTTCGCCATCATCGCCATGACGAAGTCCTCCAGCACGAAGTCCCGCCGCAGGCCGCCCGCCTCCTTCGCGCGGCGGAACAGCTCGACCAGCAGCCGCAGCGCGCGCTCGCGGTCGGCGGTGAAGGGGTCGGCCGCCGCGGGCAGCCGCGAGGTGAACGCGCGGGAGAAGCCCCGTTCGAGGGCGTGCACCTCCATGAGCCTCTCCACCACCAGACAGAACCCCCGCCAGGGGTCGGACGCCGCCAGCCCCTCCTCGATGACCGCGGAGCACAGGGCCATCGGCTCGGCGAAGGCCGTGGCGAGCAGCGCCTCCTTCGTCGGGAAGTGCCGGTAGACGGTGGCCGCGCCCACCTGAGCGCGCCGGGCGATCTCCCTGATCGGCACGTCGAGGCCCTCGGCCGCGAAGGCCGCACGGGCCACCGCGAGGATGCGCGCCCGGTTGTCGCGGGCGTCCGAGCGCAGCTTCTGACTCACTTCGGCCGTCACCGCTCTCACTTTAGTCAAACGGACGGGGTGTTCCGTTACGGTGCGGCACATGAGAGCAGTTCAGTTTTCCGGGTACGGCCCCGCCGACGTGGTGCACGTCGCCGAGGTCGAGGAGCCGCACGCCGGGCCGGGCATGATCCGCATCGCCGTCAGGGCGTCCGGGCTGTCGGCGGGAGAGACGTACATCCGCTCGGGGAGGATGCGTGAGGTGGTGCCCGTGACGTTTCCGTACCGGACCGGGTTCGACGCCGCGGGCGTCGTGGACGAGGTCGGCGACGGCGTCACGGGCGTCGCCGCCGGCGACGAGGTGTTCGGCATGGCGACCATGGCTTCGCGCGGCGCCAACGCCGACCACGTGGTCCTGGCCGCCTGGGCACCGAAACCGGCCGCGTGGAGCTGGGAGGAGGCAGGCGGGGCCGCGGGCAGCGTCGAGACGGCCACCAGGGTGCTCGACCGGCTCGCGGTCGGCGCCGGGCACACCGTGCTGGTGCAGGGCGCGGCCGGCGGGGTCGGCACGGTCGCCGTCCAGCTGGCGGCGGCCCGCGGCGCCAGGGTCATCGGCACGGCCCGCGAGCACAACCACGACCTCCTGCGCTCGCTCGGCGCCGAGCCGACGACGTACGGGGCGGGGCTGGCCGAACGGGTCCGCGCGCTGGCACCGGACGGGGTGGACGCGGTGTTCGACTGCGCGGGAGGGGCGCTGCCCGACCTGATCGCCATCGCGGGCGACCCGGCGCGCGTGGTCACCATCGCGCCCGACCCCGCCGCGGCTGCCCACGGCGTGCACATGTCACACGGCGTGGCGGGAGACGACGCCGCGGCGGCCGTCGGGTCCGCCGCCGACCCGCTGGCGCTGCACGGTCTCGGCATCGCGGTCGAGCTGGCCGCGCAGGGCCGGTTGCGAGTGCCGGTCGCGGCGGCGTTCCCGCTCACCGAGGCCGCCGCCGCGCACGAGCTCAGCGAGAGCCGCCACGCCCGCGGCAAGATCGTCCTGGTGAACTGATCAGATACCGGGCCCGACGCGCTCCAGGACGCGCATCGACCCCGTGACCGCCACCTCTTCGAACGCGCCGGAGTCCAGCGCCCGCCGGTACACCCGGTACGGCGCCTGCCCCCCGTCGGCCGGGTCGGGGAAGACGTCGTGGAAGACCAGCGCCCCGCCCGCCATCACGTGCGGCGCCCAGCCCTCGTAGTCGCGGGTCACGGGCTCCTCAGAGTGACCGCCGTCGATGAACAGCATGCCCAGCGGCGTGTTCCAGAGCCCGGCGACCCGCTCCGACCTCCCGACGACCGCGATCACCTCCTCCTCCAGGCCCGCGGAGGCGATCGTGGCCCGGAACGTCGGCAGCGAGTCCATCTTCCCGAACCGGGGATCCACCAGGGTCGGGTCGTGGTGCGCCCAGCCCGGCTGGATCTCCTCCGAGCCCCGGTGATGGTCCACCGTGACGACCACGGACCCGCTCTGCCGGGCCGCCGCGCCGAGGTAGACGGCCGACTTGCCGCAGTAGGTGCCGATCTCGCAGATGGGTCCGAGCTTGCCGTACCGGCAGGCTGTCTCGAACAGGGCCAGCCCCTCGTCGGGCGGCATGAATCCCTTGGCGTGCTTCGCCGCGTAAAGCAGCTCTGACGGCATCGTCATAGGCATGCACCCTAGCCGAACCGAATAACATTCCAAACGGCCCTTGCAGGGCCGATCTGCAACCTGTTCTACTTGGCAGCGTGAATCAGCGCGCTCGCATCGCCATGTCGGACGACGAGGTCACCGCCTTCCTGGAGGGCTCGCGCAAGCTGCAGCTCGCGACCATCAACCCGGACGGTACCCCCCACCTCGTCACCATGTTCTACGGCCTGGACGAGGGCCGGATCTCCTTCTGGACCTACGCCAAGGCGCAGAAGACCCGCAACCTGACCCGCGACCCCCGGGTGAGCTGCCTCGTCGAAGCCGGCGACGACTACGACGAGCTGCGCGGCGTCCTCGTGTACGGCAAGGCCGTGCAGGTGGACGACCGCGACCGGGTCATGGCCATCGGCCTGGCGATCGCCCGCCGGATGACTCCGGGCGTACCCGACGAGCTGCTGCTCCCGTACGTGGAGAAAACCGGCGCCAAGCGGGTTGCGTACGTCGTCGAGCGCACGAAAGTGGTCTCATGGGACCACAGGAGGCTCTGATGAAGGTCAAGGTGGACGAGCTGGTCTGCGAGGCCAACGCCGTGTGCATGGGGCTCGCGCCGGAAGTGTTCGAGGTGGACGACGACGACCAGCTGCACATCCTGCTGCCAGAACCACCCCCCGAGATGCAGGACCGCGTCCGCCACGCGGTCAGGTCCTGCCCGAAAGCCGCTCTGTCCCTCGAGGAATAGCCCGCAGGCAACGAGGAGGAACCCCCATGCGCGCCGCGATCCTGCACGCCGTAGGCAACGACAAGCTCGACATCCGTGACGACGTCACCCTGGCCCCCGTCGGGCCGGCCGACGTACGCGTCCGGATCAGGGCGACGGGCGTCTGCCACTCCGACCTGTCGGCCATGACCGGCGTGCTGCCCCAGCCCGTGCCGCTCATCCTCGGCCACGAGGGCGCGGGTGAGGTGGTCGAGGTGGGCGAGCACGTCACGTCGGTCAAGCCGGGCGACCACGTCGTGATCAGCTGGCGCCCGGCCTGCCAGGAGTGCGAGCTGTGCGTGGGCGGCCAGCCGTTCCTGTGCATGAAGTACGTCATCGAGTCCTTCAGCAAGGGCAACTTCCGGCTCGGCGACGGCTCGACGGTGTTCGGGATGGCCGGGTGCGGCACCTGGGCCGAGGAGATCGTCGTGCCCTGGCAGGGCGCGATCAAGATCGACGACGACGTGTCGTGGGAGGCGGCGGCCCTGATCGGCTGCGGCATCACGACCGGCGTCGGGGCCGCGCTCAACACCGCGAAGGTACGCCCCGGCTCCACGGTCGCGGTGGTCGGCTGCGGCGGTGTCGGCCTGGCCGTCATCCAGGGCGCGCGGGTCTCCGGCGCCAGGACGATCCTCGCGGTGGACCCGCTGGCGTCCAAGCACGAGCTGGCCAGGAAGGTCGGCGCCACCCACGCGGTGACGCCCGAGCAGGTCCCCGACGCGCTGAACGAGCTCACCGGCGGCGGCGGCTTCGACTACGCCTTCGAGGTGGTCGGCAAGTCCGCCACGATCCAGAGCACCTGGCAGCTCGCCAGGCAGGGCGGCGACGTCATCGTCGTCGGGGCGGGCGCGATGGACGACATGGTCTCGATCTCCGCCTTCAGCCTGCTGTTCGAGGGCAAGAACCTGCTGTCCAGCCTGTACGGCGAGGCCGACGTGCGGCACGACTTCCCCTACTTCGCCAAGCTGCACAAGGCCGGCCTGCTGGACCTGGAGTCGATGATCAGCTCCCGCATCCGCCTGACCGACCTGAACGACGCGGTCGCGGCGCTGAAGGGCGGCGAGGTGCTGCGCCAGATCGTCCTGATGGACTGACGGCCAATGCCGTGCCGGCCGCGCGGCGCCCGTAGCCGGAGCGGGGCGCCGCGCGGCGCGGGTCAGGTCGTGGAGAAGGCGGCGTCGAAGGCCGTCGTCGGCGGGGTGATGGAGTTCAGCTTGCGGATGTAGGCCAGCGCCTCCTTCGCCCCGTCGAGCCGGTCCATCCCGGCGTCCTCCCACTCGATCGAGATGGGGCCTTCGTACCCGATCGAGTTGAGGGCGCGGAAGCAGTCCTCCCACGGCACGTCGCCGCGTCCGGTCGAGACGAAGTCCCAGCCCCTGCGCATGTCGGCCCACGGCAGGTGCGACGACAGGCGGCCCCTGCGGCCGTCGCCGACCCGCATCCGCGTGTCCTTGCAGTCCACGTGGTAGATGCGGTCCTTGAAGTCGAGGATGAACCCGACCGGGTCGAGGTCCTGCCACACCATGTGGGACGGGTCCCAGTTCAGCCCGAACGCCGGCCGGTGGCCGATGGCCTCCAGCGTGCGCACGGTGGTGTGGTAGTCGTAGGCGATCTCGCTCGGGTGCACCTCGTGGGCGAAGCGCACGCCCACCTCGTCGAAGACGTCGAGGATGGGGTTCCAGCGGTCGGCGAAGTCCTGGTAGCCGGCGTCGACCATGGACGCCGGCACCGGCGGGAACATCGCCACCGTGTGCCAGATCGACGAGCCCGTGAAGCCGACCACGGTGTCCACGCCGAGCAGCGCCGCGGCGCGGGCGGTGTTCTTCATGTCCTCGGCCGCGGCCTGGCGCACCGACTCGGGGTCGCCGTTGCCCCAGATGCGGGCCGGGAGGATGGCCTTGTGGCGCTCGTCGATGGGGTGGTCGCAGATGGCCTGGCCGACGAGGTGGTTGGAGATCGTCCACACCTTCAGGCCGTGCTTGTCGAGCTGGGCCCGCTTCTGCTCCACGTACGAGGGGTCCGCCACGGCCTGGGCCACGTCGAAGTGGTCGCCCGAGCAGGCGATCTCCAGGCCGTCGTAACCCCATTCGGCCGCCAGCCTGCACACCTCCTCGAACGGCAGATCGGCCCACTGTCCGGTGAACAGCGTGACTGGTCGCATCAGTCCTCCACGTTCGTGTAGCGGCTGCCGTCAGCCGCGCTGCGCTCGACCGCCTCCAGCACCCGCTGCACCCGCAGGCCGTCGGCGAACGACGGCGAGGGGTCGGCGCCGGTGGCGACCGCCTCCAGGAAGTCCTTGATCTCGTGGGTGAAGGTGTGCTCGTAGCCGAGGCCGTGGCCGGGCGGCCACCAGGCGCCGACGTACGGGTGGTCGGGCTCGGTGACCAGGATGCGCTCGAACCCGCCGCCTCCGGCGCTGAACCACAGCTCGTTCATGGCCTCGAAGTCGAAGGCCAGGCTGCCGAGCGAGCCGTTGAGCTCGATGCGCATCGCGTTCTTGCGCCCGTTGGCGAAGCGGGTCGCCTCGAACGAGGCCACCGCGCCGCCCGACATCCGGCCGATGAACAGGGCCGCGTCGTCCACCGTCACCTCGCCCCTGGCGGCGGACCCGGTGGCCCCGAGGCCGGCCGACTCGCTCGCCAGGGGGCGCTCCTTGATGAACGTCTCGGTCAGCGCCGACACGCCCACCACGTTCTGGCCGGTGATGAACTGGGCGGCGTCCACGATGTGCGCGCCGATGTCGCCGAGCGCGCCCGATCCGGCCTTGTCCTTCTGCAGCCGCCAGACCAGCGGGAACTCGGGGTCGACGATCCAGTCCTGCAGGTACTGCGCCCGCACGTGCCTGATCTCGCCGATCCGGCCCTCCTCGACGTACCGGCGGGCGAGCGCGATCGCGGGCACCCGCCGGTAGTTGAAGGCCACCATGCTCTTGCCCTGCGCAGCGGCTGCCGCCGCCACCATGGCCTCGGCCTCGGCGACGGTGTTGGCCAGCGGTTTCTCGCAGATCACGTGCTTGCCGGCCTGCAACGCGGCGATGGCGATCTCCGCGTGGGAGTCACCGGGCGTGCAGATGTCGACGATCTGCACGTCGTCGCGCTTGACCAGCTCTCTCCAGTCCGTCTCGATGTCGGCCCAGCCGAGTTGTGCCGCGGCCGCCTCGGTACGTTCCTTCGACCGGCCCGCGAGCACCGCCATGCGGGGCGCGAGCGGCAGGTCGAAGAACGCCCCGACGCTGCGCCAGGCCTGGGAGTGGACGCGGCCCATGAAGGCGTAGCCGACCATGCCCACGCCAATGGTGGTTCTGTCTGACATGCAACCCCCGATCAGGATCAGGATTCGAAGCCGAGTGCCAGGTACTTCTCGACGTTCTCCTTGGTAATGGTCTCGGACGCGAGCGTGATGGACTGGGGAACCTGGTTCTCCACCAGATCACTCATGCCCTTCCCCTGTGCTATCAGACGCGCCAGCTTGATCGCCGAGGAGGCCATGGTCGGCGAGTAGGTGACCGTGGCCTGCAGCACGGAGCTGCCCGACTGGATCTCGCGCATCGCGTTCAGCGAGCCGGCGCCGCCGACCATGATGAACTCGTTGCGGCTGGCCTCCTTGATCGCGGCCAGCACGCCGACGCCCTGGTCGTCGTCGTGGTTCCAGAGCGCGTCGATCTTCTTGTGCGCCTGCAGCAGCGACGTGGCCACCTCGTTGCCGGTCTCGACGGTGAACTGCGCGTCCTGCTTGGCCGTGACGCTGAACCCGTACGACTTCAGCGCGTCGGCGAAGCCCTTGCTGCGGTCCTGCGTCAGCGGCAGCGTGGCGATGCCCTGGATCTCGACGATCACCGGGTTCGACACGCCCTTGTCCTTGAGCTGCTTGCCGATGTAGTGCCCGGCGGCCACGCCCATGCCGTAGTTGTCGCCGCCGATCCACGAGCGGTAGGCCAGCTTGTCGGGGAAGATCCGGTCGAGGTTGACGACCGGGATGCCGGCCGCGGTGGCCTGCAGCGCGACCTGGTTGAGCTGCTGGCCGTCGTTGGGCAGGATGACCAGCGCGCTCACCTTGGCCGCGATCAGCGACTCGACCGCGGAGATCTGCTGGTTGATGTCGTTGGTCGGCTCGACCGGCTTGAAGTCGATGTCGGTGTACTGCTTCGCGGTGGCCTCGGCGTTCTTGGCGATGGCCGCGATCCAGCCGTGGTCGGCCGCGGGCGCGGAGAAGCCGATCGTCACCTTGGTGCCCGGCTGGTCGTTGCCGCTGGCCGCCGGGGCGGGCGCCGGGGCGGCGCTGGTGGGGCTCGCGGCGGGCTCGTTGCTGGTGCAACCCGCCGCTAACAGCGCAGCTCCGCCGAGTCCGCCGATGAGGAATCCCCGGCGCGCGACGTTGTCACTCATGGTGCTCTCTCCTTCAGATTCCGCCGCTGGAGAAGGACGGCGACGACAATGATCAGGCCCTTGGCGATCAGCTGGTCGCTGGTGTTGAGCCCGTTGAGGATGAACAGGTTGGTGATGAGGGTGAAGATCAGCAGGCCCAGGATCGAGCCCACGATCGTGCCGCGGCCGCCGGTGAGCAGCGTGCCGCCGATGATCACGGCGGCGATGGCGTCGAGCTCGTACAGGTCGCCGTGGGTGGACGAACCCGTGGTGGTGCGGGCCATGATCAGGATGGCCGCGATGCCGCAGCACAGGCCCGACAGCGCGTACAGCAGCATGGTGTGCCTGCGTACGTCGATGCCGGCCAGGCGGGCCGCCTCGGGGTTGCCGCCGACCGCGTACGTGCGCCGCCCGAACGTCGTGCGGTTGAGCACGATCCAGCCGAGCACCACGACCAGCGCGAAGATGTAGACCAGCAGCGGGATGCCGAGCAGCCGCGTGGTCGACAGGTCCACGAGGGCCGTGTTGTCCGCCCCGATGAGCTGCGTCTTGCGGTCCGACATGCGCTGCGCGAGCCCTCGGGCGGCCACCAGCATGGCCAGCGTGGCGATGAACGGCACCAGCCGCCCGTAGGCGATCAGTAAGCCGTTGACCAGCCCCGCTCCGGTGCCGACGAGGATCGCGCAGATCACCATGACGACCGGCCCGTACGACTGCGTGGCCAGGGTCGTGGCCCACACGCTGGCCAGCGCCATGACCGCGCCCACCGACAGGTCGATGCCCCCGCCGATGATCACGAACGTGGCGCCGACCGTGATCACGCCGATCGTGGCGGCCAGCGACAGGATGCTGACCAAGTTGGAGGTGGTCAGGAAGTTCTCGGGGCGGGTGATCAGGCCGACGACGACCAGCAGCGCCAGCGCGCCGAGCAGGCCGAGATGGCGCATCTCGCTGACCCCGCGGATCGACGGCAGAGCCGGCGCCGCCTTCGTCGTGGGCTCGCCCATCAGGCCGCCCTCCCATTCATGATCATGTCCAGTACGCGGTGCTCGTCCAGCTCGACCGCCTCTCCCTCGTGGATCACGGACCCTTCACGCAGCACCAGCACGCGATCGGCCAGGCCCAGCACCTCGGGCACCTCGCTGGAGACCAGCAGCACGCCGATGCCCTGCTTGGCCAGGTCGTGGATGACCGCGTACAGCTCGGCCCTGGCTCCCACGTCCACGCCGCGGGTGGGCTCGTCGAGCAGCAGCAGCTTGCGCCCGCCGAGCAGCCAGCGGGCGAGCACGGCCTTCTGCTGGTTGCCGCCCGAGAGGGTCCTGATCGGGCGTTCGGGGTCGGGTGGGCGGATGCTCAGCATCTCCGACAGCCGCCTGGCCTCGCTCCGCTCCCGCTTGCGGTCGATCCAGCCGAACCTGGCGAAGCCCGGCAGGGTGCCCAGCGTGATGTTGGCCGTGACGCTCTGGTCGAGGAGCAGGGCCTGGGCCTTGCGTTCCTCGGGGGCCAGGCCCATGCCGCTCCTGACCGTGCCGACCACGCCGCGGCGTACCGGGCGGCCGTCGAGCAGGACGCGGCCCGTGGCGGGGCGGGCGCCGTACACGGCCTCCAGGATCTCCGAGCGGCCCGAGCCGACGAGCCCGGCCAGGCCGACGATCTCGCCCGCGCGCACGGCGAACGAGACATCCTTGAAGAGGCCCGGCGAGGACAGGCCCTCGACGCGGAGCACCTCATCGCCGAGCTCGCGCCCGCCCCTGGGCGGGAAGACGTACTCGACGTTCCTGCCCGTCATGAGCGAAACGATTTGCGTGGTGGGCGTGTCGCGGGCGGGCAGGCCGACCGCGACCGTGCGGCCGTCCTTCAGCACCGTGACGCGGTCGCCGATCTCGCGGATCTCCTCCAGGCGGTGCGAGATGTAGACCACGGCCACGCCCTGGGCGGTGAGCTCGCGGATGATGCGGAAGAGGTTGGCCACCTCGTCGTGGGCGAGCGCGGCCGACGGCTCGTCCATGATGATCAGGCGGGCCTCGTGGGAGAGCGCGCGGGCCATCGAGACGACCTGCTTGGCCGCCGGGGACAGCCGCCCCACCTCCGCCGCGGGCCGGATCTCCGGGTGCCCCAGGCGCTCCAGCACCTCGCGGGCGGCGCGCCGGCCGGCGGCCCTGTTCACGAAGCCGAGGCGGGCGTGCTCGTGGCCGAGGAAGATGTTCTCGGCCACGCTGAGGCCGTCGACCAGGTCGAGCTCCTGGTAGATGGTGGCGAAGCCGAGCTTGATGGCGTCGATGGGGCTGCCGGGGCGCACCTCGGTCCCGTTGAACGAGATCGTGCCCTCGTCCGGCTGGTGGACTCCGGCCAGCACCTTGATCAAAGTGGATTTGCCGGCGCCGTTCTGGCCGAGCAGGCAGTGCACCTCGCCCGCCCGTACGTCCAGATCGACCCCGTCCAGCGCGCGCACGCCGGGGAACTGCTTGACGATGCCCTTCATGACCAGCATCAGGCGTCCTATCAGGCGTTGACTATGCGGTTGATGTTGTCCGGTGACAGGTAGTGCTCGATGGCGAGGATCCCGGCGCCGAGCGCGGCGGCGTTGATCCCCGTACGGCTCGGCGTGATCGACAGGTGGTGCGTGGCCAGCGGGAGCGACCTGCGGTAGACCGTCTCCCTGATCCCTGCCAGCAGGTGCTCGTGCACCCGCGACAGCGCGCCGCCGATCACGATGACCTCGGGGTTGAAGAAGTTGACCAGGCTGGCCAGCACCTCGCCGATGAGCCGGCCGGCCTCCCTGACCAGGCGCAGCGCCTGGGTGTTGCCCGACTGGACGAGCGCCACCACGTCGGCGCCCGTCTCGGCCGCCAGGCCCAGCTCGGTCAGCCGCCGCGCGATGGCCGCCCCGCCGGCCACGGCCTCCAGGCAGGCGCTGTTGCCGCACCGGCAGCCGGCGTCCTCGTGACCGCTGACCCGGATGTGGCCGATGTCGCCCGCCGAGCCCTGCGCGCCCCTGTGCAGCTTGCCCTCGGCCATGATCCCGCAGCCGATGCCGGTGCCGACCTTGACGAACAGCAGGTGCCTGGTGTCGGCGAAGGCCTCCCGGTGCTCGCCCAGTGCCATCACGTTGACGTCGTTGTCCACCAGGACCTCGACGCCCTCGAAGTAGTCGGGGACGGGGTAGTCGTTCCAGCCGGGCATGATCGGCGGGTTGTTCGGCCGGCCGGTGGCGAACTCCACCGGCCCCGGCACCCCGATCCCGACCGCCCGCAGGGCGCTCCTGGGCCGGCCCACCCGGCCGAGCAGCTGGTCGAGCCGCTGGTCCACGTGGGCGAGCACCTTCTCGGGGCCCTCGCCGATCAGCAGGGCGTCCTCACACTCGGCCAGCACGTTGCCCGAGATGTCCATGAGCGCGACCCGGCAGTGCGTGGCGCCCAGGTCCACGCCGGCGAAGGCGTGGTCCTCGGTGTGCAGGCGGAGCTGGCGCGGAGGGCGGCCGCCGGTGGACTCGCCGCTCTCGGTCTCCTCGACCAGGCCACGCTCGATCAGCGCGTCCACGCGCTGGGAGATCGTGGACCTGGCCAGGCCGGTCAGCCTCGCCAGATCGGAACGGGTCGTCGCGGAGCCCGCGCTGATCAGCGTCAGCACGTCGCCGGCGGAGCCCGGCTGGGGGGTCATGCCGCGACAATAAGATCACCGATGGGGCAAATCAAGAGCGGGGATCGACCAAACTCCCCCAACTTCCGCCGGAGATCGAACAAAGCCCGCTTATCGCCCCATTTGTCCTAGAACGCGAAAGCGCCGGCCCCCCTTTGCCCGGGGACCGGCGCTTCACCTTTCGTCGGTCAGAGCATGGCCTTCATAGAGTCGGCCGCCGTCAGCACGTACGGCTGCTCGGCCATCACCGCCTCCCAGTTGCCCGCGATCGCCTCGGGCGTCAGGTCGTCGGCCTTCCATCCCGGCCCCTCGGCCACGAACACCCGCGCCACCTTGCCGCCCCCGACCGTGAACACCTCGCCGCTGGCCTCGCACGACTCGTGCACGAGGTAGGCCACCAGCGCGCTGACCCGCTCCGGCGTGAACTTGGCCTCGAACTCGGCCGGCAGCAGCGCCTCGGTCATCCGCGTCCACGCGACGGGCGCGATCGCGTTGGCCTTGATGCCGTTGCGGGCACCCTCGATGCCGAGCGTCTTTGTCAGGCCGACCAGGCCCATCTTCGCGGTGGAGTAGTTGGCCTGGCCGAAGTTGCCGAACAGGCCGGCGGGGCTGGAGGTGTTCACGACACGGCCGTAGCCGGCCGCCTTCATCAGCGGGTACGCGGCCTGGCTGACGAGATAGGAGCCGCGTACGTGCACGGCCAGCACCGCGTCGAACTCCTCGACCGTCATCTTCCCGAACGACTTGTCGCGCAGGATGCCCGCGTTGTTGACGACGATGTCGACCGTGCCGAACGCGTCCACCGCCGCCTGGACGAGGGCCTTGGCGCCCTCGGGGGTGGCGACGTTGTCGGCGTTGGCCACGGCCTGGCCGCCGTTCTTCGTGATGAGGTCGGCCACCTCGGCCGCGGGACCCGCCGAGGCGCCCGTGCCGTCGAGCGCGCCGCCGAGGTCGTTGACGACGACCTTGGCACCCCGCTCGGCCAGCAGGAGCGCGTGCGACCTGCCCAGGCCGTGCCCGGCCCCCGTGATGATCGCGACCCTGTCATCGAACCGAAGCATCGAACCTCCCAGGCGAGGAGAACAACATTCTAGTACGGCTACGATAACCGCCCCACCCGCTCCCGCCCTACCCCTGGGGCCCGAGGTCGAAGACCGCCTTCCCCCGCACGCGCCGGCCGCGCAGCGCCTCGGCCGCCTCGGCGAAGCGCTCCCAGGAGTCCCGCCAGCCGATCTCGGGCACCAGGGCGCCCTCGGCCGCGAGCCGGACCAGCTCGGCCAGGTCGCCGGCGGCGCCGAACTCGTTGACGTACGACATGAGCGTCTTGCGCGGCCCGACCGTCGCGTACGGCGGGAAGACGGCCGGCTTGCCCGAGGTCCAGCCGACGGACTGGAGGCTGCCGTCGGGTGCGAGCAGCTCCCACGCCCTGACCAGATGGGGCCCGCCGACCGCCTCCACCACGATGTCCACGGGCTCCTTGACGTCGTCCAGGCCCACGACCACCTCGTGGGCGCCGGCGTCGGCCAGCCCCTCCCCCCGCTCCGGCGCGCCGACCGAGGCGATGACGTGCGCCCCCGCGCGGGCGCCGAGTTGCACGGCGTACCGTCCGACGCCGCCCGAGGCGCCGGTCACCAGCACCCGCTTGCCGGGGGCGACCCCGGCGGCCCGCAGCGAGCGAAGGGCGGCCAGCCCGGCGGTGGGCAGCGCCGCCGCCTCGGCCAGCCCGACACCGTCGGGCACCTCGGCCACCGCCGACACGTCGACGGCCACCCGCTCGGCGAAGACGCCCTGCGCGAAGAGCACGACCCGCGTCCCGGCGGCGGGGCCGGAGCCGTCCGCCGCCTCCCGCAGCACGACCCCGGCCGCGTCCAGGCCCAGCGGCGCTCCGACCGGGACGCGCCCGGAGGTGGCGTCGTTGATGTCGGCGTAGTTGAGCGAGGCGTGCAGCACGTCGACCAGCAGTTGCCCGGGACCGGCGACGGGGTCTGCGAGGTCGCCGAAGCCGATGCCGCCAGGTGCGGACGGGTCGACGATGAGGGCGCGCGTGGACATGTGACCTCTCCTGAGGTGGTGGGGCGTTGGAACAGGTAGGACATTAGCAGATAGTTCCGTTGCAGACTATCTATGGCTCGGGTTGGCTTCGGGACCGACGACCCCGTCATTACGGTTGATCACGTGGCAAACAGCTCAAGCCCGGCATACGCCCCTCTTGACACCTCCCGCCGGGTCCCGGCCCCTGACCTGGCCCGCGGGTTCATGCTGCTGGCCATCGCCTTCGCGCACGCGCCGCTGTTCGCGCTCGCCCTCGACCGCGGAAACCCCGTGGTCAACGGCGCGATCAACGTCTTCCACCAGCTCTTCGTGACCAACCACGCGCGCCCGATGTTCGCGTTCCTGTTCGGCTACTCGCTGGTCCAGCTCCTGAACCGGCGGACCGAGCGCGGCGACGACTGGGTGAAGGCCCGCAAGCTGCTGCGCCGCCGGGGATGGTGGCTGCTGGTGATCGGTTTCGTGCACATGGCGGTGTTCGCGCCCATCGACATCCTGGCCGCGTACGGGCTCAGCGCCGTGCTGCTCGTCGGCATGCTGCGCGCCAAGGACGCCACCCTGCTGTGGACGGCGGGCGTCTTCCTGGTCCCGGCGACGGCCATGAGCGGCGTCGCCCTGTGGTACCCGCTGGCGAACGACGGCGCTCCCTACGGCGCGGACAGCATCTCGGCCGGGGCCGGCGGCTTCTGGGAGCTGCTCGCCGAACGGCTCCAGGTGTGGCCCGCCGCCCTGGTCACCGGGGTCATCATGGTCGTGCCCGGCGTGCTCGCCGGCGTCTGGGCGGCACGGCGGCGGCTGCTGGACGACCCGGCGGGCAACCGCGCGTTCCTGCGCAGGGCCGCGATCGTCACCCTGACGCTGTCCGTGCTCGGAGCGCTTCCCGCCATCCTGATCCAGCTCGGGGCCTGGGCCGCGCCGCCGGCGGGCGCGCTGTGGGGCGCGGCGCTCGCGCAGCCGCTCACCGGGTACGCGGGCGGGATCGGCATGGCCGCGGTCATCGCCCTGGTCGCGATCCCGGCGGGCCGGCGGCCGAACGCCTTCACGACCGCCGTGCAGGCGCTCGGCCAGCGCTCGATGAGCCTGTATCTGTTCCAGTCCGTGGTGTTCGTGCTGGTCTTCTACCCGTACGGGCTCGCGCTCCAGGACGACCTGGGGCTCGCCGGCGCCACGGCGGTGGCCGCGGGCACCTGGGTGGTGTCCCTCGGCCTGGCCGAGCTCATGCGCAGGGCGGGCCACCGGGGGCCCGCCGAGGTCCTGCTGCGCCGCCTGGCCTACCGGTAGGTCAGGGCAGGCGCCACAGCTCGGGCTCGCCCGCCTCCCTGACCAGGCGGCCCTTCGCCTCCAGCCACGCCAGGTGCGCCAGCGTCTCGTTGTTGGCCGAGCGCCGCATGAACGGCGGGATCGTCTCCCACGGCCGCGACCACGTCAGCCGGGTGGCCACGTCCCAGCAGGCGGCGCCGCCGGCCGCGCCCACCACCTGCTCGATCTCGGCCAGGCGGGCGTCGTGGTGCGCCATCACGGTGTCCACCCGCTCGGCCAGTTCCAGGAACCGGTACTCGTGCGCGGGCAGCACCTCCTCCACCTCCAGCTTGCGCACGGCGTCCAGCGAGTCGAGGTAGTCGGCCAGCGGGTTCGGTCCCGACTGGGGGTGCACGGCCACGATGGGCGTGATCTTCGCCAGGACGTGGTCACCGGAGAACAGCACCTTGCGCTCCGGAGAGACGAAGCACAGGTGACCGGGCGAGTGGCCGGGCGTCCAGACGGCCCGCAGGTCCCATCCGGGCAGGTCGAGGTCGTCGCCGTCCTCGACCAGCCGGTCCGGCCTGGCCATGGAGACCATGTGCCTGATCATCATGGAGGCGCCGGCCAGCTCGTCCAGGGTCAGGTCGGGCACGCCGCAGCGGCGCAGCAGCGCCCGCTCGCGCTGGACGAGGGGGTCGATGGCCTCGTCGTCGTAGCGCTCGCGGACCAGGCGGGCGTCCGCGGGATGCAGCGCGATCCAGGCGCCGGAGCTCTCCCTGACGCGGCCCGCCAGGCCGTAGTGGTCGGGGTGGATGTGGGTGACCAGCACGCCCCTGACGTCGGTGATCGCGTAGCCGGCCACGCCCAGGCCCGCCACGAGCGCGTCGTAGGCCTCGTCGGTGTTCCACCCGGCGTCGATGATCGCCACGCCGTCGGGCAGCTCCAGGGCGTAGACCAGCACGTACCGGAGAGGGTTGATCGGGATCGGGACCGGGATGGACCACAGGCCGGGACGCACCCGCTCGACGTCGGGGATCGTCCCGCCGACCCACGCCTCCCGCTGTGCCGGGTTGGCCGGGGTCACCACAAATTTAGCCACGGACCCGAATATAGTTCTGCGTCCGAATCATGTTCTACTTGGGGCATGAAGCTGAGCCGCGAGATCTCAGATGATGGCCGCTTCGTCCGGCAGCCGAACCGTTTCACGGATCGGCTCGGCCCTCCCGAGCCCGGCCGCTACCGGGTCTACGCGTCCTACGCCTGCCCGTGGGCACAGCGCGTGCTGATCGTGCGCAAGCTCCTGGGCCTGGAGGACCTGCTGGACGTCACGATCGTCGATCCCATCCGCGACGAGAAGGGCTGGCGCGTCCCCGGCGGCGACCCGGAGTACCTGTCCGATCTCTACCACGCCACCGAGCCGGGCTACACGGGCCGCTACACCGTCCCGTGCGTCTGGGACACCAGGGACGAGCGCATCGTCACCAACGACTTCCCGCAGATCACCCTCGATCTGGAGACGTCGTGGGGCACCTCGCCCAACCTCTATCCGGAACGCCTGCGTCCCGACATCGACATCATGAACGACCGCCTCTACCACGGGCTCAACAACGCGGTCTACGAGGCGGGCTTCTCCCGTGACCAGCAGGTCTACGAGGAGGCGGTGGCGCGGGTGTTCACCACCCTGGACTTCCTGGAGGTGCGCCTGGCCGAGTCGGAGTTCCTCTTCGACACGCTCACCGACAGCGACGTGCGCCTCTACACCACGCTGGCCAGGTTCGACTCCGTGTACTACGCGCACTTCAAGTGCTCGGTGCGGCGGCTGACGGACTATCCGGCGCTGTGGGCGTACGCGCGCCGCCTCTACTCGATCCCGGCCTTCCACGAGACCACCGACTTCGACCAGATCAAGCGCCACTACTACGTCACCCAGACCAACATCAACCCGAGCCGGATCGTGCCGGTAGGACCCGAGCTGGACTGGAGCCTGTAGGCGCCGGCATCCGCACGAACAGCAGCGCGGAGGCCAGCATCAGCACGGCTCCGACACTCCAGGCGGCGGCGAGGCCCGCCTGGGCGGCCAGGGAGCCGAGCGTGAGGTTGGCCACGATGCCGCCGGACTGCAGGGACAGCGAGCTCGTCGAGGTGACCGTGGTGCGCTCGGCGGCGGTGACCGCCCGGTGCGTGATCTCCAGGCACAACACGGCCGTCACCGCGCCGCCGACGAAGAGCGTGACGTAGGCGAGCCCGGCGCTCAGCATCCCGGGCAGGCCGTCCACGTCCGCCGTCGCGGCCAGCGCCCCGACGGAGAGCGCGGTCAGCGCCGTGCCCGCGATCGCGCCCCTGGCCGACCCGCCCGCCAGGCGTGCGGCCCGGGGCGCCAGCGCGCTGCCCATCGCGCTGCCCGCGAACCCGAGCGCCGCCACCACGGCGTAGGCCAGGCTGCCCTCCTCCGCCGCGCCGGCCAGCTCGGCCAGACGGCCGGGCGTGAGCAGCTCGATGCTCATCAGCACCATGCCCGACGCGGCGGCGGCGAGCATGAGCCTGCGCAGCACGGCGCCGCCCAGCGCCAGCCGGACACCACTGATCACGGTGGCGGGCACCTCGCGCAGCACGCCCCGCAGCGAGCGGCGCTCGTGGGCCGGCTCCGGCAGCGCGAACAGCACCACGACCAGCAGGACCAGCGCCGCCACCGCGCCCACCAGGGGCGGCGCGGCCAGCGGGAACATCAGCGAAGGGGGCACCAGGAGCGGCAGGGCGCCACCCGCCAGCACGCCCGCGCACAGCGCCACGGACTCCATCGCGCCGCCCCTGGCCAGGCCGGGCTTGAGGTCGGCCGCCTGCCCCTCGACGCCGTGCAGCGTGTCGACGTACCAGGAGGTGGCGGGGCCGCTGGACAGCGCCCGCGCGACACCCTTGAACACCCCGCTCAGCACGAACATCCAGAACGTGGTGGACACGCTCATCAGCACCAGCCCCGCCACGGTGAACGCGGCCGAGGCCGCCAGCACCACGCGCCGGCCGACGACGTCGGCCAGGCCGCCCGTCGGCAGCTCCAGGCTGACGGTCACGACCGAGTACACGGTCACCACCAGCCCGATCTGGGCCAGGCCGAGGCCCCGCCCGGTCATGAGCAGGACCATGGTCGCCATCATGATCCCGGGTGGCAGCCAGGTCAGGAAGCTGACGAGCATGTAACGCCGTAACGCCGATCGCGCGGTCACGGCTCCTCCCTCCGCTTGCGGGGGAATCCCCCCACCCAGATCCGGACCTGTTCGGCGTCGGACGCGCCCGCGTGGCGCGCCTCCAGCTCGCGCAGCACCTCCTCGGTACGGGCCATGAACTCGGCCAGCGCGGCAGGCGGCAGCTCGGCCAGGTGGTCGCTCATGCCGGCGGTCTCCACCCACTCCGCGGACCATTCGGACTCGTCGAACTCCTGCACGACCTGCCCGAGGATCTCGGCCTGCCACAGCCGCATGACCTTGACCGCCTCGCGCCCCTCGGCCGTGCCGGACAGCTCCCGGCTGTTCCACGAGGTGTAGCGGTGCCGGGCCCGCCAGCGGCGCTCGCGGCCGTCACGCTGCTCGGGGTCCTCCTCGATGAAGCCGTACTTGAACAGCTCGCGCAGGTGGTAGCTGGTCGAGCCGGAGCTCTCGCCGAGCTTGCGCCCCAGCTCGCTCGCGGTGGCGGGGCCGTCGGCACGGAGCAGGCCGAGCATGCGGGCCCGCAGCGGATGCGTGACCGCCTTGAGCACCTGCGGATCACTGATCTTGTACTGCTCCTCCATGCACTCGACGATAAACCGCAAAGATAATTTTGCAAAGTGAATTTTGCGGTTTTCGTGCTCCTTAGACTGTGGGGATGCTCGACGACATCTGGGTGGACGACTCCGTCCTCGCACTGCGCCCCGACTTCGCGGTGCTCATCGTGACCGCGCACGGCCTGCGCAACGGCCCCACCGACGACCGCTCCCGGGCCTGGCTGGAGGCCGCCTCCACGGTGGAGGTGCAGACGGACAAGATCGACGCGTGGAAGGACGCCTACCGCGCGTTCGGCGCCAAGCCGCAGCGGACCCGCCCGTCGGTCGACGCCCTGACGCGGCGCCTGCCGCTGCCGGAGATCAACCAGGTCGTGGACGCGTACAACTCGATCAGCGTCAAGCACGCGCTGCCGATCGGCGGCGAGGACCTCGACAAGTACGTGGGCCCGGCCCGCCTGGTGCGCGCCACCGGCGACGAGACGTCGGAGGAGGCGCTCGGGCAGCCGGAGCCCGGCGAGGTGATCTGGCGCGACGACATCGGTGTCACCTGCAGGAGATGGAACTGGCGCCAGGTGGTGCGGACCCGCCTCACCGAGGAGACCACCAACGCGATCTTCCTCCTGGAGCGCCTGGAGCCCATGTCCCTGGAGGAGCTCAAGCAGGCCGGCGAGGAGCTCTCGGACCTTCTGTCCGAGTTGTCCCCCGAGGTGCGCATCGCAAGCCGGTTGGTGTCCGGAGGGAAATAAACCTCTTGTCGCGGCGTTGATACCAAAGAGTAATAATCGCTACACCACCCGGATTGACGAGGCGGGCGTGACCTCTTTGCGCGGTCCTGAGAGGATCGTTCGAGGCGGCACGGGTCCTTCGGCGCGCGCTGCCAGTCCGGGCGAGTAGCCTTGGACAGGTTCTCTAACATCAACGCCGATCTGCGGAAGAGGGCGATTTCCGCCGTGTCGTCTGAGTCGTCGCGGACAAACCCGCTGGCAAGCTTTGGTCAGAACGAGTGGCTTGTCGACGAGCTGTATCAGAAGTACCTCCAAGATCCCGAGTCTGTCGACAAGGCCTGGTGGAACTTCTTCGCTGACTACAACCCTGATTACGGACCGGGCCGAACCCCGGTCAGGGAGGCGGCGAACGGCACGGTGACCGCGCCCGCCCCTCCCCAGACCCCCAAGGCGCCTCCCAAGGCCCCTGCCAAGACACCGCCGGCGGCTGAGAAGCCGAAGCAGCCGGCCACCCCGGTGCCCAAGGGCGCCGAGGAGGTCAAGCTGCGCGGCGCCGCCGCTCGCACGGCCGCCAACATGGACCTGTCACTGACGGTCCCGACGGCGACCAGCGTCCGGGCCATCCCGGCCAAGCTGCTCATCGACAACCGCATCGTGATCAACAATCACCTCAAGCGGGGCCGCGGCGGCAAGGTCTCCTTCACGCACCTGATCGGTTTCGCGATCGTCAAGGCGCTGAAGGCCATGCCGGAGATGAACTACTCCTACGCGGAGATCGACGGCAAGCCGACGCTCGTCAAGCCCGAGCACGTCGGCTTCGGCCTGGCGATCGACGTCCAGAAGAGCAACGGCGAGCGCCAGCTCCTCGTGCCCTCGATCAAGGGCGCGGAGGAGATGGACTTCCGGCAGTTCTGGATGGCCTACGAGGAGGTCGTGCGCAAGGCTCGCGCGGGCAAGCTCGGCGTCGACGACTTCTCCGGCACCACGATCTCCCTGACCAACCCCGGCACGATCGGCACCGTGCACTCCGTGCCGCGCCTGATGCCCGGCCAGGGCACGATCATCGGCGTCGGCGCGATGGAGTACCCGGCCGAGTACCAGGGGGCCTCCCCCGACACGCTCTCGCGCCTGGCCGTCTCCAAGGTCATGACGCTGACCAGCACCTACGACCACCGGATCATCCAGGGCGCCCAGTCGGGCGACTTCCTGCGCCAGATCCACCGGCTGCTGCTCGGCGAGGACGGCTTCTACGACGAGATCTTCGAGGCGCTGCGGATCCCGTACGAGCCGGTCCGCTGGATCCAGGACATCTCGGCCACCCACGACGACGACGTGGCCAAGTCCGCGCGCGTGATCGAGCTGATCCACGCCTACCGCGTGCGCGGTCACCTGATGGCCGAGACCGACCCGCTGGAGTACAAGCAGCGCAAGCACCCCGACCTCGACATCCAGTCGCACGGCCTGACGCTGTGGGACCTGGAGCGCGAGTTCGCGACCGGCGGCTTCGGCGGCAAGCCGCTGATGAAGCTGCGCGACATCCTGGGCGTGCTGCGCGACTCCTACTGCCGCACGGTCGGCATCGAGTACATGCACATCCAGAACCCCGAGGAGCGGGCCTGGATCCAGGCGCGGGTGGAGAAGCCGCACAAGTCGCCCGAGCGCGACGAGCAGCTCAACATCCTGTCCCGGCTCAACACCGCCGAGGCGTTCGAGACGTTCCTGCAGACCAAGTTCGTCGGGCAGAAGCGCTTCTCGCTGGAGGGCGGCGAGTCCCTGATCCCGCTGCTCGACTCGGTGATCAGCGACGCCGCCGACGAGGACCTCGACGAGGTCGTCATCGGCATGGCCCACCGAGGCCGGCTCAACGTGCTGGCCAACATCGTGGGCAAGTCCTACGCGCAGATCTTCGGCGAGTTCGAGGGCAACATCGACCCGCGCACGGCGCACGGCTCGGGCGACGTGAAGTACCACCTCGGCGCGACCGGCACGTTCACCGCGCCGAGCGGCAAGACGATCACCGCCTCCGTCGTGGCCAACCCCTCCCACCTGGAGGCGGTCGACCCGGTCCTGGAGGGCGTGGTCCGCGCCAAGCAGGACCTCCTGGAGCGCGGCGAGGAGGGCTTCACCGTCCTGCCCGTGCTCGTCCACGGTGACGCGGCCTTCGCCGGCCAGGGCGTCGTGGCCGAGACGCTCAACCTGTCGCAGCTGCGCGGCTACCGCACCGGCGGCACCGTGCACGTGGTGGTCAACAACCAGGTCGGCTTCACGACCTCGCCCGCCTCGTCCCGCTCCTCGGTCTACGCGACCGACGTGGCGCGGATGATCCAGGCGCCGATCTTCCACGTCAACGGCGACGACCCCGAGGCCGTGGTGCGCGTGGGCGAGCTGGCCTACGAGTACCGCCAGGCGTTCCGCAAGGACGTCGTCATCGACCTCATCTGCTACCGCCGCCGCGGTCACAACGAGGGCGACAACCCCGCCTTCACCCAGCCGCTGATGTACGACCTGATCGACGCCAAGCGCTCGACCCGCAAGCTCTACACCGAGGCGCTGATCGGCCGGGGCGACATCACGGTCGAGGAGGCCGAGCAGGCGCTGCGCGACTACCAGGCCAAGCTGGAGCAGGCGTTCACCGAGACCCGCGAGGCGGCCAAGAAGCCGGCCGAGGCGGCCGCGATGCGGGTGCCTCCGACCGAGGTCGTCAAGTGGTCGCACGACGACACGCCGACCGGCATCACCCACGAGACGCTCAAGCGCATCGTCGACACCCAGCTCAACCTCCCCGAGGGCTTCACGCCGCACCCGCGCCTGGCGCCGGTGCTGCAGCGCCGCGGCCAGATGGTCGAGCAGGACGCGATCGACTGGGCGATGGGCGAGACGCTGGCGTTCGGGTCGCTGCTGATGGACGGCCACCCGGTGCGCCTGGTCGGCCAGGACTCCCGGCGCGGCACGTTCACCCAGCGCCACGCCGTCCTGGTGGACCGGATGACCGGCGCCGACCACACGCCGCTCAAGACCTTCAACCAGGGCACCACGAAGTTCTACGTCTACGACTCGCTGCTCAGCGAGTTCGCGGCGCTCGGCTTCGAGTACGGCTACAGCGTCGTGCGCCCTGACGCGCTGGTCCTGTGGGAGGCGCAGTTCGGCGACTTCGTCAACGGCGCCCAGACGATCATCGACGAGTTCATCTCGTCGGGCGAGCAGAAGTGGGGTCAGAAGTCCTCGGTCGTGCTGCTGCTGCCGCACGGCTACGAGGGCCAGGGCCCCGACCACTCCTCCGCCCGCATCGAGCGGTTCCTGCAGGTCTGCGCGCTCGACAACATGACGGTCGCGCAGCCCACCACCCCGGCCAACTACTTCCACCTGCTGCGCTGGCAGGTGGAGTCGGAGCGGCACAAGCCGCTGGTGGTCTTCACGCCCAAGTCGCTGCTGCGCCACAAGGCGGCCACGTCGAAGGCGTCCGACTTCACCTCGGGCTCCTTCCAGCCGGTCCTGGGCGACTCGACGGCCGACCCGGCCAAGGTCACCAAGGTGGTGCTCACCTCCGGCAGGCTCTACTACGACCTGGCGGCGCACCGCGACAAGACCGGCCGCGACGACGTGGCGATCGTCCGGCTGGAGCGGCTCTACCCGTTCCCGTCCGAGGAGCTCGCCACCGAGCTGTCCCGGTACGGCGGCCAGGTGGAGCTGATCTGGGCGCAGGACGAGCCGGCCAACATGGGCCCGTGGCCGTACCTCACGCTCAAGCTGGCCGAGGACCCGCAGACCCTGAACGGCCGCGCCATCCGGCGCGTGTCGCGCACGCCGAACAGCTCGCCGGCGACCGGGTCGCACAACTCGCACGACACCGAGCTCGAGGAGATCCTGCACCAGATCTTCGGCTGAGTCACCGGCGTTCGAGCCCCCGGCCCGCCCACCGCGGCGGCCGGGGGCTCACTGCTGCTCGGGCAGGCTAAAGTGCAGGCCGGGTGCCTGCTGGAACTGTGAATGGAGAGCGATGTACTTCACCGATCGGGGGATCGAGGAGCTGGTCGAGCGGCGCGGCGAGGAGGAGGTCAGCCTGTTGTGGCTGGGCGAGCGGCTGCGCGAGTTCGTCGATCTCAACCCCGAGTTCGAGACGCCGATCGAGCGGCTGGCCACGTGGCTGGCGCGCCTCGACGACGAGGACGACTGACCGACGCCGCGGCTTCCTCACGGAAGCCGTAGTCTCGAATAACGCGATACATCTTGAGTTTCCGCAAGACGCGACATATCGTGATTTGTGGAGGATCGGTGTCGCCTAGAGAGGGGCCGGGGAGCATGCAGCAATGGACCATCGACGAGCCGGGGCAACTGACGTTCGGTGAGGTCGAGTCGCTGGACGTCCGCATCGTGGCCGGCCGCCTGGACGTGCTGGCCAGCGACGGCCCGCCGACACTGGAGATCGCCGACATCGAGCCGGCCTCACCACTCACCGTGACCTACGACGAGGCCACCCGGTCGCTCACCATCGCCGACCGGGACCTCACCTGGGACGGCGTGCTCGGCTGGCTCCGTCGCGACAGGCACAGGTCGGTGCTGTCCATCGCCGTGCCCAAGGCCTGCAAGGTCAGGGCGGGCGTGGTGTCCGCCCCCGCCGTGCTGGCCGGTTTCGAAAGGGTGACGCACGTCAAGAGCGTCTCCGGGGACGTCGTGCTGGACGGGGTCAGCGGCGACGTCGCCGCCAACACCGTCTCGGGCGCCGTCGAGACCCGGGCCATGGACGGCGACCTGTCGTTCATCAGCATCTCGGGCGACCTGACCGTGGCCGACGGCACCCCGCGCCGGCTGAAGGCCAACACCGTCTCGGGCCGCATCACGGCCGATCTCGCGCTGCGGCCGACGGGCCACGTCACGTTCAACAGCGTTTCCGGTGACATCCTGGTCAGGCTGCCGGAGAACGTGGAGGCGGACGTCAGCATCAGGTCCACCTCCGGCAGGCTGGTCAGCACGTTCGAGGAACTGTCCAACACGAGCGGCCCCGGCGCGAAGTCGCTGTCGGGGCGGCTGGGTGGCGGCATGGCCTCGCTGTCGGCCATCACGGTCTCCGGCGAGGTCACGCTGCTCAAGGGGGAGAAGGAATGAGCCCTGTCTTCGGTCACGGCCGGCTCCGGCTGTACCTGCTCAAGCTGCTGGAAGAGAGCCCGCGCCATGGCTACGAGGTCATCCGGCTGCTCCAGGACCGCTTCCTCGGCGTCTACTCGCCCTCTCCCGGCACCATCTACCCGCGCCTGGCCCGCCTGGAGGAGGAGGGCCTGGTGACGCACGAGGTGATCGAGGGCAAGAAGGTGTTCTCCATCACCGACAAGGGGCGCGAGGAGCTGAACGCCCGGCTCGACGAGCTCGACGACCTGGAGCAGGAGATCTCGGCCTCCGTCCGCGACATCGCCCGCGAGGTCAAGGAGGACGTGCGCGACACGGTCAAGTCGCTGCGCGACGAGCTGACCCGGATGGCCAAGGACGTCCGCACGGGAGCGGCCGACGACACCAGGCGGCTGCGCGACAAGCAGAAAGAGGATCTCAAGCGGCTGCGTGATCAGCAGAAGCGGCAGTGGATGGAGCATGCCTACCACTGGCAGGACGAGGGCGAGCGGATCAGCAAGGAGTGGCGCAGGATCTGGTCGGAGGTCTGGGCCACGCTCGGCGGCCCCCCGCCCGGCGGCGCCTCGCCCAACCGGGCCGCGCTCGACGCCGAGCTGGGCGAGCTCCTCGCCGACTTCGTCGCCAGGGCCCGCGAGGAGGCCTCGGACGCGCGTCTGACCGCGGAGAAGCTGGAGGAGTTGCGTACGACGCTCGACGAGGCCGCCCGCCGCGTCCACGACATCCTCGACCGGTGACCCGCCGGGGAGCGCGACCCGCCTCCCCGGGGAATCGGGCGCTCTAGGCCGACATGCGTTCCAGCCGGCGGCGGCGCGAGCTCCGCGCGGCCCGCCTGGCGTGATACGCGATCGGCATGTACCGCAGACGCTCGGGCAGCCGCGGCGTCACCATCGCCACCGCGTGCCCGAGATGCCGCAACCGCCGCTCCTCCCTGGCGGTCCACCGCAACCCCAGCTTCTCCCGCACGGCAGGCGGCAGGGTGCCGACGGTGACGAAGTAGTTGAACTCGCCCGCCCCCGCCCCCACCGGCGTCCACAACCGCCGCAGCGGAGCGGGCAGCCGGGGCGGCGCCGGCGTGCCGCGCATCACCGTCAGCACGTCGAGCGCGGTGGCATGCGCCTCCAGCCGGCGGCTCACCATCTCGTCGAAGTACCGCCAGAACGCCTCCAGGTCCGCGGGCATCTCCCGCTCGGGCACCTGAAGGATGGCGCCGAGCTGCCGCGACTCCGCGTACAGCCGCCGCTCCTGCGCCGTGGTGAACGGGGTGCCGAAGTACCGGTTGAGCGCGATGAACCGCTCGAACAGCGACAGGTGCACCCACGCCCAGGCCTCGCCGTTCAGCGCGTGGTAGTGCCTGCCCTGCTCGTCCACCCCGCTGATCGGCTTGTGCAGCTCCCTGAGCCGCCGCCCCTCGGCGGGACCGTCCGCACCGCCGTAGACCCACTTCTGCACGGAGGCGAGCGTGCGCTCCAGCCTCCCCCACGGGTCGTGCTTGTACGTGGAATGCTCCGCGACCGCGGCTCCGACGGCCGGGTGCATCGTCTGGAGGACCAGCGCGCTGCCGGCCACGAGCAGGTTGCGGTATTCGCCGGCGGTGTCCCAGTGCATCGAACCTGGGCCGAAGGGCTCAACGTCCATGGTGACTGCCTCCTGGGTGGTACAACCCCATTCCTCTTGTATCACCCAGGAGGGTCAGAAGTAACCCTTCACTTATTCAGCTCGTAAAGACGATCTTTCCGAAGATCTCCCCGGCGTCCATGGCGGCGAACCCGTCCCGCGCCTCGGCCAGCGGCAACACCCGATCGACCACGGGCCGCAGCCCGGTCTGCTCCAGGAACACCGCCAGCCGCGCCAGCTGCTCCCGCGTCCCCATCGTCGTGCCGATCACGGACAGCTGCAGGAAGAAGACCCGGTTCAGATCGGCCGGCGGAACCGCGCCGCTGGTGGCGCCGGAGACGACGATGCGACCACCGGGCCTGAGCGACTTGAGCGAATGCTCCCAGGTGGCCTGCCCGACCGTCTCCATGACCGCGTCCACCCGCTCGGGCAGCCGCGCACCGGGCTCGAACACCTGGTCGGCGCCGAGCTCCCGGGCCCGCTCCCGCTTCTCCCCCGAACGGCTGGTGGCCCACACCCGGTACCCGGCGGCCCGGCCGAGCGCGATCAGCGCGGTCGCGACACCCCCGCCCGCCCCCTGCACGAGCACGGTGGAGCCCGGCTGCAGCCCCGCCTTGTCGAACAACATCCGGTACGCGGTCAGCCAGGCCGTCGGCAGGCAGGCGGCGTGCTCGAAGCTCAGCCCGGCGGGCTTGGGCACCAGGTTGCGGCGCGGCACGGCCACACGCTCGGCGAACGTGCCGTCGTGCACCTCGGACAGCAGCGTGCGCTTGGGATCGAGCGTCTCGTCGGCCCCGGTGCCGATCACGGCGTGCACGATGACCTCGTTACCGTCCTCGTCCACGCCGGCGGCGTCGCAGCCGAGCACGATCGGCAGCCGGTCCTGCCTGATGCCCACGCCCTTGAGCGTCCACAGGTCGTGGTGGTTGAGCGCGGCGGCCCGTACGGAGACGGTCGTCCACCCGTCCGGCAGCTTCGGCTCCGGGTGCTCGCCCAGCGTCAGGCCGGCGAGCGGGTTGTCGGGATCGGTCTGTGTGGCGGTTACGGCGAACATGGCCGCACCTTACTTCAGCCCGCTCCCCTGGCCCCGGCCCCCCGCCACGCTCCCAGGCCTCACTTCATCGTGACCCGGATGCCGGAGATCGCCTTCGTCCGGAACGACGCCGGCCCGGTGACGGCGACCAGCACGTCACCCCGGCACACCATCTCGGCCCGCCGCCCCGGCCTTTCGATCGCCCCAGGCGTCCTGACCTGCTGCTCGCAGTCAGGCGTAGGCACGAGCGCGACCATCTGTCCCGCCCCGCCCCCGAACCACAGCTGCGGCCCGACCGGCTCCCCCTGCACGTGCTCGCCCGGCTCCGCCAGCCGCACCCCGCCCCTGGCGGTCAGCACCAGGTACCCGTCCTTGGTCACCCGCCCCTTCAGGCTCTCGGCCACGGTCGTCCGCTGCTCGAACGTCAGCCCCTGCCCCCGGTCGTACATCGCCAGCCGCCACGGCCCGAACGCGAACAGCAGCACCTGCCCGTACTGGCCGCTGCCGGCCTGGCGCGGCCAGAGAGTCACGTTGGAGGCGTAATTCCTGAGCGGCCGGCCACCCCGCGTGATCTCGGCCTCGCCACCGTAGGGCGCGACGAACTGCCGGAACATCCCGTCGATCCAGCCCGCCCGGAACGGCCGCGACCCCATTGCGGCGAGCCCCAGCTCACCCGGATAACGCACCTCGGCCCGCGCACCGTGCGGGAACACCACCTGGATGACCTCGTCGTCGCCCTTTTTCCTGGCCGGCACGTTGAGAATGTTGGGCGCGTTGTCGAGCGTGGTCAGGGACCTGATGGGCCCGGGCGTCCGGCTCGCCGGAGCGGCCTCGGGCTCGGGCTCGGGGTCCCGGCTGGTGAGCAGGCCGACAACGGGGATCAGCAGGAGCGCCAGAACCACCACCAGCCCGATCCACCGGCGACGGCCGCGCTCGCCTGCCTCGATGACGTCGAACTGGTCAGCCACGACGTTCCTAGCCGAGTAGTGCCGGCTTGCGCCCTTACCGACCAGTTCAATTGAGCGGGGACCGCCAGCGCAAGCCCTGGAACCTGGCGAAATCCTTGTCGCAGGTCACGAATTCACAACCGTGCTCGATGGCGAGTGCGGCGAGGTAGGCGTCGGGGATGAGGTTGCCCGTCGCACCCGCCTCGCGGCTGATCCTGGTGAAGATCCCCCAGTGTCGATCCTCCGTTGTGATCACCGTCGCGTGCGGTTGGTTGCGATAGGTCTCGGCGAAGGTCAGCGCCCGCTCGATCGGGTCGGGATCCTTATAGATGCGCCGGTTGGTCACCATCCTGATGAATCCGTTGACGACGAAGTCGCTCACCGCGTAGCCGGAGTCACCGTTGACCATCTCGTCGATGACAACATGGCAGGACTCGTGATCAGGAGACTCCTTCCGGAAGGCGTTGACGAGAACGTTGATGTCAGCGAGCAGCATCGCGCGCCTCCTCAATCCACCTCTCGTCGTCGAGGTCGTAGAGGATGTGCTCCAGCTTCTCGCCGGCGTCGAGGCGTTCCTGGACCATGGGCTGATATCCGGGTACGGCCGTTGAAGTGATGATCTCCACGCGAGGCCGTTCGGCCACCTCCGTGGATCGGTTGAGCAGTTGTCGCAAGGCGTCCTCCATGACCGAGTTGAGACTGCGTCCGTTCTTCGCCGCGTACGCCTTCGCCTCGTTGAGGAGCACCTCGTCGATGCGCACCGTAGTCCTCCGCATGACTCCAGCGTCCGCGCGCGACATAAAAATGTCAACTCCAGATCGTAGTCATGCGATCACGAACTTTGCTCTTACTTTGTGTCACCATACGGCCACATTGAGCTTCCCATCGCTGGACACCCGCACCTGTTCCCCCACCAGCTCCCGCCCCTCCGCCTCCACCAGCAACTCCCTCTCCTCCACCACCGCATACGCCCTGCCCCCAGGCACGTCCACGACCAGGAACCCCTTCTCGGCCTCACCGTCACGCCCGTGCGCCACCGTGTACCCCGCCACCACCCCGGCCCCTTCGTACGAGCCCACCAGCGGCACCTCCTTGGCGACATGCACCGGCGCGACATCCCCCAGCCGCCCGCCCGGCTCGCTCGACCACACCGCGTACGTGTGTTTCGTCAGATGCATCCCCACCCCGCTCACCAGCCCGTGCCCCGACTGCGCCCGCAGCAGCCCCGCCATCGTCGCCGTCGAGTGCAGCACGTAGTCGCTGGCCGGCCCGCCCGCGTACGGCAGCCCGCCCGTCACGGTGAGCCCGCGCGGGTCCAGCGGGTCCAGCCCGATGGCGTCGCACGCCTGCCGCAGCGCGATCGCGAAGCAGCTGTACAGGTCCAGCGCGTTCATGTCGTCCAGGCCGAGCCCGGCCCGCTCGAAGGCGGCCTCGGCGGCGTGGGCGATGGCAGGCGAGGAGCCGAGCGCGGGCCGCGTCGCCACTTCCCAGGTGTCCTCCGCGTACGCCCATCCCCGCAGGTAGACCCGCCGATCCTGCGGCACCCCCAACCGGTCGGCCAGCCCCGAGCCGGCCAGGATGACGGCCGCCGCCTGGTCCACCTCCAGCACGGCCACCGTGTCCGTGGTGTAGGGCCAGCCGACGAAGCGGCCGCCGGCGAGCTCGTCGGGGGTGCGGGCGGCCCTGCGCCAGGCGTACGGGTTCGCGGCGGCGACCTCGGTCATCGGCGCCATGATGCGCGCCCGCTCGCGCATCTCCTCCTCGATCGTGAGCCCGGCCGCCGCCCGCCGCGCGGTCTCCATGATCGGATAGGTGTGCACCGGCAGGAACAGCCCGTGCGCGAGCGCCGACGGGTGTGGCGGCCGCTCCCAGCCGTACGGGGGCTTGGGGTCGGCGGGGTGGCTCCACGGCACGTGCTCGCCCGCCTTCCTGTACGCCCTGCGCGTGGCGAGCGCCTCGGCACCGGCCACCAGGGCCGAGTCCAGCTCACCCGCGGCGATCGCGGCCGCCGCGGCACCGATGAGCAGGTGCGGGGCCGTACCGCCGACCTTGGAGTAGACCTGGTGGCGCGGCGCGGCCCTGAGGCGCTCGGCGAGGCGGCCGACGGGCGAGTCGTAGTGCCAGGAGTCGGTCCAGACGATCTGGATCGAGTCGAGCCGCTCGACGGGCAGCCGCGCGTCGCCGGCGGCCTCGCGCGCCACGGCCTCCCAGAGATCGAGCGGCTCAGGGCCGGGCTGCTCGCGAATCGTGCGCTGGGCGATGCCAATGAGACAGGGGGTGCGAGGGTCCATGACCCCAGCTAACCAGAACATCGCTCGGTTGATAAGGAGTGGCGTCTGATAATGGACGTTACCGATGTGACCAGAGAAATTAAAACCACGCCTCGACCTGCACAGATGCCAATTCCGAATACATGCGCATTCGCTATTTCTATAACGGAACGGAACCGGCCCATGCTTTTTCACGTCGTTTCCTGGCCGCCGGATCGAGCCGTTCATTAACGTTCCGATCGTTTTCCTGGCCCATCCGGGGCGCAGTACCCCGCTCTGGGCCGCCGAAAGCTGAGAGGAGCTCCATGTATTCCCGAGCAAGGCGCATCGCGATCCCCCTCGCCGGCCTCGTGGCCATCGGGCTGGCGGCGGGAACGGTCAGCGGCGGCGCGGCCAACGCGACGACCGCACCCTCGGACGTCGTCTCCAAGAACTCGGCGACCCCCGCGGAGCAGGCGATCCAGTTCTGGACGCCGGACCGCGTCAAGCTGGCCACCGACCACGACGACGGCCTCGACCTGTCCTCCAAGGGCGTCAAGGGCAGCAACGACGCTCCCGACGGGCCGGCCGGCTCCGTTCCGCCGATCGGCGCCGAGAAGGCGAGGTCCACGAAGAGCAAGCACGTCAACCTGCCGAACACGGTCGGCCGCGTCTTCTTCACGCTGCCCAAGGCCGACCCCCGCAACCCGAAGAACTGGCGCTACTGCTCGGCCAGTTCGGTGCAGGGCAAGTACCGCAACCTCGTGGCGACCTCCGCCCACTGCGTGTACGACACCAAGAAGAACACCTTCTACGACAACTGGATCTTCATCCCGTCGTACTGGGACGGCGACAGGGTCTGGAACGGGAAGGCTCCCTACGGCATCTACGCCGCCAAGACGTTCAACGCGCACGATGACTTCGTCGTGAAGGAGGACTACGACTTCGACTACGCGTTCGTCAACGTCTTCAACGGCATCAAGGTCAACTGGGAGAAGGTCAACGGCCAGTGGAAGTGGACCGTGAAGAACGTCGGCCGCCTCGGCGACAACGTCGGCGGCCAGGGCTTCACCTGGAACCGGAGCACCAAGCTGAACGTGTTCTCGTTCGGCTACCCCGCCGGTGAGCACCCCGACGGCGACAAGCCGTTCACCGGCCGCACGATGAAGTACTGCTACGGCAAGACCAAGGCGATGCCCGAGGCCAAGAAGTACAACCTGCAGGAGCACACCGGCTTCAAGTGCTCCTTCACCGCCGGCGCGAGCGGCGGACCGTTCATCTACAACTACAAGAGCGCGTCGCGGACCGGCTACCTGGTCGGCGTCAACAGCGTCGCGTGGGACACCGACGGCAACGACCGCTACGACCACATCTCGTCGCCGTACTTCAACACCGACACCTACAAGGTCTACAAGGCCGCCGCCAACCGCTGGACCGGCAACTGGCGCTGATCGACGGCACCCCGGGCCCCGGTTCCCCTGGGAGCCGGGGCCATCCCTTCGGCGGAATGGGACCACTTGCCGACGTGGCGTACGCCACTTGGAGCGTGCGAATGCGACCGCGAATGGGCGCCAATTACGTACGCGCGGATGGTCGACGAACCGGCCTCCGACCTGCGGAGACACGACCGGCCTAATGATCATTTACATGTTTCAGGGACGTTCGGTTGACGGTGTCCTTATGGTTCACGATGCACTCTTGATCAGGTAACGAATCTCTATCCGAGCTGCAATACCGTCTGTACATCTGGAAAAATCCACCCTTACGACCCCAAGAAAGGCATTTCATGATCCCCCGAGCCAGGCACTTCGTGGCCGCTGCCCTCAGCAGCGCGCTGCTGATCGTGCCTGCCTTCACGGGGATCGCCGCCCACGCCGCGTCCGCCGCTGTGACCGCCGCCGTGACCACCGCTGTGACCACCACTGCGAGCACTGCCGTGGCCCCCAGCAAGGTGTACGCCGTCCCGCTGGCCAAGACGCTCGCGGACGTGAAGCGGGTCGCCGACTACTGGCGGCCCGACCGCCTGCAGAAGACCGACCTGTCCACCCCTGCCACGCCCGGCTCCGGCTCCGCCGCCTCGGCGGCCTCGGCGGGCGCCGCCGCTGCCGCCACCGTGAAGCGGACGACCGCCGCGGCCGCCGTCGCGCCGGCGCTGCCACGCAAGGGCACGGCCGCCAACACCATCGGCAAGGTCTTCTTCCGGTTCGGGGACAAGGAGTACTGGTGCTCCGCCGCCGCCGTCGCGGCCAAGAACCGCAGCGTGGTGGCCACCGCCGGGCACTGCGCGTACGACTCGCGCACGGCCAAGCCCGCCGACTACTGGATCTTCGTCCCGAACCCCGAACCGAACGGCAACGCGCCCGACGGCATCTACGTGGGCGCCTCGATCAGCCTGCACGAGGACTGGTCGGGCAAGGGCGACTACGACTACGACTACGCGTTCGTGACCGTGCACCGCGGCTTCGCCTGGGTCCCCAAGGACGGCGCGTACATCATGCGGGACATCGGCCGGCTCCAGGACAACGTGGGCGGGCTCGGGCTGGAGCTGAACAAGAAGCCCGGCACGTACGCCGTGACCGCGTTCGGCTACCCGGCGGGCCAGCAGCCCGACGGGTCGCACCCGTACGACGGCAAGACGCTGCAGAAGTGCCTGCCCGGCAGCACCCGCTTCACCGTCGCCCCCGGCCGCGACCTGCAGAAGGGCGTCGAGCTGATGCCGTGCGACTTCAGCCCGGGCGCCAGCGGCGGCCCCTGGCTGCTCGCCTACGACGACAACCGCAGGCTCGGCAGCCTGGCCGGCGTCAACAGCCTGACCTGGAACAGGGACGCCAAGGGCCGCTACGACTCGGTGTCGGCTCCGTACTTCGACACCACCACCGGAGAGGTCTACCGACGCGCCGCTGGGCTCACCACCCTGTCAAATGTGACCTAAGTCATAGCAACCATATGATCACGGCGGGTGATCAGCGGCTTCTTTGTCTCGGTACGGTCACGGCGCGCTTTTGGAACGCTGACAGGATCTACCTGCAATTCACACGGAGCAAGTCAAACCGATAGGTTCCGGGCTGTCCGTTTGCTGAGTAATGGAGGTGCATGAGGCGCCTCATGTCAGCGCAACCTGGAGTTACCTTGAAGCGAATCCTTCTCCCCGCCGGCGGTGCCATCCTGGCCACCGGTCTGCTGGCCGCCGGCCTGTCCGGTACGGCGCAGGCCGACGGCGACGTCGCCAACGACCCGATGGCCCGCAACAACTCCGCCGCCGTCTCCGTCGCCTCCTTCTGGCTGGCCTCGAACGGCGCCGCGCTCCGGTCCGCGACCCAGTACACGTGGGACTCGAACGAGGTTCGGAAGGTCGTCTCCAAGGGCGGTTACAGCCCTGACGGCAGCCCCGGCACCACGGCGCCGACCGGCGAGTCGAAGTCGACCGGCAGGGCCCAGAACGTCAACCTCCCCAAGACCGTCGGCAAGGTCTTCTTCGTCGACGGCCAGGGCAAGTTCCGCTGGTGCTCGGGCACCTCCATCCAGTCGAACTACCGCAACCTGGTCGCCACGGCCGGCCACTGCGTCTACGACACCGACAGCAACAGCTCCACGATGGACAAGTGGGTCTTCGTCCCCGGCTACTACCAGGGCAAGGCTCCTTGGGGCATCTACGTGGGCAAGCAGGCCTTCACCCACTACGACTTCGACACCTACGAGGACTACGACCGCGACTACGCGTTCGTCACCGTCTACAACGGCATCACCTCGAACGGCGTCAAGCAGGTGGACCGCAAGGACTTCGAGCGCTTCACCGGCCCGAAGCGGGCCTGGGGCGGCCGCTACTACATCCTGCTGTCCAAGGACGCGGGCCGCCTCGGCGACAACGTCGGCGGCCAGGGCTTCGCCTGGAACCAGCCCACCGGAAAGCCCGTGCGCGCCTTCGGCTACCCGGCAGCCCCGCACCCCGACGGCAACAAGCCGTACAGCGGCGTGACGCCGAAGCACTGCTACGGCAACACCACCGCCAAGACGGTCGGGGCCTCCTGGCTCAAGATCGAGGAGCACATCGGCCTCAAGTGCGCCGTGACCCCCGGCTACGACGGCGGTCCGTGGCTGCTGAACTACAGCAACGCCAAGCGTCTCGGCTACGTCAACGGCGTCACCAGCACGTTCGCCGACCAGGACGGCAACGACCGGATCGACTACATCACCTCGCCGTACTTCGACGGTGAGACTGCCTCGGTGTACAACGCGGCCAAGAACGTGTGGTCCGGCAAGATCGTGGGCCCGAACGGCGAGCTGTACAAGTAAGCCCTACCAGGGGAAAGCGAGGGCCTCGGGCATCCGAGGCCCTCGCTTGCTGTTTCCGGAGGGTTCGTACGGGGACCACGCGCGGCCTTCCACCGGAGGGCGCTTCGCGCAGGCGCAGCTCCAGACAGCGCCTCCCAGGGGCTCCGTCTCCTTTCGATCCCCACCACGCTGCGGCGCCGAGAGCCCCTCAGCCGCTCCCGGCCCGGCACACGGCTCGCGTCTCACACTGGGACGGCCATCGGATGGGGCGTGACCGAAACAAGGCGCCGCACACATCCCCCACCCCGAAGTGACGCACACCCAGCCGTCACACCTGTCGGCATGAAGATCTTTCTTTGTTCAACTGACAGACCGTATTTGCCTTGTCACGATGGGCGCATGCGTCGCGATGATCTGACAGACGCCGAATGGGACCGGGTCGCCACCCTCCTCCCCCAGAACGGCGTCCACGGCGGCCGGACGACCGACGACCGCACCGTGATCAACGGCCTCCTCTACCAGGCCCGCACCGGCGTCCGATGGCGCTACCTGCCCGAGCGGTACGGCTGCTGGGTCACCCTCTACAAGCGCCACCGCCGCTGGCTGGCGGACGGCACCTGGCAGCGCCTGACCCTGGCGTTGCACACCGACGACCCAGGCGATCCCGGCGACCCCGGCGACCACGTACCGGCCCGCGTGGGCAGGATCGGCCCAGCGGAGCTCGACCTCATCCGCCGCCATCCGCCCGGCTCCCCCCGCACCACCCACCTCCCGTCCCCCCTCAAGGACACAGCGGTGCTCACCAGCATCCAAGCCCTCCTGGGCGAAACGGTCAGACCCAAGGGAGCCTGACCCGACCCCTGCCTCACGGCCCGTCGACGATGCGTCGGCGGGCCGTTCTGATGCGCCGGCAACACCGTCAGAACCCCGACGAGCACGGCTCTCGGACCCGATTCTGAAGATCTCCTGTGAGAAACAGGGCAATTTAGACGGAGCCGGTTCCCATCTGGTTCCTGTGATCTGAGTCACATTCAACCAACTACAGTCAGTGGCATCCCTCTAACGGCACTTTCGTACCAGCAGCAACAACCCATCCATACCCTGCGAAAACGTGACCTGACGATCACAACGGGCAAATGTCTCTGACAAGTCACGGAAAGGTCACGGCGCACGGGGGCCATACCGAATCCCCCAAAGCGGGTTTCACCTGCGGAGATCACCACGCTATGTTCCTTGCTATCCCTTTACTGACGCATGGGACGCAAGTTGCGACCCACGACAGAGCAAGGAGCAGTTCCCTTGAAGCGCATCCTCATCCCCGCCGGTGGCGCCCTCCTGGCCACCGGTCTCCTGGCCGCCGGCCTCGCCGGCACCGCCCAGGCCGACGACACCGTCGCCAAGGACGCGATGGCGACGAGCGCGGCCAACGCCAAGGCCATCGCCCAGTTCTGGGCGGAGAACAACGGTGCCGCCCTCAAGGCCGCTACCGAGTCGAACGTCTGGGACAAGGCCGACGTCGCCAAGCTGCAGAGCAAGGGCGGCTACAGCTCGGACACCAAGCCGGGCTCGACCGCGCCGATCGGTCAGGAGAAGAAGGCCTCCACGAAGGTCCAGAACGTCAACATGCCGAAGACCATCGGCAAGGTCTTCTTCGTCAACAGCAAGGGCGAGAAGAAGTGGTGCTCCGCCACTTCGATCCAGTCGCAGTACCGCAACCTGGTCGCCACGGCCGGTCACTGCGTGTACGACACGGCCGCCAACACGGACGTCATGTCCAAGTGGGTCTTCGTCCCCGGTTACTACCAGGGCAAGTCCCCCTGGGGCATCTACGTGGGTAAGCAGGCCTTCACCCACTACGACTTCGACGTCTACGAGGACTACGACCGCGACTACGCGTTCGTGACCGTGTACAACGGCGTTCACGTCTCCGGCAAGACCACCAAGGTCACGCCGAGCGAGTACAAGTCGCACGTGGCCAAGGGCGGCGTCGGCTTCGTCAAGGAAACGCCGATCACGAAGGAAGAGTTCGAGGCCGGCTACGACAAGTACGGCGAGGCGGGCCCCTTCAAGTCGAAGGTCGCCGACCCGAAGGTCGAGACGGTCGCCAAGCCTTCCGACGTGACGGTCGGCAACGTCGACGCCTACATCAAGGGCGAGGGCCCCACCAAGGGTGTCCAGCTCACTGGTGCGGAGGTCTACAAGTCGCAGTACACCGCGGCTGGTACGGGCTTCGACAACGGCGACAAGTTCGAGCGCCTGAGCACCGAGGTGCCCATCAGCAAGGAGCAGTACGACGAGCTGAAGGCCGCCAAGGGCGACGGCAAGTTCATGGGCGAGGTCCGCGCCCAGCTGGGTGACGACAAGAAGACCGAGGTCGCCTGGTTCAAGACGCAGTTCTTCATCAAGAAGTGGGTCAAGACCACCGTTCAGATGAAGTACTGGGTCGAGGACTACTACGTCGTCGACATCGCCGGCAAGGACGCTGGTCGTCTCGGCGACAACGTCGGCGGCCAGGGCTTCGCCTGGAACCAGCCGACCGGCAAGGCCGTGCGCGTGTTCGGCTACCCGGCCGCTCCTCACCCCGACGGCAACAAGAACTACACCGGCGTGACTCCGAAGTGGTGCTACGGCACCACCACGAAGAAGCTGGTTGGTTCGGCTGCCAAGAAGATCGAGGAGCACGTCGCCCTCAAGTGCGCCATGACCGAGGGTGCCGACGGTGGCCCGTGGCTGTACAAGTACAGCAACAGCAAGCGTCTCGGCTACGTGAACGGTGTCACCAGCACCTTCAACGACCAGGACGGCAACGGCCGCGTGGACTACATCTCGTCGCCGTACTTCGACGGCGAGACGAACACCGTCTACAAGGCCGCCGCGGCCTCGTGGTCCGGCAAGATCGTCTGAAGTAACGGATAGCGACCGGGCTTGAACCGTTCGTGTAACCGTTGCCAGTGAAGGGCCCGGCATCCTGCCGGGCCCTTCCGCTTTTCCGCCGAATGTGAAGGCGTTTGGACGCATGGGACGTCCAGACGGTGCCATCAAGTCGATGTGATCTGCATCACATCGCCTGATCGGCCGGAACCGGGAGGGCGCCTCAGTCCCGCGAGCCCCACTGACAACTTCCTTATGTTGATCTGGGCAAACGGTATAGAGACTGGCTTTCCTCAGCTCCTGCGCATCAGCCACTTAAACATCACAGAACGATCACGGCCGCCTTGTCCCATCTTTTCCGACCAAAGCGGCTACCGGATCTCAAGATCGACACTGTATGTTCCTGGCTATCCCTTTACTGACGCATGGGACGCAAGAGGCGTTCCACGACAGCGCAAGGAGTTACCTTGAAGCGCATCCTCCTCCCGGCCGGTGGCGCCATTCTGGCCACTGGTCTGCTGGCTGCTGGTCTCGCCAGCACCGCCCAGGCCGACACTGACGTTGCCAAGGACGACCTGGCCAAGACCGCGGCGCAGGCCGCCGAGGTCATCGACTTCTGGACCAAGTCGGACAACGCGGCGCTGAAGAAGGCCGTGGCGTTCAACCCCGACGCTCTCGAGGTTGAGAAGATCTCCTCCGGTGGTGGCTACAGCGCCGACACCAAGCCGGGCTCCACCGCCCCCATCGGCGAGGAGAAGAAGAGCACCGCCAAGGTTCAGAACGTGAACCTGCCGAAGACCATCGGTAAGGTTTTCTTCGAGTACCGTGACGGCTCGCTCTACTGGTGCTCGGGCACCTCGATCCAGTCGCAGTACCGCAACCTGGTCGCCACGGCCGGTCACTGCGTCTACGACATCGCCGGCAACGACGAGGTCGTTTCCCGCTGGGTCTTCGTGCCGGGCTACTACCAGGGCAAGGCTCCTTGGGGCATCTACGTGGGTAAGCAGGCCTTCACCCACTACGACTTCGACGTCTACGAGGACTTCGACCGCGACTACGCCTTCGTGACCGTCTACGACGGCATCGGCGGCGTCGCCAACCAGTCCACGAAGGTCACCCCGAGCGAGTACAAGGCGCACATCGCCAAGGGTGGCAAGGGGTACATCAAGGAGACCCCGATCACCGCCGAGGAGTTCGCGGCGGGCTACGACAAGTACGGCGAGGCTGGCCCGTACAAGTCGGCCCCTGCTGACCCCAAGGTCGAGACGGTTGCCAAGCCCGCCGATGTGAACCTCGGCAACATCGACGAGTACTACAAGGGCGAGGGCCCCACCAAGGGTGTCAAGGTCGTTGGCATCGAGGTCACCGAGGCTGTGTGGAACGCGGCCAAGGTCGGCTTCGACAACGGCGACCGCGTGCCCAGCCAGAAGGTTGCGATCTCCAAGGAGGAGTACGACTCCCTGGTGGCGCAGAAGGGTGACGGCAAGTACCTCGGCACCCTGTCCACCAACGAGGCGAAGACTGCCTGGTACAAGCAGGAGTTCTACGTCAAGAAGTGGATCAAGACCACGGCTCAGGTGAAGTACTGGGTCGAGGACTACTACGTCGTCGAGCACAACGTGAAGAGCGTTGGCCGCCTCGGTGACAACGTCGGTGGCCAGGGCTTCGCCTGGAACCAGCCCACCGGCAAGTACGTCCGCACCTTCGGCTACCCCTTCGGCCCGCACCTGGACGGCAACAAGCCGTTCACCGGTGTCACGCCGAAGTGGTGCTACGGCAAGACGGCCAAGAACGTTCTGCGCATCCCGTCCAAGAAGGTCGAGGAGCAGATGTCGTTCAAGTGCACCGTGACCGCCGGTTACGACGGTGCGCCGTGGCTGTACAAGTACAGCAACAGCAAGCGTCTCGGCTACGTCAACGGTGTCACCAGCCTCATCGCCGACACCGACAGCAACAAGCGCTACGACACGATCACCTCGCCGTACTTCGACGGTGAGACCGCCGCGATCTACAAGGCCGCTTCGGCCTCGTGGTCCGGCAAGCTGATCCCGTAGTTCTCGCTGCTGGACAGAACGACGACCTAGTCATCGTTCACATGCTTCACCCAAAGGGCTCGGCTTCTGCCGGGCCCTTTGGCCTTTCTACGACAAATTTGAGCATTTCCCTTACCAGAGTGCCTGGTGGGTCGATAGGGTCTTTACACCCTTTTTGACAACTGTGGAGCCTCCCGTGAAGCGCCTGCTCATCCCCCTCGCCGCCGCCGGCCTGAGCGCCGCCGTACTCGCCTCGCCCGCCAACGCCGCACCGTCCTGGGCATCCGAAGACCTCCTGCCCAAGCCGGCCGACGCGTACGGTGCCGCCTTTTTCTGGCTCGACTCGAACGGAGCCGCCCTGCGGAAGGCCACGCAGTACAACCTGGACGCCAAGGACGTGCCGAAGGTCGTCAGCTCGGGCAGCAAGGGCGTCCCTGACGGCAAGCCCGGCATGACGGGCCCGACCACCACCCCCAAGGCTGGTACGAGCAAGAACGTGAACCTGCCGAAGACCATCGGCAAGGTCTTCTTCCTCGACAAGTCCGGCCACTACCGCTGGTGCTCGGCCACCTCCATCCAGTCGAGGAACCGCAACCTGGTCGCCACCGCCGGCCACTGCGTGTTCGAGAACGGCAAGGACGAGGTCTACCGCAAGTGGATCTTCGTGCCGGGCTACTACCAGGGCAAGGCCCCCTGGGGCGTCTACGTCGGCGCCTACGCCTTCACCGCCTACGACCTCGACACCTACGACGACTACGACGGCGACTACGCCTTCGTCGCGGTGCACAACGGCTTCACGCTGACGGGCTCCAAGGAGGTCGTCAAGAGCGAGTTCCACGCCTGGGGCGGCGACAAGTGGGTCAAGCACGAAGAGATCAAGAAGGAAGAGTACGACGCCGGGTTCGAGAAGTACGGGCCCGCGGGGCCGTACTGGTCGAAGGACTTCGACGTCACGCCGGAGAAGGTCGCGCACAACTACTCGGGCGAGAAGATCCTGACCAAGGTCGAGGTCACCGAGTCCGAGTACAACAAGGCGCCGAAGGACACCGCGAGCGACGTCAACGGCGAGCAGTACGAGCAGGCCGGCCCGACCCCCATCAGCCAGGAGGAGTTCAAGAAGCTCACGGCTGAGAAGGGCGACGGCAAGTACCTCGGCAAGCTCACCGTCACCAAGGACGCCAACGGTACCGAGACCGCGTGGTTCGAGACCCGCTACTACGTCAAGCAGTGGGTCAAGGCCGGCAAGACGGTCCGCTACTTCCGCGACCACTACTACATCGGCCTGGCCAAGGACCTCGGCCGCCTCGGCGACGTCGTCGGCGGCCAGGGCTTCGCCTGGAACCAGCCGCTCGGCCAGCAGGTGACGGTCTTCGGCTACCCGAGCGCCCCGCACCCCGACGGCGACAGGCCGTTCACCGGCGTCACCCCCAAGTGGTGCACCGGCAAGACCGGCACGAAGAGCGTCCAGGTCAACACGTTCAAGGTCGAGACCCACCAGGTGCTCAAGTGCTCCATGACGTGGGGCGCCGACGGCGGCCCGTGGCTCATGAAGTACAACAACAGCAAGCGCACCGGCTACGTCAACGGCGTGACCAGCGTCTTCGCCGACAACGACGGCAACGACCGGATCGACACCATCAGCTCGGCCATCTTCGACGGCGAGACCGCCGACGTCTACAACAAGGCGAACTTCGCCGAGACGAAGAAGATCGTCGGCCCCAACGGCGAGCTCCTCAAGTAACCCCCAAGGTGGGCCCGGTCAAGACTCCGGGCCCACCGCAGGGATCACACGGCGGTGAGCTCGCGCGTGCGCTCGCGCAGCGCGGCCACCGGCCGCTCGTTCTTGTACGGCTCCAGCCGCCGCCGCAGATCAGCCGCGTACGACCGCGACCGCGCCGACTGGAGCTCGGCCGCCAGCGTCAGCGCGCCGGCCGCGGCCGAGCACGCCTCCTCCAGCTCCCCGCACTGCAGCAGCCCGGCGGCCAGCAGCGACAGGTTGAACATGCGCCCCCGCACGTACCGGGAGTCCATGTCGAGCGAGCGCCGCGCCTGGCGCACGACCCGCTCCCCCTCCCCGAGGTCGCGGAAGCAGTGGGCGAACTTGGCGGACAGGTAGGCCTCGTCGAAGTAGCTGAGCCACTTGGGCTCGTCGGCGGGCTTGCGGGCATCGAAGGCGCACTCGGCCTCGTGGAGGGCGTGACCGCAGGAGCGGGCGTCGCCCAGGCCGGCGTGCGCGTGGGCCTCCAGGACGTGCGCGGAGGCCAGGAGAGTCTTCACCCCGGCCGCGCGGGCCGCCATCTGGGCGGCCCTGGCCAGGTCGAGGGCGTGGGCCGGCTGGCCCATGTAGATGGCCTGGTGCGCCATGCCGGCCAGGATCTCGCCGCCCAGCGTCTGGTCGTCGGCGCCCCTGGCCAGGCGCAGGGCCTGGATCAGGTACCGCTGGGCGAGGCCGTGCTGCTCCATGTCGTAGGCCATCCACCCCGCCAGGCGGGTCAGCTCCGAGGCCGCGGCGGCCAGTTGCTTGCCGGTGGACTCGCCGTACGAGCCGTCCTTGAGCAAGGGGGAGACGGCGGTGTCGAGGTACTTGACCACGGACGAGCGGACGCGTCCGCTGCCGAAGCGGTTGTCGAGCTCACCGAAGGAGCGGGTGACCTCGTGGATGGCGGCGATGTCGGCGCGGCCTACCCGCCGCGTGCCCGTGCCGCTCGGGCGCCCCTCAGAGGGCGATGTCAGCCAGCGTACGGCTCCAACAGAGCCTGCTCCAATCGCGAACGTCGAGTCGATCAGGAACCTCCGTCTCTCTACATCGGCCCGCCACAGCGCCGTCACGGTCGCGACCCCCTCCTGCCAGGTGTGCGTGAACTCCTGTCCGAGATCGAGGGGTGTGATGACGGCCGGCATGCCCAGGTCCTCCGACGAGACCGGCCTGCCTAGCCGGAGCGCGAAGATCTCGGTGAGCAGGCACGGGACCGGATCGCGCGGCCTCTGACCTCCGATCCATCGCAGGACCGAGCTGTGGTCGTACTTGAGGCCCGGAGTGCCACGTGCGGCTCCCAGATCGTTGAGGCGCCTGGCCAGTCCCTTGTGGGAAAAACCCGCCTCTGCGATGAGCTGCTGCAGCAGTCGATTCGGCTCGCGTTCCATCGCTCTCCTCGTCACAGGAGTCGGCGCCCACATCATTACAGAGAGCTACTGTTATAGCACCTTGCGTAAAGGGTTTACGGCAGTTCCCAAAGGTCACCCAAACTCCATCCCACACCCCGGGCCGTCCTGCACATGATCAGGCGGACCCTGGCTCCTGGACGGGGATCTCAACTACCCACGGAACGGCCACGTAACCCGAAAAGCAGAAAGACCTGGTGAGGGGCGGTAAAAAAGGGGCGAGCGAGGGCCGGAAAGGGCTCTCTCGCTCGCCAGGACGGCCTGTGGGAGCTCAGACGCGCGCGACCCCGTCCGCCCGGGCCTGGGCGGCCACGGCGGCCGTCACGGCGGGCGCGACGCGCTCGTCGAACGGGCTCGGGATGATGTACGTCGCCGAGAGGTCGTCACCGACCACCCCCGCCAGCGCGTTGGCCGCGGCCACCTTCATGTTCTCGGTGATCGCGGTGGCCCGCACGTCGAGAGCGCCCCGGAACACCCCGGGGAAGGCCAGCACGTTGTTGATCTGGTTGGGGAAGTCGGAGCGGCCGGTGGCCACCACCTTGACGTGCCTGGCGGCCACCTCGGGGTGCACCTCCGGCGTCGGGTTGGACAGGGCGAACACGATGGCGTCGGGCGCCATGGACGCGATCGCCCGCTCCGGCACCGTGGACCCGGACAGCCCCAGGAACAGGTCGGCGCCCTCCAGCGCCTCCTCCGTGGAGCCGGTGTGGCCCGCCCGGTTGGTGTCGCGGGCCAGCGCCTGCTTGACCGGGTTGAGGCCCTCCCTGCCCTCGTAGATCATGCCCTTGGAGTCGGAGACCGCGATGTCGCCGATGCCCGCCTCCAGCAGGATGCGGGTGACGGCGACGCCGGACGCGCCCGCGCCGGCCACGACGGCCCGCAGGTCGCCCAGCGTGCGGCCGGTCAGCCGGGCGGCGTTCCGCAGGGCCGCCAGCGCCACGATGGCGGTGCCGTGCTGGTCGTCGTGGAAGACCGGGATGTCGAGCAGGCCGCGCAGCCGGTCCTCGATCTCGAAGCAGCGGGGGGCGCTGATGTCCTCGAGGTTGATGCCGCCGAACGAGGGCGCCAGGCGCACCACGGTCTCGACGAGCCCGTCGACGTCGGTGCAGTCGAGGCAGATGGGCACGGCGTCGACGCCCGCGAACTCCTTGAACAGCAGCGCCTTGCCCTCCATGACGGGCATGGCGGCCGCGGGGCCGATGTCGCCGAGGCCGAGCACCGCGGTGCCGTCGGAGACGACGGCGACCACGTTGGAGACCCAGGTGTAGTCGCCGGCCAGCGCGGGCTGTTCGGCGATGGCGGTGCAGACCCGGGCGACGCCGGGCGTGTACGCGAGCGACAGGTCGTCGGCGTCGCGGACCGGGACGGTGGAGCGAATCTCGATCTTGCCTCCCCTGTGCAGGGCGAAGGCCGGATCGAGGTCGGGTGTTTCGACGGAAGCAGAAGCGGGCGTGGCAGCCACAGCGACCCCTGTAGTCATCGGTAGCGGAAGTAACCTTCGGCGGACGAGCGCGAGCGGGCTGGCTTCGGTAGCTGCCAGGATCCCCTCGCCGGTCGTCTGGTGAGGGGGTTCGGGGGTCACCCGTCTTCCCATACTGCCACAGGCTGAGATGCTGTTCGGTGTCAGCGCCGACGCCGTTCTGTTGACGCATCGTTAAATTCCGAATGACGGACCGCAGCTAAACCCCCTCTAAACTGCACAAAACGCAAGTTTCATGGCTTTTCACTACGAGGAGGCCGTACATGGCCCTCAGACCCCTGAGCCGCCGTGGCTACGCCGCCGGCGCGCTCGCCTTGGCCACTGCGCTCATGCTCACCGCGTGCGGCAGTGAGACCGGCTCGGGCACCGGCACGACCAGCGCCAGCGCCTCCGCCGCCGGCGGTGCCAAGCTGGTGCAGCCCGGCAAGCTCACGGTCTGCACGAACATCCCGTACGAGCCGTTCCAGTTCAAGGACGCGAGCGGCAAGATCGTCGGGTTTGACGTGGACATCGTCGACCTCGCCGCGAAGAAGCTGGGCGTGACCCAGAACATCGTGGACATCGACTTCGCCGTGATCAAGAGTGGTGCCGCCATGGCCGCGAACAAGTGCGACGTCGCGGCCGCCGGCATGACGATCACCGACGAGCGCAAGCAGAACATCGACTTCTCCGACCCCTACTTCGACGCCACGCAGGCCCTGCTGGCCAAGAAGGGCACCGGCGCCGCCTCGCTGGAGGACGTCAAGGCCAAGGGGCTCAAGCTGGGCGCCCAGGCCAGCACCACCGGCCTCGACTACGTCAAGAAGCAGGGCTTCGACCCGACCGAGTACGCCGACTCGGCCAAGGAGCTGCTGGCCCTGCAGGCCGGCCAGGCCGACGTGATCGTCCAGGACCTGCCCGTCGTCCTCACCTGGCTGAAGAAGCCCGACATCGCCGCCAAGTTCGAGATGATCGGCAGCCTGGACACCGGTGAGCAGTACGGCATCGGCCTGAAGAAGGGCGCCGACCCGCTCCTGCTCAAGACGATCAACGAGGAGATCGCCAAGGCCAAGCAGGACGGCACCTACGAGAAGATCTACGTGAAGTGGTTCGGCAAGAAGCCCGGCGAGCTGGGCTGATCCATGGCCGACCAGCCGAAGACGGCTGAGCCTGGGCGTACCAGGCTCAGCCCTCGGAAAAAGCAGCAGGTCAGCCGAGGTATCCAATACGTCGTACTGGCCGCCGCGCTCGTCGCCGTCGTACTGTACGCCGACTGGGCCAGCCTCGCCCAGAACTTCGCCAAGGCCGACGTGGCGAGTGCGGCGCTGCCCGAGCTCTTCACCATCGCGCTGCGCAACACGATCATCTACACGGTGGGCGGGTTCGTCTGCGCGTTCGTGCTGGGCCTGGTGCTGGCGCTCATGCGGCTCTCGCAGGTCCGGCCGTACCGGTGGATCTCGCTCATCTACATCGAGATCTTCCGCGGGCTGCCCGCGCTGCTGATCTTCCTGCTGATCGTGTTCCTGCCGCTGGCGCTGCCGGGCTTCGAGGTGCCCGGCGGCACGTACGGACAGGGCATCCTCGGGCTCGGCCTGGTCGGCGCGGCCTATCAGGCGGAGATCTTCAGGGCCGGCCTCCAGGCCGTGCCCAAGGGGCAGACGGAGGCCGCCAGGTCGCTCGGCATGTCGGCCACCCGTGCCCAGGTCACCGTGGTGATCCCGCAGGCGATCCGGATGGTCATCCCGCCGACCACCAACCAGTTCGTGGCCCTGCTGAAGGACTCGTCGCTGGTGCTGTTCCTCGGCGTGTCCGGCGAGTACGTCGAGCTGGCCAAGTTCGGCAACGACCTGGCCTCCCAGTACGCCAACGCCACGCCCATCATGGTCGCCGGCATCACGTACCTGATCGTCACCATCCCGCTGGGGTACCTCGCGTCCCGGCTGGAGGGGCGTAAGGGGAGGAATCGATGACAACCCACGCCATCGAGCTGCGCGACCTGCACAAGTACTTCGGCAAGAACGAGGTGCTCAAGGGCATCGACATGACCGTCGACCCGGGCCAGGTGGTCTGCGTCATCGGCCCGTCGGGCTCGGGCAAGTCCACCCTGCTGCGCTGCGTGAACCTGCTGGAGACTCCCACCAGGGGCAAGGTGTTCGTGGAGGGCGTCGAGGTCACCGACCCCGACGTGGACCTCGACGCCGTACGCCGCCGCATCGGCATGGTCTTCCAGCAGTTCAACCTGTTCCCGCACATGACCGCGCTGCAGAACGTCATGATCGCCCAGCAGCGGGTGCTGAAGCGCGGCAAGCGCGAGGCCGAGATCATCGCCCGGGACAACCTGGACAAGGTCGGCGTCGGCGCCAAGTGCGACTCCCTGCCCGGCCAGCTCTCGGGCGGCCAGCAGCAGCGTGTCGCGATCGCCAGGGCCCTGGCCATGAACCCCAGCCTGATGCTCTTCGACGAGCCCACCTCGGCGCTCGACCCCGAGCTGGTCGGCGACGTGCTCACCGTCATGCGCAAGCTGGCGGAGGAGGGGATGACCATGCTGGTGGTCACCCACGAGATGGGCTTCGCGCGGCAGGTGGCCGACCGGGTGGTGTTCATGGACGGCGGCGTGATCGTCGAGGACGGCGCCCCCGCTCAGGTCATCGGCGACCCCCAGCAGGAGCGCACCCGCACGTTCCTGCACCGCGTCCTGCACCCGGAGGAGTAGCCGGCCAGGGGCGGGGCACACCGGGAAGCTCGCCACCCGGGTGCCCCGCCTTCTGCTGTAATGGACCGGCATGGACCTCACCTCTTACGCCGAGTGGGCGGTCCGGCTGGCCAACGATCCTGACCCGCCGCCCGAGCTCAGGCGGCTGCGCGACGAGCTGGCCGCCGTGTTCGACGCGGCCGGCGACGCGCGTGCCGTGGCCGAGCGGCTGAACGCCCTGCTGGTGCGCTATCCCGTACGCCCCCAGCTCTCCGACCACGACGGCCACGACTGGCACCTGCACCTGGCCGAGGACCCCGCCGCGACCGCCGTCATGGGCCTGGCCGCGGTCGTCGCCGAGCTGGGCGTGGACCGCCTCGGGCGGTGCCGCGAGCCGCACTGCGGCCTGGCCTTCCTCGACACCTCGTCCAACCGCTCCCGCCGCTACTGCTCGGCCCGCTGCGCCAGCCGCGCCAACGTCGCCGCCTTCCGCGCCCGCCGCAGGAACGGCTCCTAGCCCTTGCGAGGCGACCTGCGCAGGAGCGGCCAGTAGCGCAGCACCACGCGCCCCACGATGTCGTCCACCGGCCCGAAGTCCCAGCTGTCGCGCCGCCCGCCGGCCCGCTGGTTGTCGCTCTCCAGCCACCAGCCGCCGGCCCCGTGCCACTGCGCCCGCTTGACGATGAGCCGATCGGGATCGCCGGGCAGCCTCGCCACCACGAGATCGCCGGGGTGCACGGTGGCCCCCCGGCGTACGAGGAGCCAGTCGCCGGGCAGCAGCGCGGGCCGCATCGAATCCCCTTCGACACGCACTCTCATCGTCTAGACCCCCCACTCCGCAGGCGTTGGGACACGAGTAAGGTCGTTGATGGACCAAGCTGATTCAGCATCCAGGAAGGATTTTCTGATGCTCGCACGACTGCTACGACCCAAGCATGTCGCTTCCGCTCACTGCGACCTGCCCTGTGGGGTCTACGACCCCGCTCAGGCCCGCATCGAGGCCGAGTCGGTCAAGGCGATCATGGAGAAGTACGCGGCCAACGAGGACCCGGTCTTCCGCGCCCGCGCCATCAAGATCAAGGAGGAGCGGGCCGAGCTGGTCAAGCACCACCTCTGGGTGCTGTGGACCGACTACTTCAAGCCGCCGCACCTCGAGCAGTACCCTCAGCTGCACCAGCTCTTCTGGGACGCCACGAAGCTCGCCGGCGCCGCGGGCGCCAAGGGCACCGTGGAGGTCGCCAAGGCCGAGGACCTGCTGGGCAAGATCGACGAAATCTCCAAGATCTTCTGGGAGACCAAGGCCGCCTAAAACGGCACATAAGGCTCTGTGCGGTTACCAACCGCACAGAGCCTTTTCCGTAGATGGCGAGTCTGATTCATCCAAGCACCTCTGAAGGGCGGTAAGTTGCAGTCAGCGTCGGATTCGCGAGGAGGAACGTGACCGAGGAAACCGAGACGCGCGCGGAGGGCGTGGCGGGCATCCGAGACGTGGTGAGCATCAGGCTCCCCGCGGCGAGTGCCTACCTGTCTGTGCTGCGTACGGCTACCGCCGGCCTGGCGGCGCGGCTTGACTTCACCCTGGACGAGATCGAGGATCTGCGGATCGCGGTCGACGAGGCCTGCGCCATGCTCCTGAACGAGGCGGTGCCCGGCACCGACCTCACCGCGGAGTTCGAGCTCACCGGGCAGGAGATGCAGGTCAGGGTCGAGGTGGCGACTGTCGGCAGCTCCGCGCCCAAGCGCGACGACTTCGCCTGGATGGTGCTGACCGCCCTGGCCGACGACGTCGACGCGGTGACCGACTCCCCTGATCGCATGGCGATCGTCCTGCGTAAGCGCCGAGGCGCGGCGAGGCCGGCGTGACGGAAAGGACTGGAGCCATGGCCACCAGCGAACACGCCGTGCCCGACAGGGTGCGTGCCCGCATGCTCTTCGCCGAGCTGGCCGAGCTGGGCCCCGAGGAGCCGCGCCGCCAGCGCATCAGGGATGAGCTGGTCGAGCTTCACCTTCCTCTGGTCGAATACCTGGCTCGCCGCTTCCGCAACAGGGGCGAGTGGCTCGACGACCTCACCCAGGTCGCCACCATCGGGCTGATCAAGTCCATCGACCGGTTCGATCTCAACCGGGGCGTGGAGTTCTCCACCTACGCCACGCCCACCATCGTCGGCGAGATCAAACGGCACTTCCGCGACAAGGGCTGGGCGGTCCGCGTGCCGCGCAGGCTGCAGGAGCTGAAGCTCTCGCTGACCAAGGCGATCAGCGACCTGTCCCAGCGCGAGGGCCGCGCCCCGACCGTGGCGGAGCTGGCCTCCTACCTCAAGATGACCGAGGAGGAGGTGCTCGAGGGGCTCGAGTCGGCCAACGCGTACTCCACCGTCTCGCTGGACGCGCCCGACTCGGGAGACGACGACGCCCCCGCGGTGTCCGACTCGCTCGGCATCGTGGACGAGTCGCTGGAGGGCGTCGAGTACCGCGAGTCGCTCAAGCCGCTGCTCGAACGGCTGCCGCCGCGCGAGAAGCGCATCCTGCTGCTGCGCTTCTTCGGCAACATGACGCAGTCGCAGATCGCCACCGAGCTGGGCATCTCGCAGATGCACGTCTCGCGCCTGCTCGCCCGCACGCTGGCGCAGCTGCGCGAGGGCCTGACCGCCGACGACTGAGCCCCGGCTTTCCGCGCGTCGCCGCTCCGCGGCCCGATGTGCGGAAACGGGCCCACCGCCGACGCCGGAACGCGCCGATGCGTGGAAGCGGCCTGACGGCGCGGGGGAACCGGCCTAACGGCGCGAGGGATCCGCGTCCGACGCCTGGCCGTCGCCGTAGAGCGCCTGCGTGGTCGGGGGAGCCAGCAGCGTCACGAGCCCCGCCAGGCTCACGACGATCATCAGGATCCCGAGCTGCGGCTGGCCCGACGTGATGAGGGTGCCGCCGACGGGCAGCATGAAGATCTGCGTCAGCACGCCCGGCGACCTCCCCCACCGCTCCGTCCTGAACAGCCCGCCCCAGGCCACCCAGAGCAGGCCTGCCCCGACGAGCAGCCCGAACCCCGCCACGGCCAGGGCGGTGGAGATGTCGTCCGGTGCCCCGGTCAGGGTCTGCACCGCGACGTAGCCGCCGAGCCCGAGCGCGACCAGCCCCTCCAGGGCGACGATCGAGGCGGCGATGAGCAGGGTAAGCGGGCGACCGTTCACGTCCGTACCCTACCTCCCGGGCCGGACGGGCCGGAAAATAGGACGTTCGGCCGATAAGTCGGACAAGGTCACCGGCTACGCTGGCGATATGCGCGCAATGCTGCTGGTCAACCCCAAGGCCACGACCACGAACGCCCGTACGCGGGACGTGCTGATCCGCGCGCTCGGCGCGGCGGTCGAGCTCACGGTCGAGGAGACCCGCTACCGCGGGCACGCCGCCTCGCTGGCGGCCACCGCGCGGGCCAAGGGGTACGACGTGGTCGCGGTGCTCGGCGGCGACGGAACGATCAACGAGACGGTCAACGGCCTGCTGAACCCGGTGAACGGCGGCGACGACCCGCCGAGGGACGACCCCAGCACCGGCCGCCCCGGCCTGATCGTCATCCCCGGCGGCAGCGCGAACGTCTTCGCCCGCGCGCTGGGCCTGCCGAACGACCCCGTGGAGTCGACCGGCCAGGTGCTGGAGGCGCTCAGGGAGGGCCGGCGCAGGACCGTGGGTTTGGGCCAAGCCCTTTGGGAGGGGCAGAGCCGCTACTTCACCTTCTGCTCGGGGATGGGCTACGACGCAGAGGTTGTACGGGCCGTGGAGGGCCTCAGGGGCACCGGGCGTAAGGCTACCCCTGCACGGTATGTGAACACGGCTCTGAGGCACTATCTGGCCACGGACAAGCGGCATCCCGCGATGACCGTGACCGGCCCCGGCATCCCGGCCGCCGGCGGGGTGTTCATGGCGATCGTCTCCAACACCTCGCCGTGGACGTACGTGGGCAGCAGGCCGGTCCGGCCCACCCCGTGGGCGAGCTTCGAGACCGGGCTCGACCTCCTCGGCATGCGGCGCATGGGACCGATGACGCTGGCGAAAGTGATCCGTCACATTCTCACGGAGAGTGACATCCTTCCGTCCGGCCGGCACCTCGTCCAGATGCACGACGAGGCCGAGATCACGCTCACCGCGGACCGTCCCGTGGCCTTCCAGCTGGACGGCGACTACCTGGGAGAACGGGAAACCGTAACATTCCGGTCTACACCGAACGCATTACAAGTTCTGGTCTAGTCGGTTACATTCGGTCATTGTGTGACGCATCCGACATCCATAACCGCCAAAACTTCCCGCCAACCCCCTTGCGTGCACTCTCCGTGGCTGACAGGCTCGTTCATGACGTCGGAACGTAGGACCTTTAAACACCCCAGGGTCCTCCGATCGTCAGCGGGCAACCCCGGTCCACACAAGGATGCGGGTAATTGTTCGCGCGAGTTAGTGAAACTCTTCACAAAGTAGTAGCCGCACGGAGCCGACCAGAGGCTCCATCTACTAAGGAGTGGACGCATGGACTGGCGCCACCGAGCTGCCTGCCGTGACGTGGACCCCGAGCTGTTCTTCCCGATCGGCAACACCGGCCCGGCACTCATGCAGATCGAGGAGGCCAAGCAGGTCTGCCGTTCCTGCTCGGCCGTCGAGGCCTGCCTGAAGTGGGCGCTGGAGTCCGGCCAGGACGCCGGCGTCTGGGGCGGTATGAGCGAGGACGAGCGCCGCGCGCTCAAGCGCCGCTCCGCTCGGGCCCGCGCCCGCGCCACCGCCTGACCCACCCCACCCCCAGAACAGACGCGACGCCGGCCCGCGCGCAGCAGCGGCCCCGTCGTCAAGCCGGCGCGTTCAGCCCGGCGGGAGCGGGATCGACAGGACGACCTCCGTGCCGCCCTCCAGGCGCGGCTCAATGGTGAGCCGCCCGGACAACTCCCCCTCGACCAGCGTGCGCACGATCTGCAGCCCCAGACTGGTGGAGCTGTCGAGGTCGAAGCCGCCGGGCAGGCCGCGGCCGTCGTCCCAGACGGTCACGTTCAGCCGCTCGTGCGCGGGCTCGACCACCACCTCCAGCCGCTTGGGCCGGCCATGCTGCAACGCGTTCTGCAACAGCTCGGTCAGCGCCATGGCCAGCGGTGTGGCGATGAGCGAGGGCAACACCCCGAACGCCCCCACCCGGCGCGGCGTGACACCCGCCTCCGGCGACGACACCTCTCCCGCCATCGCGATCACCCGATCGGCGATCTCGTCGAAGTCGACGAACTCCTCGGGTGCGTGCGACAGCGTCTCGTGCACGATCGCGATCGACCCGACCCGGCGCACCGCCTCCTCCAGCGCCTCCCGCCCCTCGGGCACCTGGAGCCGCCTGGCCTGGAGCCGGAGCAGCGCGGCCACGGTCTGCAGGTTGTTCTTGACCCGGTGGTGGATCTCGCGGATGGTGGCGTCCTTGGTCATCAGCTCGCGCTCGCGCCGCCGCAGCTCGGTCACGTCCCTGATGAGCACCAGCGCGCCGATGCGGCCGCCGCCGACGATCAGCGGGATGGCCCGCAACTGCACGATCGTGCCGCCCGACTCGACCTCGGTCTCCTTGGCCGCGCGCCCGCTGGCCACGATCATGAGGTCCTCGTTGATCGGCTCGTCCGAATAGCACAGCGTGGCGGTGACCCGCCCAAGCTCGGCGCCGACCAGGTCGGCGTGCAGGCCGAGCCGCCGGTAGGCGGACAGCGCGTTCGGGGAGGCGTACGTGACGCGCCCGGCCCTGTCCAGCCTGAGCAGGCCGTCGCCGACGCGCGGCGAGCGCACCAGGATCGGCTCCTCGCCGGAGAACGGGAAGCGCCCCTCGGCCACCATCTGCGCCAGGTCGGAGGCGCTCTGGAGGTAGGTCAGCTCCAGGCGGGACGGCGTGCGGGCCGAGGAGAGGTTCGTGGAGCGCTGGATGACCCCCAGGAAGCGGCCCTCGCCACCCTCGACCGCCCGGCGCACGGGGATGGTCTCCTCGCGGACGGGCACGCCGGTGGACCAGTCGGGATCGCCCTCGCGGCAGATGCGGCGCTCGTTCCAGGCCGTGTCGATGAGGTTGCGCTCGCCCTTGGCGGCCACGGTGCCGACGATGTCGTCGTGGTAGACGGTCGGGCCGGTCGTCGGGCGCATCTGGGCGATCGCGATCCAGCCGCTCTCCCCCAGCAGCGGCGCCCACAGGATGAGGTCGGCGAAGGACAGGTCGGCCAGCAGCTGCCAGTCGGAGACCAGCGAGTGCAGCCAGTCGAGGTCCGCCTCGTCGAGCGCTGTGTGGCGGGCTACGAGGTCGCTGAGAGTCGGCACGAGTGCATCATGCGTGCTTTCCCCCGCAACAACCAAACCGACTCCCGGTGAGAGGCGGCAGGGTGAAGCCGATAGCAGACGAGCAGGCAGGGTTCACGCCAGCGGGGGCATAACACCATATGGCGGGGGGTTCAATCTCATATTGTGAGAACCATCACAGGGTCGAAGTCGCCGGAGCCCAGGACGGGCCGGTGCGCGGCGAGCCGGAGGTGATCCACACGGGCAGGTGGTTCTTCCGCGACACGGCGCGCGGACCGGCCTCGGTTTCGATCGTGCGCGCTGCTGTGGATATCCTTCACAATCAACCTGAGCTGCCCGGATCCGCGTGTGCTCACACCCGTACGCGCCCGGAGCCTGCGGGCCGCTCCAGCCCGCGGTTGACCGCTCGGGCCGAAGTGAGTTCCGATGATCTCGCGGTGATCAGACACGCCCTCACCGCCGTGGCAGAAGTGAAGGTGAGAGCGTGACAGACGACAGCCCCCGCGTTCCGAAGTACTACGACGTGAAACGGGCCCTGCTCGAGCTCACCAAGACCCTGCCCCCCGGCACGGCCCTGCCGCCCGAGCGCACGCTGGCCGTACGGTTCGAGACCTCGCGCACCACCGTCAGGCAGGCGCTGACCGAGCTGGTCGTCGAGGGGCGGCTGCTGCGCATCCAGGGCAAGGGCACGTTCGTGGCCCAGCCCAAGGTGGCCCAGGTGCTGCAGCTCACCTCCTACATCGGAGATCTGCGCACGGCCGGCCTGGAGCCGGACACCAAGATCCTGGAGATCGGCTACATCACTGCCGACGAGGCGCTCGCGCGGCGCCTGGCCATCAACCCGGGCGGCCGCGTGCTGCGCATCCACCGGCTCAGGCTCGCCAACGGCGAGCCGGTCTCGATAGACACCACCCACCTGTCCGCGCGCCGCTTCCCCCGCCTGCGGCGCGAGCTGGAGGTGCACGCCTCCCTGTACGAGACGCTGCACAACGCCTACAACGTGCGGCTGACCGACGCCGAGGAGATCATCGAGACGGTCCTGGCCACCCCCTACGACGCCAAGGCGCTCGGCGTGGACGTCGGCCTGCCGATGCTGCTGCTCACCCGGCACGCCTTCGACGCCGACGGCAACCCCGTCGAGTGGGCGCAGTCGCTCTACCGCGGCGACCGGTACAAGTTCGTCACCCGCCTGCGCCGCCCATGAGCGTCCTGGTCGTCACGGGCACCGGCACCGGCGTCGGCAAGACGGTCGTGACGGCGGCGCTGAGCGCGCTGGCGCTGGCCCGCGGGTCCGCGGCGGCGGTGGTCAAGCCCGCGCAGACCGGGCTGGCGGCCGGCGAGCCAGGCGACGTGGACGAGGTCATCCGGCTGTCCGGCGTCACCACCACGTTCGAGCTCGGCCGCTTCCCCGGCCCGCTGCCGCCCGCGGCGGCCGCCAGGGCGGCGGGAGTTCCGCCCGTGTCGCTGTCCGCGGCCGCCAGGCTGGTGCGGGAGCTGGCCGAGAGCAACCGCCTGGTCGTCGTGGACGGCGCCGGTGGGCTGCTCGACCGCTACGACGAGGAGGGCGCCACCCTGGCCGACCTGGCCCGCGCCCTGCGCGCGCAGGTCCTCGTCGTGGTGCGGCCCTGCCGCGACACCGTCAACCACACCGCGCTCACCCTGGAGTCGCTGGCCCACCACGGGCTGGACCTGGCCGGGATCGTCATCGGGCGGTGGCCGGCCACGCCCGATGACGCCGCGTGCGGCAGCGTGACGGATCTGGAGATGCTGGCGGCCAGGCCGCTGGCCGGCGCGCTGCCCGAAGGCCTGGGCGGCCTGCGGGGGCGCCAGGAGTTCGCCGAGGCGGCCCGCGAGGGGCTGGGCGCCACGTTGGGCGGCGCCTTCGACCCGCTGGCCTTCAGGCAGCGCCACAGCCTCTAGCCGAACCACGGGATGCCACGCTGGGCGCATCTCGGTTCGCGGGGGGGTGGGGCTAGCCCTACCATGCACCGGCACACCAGACCCATTTCGCGTCCTCGCTCCAGGTCAATACCGTTGAGGCATGAAAGTCCCCCGTCCCTGGTCGGCGCGGGCCTGGCTGGACACGGCCCATGTGATGATCGGCTTTCCGGTCGCCGTGCTGCTCGGCGGGCTCACGCTGCTGCTGGCCGTGGCGCCGCCGCTGCTGCGGCGGGCCCTGCCGTGGTTCACCAGGGTGCAGCGCTCGCGGCTGCGCGCCTTCCAGGGCGTGCGCATCCCGCCGGTGCCCGCCCCGGCGAGCTGGCGCGATCCGCTGACGTGGCGGCAGATCGGCTACCACCTGCTGTCGCCGGTGGTGGGCCTGGCCGGTGCCTTCCTGGTGGCGTTCGCGTGGGGCGGGGCGGTGGTCGGGCTGCTGGCGTTCCTGCCGCCGAAGCTGCAGGAGCCGCCGCTGGAGTTCGCGCTCGACCTCAGGGACAACCGGGTCCAGCTCGCCTTCATGCTGGTGGGGCTGGCGCTGCTGGTGCTCGCGCCGTTCCTGGCCCGCGGCATGGCCGCGCTGGACCTGTCGGTGGCCCGTACGCTGCTCGGGCCCAGCCGTACGGAGCTGGGGCAGCGCATCGAGACGCTGACCGAGAGCCGGGCCGGCGTGATCGACGCGGCCGACGCCGAGCGGCGCAGGATCGAGCGTGACCTGCACGACGGCGCCCAGCAGCGGCTCGTCTCCCTGGCCATGAACCTGGGCCTGGCCAGGGCCACCCTGACCGACCTGCCGGATCCGGCCCGCGAGGCCATCGAGCAGGCGCACGAGGAGGCCAAGCAGGCGCTCAAGGAGCTGCGCGACTTCGTCCGCGGCCTGCACCCCGCCGTGCTCAACGACCAGGGCCTGGACGCGGCGCTGTCCGGTGTCGCGGCCCGCGCGCCCTTCCCCGTCAAGCTGCGCGTCGACATCGAGCGGCGTACCACGCCCACCATCGAGGCGGTGGCGTTCTTCACCGTGTCGGAAGCGCTCACCAACATCGCCAAGCACTCGGCGGCCACCAGGGCGGAGGTGAGCGTGCGGCGCGAGCGCGACCGTCTGCACGTGCTCGTCTACGACGACGGGTGCGGCGGTGCCAGGATGGACGGCGGAACCGGGCTGCGCGGCCTGGCCCAGCGGATCGACGCCGTGGACGGGACGCTACGGCTGTCCAGCCCGCTGGGCGGACCGACGACGATCGAGGTGGAGCTGCCGTGCGAGTAGTGCTCGCAGAGGATTCCGTGCTGCTGAGGGAGGGCCTGATCCGGCTCCTGGCAGCCGCGGGCATGGAGGTGGTGGCGGCCGTGGACGAGGCGGAGGGCCTGCTGCGGGCGGCCGAGGAGCACCGCCCCGAACTGGTCGTCACCGACGTCAGGATGCCGCCCACGCACACCGACGAGGGGCTGCGGGCCGCGCTCGTGCTGCGCCGCCAGCAGCCGGGCCTGGCCGTCCTGGTGCTCTCACAGTACGTCGAGGAGCGCTACGCCGCCCAGCTCCTCGCCTCCGCCTCGGCAGGCGGCGTCGGCTACCTGCTCAAGGACCGGGTGGCGGACGTGGCGGAGTTCATCGACGCGCTGCGCAGGGTGGCCTCCGGCGGCACCGCCCTCGACCCGGAGGTCGTGGCCCAGCTCCTGCTGCGCGGCAACAGCGACCCGCTGGAGCGGCTCACGCCGCGCGAGCACGAGGTGCTCAGGCTGATGGCGGAGGGCCGCTCCAACGCCGGCATCGGGCAGGCCCTGGTGCTCAGCGAGGGGGCCGTGGGCAAGCACATCGGCAACATCTTCACCAAGCTCGACCTGCCGCCCGCCGAGGGCGACCACCGGCGGGTGCTCGCCGTGCTGCAGTTCCTCAAGATCCGGAGCCTGCCGTGAGAGCGGTGTGGCTGACTGCCGGCGCCGCGGCCACCGTGTTCGCCCTGGTGCTGTCCACGGCGCTGCTCTGGCACGGCTTCGCCAGTGCCAGGACACCGACGGACGTCACCATGCGGTCCATCCCGTTCGACGGCCAGGAGCTGCGTGTCAAGGCCGGCAAGGGCCGGGTGAACGTGTGGGTCCTGTCGGGGAAGGCGGGCGAGCTGCTCATCCGGAGGTCGCTGAGCTGGTCGCGCGAACGGCCCACCGTCACCGAGGACTGGGACGCCGAGTCCGCCACGCTGCGGCTCGACGCCGTGTGCCCCGGCTCCGACCAGCCGCGGGGGCCGATCTGCGAGGCCGACTACGTGGTGGCCGTGCCGCCGGAGACCACGCTCGAGGCCGCCACGTCCGTCGGCGCGCTCGTGGTCTCCGAGCTCTTCGGCGACCTGCGGTTGACGACCGTGTCCGGCAACGTGCGCGTCAACGCCCTCGCCGGCGACCTCTGGGTGCGGACCGGCACGGGCCGCGTGGACGGGGATCGCCTGCGCAGCGAGCGGGCCGACGTGGAGGTCGGCTCGGGGGACGTCGCGCTGACCTTCCGCAGCGCCCCGTCCCAGGTCAAGGCGGTCGTGCGCACGACGGGCGACGTCCACATGCACGTGCCGCCGAGCCTGTACGCCGTCTCGGCCGAAGGCGCCAACACCACCGTCGACGTCAGGAGGTCCCCCGGCGCGCCGAGGAAGATCACCGTGAGGGCACCCGAGGGCCTCGTGAGCGTGTGCTGCCGATGAAAGTCTGTTTACCTGTGTGACTGGTTGGTAAGTTCCCGGCATGGAGTCTGCGAAGCACGCCGGTGACGCCGCCGTCGCCGTGTCCAAGGCCTACGGTGTCGAGACCATGTTCACCCTGTCGGGAGGGCACGTCTTCCCGCTCTACGACGGCGCCGTGCACGAGGGCATGCGCATCCTCGACGTACGCCACGAGCAGAGCGCGGTCTTCGCCGCCGAGGCGACCGCCAGGCTGACCAGGAAACCCGGCCTGGCCGTGCTGACCGCGGGCCCCGGCATCACCAACGGCGTCAGCGGCGTCGCGACCGCCCACTTCAACGGCTCCCCCGTGGTCGTCCTGGGCGGCAGGGCGCCCCAGTCCCGCTGGGGCAGCGGCGCCCTGCAGGAGATGGACCACCCGCCGCTGCTCGACCCGATCACCAAGCTGTCGTTCACCGCGTCCGGCGCCGACTCCGTCGGCCAGGACGTCGAGGCCGCCTTCCGCACGGCGGTCGCGCCGCACCGCGGCCCCGTCTTCCTCGACTTCTACATGGACCACCTGTTCTCCCCCTCGCCGGTCCACGAGGTGCACACGCAGTCGCCGTCGCCGCTGGAGCCCGACCCCGACGACCTGGCGGGCATCGCGCGGCTGCTGTCCGAGGCCGAGCGGCCTGTGCTGGTGTACGGCTCCGACGTGTGGATGGACCGCGCCGAGGAGGCCGCCCGCGACTTCGCCGAGACGTGGCGGCTGCCGGTCATCCCCAACGGCCAGGGGCGCGGCATCCTGCCGTCCGGCCACGAGCTGCTCGTCACCCGGGCCCGCGGCCTCGCCTTCGCCCAGGCCGACCTGGTCATCGTGATCGGCACGCCGCTCGACTTCCGGCTCGGCTACGGCTGGTTCGGCGGCAAGGACGGCGCGCCGCTGGCCAGGGTGGTGCACATCGCCGACGCGCCCTCGCAGCTCGCCACGCACATGCAGCCGGCCGCGTCCGCCGCCGGCGACCTGTCGGTGGTGTTCTGGAGCCTCGGCACGGCCTGCGGCGAGGCCGGGGTCAAGCCCGACGCGTACGCCTCGTGGGTGACGAGGCTGTCCGAGGCGGCCGGGGCGGCCATCGCCGGCGACGCCGAGCTGCTGGCCTCCGGCTCCGACCCGATCCACCCGATGCGCGTCTACGGCGAGCTGAACAGGGTCCTCGACGACGACGCCGTGGTGATCGGCGACGGCGGCGACTTCGTCTCCTACGCCGGCAAGTACGTCGAGCCGAAGCAGCCGGGCAACTGGCTCGACCCCGGCCCGTACGGCTGCCTGGGCACCGGCCTGGGCTACTCCATCGCCGCCCGCCTGGCCAGGCCGTCCTCGCAGGTGGTGCTGCTGCTCGGCGACGGCGCCGCCGGGTTCTCGCTGATGGACGTCGACACCCTCGTCCGCCACAACCTCCCGGTCGTGATGATCTGCGGCAACAACGGCATGTGGGGGCTGGAGAAGCACCCCATGCAGATGTTGTACGGCTATGACGTGGCGGCCGAGCTGCAGCCGCAGTGCCGCTACGACCAGGTCGTGACCGCGCTCGGCGGGGGCGGCGAGCTGGTGACGAAGCCGTCGGAGATCGGGCCCGCGCTGCGCAGGGCGTTCGACTCCGGCGTGCCGTACCTGGTCAACATCGCCACCGACCCGCAGATCGCCTACCCCCGCAACACGACGGGGGTGTGAGCGGCCCCTACGACTTCTTCGCCGTGGGGGTAGGGGTCGTCGGGGTGGGCGTGGGCGAGGCGTCCTCGGGGCAGACGCTGTCGACGACGACCAGGGTGACCGTGGTGCCCTTGGTCACCGCCTTGCCCGCGCCCGGCATGGACGCCTTGACCCGGCCGCAGCGCATGCCGTCGGTCGTGGTGGTCTGGTCGTCGGGGTTGGACAGCAGGCCGGCCGCCTCCACCATGTCCACCGCCTCGAGGTAGCGCTTGCCGATCACGTTCGGCATCAGCACCTTGTTGCTGGACGTGGTCGGGGTGGGCGTCTTCGACGTCGACGGGGTGGTCGAGGGCGTGCTGGTCGGCGTCTTCGTCGGCTCCTCGGTGTCCTCCGGCGTCTGCGTGGGCTGCGGGTCCCTGGTGGGAGGCTTGGACTGCTGCCTCGTCGGCCCGGGTTCGGGCTCGGGCTCCGAGGTCTTGGTCGCGGGCTTGGACGGCGGCTTGCTGGCCTTCGTGCCGTCCGCCCGATTGGTGGCGCTGACCGTCGGCTCAGGCCCGCCACCGAGGGGCATGCCCGTCAGCGCGACCGCGGTGGCGCCCGCGCCGAGCACGACCGCCGCGGCGATGCCCGCGATCAGGCCGGTCCTGCGCGGCGCCTTGGCCGCGCGGCGGCTCCCGCGCCGGTCGGAGATCGCCGTGTCCTCGTGCGCCATCCTGGCGCCCGTCTGGTAAGGGTTGGCGTCGCGCTGGCCGGGCTGCTGGAACTGGCCGGTCTGCTGGTACTGCTGGCCGCTCTGGGCGTACTGCTGGCCCGTCTGCGGGTACTGCTGCTCGCCTGGGCCCTGCTGGTACTGCTGGCTCGGCTGCTGCTGCGAGGGCTGGGCCATCGTGGAGCCGGTGGCCAGCTCGGGCACGGCAGGCGCCTGCCCGCTGGCGATCGCCCTGGCGGCCTCGCTCATCGCGCGGGCGCTCGGGTAACGCCTGGCCGGGTCCTTCGACAGGGCGATCTCCACCAGCGTGCGCACCGACTGGGGGATGTCCTGGGGCAGCGGCGGCGGAGCCTCGCGGATGTGCTTGAGCGCGATCGTGACCGCGCTGTCGCCGTCGAACGGCCGCTGGCCGACCAGGCACTCGTACGCGACCACGCCGAGCGCGTAGATGTCCACGGCGGGCGTCACAGGGGCGCCCTCGGCCTGCTCGGGCGCGCAGTAGGCGGCGGTGCCGAGCACCATGCCGGCGTCGGTGAGCCGGCTGGCGATGTCGGAGCGGGCGATGCCGAAGTCGGTGAGGACGAGGGTGCCGTCGCGCTGCACGAGCAGGTTGCCCGGCTTGACGTCGCGGTGGACGATCCCCTGGTCGTGCACGGCCTGCAGCGCCGACGCGGCCTGCGCGATGAGCTCCATGGCCGCCTGCGGCGGGATGCGCCCCAGCCTGCCGAGCAGGCGGTCGAGCGGCTCGCCGTCGACGAACTTCATCACCAGGTAGACGGTGTCGCCGCTGACGCCGTAGTCGTAGACGTCGACCACGCCGGAGTGGTTGATCGTGGCCATCGCCCGTGCCTCCCCCTGGAAGCGAGCGACGAACCCGGGGTCCTCCATACGGCCGGGGAGCAGCACTTTGACGGCGACGGTGCGTGCGAGCACGACGTCCTCGCCTCGCCACACCTCGCCCATGCCACCGGCGCCGATGCGGGTATCCAGCCGATACCGCCCCGCCAGCGTCGTCCCTTGGGCCACCATGATTCCCCCGCTACCCCCCTACGTCCCGGAACCCATTTACCTCGCCCACCCCGCGGATCTCCAACAAAGCGAAGTTTTGTCGCGGTGAGGTAACACAGTGGTCACGGAACTCAGAGAGTGTACGACTCACCTGACCCACATGCCACTCAAATGCCTCAAGCCGTACAAAGCCTATCCTGGGGCCTTCCTGCCTGACTTGTCCGCGTTTCCGGGAAGTCAGCGGCCTCATGAGAGGCTCGTCCCATGACGCTCACGCCTGGTCTCCGTGCCCAACTGCTCATCATGGTCGAGATGGAGGACACCGCGAAGCGGATCGGCAGCGGAGACGTTCCCGTGCTGGCCACACCCCGGTTGCTCGCGCTGGCCGAGGCGGCGACCGTACGCGCCGTCGAGCGGCACCTCGCGCCCGGCGAGACATCCGTCGGCACCCGGGTCGAGCTCGAACACCTGGCCGCCAGCCCCCTCGGCGCGCACGTCCAGATCGGCGTGGAGCTGACCGAGGTGGACGGCCGGCGGCTGGTCTTCGCGTTCGAGGCGCACGACAAGCACACCGTGGTCGGCAAGGGCACGATCGAGCGGATCGTGGTCGACCGCGCCAAGTTCCTCGCCCGCGCTACTCGATGACGGCGATCAGGTCGCCTTCCTGGATCACGTCGCCCTCGGCCACCTCGAGCTTCGCCACCACGCCGGACTCCTCGCTGAGCACGGGGATCTCCATCTTCATGGGCTCCAGGATGACCAGCGTGTCACCCTCCGAGACGGTGTCGCCCTCCTGGACGACCACCTTCCACACGCTGGCCACCATCTCGGCGTGCACCTCAGCCGCCGGGGCTCCCCTCGTCTCACACCCGCCCGCGGTCGATCACCCGGGCGAGCGCCTCGACCGCATGAGGATCGTACGCGCTCCCCGACGACAGCCGGATCCGCTCCAGCGCCGCCCCGCCGCGGTCGCGGTCGGTGGAGGGCCCGACCAGGTCGTCGTAGGCGTTGGCGACCTTGATGATGCGGCTCGACAGCGGCGGGTCGTCGGTGATCGGCTCGCACTGCCTGCTGACCACCTCGGCCACCCGGTCCAGCACGCCCGTCTGCCTGATCACCTCCGCGCCCAGCTCGGCGATGCGGCGGGCCTGCTCGGGCTCGGTCAGCACGGTCGCGCCGCCGGGGATCGGGTCGCGCAGCGAGAGCTGGCCGATGTCGTGCATCAGCGCGGCGTACTCCAGCTCCAGCAGCTCGGGCTCGGCCATGCCCAGCTCCCTGCCGATGGCCACGGCCAGGCGGCTGACCCGGCGTGAGTGCCCCGGCTCGACGTACCCGCCCACCTCGGTGACCCGCGACAGCGCGCGGACGGTCTGCAGGTAGGTCGCCCTGATCCCGGCGTACTTGCGGAAGGCCACCTGCGTGACCAGCAGCGGCGCGGCGAACACCAGCAGCGCCACCAGGTCCATGCTGTGCGTGGCCAGGGCGAGCAGCACGCCGGACGAGGCCACGGCGGCGCCCAGCGGGAAGGCCATGTTGATCTCGTCGCGCACGGCCACCCTGAACGCCGTACGCACCTGCTCGGCGCGCAGCAGCGCGGCGATCAGCACGTCGATGAGCAGGGTGATCGCGATGAGCGTGACCATGACCACCAGCGCCGGCCACCACGTCTGGGTCGGCGGCTTGGTCATCTCGTAGAGCGGGGCCGCCAGCGGCCGGAACGCGAAGGCCAGCAGCGCGCCGGTGAGCAGCCGCCTGGCCATCGCGTCGAGCCGCGGCGGGCGGCCGACGGCCAGGTGCGGGAGCGCTCCCGCCGTCATGCCCACCGCGATCACGGCCACGACCTGCAGCGCGGAGTGCTCCAGCGGGACCTGGCTGAGGTCGAGCAGCAGCGTGTAACCCAGCGCGGCGGCGGCGCCGATCGGCGCGACCTCCCTGTTGCCCGGCATGGTGAGCCTGGCCAGCTCGCCGACCGCGATCAGCGCGCCGAACCCGACCGCGATCTCCGGCCGCTCCAGCCCGACCGCCGCCGTGTGGGCCACGCCCGCCAGCGCGACCAGCCCGGCCGCGCAGATGAGCAGGAGCTGGCCGGAGTCGAGGCGGCGCAGGACCGTGTTCAGCGATCGTCCGGTGGTGCGCCTGACACGCTCTGTCGTGATCATGAGCCGGTCACGACCTGGATGGGCATCGTCGGGTCGTCGTGGTCCTTGATCGTCGCCTCCGCGGCGTCGGGCGGCGGCTGGTCGACGCGGCGCGGCGGCTGCCACGGCTCGTGCTCCAGCGCGCGGATGAAGGCCGCCACCATCACCGGGTCGAAGTGCGTGCCCGCGCTCTTGCGCAGCTCCTCGACGGCCTCGGGGACGGGCCTGGCGCCGCGGTAGGAACGGTCGGAGGTCATCGAGTCGAACGCGTCGGCCACCGCGATCACCTTGGCGAACTCGGGGATCTCGTCACCGGCCAGCCCCATCGGGTAGCCGGTGCCGTCGTGCTTCTCGTGGTGGTGCATGATCCCGGCGTACGCCTCGTCGAGGAAGCCGATGCCCCTGACGATCTCCAGCCCGCGCATCGGATGGAGCTGGATCGCGGCGAACTCCTCCTCGGTGAGCGGCCCGTCCTTCTGCAGGACCTTGGTGGGCACACCGAGCTTGCCCACGTCGTGCAGCATGCCGGCGTAGCGGATGGCGCGCACGCGCTCCAGCCCCATGCCGATCTCCTGGGCGATCATCGAGGAGGCGTGGGAGACGCGCGTGCAGTGGCCCCTGGTGTAGTAGTCCTTCGTCTCCACGGCCTGGCAGAGCGCGGCGATCGTGGCGTCGTACGAGCGCTGCTGCGCGTGGTACTGGCCGAACGCCCAGCGCGCCACGAACAGCGGCAGCAGCACCAGCACCGCCGAGATCGACGCCACCGTGGCCCACAGGCCGGCCACCAGCAGCCCGAACGTCCCGTACCCCAGGTAGGACAGCAGGAACTGGGCCATGCCCCGCATCGGCACCTCGGTGGCCCGCACCTGGGTGGCCAGCCCGATCATGGTGAGCGTGAGCGCGATGTTGAGCGGCACGAAGACGGCCGTGGCGGCGGCGTACGGGCCGATGAGGTCGTCGAAGGCGTTGACCTCCGGCACGCCCACGCGGCCGTCCAGCGCCTCGTACACGCGCCCCGCGACGAAGCCGCAGATGGCGAACTGCGCGCCGTTGAACAGCCGTTTGATCAGCGGCAGCCCCGGCCGCACGCTGAGCACGGCGGTCAGCCCCACCAGCGCCGCGCCCTCGGGGCCGAGCAGCACCACGGCGGCGAGCGAGGCGGAGAAGCTCACCGACACGGCGAACTGCTCCACGTTGAGCAGCGTCGGCATCGACTCGCAGACCAGGAACAGCAGGGCGAGCACCAGGAGGATGTCGAGGTCCTCCGTGGCCACGGGCGCGCCGGAGACGATCACGCCGCGTACGACGAGTGCGGCCGCCGCACAGATCACGGCGACCAGATAGACCCTTGCGGGCCACGGCAGATCACGCATTGCGGCCCCCCACGGCGATCAGGTCCAGGACACCCCAGGAGGAACCGCTCCGCCGATCAGCATGATCACCGGGGTGACCAGCAGGACGGCCGTGAGCAGCCGGGCGACCGTAACCTTGAACATCCACATGCCTCCACGTCGACTTGTGGGGTTCACGCTACAGAACCCGACGTGGCCGCATGGGCGGAGTCGGAAATCGCAAGCAAAGCGTAATCAAGCCACTACTTCGCGCGACGGCTCGCCGCCCACTCGACGGTCTTCTTCACCCCGGTCGACAGGTCCGTACGCGGCTGCCAGCCGAGCCCCTCGTGGGCGGGCACCGGATCGACCGCCATCGCCGGCAGGTCGCCCACGCGCGGCGGCGCGAAACCGGGCTTGTCCTGGGCGCCGGCGGCGTCGGCGATCAGCGAGTGCAGCCGCCGGTCGGTGGTCTGGATGCCGGTGCCGAGGTTGAAGCGGCGGCCGTTGCCGTCGGCCCCGCACGCCCTGACGAAGCCGTCGACCACGTCGCCGACGTAGACGTAGTCGCGGGTCTGGGTGCCGTCGCCGTAGAGGACGGTGGGCGTTCCGTTGATCAGGGCGTCGGTGAAGATGGCCACCACGCCCGCCTCGCCGTCGGGCGACTGGCGCGGGCCGTAGACGTTGGAGAGCACCAGCGTCGTGTACTCGATGCCGTACAGCGCGCGGAACGTGGCGAGGTAGATCTCGCCGCTGAGCTTGGAGGCGGCGTACGGCGAGCGCGGGTCCGTGGCCGCGTCGCCGGGCACGGGGATCGTGGCGGGGCGGCCGTAGACGGCCACCGACGAGGCGAACACCACCTTGCGCGTGCGCCCCTCGTGGGCGGCGTTCAGCACGGCCGCCGTGCCCTCGACGTTGAGCCTGGCGTCGTGGGCCGGGTCGGTCACGCTCTTGCGCACGCTGATCTGCGCGGCCAGGTGGCAGACGACCTCGGGCTGCAGCTCGGCCATCAGCCCGATCAGCGCCGGGTCCCTGATGTCCATCTCGTGCAGCCGGAACCGGTCGCTGCCCGCGGCCTCCACCAGGTTGTCGCGCGTGCCGGACGAGAGGTCGTCCACGACGTGCACCTCGTGCCCGTCGGCCAGGAGGCGATCGACGAGATTCGAACCGATGAAGCCGGCACCCCCGGTGACCAGAACACGCATGCAGGAGATCCTAGTCGTCCAGCCCTTCCCGTCGGACAGCCCCTCCGGCCGGCCGGCCCGCCGTCAGCCGGCGAGCCTTCTGGTCGGCGAGCCTTCAGTCGGCGAGCCTTCAGTCGGCGAGCTCGGACCTCACCTGGGCGATGCGGGCCAGCACCTTCGAGCGCAGGTCCGCCGGGACCGGGTCACAGCCGCAGTGCTTGTGCACGAGCGCCTTGATGGCCTTGTCGAGGTCGTACTCCTTCAGGCACGGGCTGCACTCGTCGAGGTGCACGCGGATCTCCGCGACGTCCCCCTCGGTCAGCTCACCGTCGAGGTAGGAGTACACCTTGTCGAGGACCTCGCGACAGTCGGTGTCATGCGGGTTTCCACAGCTCATTTCGATCCCTCCGCCGGGACCAGGCCACGCTCGCGAGCATAGTCCTCAAGGAGGCCCCGGAGCTGCCTGCGCCCTCTGTGCAGCCTCGACATCACGGTGCCGATCGGAGTGCCCATGATGTCGGCGATCTCCTTATAAGGGAAGCCTTCGACGTCGGCCAGGTAGACGGCGATCCTGAACTCCTCGGGGAGGGCCGCGAGCGCCTGCTTGATGTCACCGTCGGGCAGGTGCTCCAGCGCCTCCACCTCGGCCGACTTCAGCCCGCTCGAGGTGTGGGACTCGGCGCGCGCCAGCTGCCAGTCCTCGATCTCCTCCGTGCCCGACTGCTTCGGCTCCCGCTGCTTCTTGCGATAGCTGTTGATGAAGGTGTTGGTGAGGATCCGGTAGAGCCACGCCTTGAGATTCGTGCCCTGCTGGAACTGGTGGAACGACGCGAACGCCTTGGCGAAGGTCTCCTGCAGCAGGTCCTCCGCGTCCGCGGGATTTCGGGTCATCCGGAGCGCGGCGGAGTAGAGCTGCTCGAGATACGGCATGACGTCGCGCTCGAATCGCTCGCTTCGCTGCTCCAGCGTCTCCGCGCCTGTCGCGGGCACCGGACCCACCCCCCTAAGATCACCGGTGGCCGGCTGTGGCGGAACACCGTACTCAGGGGAGGATACCCGCTGGCCCGTGACCAGTCGGTCAGCGGGCTGGGGTTCTACCAATGTGAGCATGCTCGTCGCAACACGCCCGCGCCCTTGTCTGTTCCCGCAAGATAGAAGGTACGAAGGACCCGGTGCGGGGAACGTCATACGTACCGGCTGGTAGCCCTTTTTCCGGAACCCAGGAGTCGCGTGTGCTGCCCATTCCGGCCGAGGAACTGAACGGCTCAGGGACGCTCGGGCCGTACTGGACCTTCTACCGCGCCGTTGCCGCCGAACAACTCAACCGATGGCTCCCCGGCGAACCCTCAGTGATCCTCGATCTCTCCGGCGGTCGTGGCAAGTGGTCCGGTCAGGCCGCCAGGCTGGGGCACAGGGTGATCGAGGTGCTCGACTTCCGGCGGACCCCCGACGGGCAGTCCCGGCTCCGCGACGCCGACCGCGTCCGCCACGTACGCGCCGACGACCTGGCCTTCCTGCCCGACGCGAGCGTCGACGCGGTGCTCGCCGAGGAGCGGGTGATGTCGATCGAGCTGATGGCCGAGTCGGCGATGAGCGACGTGGCCAGGGTCCTGCGGCCCGGCGGCCGGGCGCTGGTGTGCGTCGACTCGCTGGTGCTGGGCATGGCGATCCTGGCCGAGCAGGAGCAGTGGCAGCACCTGCGGCAGACCGGCGAGGTCATGCTCGTGCCCTGGCCCGACGGCAGCATCACGCGCTGCTTCAGCAGCGGGCAGCTGCGCGAGCTGCTGGTCGGGGCCGGGCTGGAGGTGGAGTGGATGCGCCCGCGCACCGTGCTGTCGCCGTCCACGGTCGACCACGTGCTGAGCTCCGACGCGCGGGCGCTCAACTACCTGGTGCGCACCGAGCTCGAAGCCCAGCCCAACGACGACGACACGGTGGGCATCCACCTGGTGGCCAGCGCCCGCCGTCCCCGCTAGGGGTGACCCGCCGGAGGCCCGTCCCGCTCGGGAACGGGCCTGTCGGAGGTTCGCCCGCTTGAGGTGACCCGCCGGAGGTTCGTCCCGTTTGGGGTGACCCGCCGGAGGTTCGCCCGGCTGAGGTGACCCGCCCGAGATTCGTCCCGCTTGGGGTGACCCGCCTGAGTTGCCGCGCCGCCGTTCTTCGTGTCCGGCGGCGAGCGTACGTCCTCAGCGGCGGCGTTCCCGCTTGCCCTGGCACTGCACGCAGCGCGCGGCCTCCGGACGGGCCTCCAACCGGCCCTCCGGCACCGGGCTGCCGCAGTCGACGCACCTGCCGTACAGGCCTTCGTCGATGCGCTTGAGCGCCTCCATGATCGCCTGGCGCTGCGTCGTGGCCACGGTCAGCATGGCCTGGGCGCGGTCGGCGTCGGTCAGGTCGGAGCCGGCGTCCGCCGCGGAGTGCTCACGCACGGCGACGGGGTCGCCCTGGAGAACTCCGATCGAACGGTCCAGTTCCGCGAGCATTTCTTCCAGCCGCTCACGAGCGGTCGTGACGTCCACGAATCCGCACCTCCGGGAGAATGAGGGCAACCCGCGGCTAGGACTTCCCCGGATGTCCCGCCCGGTGCAATTAGGGGGCATTTGCTGGCGGTGACACCGAGTAAACGGATGCATCGCTTTCCTCACCGGATGCCCACTAACCGCGCTTCTTACACCTTTAGAAAAGCGCGGTTTCCTCCCCCTCAGGGAGCGGTTTGATGAGGTCCGGGCCATTGTTCCGGACGTTGTTCACGTCCGTTGACACCGCGTACGCGGTCAGCCGCCCCGGCTCGGCCGGCACCAGCAGCGCCCCCGCCTGCTCGGTGTCGGTGAGCTTGGGGTCGAGCCACTCCGCCCAGCGCTCCCGCTCGATCATCATGGGCATCCTGTCGTGGATGCGGCCGAGCTTGTCCTCGGCGTTCGTGGTGATGACGGTGCAGGTGACCAGCCACTTGAGCGGGTCGTCGTCGTCCCGCGACGGGTCCTTCCAGAATTCGTACAGGCCCGCCATGGCCAGCACCCCGCCGTCGGAGGGGTGGATGAAATACGGCTGTTTCTTCTTCTTCTCGCCCTCGACGGGCATCCACTCGAAGTAACCGTCGGCCGGCAGCAGGCACCTGCGCTTGGCGAACGCCTGCCGGAACGACGGCTTCTCGGCCAGCGTCTCGGCCCTGGCGTTGATCATCCGCGATCCGATCGACGGGTCCTTGGCCCACGCCGGCACCAGGCCCCACTTCACGATCCCGAGCTGCCGCACCGCCCGCTCGGCCTCCTTGGGCACGCGGCTCAGCACGGCGTAGACGTTCTTGGTGGGCGCGACGTTGTAGTCGGCGTTGAGCTCCTTGTCGGGCTCGCCGTCCTGCTCGACCTGGAACTCCTCGAGCAGCTCGTGCTTCTTGCGCGCCGAGGCGTATCTACCGCACATGACCCCACACTGCCACGTCCGGCTTTCGCCCGCATGTCTGCCGCGTGCGGTTCGTCCTCCCGGGAGGCCGGGGGCCGCGCAGCCGTACGAGCTGTCTTCCAGCGTCCATCCACAGGTCGCGACAGCGCGGCAGTCGTCATCCACAGGCTGTGACCCCCGCCCCGCCACGGCCAGTACTCTTTGACCATGCCCGCTCCGCACTGGCCCGCGCCGTCGGCGACCACCCCGGTCTCCGCCACCGTCCCGCTGCCCGGCTCCAAGTCGGTGACCAACCGTGCGCTCCTCCTCGCCGCGCTCGCCGACGGCCCGGGAGTCGTGCGCCAGGCGCTGCGCAGCCGCGACGCCGACCTGATGGTGGCGGCGCTGCGGGCCCTGGGCACCACGCTGGTGGCCGTGCGGGAGACCTCGGCGGGCGTCGACTGGCAGGTGACGCCCGGCCCGGTCCGCGGCGGCGCCCACATCGACGTCGGCCTGGCGGGCACGGTCATGCGGTTCGTGCCCCCGGTGGCCGCCCTGGCCGACGGCCCCGTCTCCTTCGACGGCGACCCGCACGCCCGCAAGCGCCCGATGGGCCCCATCCTCGACGCCCTGCGCTCGCTGGGGGCGAGGATCGACAACGACGCGCTGCCGTTCACGATCAGCGGGCCGCTGGCGGGCGGCGAGGTCACGCTCGACGCGTCGGGCTCGTCGCAGTTCGTCTCGGGCCTGCTGCTGGCGGCCGCACGCTTCGGGAAGGGCATCACGATCCGCCACGTGGGCCCGCCGGTGCCCTCGCTGCCGCACATCGAGATGACGGTGGAGATGCTCAGGGCGGTGGGCGTCAGGGTCGACGACGGCGAGCGCGACGTGTGGCGGGTGGAGCCCGGCCCGATCGCGGCCAGAGACATGACGGTGGAGCCCGACCTGTCCAACGCGGCGCCGTTCCTGGCGGCTGCCCTGGTGACGGGCGGCACGGTCACGATCCCCGCCTGGCCGCTGCGCACCACGCAAGCAGGCGACGCCCTGCGCGACCTGCTCACCGCCATGGGCGCCACGGTGACCCGCGCACCGGCTGGCCCTGCCTCGACGGGCGCCACGGGCACACACGCACCCGCAGACCCCGACTCGGCGGGCGCCCCGGGCACACACGCACCGGCAGACTCCGACTCGGCGGATGCCACGGGCATCGACGTCCCCGCCGGTTCCGACGGCTCCACGGGGCCGGGCACCGCCGACCTGGTGGTCACGGGCACGGGTCGGATCACCGGCATCGACACCGACCTCCACGACGTGGGTGAGCTGACCCCGACGATCGCCGCCCTGGCGGCGCTGGCCTCGACCCCGAGCCGCATCCGGGGAGTGTCCCACCTGCGCGGCCACGAGACCGACCGCCTCGCCGCCCTCGCCACCGAGATCAACCGCCTCGGAGGCGACGCCGAGGAGACGGAGGACGGCCTGATCATCCGCCCCCGCCCCCTGCACGGCGGCACCTTCCACAGCTACGACGACCACCGCATGGCCACGGCGGGAGCCGTGATCGGCCTGGCGGTGCCGGACGTCGAGGTGGAGAACATCGCGACGACCGCCAAGACCCTGCCAGAGTTCGTCCAGATGTGGACGGCGATGCTGGAAGCCCGATGACCTCCGCGATCAGGGCCGGCCGACACCGTCACCTGACGGCTGGTTTCGCCAGGAGCACGCCGGGCACTTCGGGGAAGGGCGGCACGTGACCGCGCGCTGCCAGCATGGCGAAGAAGAGATGATCCACCAGCAAGACACCGCCATCCGCTCAGCGCAGGATGGCGTCCGCAGCATCGATATCGGCTACACCTGCACGCACACGTTCGACACCGCCCGCACGGGCCGTCCCCTCACGAGCCCCGGCCACGCACGCCGGCGCTCAGCAGGGCACGGCCACGCCGGTCGGCGCCCCACCAGCACGGGCCGCGCACGATGGAGCACCGCGGGGGCCTTCCTCCCACCGGAGAGCTCCACGGCGACAGCCATCGGTGGTGCGGGCCGGCCCTTCGCCGGTGGCACAGGTGAGGCACGCCGGCGCGACGGCCTGGCCACGCGGCCCGGCCATCACGACCGCACGCACACAGCACGAGCACAGAGAGGAAGCGAGCGCATGGGAGCGGACCGCTGAGCAAGCGGCAGTACGACGAGGACGACGTACGGGTCAGGCCGGGCAAGGGTTCCCGCCCCAGGACCCGGATCCGTCCTGCGCACGAGGACGCCGTTGAAGGGTTCGTGGTGGCCGTCGACCGGGGCCGCTACACGACGCTGGTCGAGCCGGAGCGCCCCAAGGGCTCGGCCCAGAAACGCAAGCCGCCGCAGCGCCGGCTCGTCATCGCCATGAAGGCCCGCGAGCTGGGCCGCAAGGGCATCGTCGTGGGCGACAGGGTGGCTCTGGTGGGAGACGTCTCGGGCCGCCCGGACACGCTGGCCAGAGTCGTACGCGTGGAGCCGCGCACGTCGATGCTGCGCCGCTCGGCCGACGACACGGAAGACACCGACGGCATCGAGCGGCCGGTCGTGGCCAACGCCGACCAGCTCGTCATCGTGACCGCCCTGGCCGACCCGCCGCCGCGCCCCCGCATGATCGACAGGATCCTCGTGGCGGCCTTCGACGCCGAGATCGACACCCTGCTCTGCCTCACCAAGCCCGACCTCGCGCCGCCCGACGAGCTGGTGGCGCTCTACGAGCCGTTGGGCGTGTCGCACGTCGTGGTCCACAAGGGCGGCTCCCTGGACGAGCTGCGCGATCACCTGGCCGGCCGCATCAGCGTCCTGGTGGGCCATTCGGGCGTCGGCAAGTCGACGCTGGTCAACGCCCTGGTTCCCGACGCCAACCGCGCCGTCTCCCAGGTCAACGCCGTCACCGGCCGCGGCCGCCACACCTCCACCTCGGCCGTGGCCCTGGAGCTGCCCGAGGGCGGCTGGATCATCGACACGCCGGGCGTGCGCAGCTTCGGCCTGGCGCACGTGTCGGTGGAGACGGTGCTGGCAGCCTTCCCCGACCTGGTGGAGGGCACGGTCACCTGCCCGAAGGGCTGCACCCACCTGGACGAGGACTGCGCGCTGGACGCCTGGGTCGCGGCCGGCAACGCCGACCCCGCCCGCCTGGAGTCCCTGCGCCGCCTCCTGTCCAGCCGCGAGGGCACCCCGGACGACCCGTCCACCCCCCGCCGCGAGCCCGTCCCGAACGACGCCTCCTGACCCACCCGTGGCCCGAACGACGCACCTGCCCAACGACGCCTCCTGACGATGCACCTCGCCGCCGTCACCGGGGCTCATCCGACGGTCGGCACGAGCGCGGGCGGGAAGCGCCGCCGGCTCAGCGGGGCCGGTTCGGGCGGAGGGTCCAGGTGACGGTCAGGGCCGACACCACGTCGCCGCCCGCGTCGGTGATCTCCACCGCCACGTCGAACACCGGCCGCTCCCCCGCGTCCAGTCTCGCCACGACCTCCTCGCGCGAGGCGAGCAGCCGGGCCTCGGCCCGCACCTCCCCCAGCGCCACCTTCCGGTACTCGATGGTGGCCGTGGTGGGCAGCGGCACCGCCCGGCTGAGCTGGTCGCCCAGTGACGACAGCACGGCGGCCCCCGACGCGGACTCCGCGAGCGTGAAGAGCACCCCGGCGTGCGGCCCTGACACGTGGTTGCGCTGCTCCGGACGGTCCGGCACGCGGCAGACCGCCCGCCCGTCCTCGACCGTCTCGAAGACGATCCCCAAAGTCCGGGCAAACGGAACTGTATCCAGCAGGAGGCCACCGACATCTACCGACATACCGACCATGCTACCGGCGAGTAACTGGAATGCGAGTTACCAGAAAAGGGGCTTTAGCGACTGATGCTCTCTATACCCGACACGGTAGCGTGGGCGACCGTGCAGGGTTATAACGATGATCTTCGCCTCGCGCATGTCATGGCGGACGCCGCCGATGACCTGACCATGCGGCGGTTCAAGGCGGTCGACCTGAAGGTCGAGACCAAGCCCGATCTGACGCCGGTCAGCGACGCCGACCGTGCCGTGGAGGAGGCCATCCGGGGCACGCTGCGCCGTGCCAGGCCGCGCGACGCCGTGGTGGGCGAGGAGTTCGGCAAGACCGGGTGGGGCGCCCGGTCGTGGATCATCGACCCCATCGACGGCACCAAGAACTACGTGCGCGGCGTGCCGGTCTGGGCCACGCTGATCGCGCTCATGGAGTACGGCAAGGTCGTCGTCGGCCTGGTGTCGGCCCCCGCCCTCGGCCGGCGCTGGTGGGCGGCGACCGAGGGCGGGGCGTGGACGGGCAAGAGCCTGACCAAGGCGTCCCGCATGCAGGTGTCCTCCGTGTCCGCCCTGGAGGACGCCTCGTTCTCCTATTCGAGCTTCGGCGGCTGGGAGAAGCGGGGCAAGCTCGACAACTTCCTCGACCTCAGCCGCGCCTGCTGGCGCACGCGGGCGTACGGCGACTTCTGGTCGCACATGATGGTCGCCGAAGGCTCGGTGGACCTGTCGGCCGAGCCGGAGCTGTCCCCGTGGGACATGGCCGCGCTCACCGTGATCGTCGAGGAGGCCGGCGGCGTCTGGACCGACACCGCCGGGGTGAAGAGCCTGGAGGGCGGCAGCCTGGTGTGCACGAACGGCATCCTGCACAACGAGGTGATCAACCGCCTCAACGGCACCACGATCAGAAGCTCTTAGCCCCGGGGCCGCAGCAGACCCGCCCGCGACCGGATGTCCTCGGTCGCGGCGTTCAGCTCGCGTTCATCTTTGATGGTCACGTTCTCCTCGTACGTGACCCCGCTCGGCGGGTCGTCGTGCCCGAGCGGGTCGGCGTCCCAGAAGTTGCCCCGGAAGACGACGTTCTCCAGCGGCGGCCCCACGTGCAGGACGGACGTGTTGTCGGCGCGCATGACGACGTTCTCCTCGACGGTCACCCCGCTGGCGCCGTAGTCGAGGTAGAGCCCGAAGTTGTACGGCGTGCGCGTGTCCTTGATCACGTTCCCCCGCACCTCGGCCCCCTCCCCCTGGGGCCCGCTCATGTACACCCCGCCTCCGTCGGCGAGCACCTGCATGGTGTCCACGGTCAGGTTGCGCAGGATCCTGGTGCCCTCGCCCGCGCCGGCGACGATGCCGCAGTGAGGCACCTGGCTGACTTCGTTGTTCGCGACGACGCAACCGTGCGTGCCGGTCACGGCGATCCCCGGCGACCCGCTGAACTCCAGCCCGACCTGCCGCACCCGGTTGTCCTCGACGGTGGTCCCCCGGCTGCCGGACACCACGATGCCCCCGGCGGACAGCGTGTCGAAGTCGCAGCCGCGTACCGTGAGCCCTTCGCCCCCGGAGACCCCCAGCCCGGAGGCCCCGAGCCGGGTGAACCGGCATCCCTCGACCCGCGCCCCCGTCGTCTCCTCGAACCGCACGCAGGCCGGGATCGTGACGGAATCCGTTGGATACGTCACGGAGGCGCCCTCGCCCAGAACGGCGGTCTCGACCCCGCCACCCTCGTAGTAGCCGCTCCCGTGGTAGTGCACGAACCCTTCGGGACGGCCCGGCCGCAACCAGGTGGCGTCGGCGAACACCAGCCCCTTGAACGCCACGTCCCGCGCCCCCGCGACCCGCACCAGCGTCTCCAGGACCGGCGCGACCACCGTCGTACGCGCGGGGTCCTCACCGGGCAGCGGCAGGTACATCAGCACGTGACCCCCCGGCCGCGACCGGTCGAGCACGAACGTGCCCGGCTCGCGCAGGAACCCCGGGTCGTTCTCGATCGCCGTCGGCAGGCCGGGACCGCGGGAGGTGTTGCCCTCCCAGGTGGAGTTGTACAGCTCCACGGCCCACCCGAACCCGGGCTGGGCCATGGTGATCACCGTCCGGTCCCCTTCGGCCGCGACCCGGTCCATCCGCAGCCGCGCCTCCGTCCACGGGTAGACGCCCCGGTGGACGAACTCGGCGCTCCGCCACCCGAGCGGCTCGGCGCTGTCCGTGACGTATCCCGTCCCGGTCGCCTCCGCCGCCCCCGGCAGGCCGGGGATGGCGGCGCGGGCGGCCCGGCGGCCGTCCACGTAGAGCTGGCGGATCTCCAGGTCGCCGACCTCGGCCAGCCAGACGCCGTCGCGCTCCCGCCACCCCGTGATCTGCCGGCCGCCGCTCACCACCGCCTCCTCCCGCTCGGCGGTCCCGTGGCCGTACGCCTCGTAGACCGTCCCCGAGTCGGCCTCCGTGAGCTCGAACGGCCGGGTCAGCACGTGCGTGCCGCCCCTCAGCCGCACGACGACCTCGCCGGGGACCTCGCGAGCCGCGGACCGGGCCCGCTCCAGGGTCCGGAACGGGTGCTCGAAGGAGCCCTGCCAGGAGTCGTCCCCTGCCGGGGACACGTAGAACATCTCAGCTACCTCCACCGTGTTTATGCCGTACACGAAGTAGTACACCATAAACTAGAGGCATGCCAATGAGCCAGGATCCCGTCGAGCTGCTGTGGCGGCAGGAGGAGCCCGAGCCGCGCCCCGGCCTGAGCGTGGCCAGGATCGTGCGCGCCGCCATCGAGCTGGCCGACGCCGAGGGCCTGGAGGGCCTGTCCATGCGCAAGGTCGCCGACCGGCTGGGCTTCACGACCATGTCGCTCTACCGCCACGTGCCCGGCCGCGACCAGCTCGTCGATCTCATGAGCGACGAGGTCATGAGCGAGCACCCGAAGGCCCTGCCCCAGCAGGAGGGCTGGCGCGCCCGGCTGGAGGCGATCGCCAGGCAGGCGTGGGAGATCCGCAGGCGGCACCCGTGGCTGGCCGAGGTGCGCGGCACCCGCCACCTCCCGGGCCCGCACGGGGTCGCCCACTACGACGACATGCTGGCCACGCTGACCGGCACCGCGCTCAGGCCGTCCGAGGTGATCGCGGTCATCGGCCTGCTCGGCCGCTTCGTGGACGCCGAGGCCCTGGTCCTGGTCGAGACGCAGCGCGAGGAGCGCCGCAGCGGCGTGTCCGAGCAGGAGTGGTGGGGATCCCGCGACTCCCTGTACGAGCGCCTCGACCGCTACCCGGCGATCACCCACCTGTGGGAGTCGGGCGGCTGGGACCACCCGGAGGACTCCTTCGAGTTCGGCCTGCGCCGCCTCCTGGACGGCGTCGAGGCCCTCATCCGCGAGCGTGACGAAAATCGTGACGAAACCTGCCGGGAGTGCGGCAAGGCGCTGGAGCCGGCCGCCTCGGGCCGTCCCCGCGTCTACTGCTCACGCGCCTGCCAGCAGCGCGCCTACCGCAAGCGAAAGGACGGCTGAGGGCCTACCGCAAGCGAGAGGACGGCTGAGCGCCGGCACAGGTCGCCCGCCACGCCGCCGCAGCCGTGAAGACAAGTCAGAGGGCCAGCACCCGCCGCACCGCCCTCATCAAGCTCTCCCGATAACTCCCCCCGTACAGCACCACGTGCACGAGCAGCGGATGTAGCTGGTGCAGCGGCACCCGCTCCCGCCACCCCTCCGCGAGCGGCCACTCCTCCCGGTACGCCCCCAGCGCCCGATCCAGGTACGGCAGCCCGAACAGCTCCAGCATGGCCAGATCCGTCTCCCGATGCCCACCATGGGCAGCCGGATCGATCAGCACCCCTTCCCCGCCCGACCAGAGCACGTTCCCGCTCCACAGATCCCCGTGGATCCGCGCGGGCGGCTCCGCGGGCCCCGCGACGTCGGTGAAGCGCCCCACCGCCCGCTCCACCAGCGCGACGTCAGCAGCAGGCAGCCGCGCGAGCCGCAGGAACGGCAGCACCCGCCGGTCACCGTAGAACGCCGGCCAGTCGGCGCAGGGCGAGTTGTCCATCGGCAACTCGGCGATGAACCCGGCCCACGGCGCGCCGAAGCCCGGCGCCCCGGCCCTGTGCAGCCGGGCCAGCGAACGCCCGAACCGCTCGGCGGCGGCCGCGTCGGGCCGCTCCTGGCGTACCCAGGACAGCACGAGCCGCTCGGGCCCCACCTCGATCACCTCGGGCACCGCGGCGGCCTCGCCCAGCCAGCGCAGCCCGGCCGCCTCCGAGGCGAACACCTCGGAGGCGGCCCCGGTCTTGGCGAACACCTCGCGCCCGTCGTCCAGCACGCCCCGCCGCAGCCGCCAGCCGTGCGACGAGCCGAGGTCCTCAGTGACTCTCATCGAGCGAGTCGGCGATGTGCTTGGCGATCCCCTCGGAGGCGGCCTCGACCAGCCCCAGCACCTCCTCGAACCCCTCCCGGCCCCCGTAGTACGGATCCGGCACCTCGGCCCCTTCCGGCGCCGCCGGGTCGAAGGAGCGGAACAGTTGCACCTCCACCCCGGCGGAGGCCAGCCGGCGGAGGTTGGACAGGTTGTCCCGGTCCATGGCGAGCACGAGGTCGTAGCGGTCGAACCAGTCCTTGGTGAACTGCCGGGCCCGGTGCGTGGAGCCGTCGTAGCCGCGCGCGGCGAGGATCTCCAGCGCCCGCTCGTCCATGGGATCCCCGACGTGCCACCCGCCGGTCCCGGCGCTCTCGACGATGACGCGGTCGCCGAGGCCGCGGTCGGCGAGCGTCTGACGGAGGACGACCTCGGCCATCGGCGATCGGCAGATGTTCCCCATGCACACCACGCATACGCGATAAGTCATAGCACCCATCATGAGGGTGACCTGGCGCGTTCACCGAACGTTCACCCTTGATAGGGGGTCTGAGTCACCTTCGCTGCATACCTTCATGGCGACTAAGGACCAAGTGGGAGGAACCCAACCGTGAAGTATGCAGGCCGGCTCGCCGCCGTCGCCGTCGTCGGCGCGCTCTCGCTCGCTGCGTGCGGCACAGACAACAACGCCGGCGCTGGCAGCACCAGCTCCGCCAGCGCCGGCGCACCCGCCGCGGGCAACGACAACGGTGGCCTGAGTGGCACGATCAACGCCGCGGGCTCCTCGGCCCAGGCCAACGCGATCACCGAGTGGACGAAGAACTTCACGGCCACGAACCCTGGCGTCACCCTGAACTACCAGCCCAGCGGCTCGGGCGCGGGTGTGCAGGCGTTCATCCAGGGCACGGTGGCCTTCGCCGGCTCCGACTCGGCCCTGAAGGAGGACGAGCCCGCCCAGGCCAACGCCCGGTGCAAGACCGGCAACGCCATCAACATCCCGATGGTGACCGGCCCGGTCGCGGTCGTCTACAACCTGCCCGGCGTCGAGGGCCTGCAGCTCTCCCCCAAGACGCTCGCCGGGATCTTCAACAGCAAGATCACCAAGTGGGACGACGCCGCCATCAAGGCCGACAACCCCAGCGCCACGCTGCCCTCCACCCCGATCCAGGCGTTCCACCGCTCGGACGAGTCGGGCACCAGCGACAACTTCACGAAGTTCCTCAAGGCCACGGCCGAGGCCGAGTGGCCGCACGAGCCCGCCAAGGCCTGGCCGGCCGAGGCCAAGGGCCAGGGCTCCAAGGGCTCCGACGGCATCGCCTCCTCCGTCAAGGACACCGAGGGCGCCATCAGCTACGTCGAGCTCTCCTACGCCGAGAACTCCTCGCTGCAGAAGGCCAAGGTCGCCAACGGCGCCGGCGAGTTCGTCGAGCTGACCCCCGAGAACGCGGCCAAGACGGTCGAGACGGCCGAGATCAAGGGCACCGGCAACGACCTGGCCCTGTCGATCGACTACGCCACCAAGACCGCGGGCGCCTACCCGATCGTCCTGGTGACCTACGAGATCACCTGCGAGAAGGGCCTGCCGGCCGAGGAGGCCAAGGTCGTCAAGGAGTTCCTCAAGTACACCTCCAGCGACGAGGGCCAGGCGGCGCTCAAGGAGCTGGGCTACGCCCCGCTCTCGGGCACTCTGCTCACCAAGGTCCGGACCGCGGTCGAGGCGATCTCCTAATCCCCTATGGCGACCAACGTACGTACCCGTGACGGCGGGCCGGCCACGAGCCGGTCCGCCTCGCGGCGCAGCCGCGGTGAAGCGCCCTTCCGCTACCTGTCCACCGCGGCCGGCGTCGCCCTTCTGGCGATCATGGCGGCCATCGCCGTGTTCCTCATCAGCGAGGCGATCCCGGCCTTGCGGGCGAACGAGGCGAACTTCTTCTCGGAGCTGACCTGGGAGCCCAACAGCAGCCGCGAGTTCGGCATCGCGGCACTGGCGTTCGGCACCGTGCTCAGCTCCCTGCTCGCGCTCGTCATCGCGACCCCGATCGCGGTCGGCGTGGCGCTGTTCATCTCGCACTACGCGCCGCGCAGGCTGGCCGCCCCGCTCGGCTACCTGATCGACCTGCTCGCCGCCGTGCCCAGCGTGGTGTACGGCCTCTGGGGCGTGGCGTTCCTGGTGCCGCTGCTCAGGACGCCCTCGCAGTGGCTCAACGAGACCTTCGGCTGGTTCCCGCTGTTCGGCGGTGACGGCATCATCGGCGGCAAGACCATGCTCGCCGGCTCGGTCGTGCTGGCCATCATGATCCTGCCGATCATCGCCGCCATCTCCCGCGAGGTGTTCCTCCAGGCCCCCAAGATGAACGAGGAGGCGGCGCTCGCGCTCGGCGCGACCCGCTGGGAAATGATCAGGATGGCCGTGCTGCCGTTCGGCCGCCCCGGCGTCATCAGCGCCGCCATGCTCGGCCTCGGCCGCGCCATGGGCGAGACCATCGCGGTCGCGCTGATCTTCCCCGCCACCTTCGACATCACCTTCCAGATCCTCACCCCGCACGCCAACAGCATCGCGGCGAACATCGCCAACGGCTTCGGCGAGGCCAACGACATCGGCCGGGGCGCCCTGATCGCGTCCGGCCTGGTGCTGTTCGTGATCACGCTGCTGGTCAACATGGCGGCGCGGTTCGTCATCAACCGCCGCAAGGAGTACGCGAGGACCGGCGCATGACCACGATCCAACACATCTCCACCGGCCGCCGGATCAAGGACCGGGTCGTCCAGGGCCTGGTCTATCTGGCGTTCGCGCTGGCCGTGGTGCCGCTCGTCTCCGTGCTCTGGCTGGTCATCTCCAACGGCCTGGCCCGCTTCGACCTGGAGTTCCTCACCCACTCCATGAACGGCATCGGAGCCAGGGACGCCAACGGCGGCGCGTACCACGCCATCATCGGCACGCTCGAACAGGTCCTGCTGGCCTCGCTCATCTCGGTGCCGATCGGCCTGCTCACCGCCATCTACCTGGTCGAGTACGGCAACGGCGGCCGGCTGAGCCGCTCCATCAGCTTCTTCGTGGACGTCATGACCGGCGTCCCTTCCGTCGTTGCGGGCCTGTTCGTCTTCGCGTTCTGGATCCTCTTCCTCGGCTTCGAGTTCTCCGGCTGGGCGGGCGCGCTGGCGCTGTCCATCCTGATGATGCCGACGGTCGTGCGGTCCGCGGAGGAGATGCTCCGGCTGGTGCCGAACGACCTGCGCGAGGCCTCGTACGCGCTGGGCGTGCCCAAGTGGCGCACCATCGTCAAGGTCGTGCTGCCCACCGCGTTCACCGGCATCGTCACCGGTGTCATGCTGGCCGTGGCCCGCGTCGCCGGCGAGACCGCGCCGCTGCTGATGACGGTGTTCTTCACCAACTCCATCAACAACGACCCGTTCAACGGGCCGCAGATGGGCCTTCCGCTCTTCGTCTTCGACCAGGCGGCCCGTCCGAACGACACCGCCATCGACCGGGCGTGGACCGGAGCCCTCACGCTCATCCTGATCGTCATGCTGCTCAACCTGGTGGCGCGCCTGATCGCCTGGTGGCGCTCGCCTGCCAAGGGCCGATAGGGGGAAACGACCACAATGTCCAAGCAGATCCAGGTCTCGGGCCTGGACGCGTACTACGGATCGCACAAGGCGATCGAGGACGTGTCCATGACCATCGAGCCCCGCTCGATCACCGCCTTCATCGGCCCGTCGGGATGCGGCAAGTCGACGTTCCTGCGCACGCTCAACCGCATGCACGAGGTCATCCCCGGCGCGCGGGTGGAGGGCAAGGTGCTGCTCGACGGCGACGACCTGTACGCCCCCACGATCGAGCCGGTCTCGGTCCGCCGCCTGATCGGCATGGTGTTCCAGCGCCCCAACCCGTTCCCCACGATGTCGATCTACGAGAACGTGGCCGCCGGCCTCCGCCTCAACCGGGGTCGCATCTCCAGGTCCGAGATGGACGGCATCGTCGAGGACTCCCTCAAGGGCGCCAACCTCTGGAACGAGGTCAAGGACCGCCTCAACAAGCCCGGCGCCGGCCTGTCCGGCGGTCAGCAGCAGCGCCTCTGCATCGCCCGCGCCATCGCGGTCCAGCCCGAGGTCCTGCTGATGGACGAGCCCTGCTCGGCCCTCGACCCGATCTCCACGCTGGCCATCGAGGACCTGATGGCCAAGCTGAAGGACAAGTACACCATCGTCATCGTCACCCACAACATGCAGCAGGCCGCCCGGGTCAGCGACAGGACCGCCTTCTTCAACCTCGCCGCTCAGGGCCAGCCCGGCAAGGTCATCGAGATGGACGAGACGTCCCGCATGTTCACCAACCCGACGCAGAAGGCGACCGAGGACTACATCACGGGGCGCTTCGGCTGATGACCCAACAGCAGGCGGCATCCACGATGAACGGGGACACGAGGACCAAGCCCGTACTGCTCATCGCCGACCCCGACGACTCCGTCGTGGACGACGTGGCCACGGCCCTCGAACGCGAGGGCGTGGCCGTGACCGGCGCCCCGGACGGCGCTCAGGGGCTGCTGCAGGCGGGCGCCCTCCAGCCGGATGTGGTGCTCGTCTCGGCTACGCTGCCGGTCATCGACGCGGTCGAGTTCGTCCGCGCCGTACGGCGGGCCCGGGCCGTACCCGTGCTGCTCGGCGTCGGCGAGGGACACGCCGAGCAGGCGGTACGCGCGCTCGCGGCCGGCGCCGCCGCCTGCGTGGCCAGACCCTACAGGGTGCCGGAGCTGCTGCCGTTCATCCAGGCGGCCTCGCCCGAGTCCCGCAAGGTGCTGGCCGTGGGCGGGGTCGAGCTGGACGTACAGGCCTATCAGGTGCGCGTGGCCGGGCGGGCCGTGCACCTGCCGTTGCGCGAGTTCGAGCTGCTGCAGTACCTCATGCGCAACGCCGACCGCACGGTCACCCGCGAGCAGATCATGCGCCACGTCTGGCACGCCGCCGCGAACACCTCGACGAACACGATCGCGGTGCACGTCAAGCGCCTGCGGGCGCGCCTGGGCGACGAGGACGACCGGCTCATCCAGACCGTACGCGGGGTGGGCTACCGGCTGGTCACTCCTGGCATCGCCGAAAGTCACGCATGATCCGCTCTGCCACGCCTTCGACCGTCGCGATGCCGTACCCCACCTCAGGGCTGCCCTCGGTGAGTACGGCAACGGCGTAGTCACGCCCGCCGTCCCTGATCAGCCCGACGCTGATCGTGGCCCAGAGCTTGTTCGAGACGCGCTTGAGCCAGCCGTTCTTCAGCGCCACGCGCTCGCCCCGGCACGCGGCGGCGCTGATGCCCCAGTCCTGGCCGGCTACGACCGCGCCCATGAGCTTGAGCACCTGCTTGCGATCCCCGGCCTTCAGCGGGCTCTTCTCCGACACCAGCGCCGCCATGAGCCGCACCTGGTCGTCCACGGACGTCTTCGTGATCCCCCAGCAGTACAGGTCGACGCAGTTCCCCGGCACGCCCTGGGTGTGCCTCAACCCGTACTTCTTCCCCGCCGCGCTGAACCCCGCCGCGCCCCCGATCCGCAGCCACAGCCGGTCGGCCGCGTGGTTGTCGCTGTAGCGGATCATCTTCTCCGCATCGCGCCTGACCGCCGCGGGAAGCTTCTTCCACGGGGTACGCAGGAGCAGCGCCATGAGGATCTGCACCTTGGCCGTGCTGGCCGTGATCAGCCGCTCGCCGGCGTGATACCGGTAGACCCGCCCGGTCCCCAGCTCCTTCACCATCGCCGTCACCGGCCCCGGCCTGCCCGCCAGAAAGCGGTCCAGCCGCTTCGAGATCTGCTTCGCCGGCACCTTCGCCACGCTCTTCGCCCTGTCAGCCGCGCGCGGAGCCGCCACGCGCGGCATGCCGGGCGATTCGGCGCGCGACGAGGGGGACGACAGACCCCGCACGGCCGCCCTGAAAGGCACGAGCTCCGGCGCCAGGACGACACCCGACGACGGCACGTCAACGGCACTGACCACGGCCGGCACCTGATTCTTGGCCGTCACGAGCAGAACGACCAGGGCGAGCACGATGATCAGCCGCGGTATCGCCTTCGCCCCGACCGCGAGCACGCGATCATTATCCAGAATCCCTCCGGCGCCCCGCTAGTGTGCCGCCGGCCGGGTTCAGCAACGTGCCGCTCCCCGTAAGGCGCCGTCACTCGGGCGCTGTCGAAATACTTGGCGAGCTGCACGTCGCGGTCAGAGATCCGGTGTCGGATGTCCCAGGTGGTCAGAAAGCAGGGCCACGGCGAAGTACCGGTAACAGGCTGAGTGTCCGTTTCGTGGAGTGACTGTCCAGGGGTGCCGGAGGAGCCCCTGGCTGCGGCACGAGAGGACGCCTGGCTCACGCGCGGTTGGCGTCGGCGGCTAGGAGGAAAAGGACTTCCACTGCCCCTCGGAGACGACCTCGACGGTGCCGTCCGTCACCTTGATGGCCGTCTGGTCGTCGATGGCGTACGCCGGACCCGCGATGTCGGCGGCCCATCTCTCGGCATCGGCCATGGTGTTTCCCGGCATGAGCTCGTGTTCCAGGTGCGGGAAGATCGAGAAGTCGACGACCCCTAGGGTGTGGTCGCTTCCGGCGGGCGGCGTCCATTCGACGAAGTAGTCACCGATGCGCGGGGTCATCACCATGCTTCCGGCGCTCACCCCCACCCAGACCGTCTCGGGCAGCGACGGCAGGAGATCCGTCAGCCCGGACTGCCGCATCCAGTGGCACAGGTACGTCGCATCGCCGCCGTCCACCAGCAGGACGTCAGCCTCCCGGACCCAGGGGACCCATCGGTCCTTGCCGATGCTGGGCAGTGCGGTGAGCTCGAGGACGCCCACCGACTTCCAGCCCAGGTCGCACATCGGTGCCGGGCTCTGTCCGGCGATGAAGCGCCAGGCAGAGTCCGGCGTGCACATGGGGTGGCCATACTCCGCCGTAGGGATGCAGAGGGCACTGGAGTCGGCGATGGGCTTGCCCAGCAGATCGACCAGCGCATCGCGGATGCTCGCGTTCGTGACGCCTCCGGACGTCAGAAGAAGCCTCAAGATGTCTCCTGATTCGAGTGCGATGGAGCGGTGTGACGTGTAGACCTGGGATCATCGCGAGACTCATCGCGGCTGGGGGCGAGACTTACCTGCAGCGGGTCGCTCGCTCGGCAGATCAGGTCGAGCACACGCAGCACCGCAGACACCGCGGTATGAGAGACGCAAGCGGCATGTCTCAAGGCACTTATGTGCCGTGCACCGCTGATCAAGGAGGCCAGGCGACGACCGACTCCTGAGGGCCCGCTCATCGGAAAATCCGGTATACGCGGACGCTCAGCGCGCTGGTGCCAACAGGGACACACCGATGCGCCAAGGCGAGTGCGCGTCCATCATGACGCGGAAGGCAAATGGTGCTGGAGACCGATCGGGGCGGTGGCGTCGGTGGCGCGGGAGTTCGGCGTCAACGCCAGCACCCTGGGCAGCTGGATGAAGTGGTGAGCACTACTCGGCCGAGATGGTCCGTGCCCTCTGGAGATCCGCATACAAGCGACCGGACACCGCGGCGCTGTCGGCGCGACGGTAAGAGATGAAGATCTCGCTCACCAGGCCCCCTCGACGGAAGCCCGTACCTGTTGGTTACCACTCGTGGACGCGACCGTACTATGCGCGCCCCACAGCGACAAGCGATGCCGCGGCAGAATACAGAAAGGGCCCCGACGCTCGGCGTCGGGGCCCTCCCTATAAAGATTGTCCGGCGGTGACCTACTCTCCCACACCCTCCCGAGTGCAGTACCATCGGCGCAGGGAAGCTTAACTTCCGGGTTCGGAATG